>JAHBYV010000001.1 GCA_019635795.1 Rhizobiaceae bacterium
AAGCTGGTTCCGCATTCGAAATCGACAGCTACATGCCGCACGTTGTTGGCGGTCTGAAGTATGCTGGCGGCTGGGGTGCGATCACCGGTGTTGTCGGCTACGACAGCGTTTATGAAGAGTGGGCTGGTAAGCTCCGCCTCGACGTGAACGTGAACGACGCATTGTCGCTGTTCGCAATGGCTGGCTATGGCTCAGACGACGATTGGGCTTACAGCAACTACAAGCCATGGAACGGCAACTGGGCTGTTTGGGCCGGTGCTTCGTACAAGTTCTCGGAAAAGGCTACCTTCAACATCCAGGGTAACTATGCTGAGGGCTTCGACGGCTTCGACGGCGATTGGGGCGTTGCTGCCAACGTCGATTACGAAATCGTCAAGGGCCTGCACATCATTCCGGAAGTCACCTACACCGACTACGGCACTGTTGATAACGATGCTCCTGGCGTCGAAGGCTTCGGCGGCTTCCTCCGCTTCCAGCGCAATTTCTAATCAGCTCTCAAGCTGATGAAGAAAGCCCGGCAGGCAACTGCCGGGCTTTTTTGTGTGCAACATCAGTCGGATCGGCGAAAGAAGTCGGCGATATCCCGATCAATTCCAAATTTGTGAAGGATAGGCGCGTGACCCTGTCCACGTGCAACAACGATCTCAAGTGCCGGATGGTGCTTCTTCATCTCGCTAACCGTCTCAGGTGACAGCAACAGCGAGTTCTCTCCGCGAATCACCATTAGCGGGATGGCATTCATCGCCTCGAACTGCGGCCAAAGCGTTGGAACAGGCTGCGAAAGATCAAATGCTGCCAGTCCGTTCAACAGAGCCGGATCAAAATCGGGACGGATTTCTCCATTGATTTCGCGATACAGGGCGTGGGCGACATCAAGCCAGTCATTGTCGTCAAGGGCACCAAAAGCTTCGCGATGCAAGGCCTTCTGAACATCTGCCGCTTGCTTAAATGTTTGAAGACGGACAGTGGGTGCGTTCAGGTAGGATTTTATGAGCGCGAGACCAGCGGGTTCCAGAACTGGTCCGACATCGTTGAAGACAACTGATTGCAACATTTCCGGGCGCAAAACGGCTAATACGTGCGCGATCAATCCGCCGCGCGAAGTTCCTATGAAATGCGCTTTTGTGATCCCGAGTGTATCCAACCCGGAGATGATGTCGCTTGTCTCAACGCCGATCTCATATTTTTTCCAATCGGCATCATATTGAGACAGGCCACGTCCACGATAGTCGAAACACACAACCTGTCGAGGCCGATATGAATCTTGAGCAAGACGAGCTGCTAAAGCGCTGAAATCACGATGGTTTCGGGTCAACCCGGGGAGGCACACAATTGGAGCGGCGTCAGGCTGCTTTTCTCCATGAAGGCGCAGGTGAAGACGTAGTCCGTCCGCAGAATCATAAAAGAAATCCTCGACGTGAGCGGCATCAGGCATGGTTCAGACCTCCGGCGCGCAATTATGGCAGGCACAAAATTGCTAGGGACTATGCGCGGACGCGTCAATTATGCAACCGACTGCTGCTTCCGTTCAAAGACGTGCTAAATCAGTGGCGCAAAGGCCGGGATTGGGTTAGAGACGAATGCGGCGCGATTGGCGCCGCCTTTTGTTTTCAGGGAGTTATACGGCAGATGTTCAGCGGATCGTTTACAGCGTTGGTGACGCCCTTTGAAAAAGGCGGAGCGTTCGACGCAAAAGCGTTCCGAGCCTTTGTCGAATGGCAGATATCCGAGGGCACCAATGGGCTGGTTCCTGTTGGCACCACCGGCGAATCGCCGACGCTATCGCATGAGGAACATCGCGAAGTCGTGCGAACCTGTGTTGAGGTCGCAAAGGGACGTATTCCGGTAATTGCTGGCGCAGGTTCCAACAATACAGCTGAAGCAGTTGGCCTCGTCCGGTTCGCCGAGGAGGTGGGGGCAGATGCTGCTCTCGTCGTCACTCCCTATTACAACAAGCCAACGCAGCGGGGCCTTTATGAGCACTTCGCCACAGTGGCAAAGGCAACCCGCCTGCCAATCATAATCTACAATATTCCTCCGCGTTCAGTCATCGATATGACGCCAGAAACCATGGGAAGATTGGCGAATGATTTCAAGAATATAGTAGGGGTCAAGGATGCCACCGGAAAGGTGGAGCGGGTTTCTGAACAGCGCATGACATGCGGCACGGATTTTGTGCAATTGTCCGGCGAAGACGCATCGGCGCTGGGCTTCAATGCACACGGTGGTGTTGGCTGCATATCGGTGACCTCGAACGTAGCTCCACGGCTTTGCTCTGAATTTCAGGCAGCCACGTTGTCGGGAGACTCGAAGAAGGCTCTTGAATTGCAGGACCGCCTCATGCCGCTTCACAAGGCAATTTTCATCGAAGCCGGTGTAACTGGTTCCAAGTATGCGCTTTCACGCCTTGGCAAGCTGGAAAATGTCGTTCGTTGCCCGCTGGTGACGATTGAAACATCAACTGCAGAGAAGATTGACGCCGCAATGAAACATGCGGGGTTGATTAATTAGCCGTCACGGCCCAATTGACCGGCATGGCACCTGGAAAGAAATCAGACCCGAACAATAAAGTCGCCGCGGAAAACCGCAAGGCGCGCTTTTCCTATGAGATTCTGGACACGATCGAGGCTGGCCTCGTTTTGACCGGAACCGAGGTAAAGTCATTGCGCGGTGGTCATGCGAACATTCAAGAGTCATATGCTTCGCTCGAGAACGGCGAGATGTGGCTCATAAACTCATATTTGCCTGAGTATCTGCAGGGCAATCGCTTCAATCACCAACCGCGCAGGCATCGCAAACTTTTGTTGAGCAAACGCGAGATGGCGCGCTTGGCGCAGGCGGTTGAGCGCGATGGCATGACCATGGTTCCGTTGAAGATCTATTTCAACGACCGGGGCAGGGCAAAGCTTCTGTTGGCTGTGGCGCGCGGCAAGAAACTGCACGACAAGCGGGAGACCGAGAAAAAGCGCGATTGGGCGCGAGAGCGCGGACGTTTGTTGAAAGAGCGTGGCTGATTCATTCAGAATCTGTGCTTGAGAGGGGGAAACGCCATTTTTTCACCGCAATGTGATGGCGATGCGAACGCTTAGTTTGAAAGTTGTTAGCGCACCATCCTTCAGAGGCGTATCATAAGCCTTTCAGGGGATGCGTCGGGGTCTATCGGGAGGATAGGTCAATGTCGATTGCAGATCGTTTTGTTACCCAATTCATGCCTGGCTGGATGCGTCGCGAGAAGCAGGCGGCCTCTGCGGTAAAGCCTTTGGTCAAATCCGGGGTTTCTCGTAGCCGACCCATGGCTCCAAAGCCGGTTACGGCCTTCAAGCCCAAGCCGCTGAATCCGGATCAGTACAGTACGCATTTGTAAGCGTCTGACGTGGCGGGTTATCTGTCGAGGTAGCTCCGCACGTTTCTGAAAACCGAGACAAACATCTCTTGTGTGAGTACGCCTGTATTGGTGTTGTAGCGTGAGCAGTGATAGCTGGGAAAAATTGCTTTTCCCAGTAGCTCATATTGCGCACCATGCTTGAATGGATATGTGGCAACACGCTCACCGAGCGCTCGCACGGTCGACTGGTGCGCAATGGAACCCAGCGTGACAATCGCCCTCAGGTTCGGAAAAGCGTTGAGCGTGGGGGTCAGGAACTGGCGACAGTTGCTGATTTCAGCTCCAACCGGCTTATTCTCCGGCGGCACACATCGCACAGCATTCGTTATGGCAGTTTGTCGCAACGTAAGACCGTCATCCGTGCGTGCTTTAAACACGCCGCTCGCAAAACCAAGCTTAGTGAGCGTTGAGTAAAGCAAATCGCCGGCGTAGTCGCCGGTGAAGGGCCTTCCTGTCCGGTTGGCACCTCTGAGACCGGGCGCGAGGCCAACAATGAGCAGCCGTACATGATCGTGGCCTTCCGGTGGTAACCAGCTGGGCACAGGCGCGTTATGCCAGGCCGGTTCCCGACCGCGCCAATCAGTAATGAAGTCATGAAGTCTGGGGCAGATCGAGCAATCCCGATCTGGTTCAAGCACGGCGGCCATGGCTCGGTTACAAATCAGAATTCGTCGCCAGGAATGTCTTGCTCGATGCGGCGCTGCGGGCGCTCGTTCGGGTCGCGGCCAACTTCATTCTTGAGGCTGATCAGGTCCACAAAGTGGTCCGCCTGCCTGCGCAGATCGTCGGAGATCATAGGCGGCTGCGAAGAAATTGTGGAAATGACGCTGACCTTTTTGCCCTTGCGTTGCAGGGCTTCCACGAGTGTGCGGAAATCACCGTCACCCGAGAAAATTACATAATGATCAAGGACTTCGGTTAGCTCCAGCGCATCAATCGCAAGCTCTATGTCCATATTGCCCTTGATCTTGCGGCGTCCGGCAGCGTCGGTGAATTCCTTGGCCGGTTTGGTGACTACCTTGTATCCGTTATAGTCGAGCCAGTCGATCAACGGCCGAATAGAAGAATACTCCTGGTCTTCTATTAGTGCCGTGTAGTAGTAGGCACGCAACAGATAACCGCGCTTCTGGAAATATGTTAGAAGCTTGCGATAATCGAGGTCAAACCCTAGTGACCGGGATGTGGCGTAAAGGTTCGCGCCATCAATGAATAGCGCAATTCGCTCTCTTGAATCGAACATCAGTATAGTTTCCCTGCAATAATTTGAACAACACTCCGCCGCGTCAGCGAAAATGCCATGCTGTTCGCGTTTCCGTCATCTGCAGAAATCGGCGCGTTTCTTGGCAAAAACAAGGCGACGAAATGTCCCTTTTTGCATGGATCATATAAGGCTTGCTCTTGAATTTAATGTGCGCTCAAGCTATGTGCCGCACTTCCTCCGGAAGAATGCTGTGATGAAAGGGGCGATAAATGGCCCGCGTGACTGTTGAAGACTGCATCGACAAGGTCGATAACCGATTTGAACTGGTTCTTCTCGCAAGCCATCGTGCACGCCTGATTTCTCAGGGTGCTGCGATAACTGTTCCGCGCGACAACGACAAGAATCCTGTCGTGGCGCTTCGTGAGATCGCAGATGAGATGCTGGCTCCTGAAGACCTCAAGGAAGATTTGATTCATTCGCTGCAAAAGCATGTCGAGGTGGACGAGCCGGAAGCAGAAGCTCCAGAAGTTGTTGACCAGGTGGTTGAAGGCGTTGAGCTGGCAGCCGAAGAAGACAACGTTACTTTTGACCGGATGAGCGAAGAAGAACTGCTTGCAGGCATCGAAGGTCTGGTAGCGCCGGAAAAAAGCGACGACTTTTAAGATTGTCGCTGGCGCGGCTCTTTCGTGCAGCCGGTTGTATAGATATGTGTATCATGCGCCGTGTCATTCGACACGGCGCATGATGTTTATTTAATGCTGAGAATATTGCCATGATGCGCCAATACGAGCTTGTTGAGCGTGTACAGCGCTACAAGCCCGACGTGAACGAAGCGCTGCTCAACAAAGCCTATGTCTATGCGATGCAAAAGCATGGGCATCAAAGGCGCGCATCCGGCGATCCATATTTTTCCCATCCTTTGGAAGTTGCAGGCATTCTGACTGACATGCATCTTGATGAGGCGACCATCGCCGTTGCTTTGCTGCATGACACTATTGAGGACACATCTGCCACCCGGCAGGAAATTGACGAGCTTTTCGGCCCGGATATCGGAAAGCTTGTCGAAGGGCTGACCAAGCTGAAAAAGCTTGATCTGGTTTCCAAAAAGGCAGAGCAGGCAGAAAACCTGCGCAAGCTGTTGCTGGCAATTTCAGATGACATACGCGTTTTGTTGGTCAAGCTGGCCGACCGAATCCACAACATGCGAACACTTGAGCATATGCGCGCCGACAAGCGCGTGCGCATTGCGGAAGAAACCATGGACATCTACGCGCCGCTTGCAGGCCGGATGGGTATGCAAAGTGTTCGCGAAGAGCTGGAGGATTTTGCATTTCGCACGATCAACCCGGACGCATATCGCACTGTCACCGCGCGATTGGCAGAAATGACGGAGCGCAATCGGACAGTTATTCAGGAGATCGAGGCTACACTTTCCGAGTTGTTCGGCAAACACGGTTTGAAAGCCGGTGTGAAAGGCCGACAGAAAAAGCCATGGTCTGTTTTCCGCAAGATGGAGGCCAAGGCTCTCTCGTTCGAGCAACTGTCCGATATTTTCGGGTTTCGTGTGGTGGTCGATACGGTCGATGATTGCTATCGCGCGCTTGGCTACGTTCACACCAGCTGGTCGATGGTTCCGGGCCGCTTCAAGGACTATATCTCGACGCCCAAGCAGAACGACTATCGTTCAATACACACAACGATTGTCGGTCCGTCGCGTCAGCGTATTGAACTGCAAATTCGCACGGCTGCGATGAATGACGTTGCGGAATACGGCATTGCCGCACATGCAATCTACAAGGACAAGGGAAGCAGCGCAGCGCCCGCCCTTTCGAAGGATACCAATGCCTACGGCTGGTTGCGCCGCACGATTGAGCAGCTTTCCGAAGGCGACAATCCTGAAGAATTTCTTGAGAACACGAAACTCGAACTGTTTCAGGACCAGGTATTCTGTTTCACCCCGAAGGGGATGCTGATTGCGTTGCCGAGGGGCGCAACGCCGATCGATTTCGCATACGCCGTTCACACCAACGTGGGCAACACCTGCGTGGGAGCTAAGGTCAATGGCCGCATCATGCCGCTGATGACCGAACTGAAAAACGGAGATGAGGTCGAAATCATTCGCTCCGATGCGCAGGTGCCACCCGCCGCATGGGAACATATGGTGGTAACGGGCAAGGCCCGCGCCGCCATTCGGCGAGCAACACGCATTGCGGTGCGCAAGCAATATTCCGGGCTTGGTTCTCGTATTCTCGAACGTGCTTTTTCGCGCGCTGGCAGAACATTCGACAAAGAGCGCATCAAGGCAGTTTTGCATCGTCTGGCGCGCAAGGACATTGAAGATGTTCTGGCCGCAGTTGGACGCGGAGAGTTAGCGTCAACGGACGTGCTGCGGGCAGTTTTCCCGGACTACAAGGAAGAACGTATCGGACCGCAGCCTCCTCGGCAGCGCGAGGAAGGCTGGTTCAATATGCGCAACGCAGCCGGCATGTTGTTCAGGATTCCGGGCCGTTCGACCAAGAAAGAAAAAGCTGACGAACGGTCGGATGGAGCCGTACCAATTCGGGGTGCGCGTGGGGATTTGCCGGTGCGCTTTGCCCCTGAAGGCGCGGTGCCGGGTGATCGGATTGTCGGCATAATCCAGCCCGGGCACGGCATAACGATCTATCCTATCCAGTCACCATCGCTGACTGCATTCGATGACCAGCCGGAAAGATGGATCGACGTGCGTTGGGATATTGACGAAGAGATGAAGGAGCGGTTCCCGGCAAGGATCAACGTGACAGCTATCAATGCACCGGGTTCACTTGCAGAGATTGCGCAGGTGATTGCGTCTAACGACGCAAACATCCATTCGCTCTCGATGGGCCGCACCGCGCCCGATTTCTCGGAAATGACCTTCGATCTGGAAGTCTGGCATTTGAAGCATCTCAATCAATTGCTATCAGAGCTTAAGAACTCGCCGGCGGTAAGTGATGCGCGCAGGGTGAACGGCTAGGAACCAAATGAACACAAGTGAAGTACTCGATATATTCCGCGAAGCTGGAGGCGTTCTGGAAGGGCATTTTATCCTGACTTCCGGCTTGCGCAGCCCTGTCTTTCTTCAGAAGGCCCGTGTTTTCATGCATGCCGACAAAACCGAGAAGCTTTGCCGCGCGCTGGCCGGAAAGATTCGGGAAAATGTGTCTGGCCAGATTGATTATGTGGTCGGACCGGCAGTCGGTGGCTTGATCCCGGCCTACGAAACGTCAAGGCATTTGCACGTTCCTGCCATTTGGGTGGAGCGTGAGCAGGGCAAGTTCAAACTTCGTCGGTTTGAAATTGAAAAAGGCGCGAGGGTGGTCATCGTCGAAGATATTGTCACGACTGGCCTTTCCATTCGCGAAACCATTGAATGCTTGCGTGATCTCGGCGCGGAAGTGGTCGCTGCGGCATGCATTATTGATCGATCTGCGGGAAAGACGGATGTTGGCGTTCCGCTGATCGCTTTGGCTGAGTACGAAGTTCCGGCCTATCCGGCAGATGCGCTGCCTCCAGAGCTCGCAGCCATTCCGCCGATCAAGCCCGGAAGCAGAAACATTTAGGATGGTGGATTGATAATCGGCATCGGTAGCGACCTGATAGATATAAGGCGCATAGAGCAAACGCTTCAACGCCATGAGGCGCGTTTCATTGCCCGCGTTTTCACCGATGTTGAGAGGGCGCGCTCAGAACGGCGGGCGCAGCGCGCCGCGTCCTACGCCAAGCGGTTTGCCGCCAAGGAAGCGTGCGCGAAGGCGCTTGGAACCGGCATTTCTGACGGCATATTCTGGCGCGATATGGGCGTTGTGAACCTGCCCGGCGGCAAGCCGACAATGGAATTGACAGGTGGAGCGGCGAGGCGATTGAGTGAATTGCTGCCAGCCGGGCACCGCCCGCTGGTGCATCTTACGATCACCGACGATTATCCTTTGGCTCAGGCATTTGTTATCATCGAGGCAATTCCGGTCGAATTGCCGCCGCACTGATACTGTTGTGCAGCGTTGCTCTTGGTTGTGTGAGCAACTATACCGAGCCAGCGAAATTTGAGGAATGCATGAGCGTGGCTGACAAAGCTGGTAAAAAATCGGGCGGAATAGGCGAAACCGTTTCCGTCATTGTGCAGGCTCTGCTGTTGGCTCTTGTCATCAGAACGTTGTTTTTCCAGCCGTTCTCCATCCCCTCCGGCTCAATGCGGCCCACGCTGCTCGAAGGCGACTATCTGTTCGTTACGAAATGGGCGTATGGGTATTCGCGCTACTCGCTGCCGTTTTCTCCGCCGCTTTTCAACGGAAGGATCTGGGGTGGTGAACCCGAGCGCGGCGATGTCGTGGTGTTCAAATATCCGCCAAACCCGCAGGTTGACTACATCAAGCGCGTGGTTGGGCTGCCCGGTGATCGCATACAGATGCGTAGCGGCCAGCTTTTCATCAACGATGTAGCGGTGCCGCGCGAAAAGGTCGGTCAGATCGACAATCCAGATATTACGGCTGAGAACCGTCCGATCGATGTTTACAAGGAAACGCTGCCCAATGGCGTTTCATACAACACGTTCGATATTTACCCGGACAGTGAAACCGATAATACGCGCGAATTCGTGGTGCCCGCCGGACACTATTTCATGATGGGCGACAATCGGGACAATTCAGCGGATAGCCGCCTGTCGGTGGGCTATGTGCCATATGAAAATCTCGTTGGCCGCGCGAACATCATATTCTTTTCCATAGCGGGCAAGGCAAGCCCGCTCGAAATCTGGCGCTGGCCGACCGAATTGCGGCCGTCCCGTTTCTTTAACGTCATAAGGTAGTATCGTGAGCCAGCCTCGCCGAGCAAAGGCGTCCGGCAGCGCAGAACTGGCGCTGGCGCTGGAGCAATGTACCGGTCACAGATTCGCCGATCCTGAAATGCTGCGCCGCGCACTTACTCATGCGAGCGCGCGCAATTCGGATGGGATCGATTATGAACGTTTCGAGTTTCTCGGCGATCGCGTGTTGGGTCTCATCATTGCTGATCTGCTGTTCAAATCCTATCCGAAAGCGCCGGAAGGAGAACTTTCCGTGCGCCTGAATGCATTGGTGAACGCTGAAACGCTGGCGGCTATTGCGGAAGAGATAGGTCTGCCGGAGCTTGTTCGTGTCGGGCCGGAATTGCGCGGTGTCGCCGGCAAAAGGCGCACAAATCTGCGAGCTGATTCGCTGGAAGCGCTCATTGCCGCATTGTATCTGGACGGCGGTTTGGACGCGGCAAAAAGCTTTGTGCATCGGTATTGGCTCGAGCGGTCGCGCATGTTTGATCCCGGTCGCCGCGATCCCAAAACTGAATTGCAGGAATGGGCGCATCAGTCGGTGCAGGCCACACCGACCTATCACATTGATAGTAGGGAAGGCCCGGATCATGATCCTGTTTTTACAGTAACGGTCAGCATTGCCGGGTTGGCGAGCGCGACGGGAAGTGGCAGGTCCAAGCGGGAAGCTGAGCAGGCTGCCGCGGAATTTGTCCTGCTGCGCGAAGGTGTTTGGAAAAGGGAAGGGGAGCCAAAATGAGCGAACCATCGACACGCTCTGGCTTCGTTGCCATTATTGGCGCGCCCAATGCGGGCAAATCCACGCTGATCAATCAGTTGGTGGGCGCAAAAGTCTCCATTGTCACGCATAAGGTTCAGACCACCCGCGCGATTGTCCGCGGAATCGCAACGCATGCGAATGCGCAGATCGTGCTGGTTGACACTCCGGGCATTTTCAAGCCGCGCCGCCGGCTGGACCGGGCGATGGTGACAACCGCATGGGGTGGCGCAAAAGACGCTGATATTGTGCTGGTGCTGATCGATGCTGAGCGCGGATTAAAAGACGATGCAATGCGTACTCTGGAAGGATTGGCCGAGGTGCGTCAGCCCAAGGTTCTGGTGCTGAACAAGGTGGACCGTACCAAGCGGGAAAACCTGCTGGCCCTTGCTGCCAAGGCAAACGAGGCAGCACAATTCGAGCGAACCTTCATGATCTCGGCATTGAACGGATCGGGATGCGCGGACCTGCTGGACTATCTGGCGCAAGCTCTCCCTGCCGGCCCATGGTATTATCCGGAAGATCAGATTTCCGACCTGCCGATGCGGCAATTGGCGGCTGAGATAACGCGCGAAAAACTATACCTGCGGCTGCATCAGGAATTGCCGTATTCTTCTCATATCGAAACCGAAAAATGGGAAGAATTGCCGAACGGCTCCGTACGGATCGAGCAAGTGATTTACGTGGAGCGCGACAGCCAGAAGAAGATCGTTCTTGGCGAGAAGGGCGCGACCATCAAGGCGATTGGAGCTTCCGCCCGCAAAGAGATTGGCGCGATTCTGGAGCAGCCTGTCCACCTGTTCCTGTTTGTGAAGGTGCGGGAAAACTGGGGCGACGACCCGGAGCGCTATCGCGAAATGGGATTGGATTTCAGGGATTGACGCTTGAGACCCGGCACTTGCCACTAAGCGAGTGATCTTGCAGCAATCGGACGCACATGGTCCAACTTTGATATGGAATGGCGAGACGAAGGTATCATTCTTGGTGCCCGAAGGCACGGCGAGACGAGCGTCATCCTTGAGGTTATGACGCGCGGCCACGGTCGCCATATGGGCATTGTCAAAGGTGGACGCTCTCGCAGGCAACAACCGCTGTTGCAATCCGGTAATCGGGTTGAGTTGGTCTGGCGTGCACGGCTGGATGAACATCTGGGAACATTTCAGGTCGAGCCGCTGGTGTTGAACGCTGCAAGGCTCATGGACAGCGCAGTCGCAATCTTCGGGCTGCAAACGGCTGCGGCCCACCTTCGCTTGCTGCCCGAGCGCGATCCGCACGCGGGTTTGTTCGAGACGCTTGGCGTGGTGCTTGAGCATCTTGACCAGCCGCAAGTTGCGGCCATGCTCATTGCTCGGTTCGAGCTTATGGTGCTGGAAGAACTTGGCTTTGGTCTTGATCTGGAGGAATGTGCCGTCACCGGTCAGCGCGAACAGCTTGTCTATGTCTCGCCCAAATCAGGCCGCGCAGTGTCGGCCGAAGCCGGAGCGCCCTGGCATGAGAAACTCTTTCCCTTGCCAGCCTTTTTACGCCCGAATGCGCGTGAAACGGCTGATATGCTCACGCTTGAATCTGCGTTCCGAATGACGTCACACTTCTTTGCCCGCCATGTTTACGAACCGAGGGGCATAGGTGTTCCGGAATCTCGCGCGTCGTTTCTCGCTGCGGTACGTCGCGCTATTCAGCAGGAATAAGTGCAGGGCGTGGCGCGGGAGCTTCCTTGATAGGCCAGTGAACGATGGCGGCGAATACGCCGAGTGCGACGCCGAGCCACCAAACTGGATTATACGTTCCGAAATGGTCGTAGAGATATCCGCCAAGCCAGACGCCGAGAAACGAGCCAATCTGGTGGGACAGGAAAACGACGCCGCCCAGCATTCCCAAATGCCGCGTACCGAACATGATTGCGACAAGGCTGTTTGTAGGCGGCACAGTTGAGAGCCAAAGCAGTCCCATCACAATGGCGAAAGTAACGACTGTGAAGGGCGTCTGCGGCAGCAGCAGAAACGCAGTGACCACAACTGAACGCGCAAGATAGATGAAAGCGAGGAAATAGGGCTTGGAGTAACGCTGGCCGATGAAGCCTGCTGCAAGCGAACCAATAATGTTGAAAAAACCGATCATGGACATCGCGATCACGGCATAGGTCGCATCAATGCCAATATCCCGTAGGTAGGGCGGGAAGTGGACCGTGATGAATGCCACCTGAAAGCCGCACACAAAGAAGCCAACTGTCAGCAAAACGTATGACCGATGGCCGAAAGCCTCTTTGAGCGCTTGGGCAACTGTTTGTTCAAATTCGGCCCGAGCGGCTGACCCGGACCGCGAGTTTCCTGCCAAAGGTATGGCTAGAACTGGAATGATGAGCATCAACAGGCTCATCATGACCAGAGAATCCTGCCACCCGTAATTGGTAATGAGAGATTGGCTGATAGGCGCGAACAGGAACATACCTGCCGAACCCGCAGCGGTGCCGAGGCCAAATACAAAGCTGCGGCGCTCTGCAGATACATTGCGCGCAAAGGCTGATAGCACCACGCTGAAGGAACCTGCTGCCACGCCGAGGCCAACAAGAACACCACCGCTCAGATAGAGCATGCTGGCACTTTCCGCGACGGTCATCAGATAAAGGCCGAGCGAATAGAGTATTCCGCTCATCAGCAGCACACGCCACGTACCGAACTTGTCTGCCAGGGCGCCGAACAATGGCTGTCCGATGCCCCAGAACAGATTCTGGATTGCCATTGCCAATCCGAATGTCGTGCGGTCCCACCCACGATCACCCAGCATTGGAAGCTGGAAGAAACCCATGGCGGAGCGCGGCCCGAATGTCAGAGCCGCAATAAGACATCCACAAATGATTATGAGCCATGGCAAACTGCTGTGGCGGGAAGCTGCAACCTGCGTGCTCATTTGGAAGTCTCCATTTGACAACGCTGATAGACCAGTTCGCTGACCAAGGAAAATCAATTGATCAAACGGATCGTTCAATCGCGTTGATGGATCGGCCTATCTCAGGCGATCCAACTCGGCATACCTGTCCAGAAAATGACGTTCCACTGCGGTCGTTGAAAGCGGCGAAATATCGAACTGTGACAGATCAATATTTCGCGGCCTGCCAAAGAACTGATTGGCTTCCGTCACGGTAAAACCAGCCAGTTGCGTTGCTTCAATATAGGCTGCCACATGATCTGCGCGTTTGATTGCCGTCTTGAGATTTGCGGGACATTCCGCAGGAAGAGAAAAGCGCAGGTGAATTGCCCTTTGAAGGCGTGATTCCACCTCCTTGTAGCCACCGCCAACCACCGCCTTGAACGGCGAAATCATGTCGCCGATCACATATTCGGGTGCATCGTGCAAAAGCGCTGCCAAACGCCGTTCGGCGGAAGCTTCGGGCGTGAATTCATTGAATATCTTCTCGACGAGCAGGGAGTGTTGCGCGACCGAATAGGCGTGGACCCCTTTCGTCTGCCCGTTCCATCTCGCTACCCGCGCCAATCCATGCGCGATGTCGGTAATTTCAACGTCAAGCGGCGAAGGGTCGAGCAGGTCAAGCCGCCTGCCCGAGAGCATTCGCTGCCAGGCCCGGGCAGGGGCCCCGATGCGGTCGGCCATCAGCTTTCCTCCGCACCCGGTTCGGGGAAGCTGAAGCGCGCCCAGGCTGGTATTGCCAATTTCAACTCCGTGCCTTCTGCGAGCAGCGGAACGCCTGCATCCATCGCCGCCTTGACGCGGTCGATGCGGGCAATCGCCAAACCTTTCGTCCCGACTGTTGTGCCAAGCCTGCCAACAGGCTTTCCGTCAGCGAAAATTTCCGCCTGTGGATTCAAGGGTTGCGCTGATTCTGCGAGCAACACACGGCGACGAGCTGTTCCACGATGCTGCATCCTCGAAACGACTTCCTGCCCGATATAGCAGCCCTTGCGAAATCCGACGCCATCAAGCTGATCCAGCAGCACGTCATGCGGAAAGGCATCACCAAGCTCGTAATCGCTCCCGCTTTCTGCAACTCCGTTTTCGACACGCAGAAGGTTCCATTCTTCACGCGAGGCGGTTGCAGCGGCTTCCCTTCCATAGTCACGAAACACATCAAGGGTACGAAACCGACTATCGCTTACCAGCGTTGAATCAGTTTGTGAGGAACCGGAATCAGTTTCCGACCAGATTAATGCAACGGGCTGATTCTGTAAGGTAATATCGGCCTTTGCCCGTAACCGGTAAAATGTGAGTCGCTTGGCGAAATCAGAGGCGATGTCTGTTCGGCACTCCAGCAGGAAGCCATCTTCGCCTCGACGGGAGATCAAAAAATCGAATTGAATTTTTCCCTGCGGGGTTAGCAGTGCGCCCGGCACAGCTATCCCTTTTGGAAGTTTGTCGAGATCCGTTGTCAGCACATTTTGCAGGAAATGTTCCGCATCGGGTCCGGCAACGGAAATGAGAGCACGGTCTTCAAGAATGACAACAGGCATTGCGAACTTCTTGCAATTGAATCGCTCCTTACGTAAGCCGCAGCGACTTGACGGGCAAGGCAGGAGATTGGAATGGCCGAAACCTACGACATGATCCTGACAGGCGCTGTGGTGGTGAACCATGACGGCGTTGGTGCGCGTGACATAGGCGTCAAGGATGGCAGGATCGCGCAACTGGGCGATTTGTCGAGGGCTTCTGCGTCGCAAATCATCGATTGCGCCGGACTTCATATCCTGCCGGGCGTGGTTGACAGTCAGGTCCATTTTCGCGAGCCGGGCCTCGAACACAAAGAAGATTTGGAAACAGGGTCACGCGCTGCCGTTCTGGGCGGCGTTACAGCCGTTTTCGAGATGCCGAACACCAAGCCTCTGACCACCAGTGAGGAAGCGCTGGCAGACAAGGTGCAAAGGGCGACTGGCCGTATGCATTGTGACTTTGCGTTCTGGGTAGGCGGAACCCGCGACAACGCCAATGATGTTGCTGAACTGGAACGCCTGCCGGGCGCGGCGGGCATCAAGGTGTTCATGGGTTCATCGACTGGTGATCTACTGGTGGAGGATGATGAAGGCGTTTATTCGATTCTCAAGAATGTACGTCGCCGCGCCGCTTTCCATTCAGAGGATGAATTTCGTCTCCGTGAGCGACTGGGCGAACGCATTGCCGGCGATCCCGCATCGCATCCGGTGTGGCGCGACGAGGTTGCAGCGCTGCAATGCACGCAAAGATTGGTGTCAGTAGCGCGCCGCGCGCGTGCACGAATCCACGTGCTACACATTTCAACTGCAGAAGAAATTGAATTTCTGCGTGAGCACAAGGACATTGCCACCTGCGAGGCTACCCCGCACCATCTGACGCTTTCAGCCGACGATTATGCGCGTCTTGGTACGCTGATCCAGATGAATCCACCGGTGCGCGCCGCGCGGCATCGCGATGGCATCTGGTGCGGTGTGGAACAGGGCATTGTCGATGTGCTCGGCTCAGACCACGCACCGCATACGCTGGAAGAAAAGGCGAAGCCCTATCCGGACTCGCCTTCGGGCATGACGGGCGTTCAAACGCTAGTTCCGACCATGTTGGACCATGTGAATGCCGGTCGGCTTTCGCTTGAACGACTGGTGGACCTGACAAGCCACGGCCCGAACAGAATATTCGGCATGGCGCGCAAGGGTCGAATTGCTGCGGGTTATGATGCTGATTTCACGGTTGTTGATTTGAAGCGCCGCGTGACAATAACCAACGAGCAGGCAGGCTCGCGCGCTGGCTGGACGCCCTATCACGGTAAACAGGTCACAGGTTGGCCCGTCGGCACCATCATTCGCGGCCAACGGGTCATGTGGGAAGGCGAGATTGTGAAGCCGGGGCAGGGCAAGCCCGTTGAATTCGAGGAAGCCCTGCGCGCCTGATTATTCGCCAGCGACGAAAAACGCCCAATGTCCGTCCGGCGTAATTCCAAGCCGGAAGAAGATGTAATTACCGAAATTCTGCATCTCGTCGAAATCGCTGGCGGTGACGATCTTGTATATTTCGACCTTTTGTGCCGGTGTCAGCTTTTCCAACGGATATGCAAAGAAGTAGGGCCACACGTAAAGTTCTTCCGGCGTGCCCTTATCCAGATGGACGTAGCCGGCAGACAAAACCTCTTCCATGATGGCAAGAATTTCTTCGCCAGCCGGATCACCCGACTGTCCCTTGAGGAAAGCGATAGGGTCGCCGTTAATGTCCGCCAGAGAAAGCTGCGTTGCAGCATCACCTTGACCCAGCAGCGGGCGAAGCTTCTCAACCTCACCAGTCTTGGCAGCGTCCAGCAGAAGTTGGCGCATACGGCGCACAGGTTCCGGCAATTGCTGAACGTCGTAAAATACTTCGGGAAGCGGCGCGTTCGGATCGACATCCGGCCGCGCAAGTGAGTTTTCATCGGGTTCGCTTGCCGGCTCATTGCCGTCAGCAGGCGCGCTGGTGTCGGGTTCTGCTGGTTGCTGGTCCGAATTGGAATCAGGCGCGACCTGCGGCTGCTCTTCGCCAGTCGGCGGCAAGTCTTCTCGCTGAATCTCGCTCAGTGCCCATGCCGGTGAGGCGACGCAAAGCTGCCCCATAAAAAGCATGGCACCGGACAGGGCAAGAATAAGACTGCTTCTATGAAAATACGCGTTCAAACCAGATTCCAATGCCATGATCGATCGGCGATTAGTGCCGCGTGGTACGAGATTCGAATTCGCCTGCAACCACTTTGCCACGCATTTTATCCAGCATAGCAAGCGTCGCGCTTTCGCCATTGGTGCGAAGCAATTCGCCCAGCGCCTTTTCAAGCGCGGCTTCAGCCATGATTTCGGTTTCGACGCCCGCAGACACGCATTCAGCCCAGGCTTCAGCGTGTGTTTCCTCTGCGGTCAGCCACATTTCTTCGCGCACGAGTGCTTCGATATCGTTGCCGCTGTGTGCCATCACTACCCACCCCTTCGCAAGTGATACAGTCTCGCCCATATGGAAACTGTTCCAACTTGAACTGTCTATTTAAGCTCCCATTAACAGCCTAGCACGACTAACCGTGGCAAGTCTGTGACGGTTGCCAGAAAAGTTAATGACAACTTAAAATGTCAATTCCTTGCTTGCGACAGCAACTTCCACATTGTCAATGAGTCTTGTCTGTCCCAGCCAGGCTGCGACAAGCAGCCGGCCTTCCCGGTCTGGAATCGAAAGTGGCAATAGGTCTGATTCCGTCCTGTATTCAAGATACTCCACAGATTGAAACCCTGCAGCCAGAATGTCTGATCGTGCTGTATCCAGCGCTGATTGCACGCCAGAGCCGCCCGTGATTCTTTCTGCCGTGGACGAGAGAATTTCATATAGGCGAGGGGCAAGGGCGCGCTCTTGCGCCGTGAGCCGGACGTTGCGCGACGACAGAGCCAGACCATCGGATTCGCGCACAGTAGGGCATCCGATTATTTCAATGGGAATGTCCAGATCGCGCGCCATGCGGCGAACAACATGTAGCTGCTGAAAGTCTTTCTCTCCAAAAAGAGCCAGATCCGCGCCGGTCTGCAAAAAAAGCTTGGCGACAACTGTAGCCACCCCATCGAAATGACCGGGGCGAAAAGCGCCGCAAAGGCCTTCGCTAACTCCCGTAACAGATACGTTTGAAGAGAATCCATCAGGATAAATCTCTGAAGCATCCGGCGCGTAGAGCATGTGAACTCCGAGCGGGGCGAGCTTGGCCGCATCGCTTAACTCGGTGCGGGGATAGGCTGCGAGGTCGGCTGCGCTGTTGAACTGTTTGGGGTTCACGAACAGCGTCACAATCACACGATCCGCTTTCTCGAAAGCTGCGCGAACAAGGCTGAGGTGCCCTTCATGCAATGCGCCCATCGTTGGCACGACCGCGACCTTCGCATGATGGCTGCGCCAGTTTGCGACGGTTACGCGAAGCTCTTTCAATGTGCGGACAATCGGGACGCTCATGAGGAAGGCTCCCGAACCTGCTTTGGCATCGCATCGCCAAAAACGTGTTCCTGTCCGGGGAAAGAGCGGTTACGCACTTCCCGCGCGTAGGCAGCCACGGCTTCATCAGCCATTTCACCCAGCTCGGCGTAGCGTTTCACGAATTTCGGACGGAACGCGTCAAACATTCCAAGCATGTCGTCCACAACGAGAATCTGACCGTCACACGCAGCCGAAGCTCCAATGCCGATGGTCGGAATGCTCACTTGTTCTGTGATCTGCCGCCCGAGCGTATCCGGCACTTTTTCCAGCACCACTGAAAATGCGCCGGCATCGGCAACTGCCTGTGCATCGAGCAGCACACGTTTTCCGTCCTCGCCGCGTCCCTGCACAACATAGCCGCCGAAGGCATTAACCGCCTGTGGCGTGAGGCCCACATGAGCCATGACGGGTATTCCGCGCGCGACCAGAAACCGGATAGTTTCGGCCATGGACTGGCCGCCTTCCAGCTTCACCGCGCCGCAGCCAGTCTCGCGCATCACACGCGATGCATTGCGAAACGCTTGCTGCGGGCTTTCCTCATAGGAACCGAAAGGCATATCAACGACCATCAGTGACCGCTCCAGGCCGCGGCGTACCGCCTGCCCGTGCAGGATCATCATGTCGAGTGTAACGCCCAGTGTGGATTCGAGACCGTGAACCACCATGCCGACACTGTCACCAACCAGCACGATGTCACAATGCCTGTCAGCAATGCGTGCCATCGGCGTCGAATATGCGGTCAGGCAAACCAGCGGATTGCCGCCTTTCGAACTGGCCACCTGAGGTGGCGTCAAAGCTATCTGTTTTCCCGTGGCGCTCACTTGCAAACTCCCTCCCCACGAACTGCGCATTTCGCACATTTCTTTCGCACATGCGAATGGTGCAGTGCAAATAATCGGGGAGAATTATGCCTAGTTGCCGTATTTCACGGTAATTTCACGCGACAGGTTCTCGCCTTCCTTGACGTAGCGTTCGATAGCAGCGGCTGCAGCCGGCGTGCAGGTCGTATAAGTTGTCTGGAACGTGCGATAGCCGTGATTGAAACTTGCAATGAAGCGCGCGCGCCGGGCTGCGTCGGGCTTCTCGGCTTCAAGCAAAGATTCCATCTGGTCGCGCCACTGCGTTCCGCTCTCGCCGCACAGATTGCGTAGGAAATGCAGGGAACCCAAAATTTCCGCCAGCCGCACCAGCCCCGGCTCAAACGGGCCATCTGTGGCGTGCGCACCGCGCAACGGAAGCGCTACAAACGAAAGAAGAGCAAATGACAGGATCAGTGCGCGCATCAGTGCTTTCAAGCAATCCAATATGTCGGCCTTATGACACGCTTTGCTGCGCGTTCAGGATCAGTTCGCGCGCAATTTCGAACACTTTGCCAGCTAAAGGCAAATTCTGCATCTCTTCCAGCGTGTAGAATGCCGCTTCCTCGGCGTCGTCTGCTGCAAGGGGAGTGCCCCCCGGATCCGTCGCGGAAAAAACACGCAGCCGAAAAGACGGCATTGAGGTGGCGTGTTCGGGGTTGGTCATCACCTCTTCAACGAAACTTAGCTCATTCGCGCGAAGCCCGGTTTCCTCAAGAAGCTCACGCCTTGCCGCGTCCAGCCATTCCTCGCCAGCTTCTACCCTTCCGCCGGGAAAGGCATATACGCCCTTGACGGGAGGACGTCCGCGTTTGACCAGAAGCACTTTGTTGCCGCGCACCAGAGCCACCGAAACGGCAGGCAGGATTGGCTGTGTCGTCATTGCCTCTCATCCTTGATAATAATTCGAAGCTAAGCCGATTCCATTTGTGGAGGAAGCGCAGATGTGCGGACGATTTGGACTGATACCAACCCCGGAAGAAGTCGCGGAGCTTTTCGGTCTGATCGACCTTGAGCCGTTTCCGCCTCGCTATAACATTGCGCCAACTCAACCCATCCTGATGGTGATTGCCGCAGAACCGCGTGAACCAGGGTCGAATCTTCCTAGCCGAAAATCGCTTCTTGTAAGGTGGGGTCTGCTGCCGTCATGGGTGAAAGACCCAAAAAAGTTTCCATTGCTGTTCAATGCAAGGTCAGAAGAGGCTGCGGAGAAGGCAACGTTTCGCGCCGCCATGCGTCACCGCAGGGCATTGGTTCCCGCATCAGGCTTTTACGAATGGCGTAAAGATGGCCCAAAGCAAAGCCAGCCGTTCTGGATTCGTCCGAAAAACGGAGAGATCATTGCGTTCGGTGGCCTGATGGAGACCTGGCATGAGGCCGGGGGCGCGGAGATCGACACCGGAACGATTTTAACCACGGAAGCGAACTCGGATCTCGTGGCGATCCATAGCCGAATGCCGGTTGTCATCCACCCGCAGGATTTTGAGCGCTGGCTGGACTGTCGTAATCAGGAACCGCGCGACGTGGCTGATCTTATGCGTCCGGTTCAGCCCGATTTCTTCGAAGCAATCCCTGTATCCGACCGCGTGAACAAGGTTGCCAATGTCGGGCCGGAGAATATGGAGCCGGTCGAATTACCTGCCACCGCGCTGCCCGCAGAAAAGAAACCTTCGCCGCAGCCGGTGAATGAACAGCTCAAGCTATTCTGAGGTGGCTCAGGCCGGCTTTGGCGCGGACTGTTTCACCGAACGGCGTACATAAATCAATGCCGCTGCAACCGAAGCTGGGCCGATCGGGCGATAATGGCTCGTCAGTGCGGCATGCTGGGCGCGATGGCGTTCAGCGTCGCTTTTGATGATGGACTGCATTGTGTCTTCCGGTTTGCGTTGCCGTTTCATTTGCTGCGCCAATCTTCGCGGATTTCGACTAAATCTTGACGTTCGAGCAGGTTAGCCGCGAATTAGGGCAAATTGTTGTATATACATAGCTAATGAATGCTTAAATATATCATCAAGGTAATGCGATGGCGTCCCGCAAAGGAACCTGAATAGCACATCGTTAATCGTTAAGAATCATATAGATAGACTGAAAACTGGCGGTGGGCATCGTTCCGCTCTCTGAACAATTCGAATAAAAATTTACAAAGCTGGTTAACAAATGTTGAGCGCGCAAAAGTCCCGCTTGCGCTAGCCCCACGGAGAGCCGGGTAGGGCGTCAATCGGAATCTTGAGATAGCGGCGGCCGTTGGACTCTGGTTCGGGTAGCCGCCCACCATTAATATTGACCTGCAGCGCGTGGAGTATCAGCTTTGGCATGGGCAACGTAGCATCGCGTTCTTCGCGAACGGCAATATACTCCGCTTCGTTGGTGCACTTCACAATGTGAATATTATTGGCCTTTTGCATTCCAATCGTGGATTCCCACAGTGGCTTGCGGCCGCCGGGCTGATAGTCGTGGCCCGTAAACAAGCGTGTGTCATCTGGCAGTGCAAGAATAGCCTGTATTGACCTCCACAACGCTTTGGCGCTTCCGCCTGGGAAATCTGCTCGCGCTGTTCCGCTGTCGGGCATAAAAAGCGTGTCATGGATGAATGCGGCGTCGCCGATCACATAGGTAACGGATGCGAGCGTGTGGCCAGGTGAAAACATAACGCTGGCGTCAACCCCGCCGATCTTGAATGTTTCGCCTTCCGCAAACAAGCGATCCCACTGCGAACCGTCGGTGGGGAAATCGGGCCAATTATAGATCCCTTTCCACAGCTTCTGGACCTCAGTCACCTTCGCGCCAATGCCTGTGGGCGCGCCGGTTACAGCCTTGAGATAAGTTGCTGCCGAAAAATGGTCTGCGTGCGGGTGGGTGTCCAATATCCACTGCACCCGATAGCCACGTTCCCTGACAAATTCCAGAATGCGATCCGCGTTGGTCGTGGCCGTTTGGCCTGACTTTTCGTCGAAATCGTAAACGGGATCGATGATCGCACAGCATCCCGTGGCCGGATCAGCCACGACGTACTGAACTGACCACGTGCGCGGATCGAAGAAGCCGAATACATCGGGCGTATGGGTCATGGAACTATTCCCACCATTCTTGACGCTTTTGCGCTCAACGGAGAGCTGAAAACGCTGTAGGCGTCAGGATAGATACTGTAATAGGTGCATCTTTTTCAGTCTCGCTCTTTTTTCTGAGCCATTCGGGATCTGTCGAGAAGGCGGTCCGGCACAGTTTCGGTACATATCGCGCTATGGGACATTAAAGGCAAAGAATACAACATGCCGATCTTGCGGACCGGCTGCACATCGGCTGAGTATTGATATTGCAGCGCGGTTTCTGCCGCCTGCACCGGAAGGTTTGGAAACCGAAGGAAATATGAGGGACGAACCGAACCGGTTCAGCGGCTATACAGCCTAAATCGTCAACTGCTGCTTGACGGCAACACCACGGGGCGCAATAAGGCGATTATGAAAACGCCATTCTGCATTTGCGGCATTTGGATTATTGGCTAGCGCTTTCGCTGGTCCGGACGTTTTCGCCTCCTCTTTCCGTAGACAGGACAAACGACCCGGCCAGCAGGCCAGGGGAAATTTATGTCTGACAGTTCAACGGAACTGAAATTTTACAATACATTGACGCGCACGAAGGAAAACTTCGCGCCGATATCGCCCGATAATGTGCGCATGTATGTGTGCGGTCCCACCGTTTATGACTACGCACATATCGGCAACGCACGACCGGTTATCGTGTTTGATATTCTGTACCGGCTGTTGCGTCAGGTGTATGGCGAAAATCACGTCACCTATGTGCGCAACATCACCGATGTTGACGACAAGATTAACGCAAGGGCGGCGCGGGACTATCCCGACTTGCCGCTGAACGAAGCGATCCGC
Organism: Rhizobiaceae bacterium; assembly: GCA_019635795.1. Classification (GTDB taxonomy): domain Bacteria; phylum Pseudomonadota; class Alphaproteobacteria; order Rhizobiales; family Rhizobiaceae; genus Mesorhizobium_G. The sequence continues at coordinate 22,845 of JAHBYV010000001.1, forward strand.
GCGGTTACTGAAAAGACCAATGCCCAGTTTCAGGCGGACGTTAAGGCGCTCGGTTGCCTCGAACCGTCCAGTCAGCCGCGCGCTACAGAATTTATTGAAGAGATGAAGGCGCTTATTGAGCGTCTGGTGCAAAACGGTGTGGCATATGTGGCGGAAGATCACGTTCTGTTTTCGCCTTCAGCCATGAACAAACGCGCGAGCGGCCCGCATTATGGCTCGCTCTCGCGTCGCCCGTTGGATGATATGCTGGCTGGTGCGCGTGTGGATATCGCAACCTACAAACGGGACGAAATGGATTTCGTCTTGTGGAAGCCTTCAAAGGAAGGTGAGCCGGGCTGGCCATCTCCGGCAGGAATCGCGGCAAAGGGTCGTCCGGGCTGGCATATAGAATGCTCGGCAATGTCTATGGCAAAGCTTCTGGAGCCATTCGGTGGCGGGTTGCAATGCACCGATCCACTTCGCAACACCTTCGATATCCATGCGGGCGGCATAGATCTCGTGTTTCCCCACCACGAGAATGAGATAGCGCAATCATGCTGTGCACTGGGCACGCAGCGCATGGCAAATGTCTGGATGCACAATGGCTTTCTTCAGGTCGAAGGCAAGAAGATGGCCAAGAGCGAAGGCAATTTCGTCACCATCCACGAACTCCTCGAAACGGAGCGGTTCGGTGGTCGCAAATGGCCGGGGGAAGTGCTTCGACTGGCAATGTTGATGACGCATTATCGCGAGCCGATAGATTTCAGCCAGCGCAGGCTCGAAGAGGCGGAAAACATTCTCCGAAAGCTCAAGCGTGTTTCTGACACCGCGCCTGAGGGTGAGGCTGAGGTTCCGCAGGTTGTGATAGACGCTCTTTCTGACGATCTGGCGACACCCGCCGCAATCCAGGCCCTGTCAAACCTTGCTTCAGAGGGAAATGCATCGGGGCTTAAGGCTTCGCTTTCCCTACTGGGTTTCGATGTAAGTGCTGTTGAGGTGGATGAAGCTTTGATCAACCGCGCAATTGCCGAGCGGCTGACGTTCTTCCGCGAAAAGGATTACGCGCAGGCAGACCGCATCCGCGATGAGCTTCTGGCGATGGGAGTTCAGCTCAAGGACGGCAAAGACCCCCAGACTGGCGAGCGCGTGACGAGCTGGGAAATCAAAAGGTAGTGGAGATGGAGGGCATGGCATGAGTCTTGACAATCAGCCCACCTACAGCGGCGGCTGTCAGTGCGGCGCGGTGCGTTTCCATATCGAGGGCGCGCTTGGCGATCCATCGATCTGCCACTGCCGCATGTGCCAGAAAGCCAGCGGAAATTTCTACATGCCGCTGGTTTCAGTAGGGAATGCCCGGTTGAATTGGACACGCGCCGAACCCGCCCGGTATCAGTCGTCAAACCTCGTCCAGCGTGGCTTTTGTCCAAAGTGCGGGACGCCTCTGACATATGAGGCGCCTGACGGAGTTGCTTTGGCCATTGGCGCGTTCGACCATCCCGAAGAAATTGCGCCGGTTGTGCAATGGGGCATGGAAGGCAAGCTTCCATATATTGAGGATGTCTTGAAGCGCCCCGGCTATCGCAGCGATCAGGACCGGGACGCAGAACATTTCATTAATCGCATTGTTTCTTTTCAGCATCCCGATTTTGACACGGAAAGCTGGCCGGCGGAGCAGAAGAAATGAGTCAATTGCGCGGACTTTACCCGGAGATTGAGCCGTTCGAAACCGGCTTCATGGACGTTGGCGATGGTCACCGGATTTATTGGGAGCGCGTTGGCACCAAAGGCGGGAAACCCGCTGTTTTTCTTCACGGAGGGCCGGGCGGCACAATCTCGCCACGCCACAGGCGACTGTTCGATCCGTCTGCTTACGACGTAATTCTTTTTGATCAGCGCGGTTGTGGAAAATCCACGCCAAACGCCTCACTTGAAGCAAACACCACCTGGCATCTGGTTGCTGATATCGAGCGCCTGCGGGAAATGGTGGGCTGCGAAAAATGGATGGTATTCGGCGGCTCGTGGGGCTCAACGCTCGCGCTGGCATATGCTCAAACTCATTCGGAACGCGTGAGTGAGTTAATCGTACGCGGTATTTACACGCTCACCCGGGCAGAGCTGGAATGGTACTATCAGTTTGGGGTGTCCGAGATGTTTCCCGATAAGTGGGAGCGTTTCGTTGCTCCGATCCCGCCGGATGAGCGGGGAGACATGATGGCCGCCTACCATAAACGGCTGACAGGCACGGACAGGGCAAGGCAGATCGAGGCCGCGCGTGCGTGGAGCCTGTGGGAAGGCGAGACGATCACACTGTTGCCCGAGCCGGAAACCAGCGGTCAGTTCGAGGCGGATGATTACGCGCTGGCATTTGCCCGTATCGAGAATCATTATTTCGTTCATGCCGGCTGGCTGGAAGAGGGGCAGTTGCTGCGCGATGCTCATAAGCTGAGCGGTATTCCCGGTGTGATCGTGCATGGCCGCTATGACATGCCTTGCCCGGCAAAATATGCGTGGTTGCTGCATAAGGCTTGGCCTGATGCGGAATTTCATCTCATCGAAGGGGCAGGCCACGCCTATTCGGAGCCGGGCATTCTGGATCGATTGATCCGCGCGACAGACCAGTTCGCCGGGAGGCGCGCGTGAGCAAGCATCGCATTTACCTGTTTGACACGACCCTGCGCGACGGTCAGCAGACGCCCGGTGTTGATTTTTCCGTAGAGGACAAGATCGAAATTGCGCGGCTGCTCGATGGGTTCGGTTTGGACTACATTGAGGGCGGCTATCCCGGCGCAAACCCTACGGACACCGCATTCTTCGAGGAAAACAGAACGCATCATGCCAAATTTGTCGCCTTCGGAATGACAAAAAGGGCAGGCGTATCGGCTTCCAACGATCCCGGACTTGCCGTCCTTGTTCGTTCCAAAAGTGATGCGGTATGTTTTGTAGCAAAAAGCTGGGATTACCACGTCAAGGTGGCGCTCGGCTCAACCAATGAAGAAAACCTCGAATGCATCCGCGCTTCGGTTGAGACGGCTGTGGCGGCTGGCAAGGAAGCGATGGTCGATTGCGAACATTTCTTCGATGGCTACAAGGCCAATCCGGATTATGCGCTCGCTTGCGTCCGCGCCGCTCTTGATGCTGGCGCGCGATGGGCCGTGCTGTGCGACACCAATGGCGGCACTTTGCCTTCTGAGGTGCGCGATATTGTGCAGGCAGTCGTTGCCGCCGGCGTTCCGGGCGAAAAGCTTGGCATTCATGCCCATGACGACACTGGTCAGGCCGTTGCAAACTCTCTTGCAGCAGTAGAAGCAGGGGTCCGTCAGATACAGGGAACGCTTAATGGAATTGGCGAACGTTGCGGCAACGCCAATCTCATTTCGATAATCCCGACGCTCGCCCTCAAACCTGCTTACGCGGATCGTTATGCAATCGGCGTTTCCGAGACACAGCTTGCGGGTATCTCGCGACTGTCTCATGCTTTCGACGAGCTGCTGAATCGCGCGCCGGAAGCGCAGGCGCCTTATGTTGGTACATCAGCCTTTGCCACAAAAGCGGGCATTCACGCGTCGGCTCTGGCCAAAGAGCCGAAGACTTATGAGCACGTTCCGCCGGAAACTGTAGGCAATCGCCGTCGGGTCATGGTGTCCGATCAGGGCGGCAAGGCGAATTTCATCACCGAATTGAAACGGCGCGGAATTGAGGTGCCGCGCGATGACAGCAGGCTTGACGCGTTGATTTCTGTCGTCAAGGAGCGCGAGGCGCTGGGCTACGCATATGAGGGAGCCGACGCAAGTTTTGAACTTCTCGCGCGCCGCATGTTGCACACGGTTCCTGAATTCCTCGATGTTATCAGTTTTCGCTGCATCGTGGAGCGGCGATTCGATGCCAATGGCAACATAAAGACCGTCTCCGAAGCGATCGTAAAAGTTTCGATAGACGGAGATGTGCGGATGGCTGTTGCCGAGGGACATGGTCCGGTGAACGCGCTTGATCTCGCCTTGAGAAAAGATCTTGGACGCTACCAGCATGAGGTCGGCGATCTGGAGCTTGTCGATTACAAAGTGCGCATCCTGAATGGGGGTACGGAAGCCATAACGCGTGTTTTGATTGAATCGCGCGATTCGACGGGCGCACGGTGGTGGACTGTTGGCGTGTCCGACAACATCATAGATGCATCGTTTCAAGCGCTGATGGATTCCCTAATATATAAACTCATGAAGAACCGCGAGCTTGCAGGACTCGCCGCGGCGGAATAATTCAATTCATCACAGAAACGATATATAGCCATCAGAACTTTGAAATGGTTCTGATGGCAATGTTGGCGCATAGCCAGAAACATGACTGCCGTGACAAATTCCGTTGGTGCGCCTTTGAATTCGGACGGCGAAGCTAGAAGAGGCTTCCTGCTGGCCCTCAGCGCTTACCTCATGTGGGGGCTTCTGCCCTTCTTCATGAAGGCTGTTCAGCATTTACCCCTGATCGAAATCATTGCGCACAGAATCTTGTGGTCAGTGCCAATCGCCGGCGCTGTGCTGGTTCTGACAGGACGCACCAATGACTTCAAAACGGCGGTCCGCACGCCGCGAATGTTGGGGATGGCAGCGCTTACCGCTGTCCTCATCTCAATCAACTGGAGCGTTTACGTGTGGGCGATTGCGGCTGATCGTACCGTTGAAACCGCGCTCGGCTACTATATCAACCCGCTGGTCAATGTAACTGTCGGGGCGTTGTTTCTTGGAGAGCGTCTCGGGCGTATGCAGATTGTAGCGGTCGTTTTTGCTACTGTGGCGGTGACGATCCTGACAGTCGAGCAGGGTGTGTTGCCGTGGGTATCCCTGGCGCTTGCTTTTTCTTTTGCCGCCTACGGGTTCTTCAGAAAGACACTTCCCATTGGGCCGAGCCAGGGCTTCTTTCTTGAAGTCTTGATTCTGTCAGTTCCCTCGCTGGCCTACGTCATCTATTTGCAAAGCATCGGCCAGAATCACTTTCTGACCGGTTCATTGGAAGATACACTCTTGCTGATCGGTTGCGGACCCGTCACGGCCGTGCCCCTGCTGCTATTCGCTTTCGGGGCGCGTTTGCTGAAGTTCTCGACCATCGGCATCATGCAATATATCGCGCCGACCATAGTGTTCCTTATCGCAGTTTTTGTCTTCCACGAACCATTCGGCATGGCTCAAGCAATCGCATTCGCGCTGATATGGTCGGCATTGGCATTGTACAGCTTTGCGATGTTCCAGAACCGGGGACGCAAGAATTGACCTATACGCTGCACATCACAAACAAGAACTATACCTCCTGGTCGTTGCGGCCATGGGTTTTGCTCAAGACACTGGACATACCTTTTACGGAAAATCTTGTGCCGCTGCCCGATGGCCCGAGCTTCGAGCTTTTCCGCACATTTTCGCCCAATGGGCGCGTACCCTGTCTTACGCATGAAGGCCGCGCGGTGTGGGATTCGCTGGCCATCATTGAATATCTTGCAGAAAGGCATCCCGAAATTTGGCCGCGAGACGTTGACGCCCGCGCATGGGCGCGCTCCGCATGTGCCGAGATGCACTCAAGTTTCACGGCATTGCGAAACGATTGCCCGATGAATTGCGGTATAAGGGTTGCCCCGCATCCCTTTTCAGAAGCCTTGCGCCGGGATTTGTTTCGCCTCAACGATCTGTGGAATGATGGGCTCAACCGGTTCGGCGGTCCGTTCCTCGCTGGCGAGCGCTTCACGGCGGTAGACGCCTTCTTCTCCGCCGTCGCATTTCGCGCGCAGACCTACGGCCTGGTTTTTGAAGGGAAAGCCAAGGCTTATCCGCAACTCTTGCTGGATTTGCCTGCCATGCGCGAATGGTATGAGGCAGCGCTCAAGGAAACGTGGCGCGAGGAAAACCACGAAGCGGATTGTATCGCGGCTGGTGCAATTACAGCCGACTTGCGCGCTCGCGCCTGATTACATTTTCTCGATCACGGCCTCGGCACCCTCTGCATCGACCGGACTCTTTGCAGCCGCTGCAAGTATCGCGGGAATGATGCCGCGCAGTTCATCCACCACGATAGGTGCAACAAGATGGGTGGTATGGACGAAACCGGCTTCCCGCATATGATCCAGTAGGGCAAGCATTGGGTTCCAGAAACCGTTCACATTGGCAAACACGATAGGTTTGCGGTGATGGCCCAGCTGCGCCCAAGTCATGATTTCCACGATTTCTTCCAGCGTTCCAATGCCGCCCGGCAATGCAACAAAAGCATCCGAACGCTCAAACATGATGTGCTTTCGCTGATGCATCGTATCGGTGAGGATTGTCTCATGAAGGGCCGAAAGGGCGCTTTCACTTGATTCCTTGTTCATGAGGAATCGCGGTATGATACCAGTCACCGTGCCGCCAGCCTGACGCGCGGCGTCAGAAACAGCACCCATGACACCTTTGGAGCCGCCGCCATATACCAGCCGGAGCCCCGCAGCAGCGAGTTCGCTGCCGAGCAGACGGCCAGCTTCCATATAGGCATTTCCATTGCCGACGGACGAGCCGCAGTAAACGCAAACAGATCGAATCATATTCATGGACCAGATAGGGGACGGGGATAGCAATTTGGTCAAGGTTCTTTGATGCGGATAATCTAATAGCTTTGTTGAAGAGCTTTGCAAAAGCGTCTAGACAAGCTGGTGTTTCAGGGACTCGGATTCTATGGCGGTCACTCCGCTCAAAATACTCCTGTTTCTAGGGGGCCTAACCACCGCCGCAGTCGGCACCGCATACGTATCGGGCGCGCTCGATCCGCTATTCGGTCCGAAAGCGAGCGAAACTGCGCCTCAAGCAAAGGTAGCGCCAGAACCTGTTGCACCTGTGCAGCCCGCACCAGCGCCTGCGCAAGAACAGCAGCAGGCCGCTGTGCCGCCTGCCGCCAGTCCGCCGGTCGCGCAAGCGCCCGTGGCGGAGACGGCTGAGCCCTTGCCGCCAAGCTTTGACATAGTTCGGGTAGAACCGGACGGCTCAATTGTGATCGCCGGAAAGGCGTCGCCAAACTCTGAAGTCGAGATTTTGTCTGGATCGAAGGTTCTCGGTAAAGTTACAGCTACGCCCGAGGGTGATTTTGCGGCGGCACTCGACGATCCGCTGAAGCCGGGCGACTATCAGATTGTATTACGCTCGACCACCACGGCGCGGATTGTCGCCAATTCCAAGGAAACAGCCATCGTTTCTGTTCCTGAAACGGCAGACGGGCAGGTATTGGCACTGGTTGAAAAGCCCGGTGCGCCAAGCAGGCTGATCACCAAACCCGTCGTGCCGGAACCATCTGCGGCTGGAGGGTCTCCGTCTGCGCCGGCGGCGTCTGAGCAAACGCCGCAATCACCGGCACCGACAAAGCCATCTGATGAGGCTGCGGCTCCTGTACAACCGGCGCAGCCTGCGGTTTCGCAGCAGAAAACGTCACGGCCAGCGCCGGCGGCAAATATTGCGGTTGATGCTGTGGAGATTGAAGGCCGAAAGGTTTTCGTTGCGGGGTCGAGCGATCCGGGAACGACGGTACGGATTTATGCCAACGAGATTCTGCTTGGCGATGCCAAGACCTCTCCCGAGGGACGCTTCCTTATCGAGACCGAGCGCGATCTTCCCGTGGGCGACTATGTGGTTCGGGCCGATGTGCTGGGGCCAGATGGGGCGAAAGTTATAGCGCGTGCGGCCGTGCCGTTCTCCCGCGAGCCGGGTGAAAACATTTCAGCCGTGGCTCCCCAGCAACCTTCCAGCGCGGCCGTTGAGAAGCCTGCCGACCCGGCAGCGCCTGCAAGTGGTGCGGCTGAAGAGGCTCAGGGCGATGGCCAGCCGGATGGATCAATTGCCGCCAATGAGGTTGACAAGAAGCCGGAAGCGCAGACGCAGGAGGACCAATCCTCAGCGCTCGCTCCGAAGCTGGAAGCTGTTGACGGTTCGGTCATTATCCGGCGGGGCGACACGCTATGGCACATTTCAAAGCGCGTTTATGGGCGCGGCGTCCGATATTCCACGATCTATCTGGCAAATCAGGAACAGATCAAGGATCCGGACATGATTTGGCCGGGTCAGGTTTTCCGTGTTCCAGACAAGACTGAAGAGGGTGAAAAGGCCGACCTGAAGGCAATCGAAAGCCCATCTGCGCCGGAACAGTAGCTATCGGGGTTCAAATACACCGCACGGATGCATAGATAAAACCGTGCAAGCGAACAGCCAGCCCGCCTGAAAGCAATACATTGCAGAACAAGACAGTTTCCGCTGATAGCGGCTCGACATTTCAAACGCTACGCAACTTGTGGCCCTATATGTGGCCATCGGATCGAACGGATCTGAAAGTCCGCGTGGTGTGGGCCACGGTTTTCCTTGTTTTGTCCAAGCTGGTTCTGGTCGCCGGGCCTTATTTCTTCAAATGGGCTACTGATGCGCTGGCTGGAGATGCGCGAACGGTTCCGCCGCTTCCAGCCTTCCTGCTGGCTCCCGTTATGCTCGTCATTGCTTACAATGTCGTGCGCATCGTGCAGACCGGCTTTAACCAGTTGCGCGACGCCCTGTTCGCGCGGGTCGGGCAGTATGCTGTTCGCCAGCTGGCGTACCGAACATTTGTCCATATGCATCAGTTGTCCTTGCGCTTCCATCTGGAGCGGCGCACGGGTGGGCTGTCGCGCATTATCGAGCGTGGCACCAAGGGCATTGAAACCATTGTCCGCTTCACAATTCTGAACACGCTGCCAACCATTCTGGAATTCGCGCTGACTGCTGCGATCTTTGCTTTTGCGTATGGCTGGATTTACGTCGTCGTCGTGGCGGTAACCGTTTGGATTTATACATGGTTCACGGTGCGGGCGAGTGACTGGCGTATCAACATCCGTCGCGAAATGAATGATAGCGACACGGACGCTAATACAAAGGCGATCGACTCTCTTCTGAACTTCGAGACGGTTAAGTATTTCGGCAATGAGCGTATGGAGGCCCAGCGTTTCGACCGCTCCATGGCGCGTTATGAAATCGCTGCAACCAAGACCTGGACCTCACTCGGCTGGCTGAACTTCGGACAGGGTCTGATTTTTGGTGTTGGTCAAACGATCGTCATGGTGCTTTCAGCGCGCGAAGTTTTGGCAGGAACACAGACCGTCGGCGATTTTGTTTTCATCAATGCAATGATGATGCAGCTTTCCGTTCCGCTAAATTTTATCGGGTTCATTTACCGCGAAATAAGACAGGGACTGACCGACATAGAGCAGATGTTCGACCTGCTGGACGTGCCGCAAGAGGTGGAAGACAAGCCCGACGCCAAGCCGCTGACCATCAGCGAGGGCAGGGTGGAATTTCGCGATGTGCATTTTGCCTATGACGCCGCGCGGCCAATTCTGAAGGGTATCTCCTTCACCGTCCCGGCGGGCAAGACGGTGGCAATCGTTGGTCCTTCGGGCGCCGGGAAATCGACAATTTCGCGACTGCTCTACAGGTTCTATGACATTCAGCAGGGGGCCATCCTGATTGACGGTCAGGATGTACGCGATGTTACGCAACAAAGTCTGCGGGCGGCCATCGGCATGGTTCCGCAGGACACCGTTCTGTTCAACGATACAGTGGCCTACAACATTCGTTATGGGCGCATGGAAGCTAGCGAGGAAGAAGTTCGCGAAGCAGCCGAACTCGCGCAGATCGGAGATTTTATCGGCAGCTTGCCGGACGGCTACAAGACGATGGTGGGTGAGCGTGGCCTCAAGCTTTCAGGCGGCGAGAAGCAGCGTGTGGCGATTGCCCGGACAATTTTGAAGGCGCCGCCGATCCTGATTCTTGATGAGGCGACGTCGGCGCTTGATACGCATACGGAGCAGGAAATCCAGACATCGCTGGATTTGGTGAGCCGTGACCGAACCACGATTGTCATTGCACACAGACTCTCCACGATTATCCGTGCCGACGAGATCATTGTTCTGCGCGACGGGCTGATCGCCGAGCGCGGCTCGCACGCCAATTTGCTGAAGCAGCATGGGCTTTATGCACAGATGTGGGAGCGTCAGCGTGAAGCCACTGAGGCTGAGGAAAAACTGCGGATCGCGCAGGAAACTGACGAGCTTGGTGTCGTTGTTCGCAAACGTCTGTCGGATTTGTGATCGGGAACGTGACCCTGTCGTGCATTGCGGCATCTGGTTGTTTCAGCTAATCAGCCACAAAAATTAGCAAGGGATCAAATGGCGCCATGACGCTAGCCAGTACAATAAAAAACGCCTTCGTCCCCATTCACCGCGAAGGCTATCGGTTCATTGCAATATTCGCGGTTGTCGCGGTGGTCCTCGGCTTTTTCTCAACGAGCCTGTTCTGGATTGGCGCGATACTCACCGCCTGGTGTGCCTATTTTTTCCGCGATCCACAGCGCGTTACCCCGCTGGACGATCACCTGGTTGTCAGCCCGGCTGACGGCGTTGTGTCGAACGTTTCAAACGCCGTGCCTCCCCGCGAAACCGGGTTGGGCAGCGAGGAAATGTTGCGAATCTCGGTCTTCATGAACGTGTTTTCCTGTCACGTGAACCGTGCGCCTGTGCGCGGCAGCATCAGGCTGATTGAACACAAGCCCGGATCATTCCTGAACGCCGAGCTGGATAAGGCCAGCACCGAAAATGAGCGCAACAGCATGGTGATCGAAAGCCCCAACGGCACAGTCGGCGTCGTCCAGATCGCAGGTCTGGTTGCCCGCCGCATCCTTTGCTGGGCACAGGCGGGCAGCACGATCGCTGTCGGTGAACGTTTCGGTCTGATCCGTTTCGGGTCGCGCGTGGACGTGTATCTGCCGCTCGACGCTACGCCGAAAGTTGCGACGGGCCAAACGGCGATCGCGGGCGAAACCGTGCTGGCGGAGTTTGGTGGCGGTGCTATCACACCGCTAGTAAGGGTCTCCTGATGGCGCGCCCGTTCCAGCCATTTGAGCCTCACGGTCGCGGTGGGCCACGGATAGGCGAGATTCCGATCCGCATGCTGGTCCCTAATGTCGTTACTGTTCTGGCTATTTGCGCTGGATTGACGGGTATTCGTCTGGCTTTTGAAGCGCGGTTTGAATCCGCAGTTTTAATGGTGCTTATTGCCGCTTTTCTCGACGGCATAGACGGACGCCTCGCCAGAATGCTGAAAGCAAGCTCAAAGTTCGGCGCGCAGATGGACTCGCTTGCCGATATTGTGAACTTCGGCGTTGCCCCGGCATTTGTGCTATATCTTTACCTGCTGAAGATGGCTTCGCCATTTGGCTGGATCGCCGTCCTGGTGTTCACAATCGCAGCCGGATTGCGCCTGGCGCGCTTCAACGTTCTGGATGAGGATCTTGAACGCCCGGCATGGCAAGCCGAATATTTCGTCGGCGTCCCTGCACCTGCTGGCGCTGTGCTGGTTATGTTGCCGATTTATCTGGGATTTCTTGGCATTGAACGTGGGCGCGGATTCGCCTTTGCCGGAACTGCCTTTGCGTTTCTGGTAGCATTTTTGCTTGTCAGCCGTTTGCCGGTCTATTCGGGCAAGAAAATCAGAATAGGGCGCGACAAGGCAGTGCCGCTGATCTTTGCGGTCGTTGTGTTTGTGTTTTTGCTAGTGAATTTTACATGGCAAACAATTGCATTTGCCGCGCTTGGCTACCTGGTGTTTTTGCCGCTGAGCGCTCGCGCATACTCTCGGCGTGCGCGCTCGGAAGAGGCCATGCAAATGGATCAGCAGAAAGGACAATAGTGCTGTCCTGCCCTTGCTTTATGTAAGCATTGCTGTATAGACGCGCCATTCCATCGGTTCCGAATGGGGGCTGAACGGAGGGCAGAAGAGTTTCTTCGCAGTGAATGCAAAAGCATTCCGCCTCCCGTGTCTCCGCTCTCGACCGTCTCGAACGCGCCTTTCTTCTCCCTCGTGGATATTTCGAAAGTCGCAGAGGCTTTAGCCTTCGAAACTGGTGGTCAAACGAAGAAAGGCAAGACTATGGCTCTTTATGAACATGTGTTTCTTGCCCGGCAGGATCTGTCGCAGCAGCAGGTTGATGAGCTCGTTGAACGTTTCAAGGGCGTTATCTCTGAAGGCGGCGGCACAGTTGGCCGGGTGGAAAACTGGGGTTTGAAATCCCTGACCTACCGCATCAACAAGAATCGCAAGGCGTATTACACGCTGATGGACATCGACACGCCTCCGGCTGCGCTCAAGGAAATGGAGCGCCAGATGGGTCTGTCAGAAGATGTTCTGCGCTTCCTGACCGTCAAGGTCGAGGCGCATGAGGAAGGCCCGTCGGCTATGATGCAGAAGCGCGATCGCGACGACCGGGGTGACCGTGAAGGCGGTCGCGGCTTCGGTGATCGTCCGCAGCGTTCGGCTGGCGACCGTGGACCGCGTCGTCCGCGCGACAATGAAGGGGAGAGCGAATAATGGTCGATATCAACCAGATCCCGACCCGTCGGCCCTTCCATCGCCGTCGCAAGACCTGTCCGTTCTCTGGTGCCAATGCGCCGAAGATCGACTACAAGGACATCCGCTTGCTTCAGCGCTACATTTCAGAGCGCGGCAAGATTGTTCCTTCCCGCATCACGGCGGTCAGCCAGAAGAAGCAGCGTGAACTCGCCAAGGCGATCAAGCGCGCCCGCTTCCTTGGCTTGTTGCCATACGTTGTGAAGTAAGAATTCGAAACGGCGGTCCTGATCGGGCCGCCGCTTTTACCGTTTCGGGAGCGGCAATTCTCGATGTTGGACCGGCTAAAATGCGCGGCCCTAACTGCCAGACAGGCAGGACAGCGAACAAGGATGCTGGTGCATCCATTCTCTTCCTCGCCTGTATCCGATTTTTAGCGGCCCAGCCGCATTTGAAAGGAACATGACGATGGAAGTCATCCTGCTTGAACGCATCGCTCGCCTCGGCCAGATGGGCGACACTGTTAAGGTGAAAGACGGCTACGCACGCAACTTCCTGCTGCCCACGGGCAAGGCGCTGCGCGCAAACGAATCCAACAAGAAGAAGTTTGAAGGTCAGCGCGCGCAACTCGAAGCTCGTAACCTTGAGCGCAAGTCTGAAGCCTCCAAGGTTGCCGAAGTGCTCGATGGAAAGACCTTCGTGGTTGTGCGCTCTGCTGGTGAAACCGGCCAGCTCTACGGTTCGGTCTCTACGCGCGACATCGCTGACCTGTTGACCGCAGAGGGCTTCTCGGTTTCTCGCAATCAGGTGGAACTCAACCACCCGATCAAGACAATCGGCCTCACCAATGTTGCGATCTCGCTCCACCCTGAGGTTGAAGTCACTGTAACGCTTAACATTGCGCGCTCTTCAGAAGAGGCTGATCGCCAGGCAAATGGTGAAACCTTGACCACGGCTGAAGCGATCTACGGCGAAGACATCAATGAGAATGCGCGTCCGGACAATTTCTTCGATCCGAATGCGGACGAAGACGAAGAAGCCTGAGGCGCTTCGCAGTGAGACAGAAGCCCGGGGGCCAGACCCGGGCTTTTTTTATGACAGCAGCACCGGACAATTGACGACTTCCTGTTCGTGAATGTACCCTCACTGAACGTGGGGAATGGTGTTGTAATGAACATTTTTCTTCGTCGTGTTGTTGCGCAACTCATCAAGACCGGGAACCTGACCGTTTCTGGCCCCGGTGGCACCGCGCACAAGTTTGGTGATGGTTCAGGCGATCCGGTCCATCTCAAAATTCACTCGCGCCGTGCAGAGCGCGCCATTGCCTTTGACCCCATGCTGGCTCTTCCGGAAGCCTATATGGACGGAGAGGTCGATTTCATCGAAGGCGACGTTCTGGCGTTGCTTCACATTGTTTATCAAAACCTCGAACCAAGCGGGACGATTGAAGCGAGTTGGACACGCGCTGTCGAAGGCGTACGGCACGCTTTGCGCCGCCTTCAGCAACTCAACACGCCGATCCGCTCAAGGCGAAATGTGCAGCGGCATTACGACCTTTCGGCAGACCTTTACCGGCTCTTTCTCGACGAGGACATGCAGTATTCCTGCGCCTATTTCGATCGACCGAGTGCGACACTGGAAGAAGCGCAATTTGCGAAGAAGCAGCACATTGCATCCAAATTGCGCATAAAGCCGGGACAGAATGTTCTGGACATTGGTTGCGGTTGGGGCGGGTTGGGCTTGTATCTGGCGCGCACCTTCGATGTGGGCGTGCTGGGGGTAACACTATCGACCGAGCAGCATACGGTTGCCGTTCAAAGAGCGCAGGCCGAGCATCTCGATGATCGTGTGCATTTCGAAATCAGGGACTACCGCGACATAAATGAGCGCTTTGATCGTATCGTGTCGGTTGGCATGTTCGAGCATGTCGGTGTCAATCACTACCGGACTTTCTTTGACAAGGTCGCCAGGCTGTTGAAACCGGATGGCGTAATGGTACTGCACTCAATCGGGCGATTTGGGCCACCCGTCGCCACCAATGCGTTCATTCGCAAGCATATTTTCCCCGGCGGCTATATTCCTGCACTGTCCGAGGTGCTGCCTGCTATCGAAAAATCCGGGCTGATGACAACGGATATCGAAATTTTGCGGTTGCACTATGCGGAAACGCTGAAGTACTGGCGCGAACGATTTATGGCCAATCGCGAGAAAGCAAAGGCAATCTATGATGAGCGCTTCTGCCGGATGTGGGAGTTTTATCTGGCTGGCTCCGAAGCTGCCTTCCGCTGGCAGGATATGATGGTTTTCCAGATCCAGTTGACGCGCCGCAACGATACCTTGCCGATAACCCGCAACTATATGGAAAAATGCGAGAAGGCATTGTCGTTGCGCCACGCGGCGCAACCCGCTTCAGCACCCGCGCGCAAGCGGCGAAAAGCACGCAGCCGCTAGCAACAACAGGCTTGCCTGGCGCGCTCCATGGGATAAACCGACATCGGTAACCGCGGGGCCACCGATGCAGTTTCTGATATATGCCACTGCTGCTTTAGCTGAAATTGCAGGCTGCTTTGCTGTGTGGAGCTGGTGGAAGCTGGGCCGCTCAATGCTGTGGTTGGTCCCCGGTCTCGGAAGCCTGTTTTTATTCGCCTGGTTGCTTACGCTGATCGATACAAACGCCGCTGGCCGCGCCTATGCGGCCTATGGTGGCGTTTACATCGCGGCTTCGCTTGGCTGGCTGTGGCTCATCGAAGGGGTGCGGCCCGACAAATGGGACTTCTTGGGCGCTGCAATCTGCGTGGCAGGAGCGGGCGTCATATTGTTTGCGCCGCGGGGAGCCTGAACCGTGGAGCTGCCGCCGCGTTTGCGCATTGCCATAGAAGAGCTCTTGCACGGCGTGCCACTTGCTGAGTTGCAGGGAGCCGCAGCGCGGCTCTCGCAGCGCTATCGAGCGGAATTGCGAGACGGAAAGTTGCACCTGTCGGATGAGACAGCGGTAAAAGCCTATCTGGCGGCACGTATGCCCGCCACATTCGCGGCGATCCGCGCAAGTTTTTCCATGCTGGAAGATACGTTGGCGGAATTCGAGCCGCGCACGATGCTGGATGTCGGTTCGGGGCCGGGAACTGCATTGTGGGCGGCAAAACAATGCTGGCCAACCCTTTCGAATGCTACAATGCTGGAGGCCAGCCCATCGGCGGCGCGAATTGGCCGCGCGCTGGCAAGCCAGCTCGTTGACATTGCGCCGATCTGGCTAGAGGCGGACGCTTCAAAGGCGCTGGAAGCTGTAGCCGATTCAGATTTGGTCACGCTGTGTTATGTGCTTGACGAACTGCCACCGCAGAGCTCGCAGCCACTGGTTCTGCAGCTTTGGGCGTTAACTCGATCCGTTCTGGTCATTGTCGAGCCCGGAACACCCGCCGGTTGGCGGCGCATTCTGGAAGCGCGCGCCGCGTTGGTCGATGCTGGTGCGCACATTGCAGCGCCGTGCCCGCATCACGCAGATTGTGCTTTGATGGCTCCTGACTGGTGCCATTTCTCGCGGCGCGTCGCCCGCAGCCGCGTGCATCGCATGACGAAAAACGCCGAGGTGCCGTGGGAAGATGAAAAGTACATCTTCATTGCAGCAAGCAGAACCGCCCCGAATCTTCCCGTCTCGCGTGTCATCGCCCCGCCGCTACAGCAAAAGGGCCGGCTTGAACTGAAACTGTGCGAACCGGATGGTCATTTCGCATTTCGCACGATCTCGAAAAAAGACGGCGAGGCCTACCGCGAAGCCCGCAGGGCCGATTGGGGGGATGGTTTGGATATCACTTCACAATGAATGTTTCCATTTTGTTCTGATTTCTGTTTGGGCTATCCTCGTGTTTCGATTCGCGTCAATGCCGTTCTTTGCTTCTTGCAGACGGCCTGTGGATCAATGTGAATTGTGGGAACCGTCTCATTGATGTGAAACATTCGTTCACTATTTCGGCGAGCTTCTGCTACCGCCATTTATGAGACGGGGGATTGTGGAAGGCGATGGCTGAGGCAGCACGAAAACTGGTCGTGGCGGATACGCCGCTTTATCGGGAAGCTCCGAACAATGTCGAGGCTGAGCAAGCCTTGCTGGGCGCGATTCTGGTAAACAACGACGCCTATTATCGCGTTTCAGATTTCCTCAGGGCCGAGCATTTTTTTGAAGCTCTTCACCGGAAGATTTTCGAGGTAGCCGCCGAACTCATTCGCATGGGTAAAATGGCCAACCCCGTGACGATGAAGAATTTCGTTCCGGCTGAGGAAAAAGTCGGCGACATGACCGTGTCGCAATATCTGGCGCGGTTGGCTGCCGAAGCTGTCACGGTCATCAATGCGGCGGATTATGGCCGTGCAATCTATGACCTCGCGACGCGCCGCGCGTTGATTACGGTCGGCGAGGACATGGTGAATGTGGCGTACGACGCGCCGGTGGACATGTCGCCGCGAGAGCAGATCGAAACGGCAGAGCGCCGCCTGTTCGAATTGGCCGAAACGGGCCGGTATGATGGCGGTTTCGAAAGCTTCACCGATGCAGTCAAAACCGCTGTGGATATGGCAAACGCCGCCTATATGCGTGATGGCGGCCTATCAGGCATTTCAACGGGTCTGCGGGATCTCGACAAGCGTATGGGCGGGTTGCAGCCATCCGACCTTATCGTTCTGGCGGGTCGTCCGGGCATGGGCAAAACGTCGCTGGCAACAAACATCGCCTTCAACATCGCCCATGCCTACGAACCGGCTCAGCAGGCCGATGGATCGTTCAAGGCCAAGAATGGCGGTGTGATCGGCTTTTTCTCGCTCGAAATGTCCTCGGAGCAGTTGGCGACTCGTATTATTTCCGAGCAAACAGAAATTCCGTCGTCGAAAATCCGGCGCGGCGAAATCACGGAAGCAGATTTCGAAAAGCTGGTTGCATGCTCGCAAACCATGCAGAAAATTCCGCTGTTCATTGACCCGACCGGCGGCATCTCGATTGCGCAGCTTTCAGCGCGCGCGCGGCGCCTCAAGCGCCAGCGCGGCCTGGATGTGATTGTGATCGACTATATCCAGCTCATGACGGGGTCTTCGAAGCGCTCGGGCGAGAATCGCGTTCAGGAAATCACCGAGATTACCACCGGACTGAAGGCTCTTGCCAAAGAGTTGGCTGTGCCGATTATCGCGCTATCCCAGCTCTCCCGTCAGGTGGAAAGCCGGGAAGACAAGCGGCCACAATTGTCGGACTTGCGTGAGTCTGGCTCTATCGAGCAGGACGCCGACGTTGTGATGTTTGTTTATCGCGAGGAATACTACCTTAAAAATAAGGAGCCGAAGCCGGGAACGGAAGAATACCTGAAGTGGGAAAACGAGATGAACGATGCGCGCGGAAAGGCGGAAGTCATCATCGCCAAGCAGCGCCACGGACCCACGGGCACCGTTCCGATGGCCTTCCACGGCGAATTCACCCGATTCTCCGATCTGGCAGAAGACTCGCATCTGCCTGAACGGTTCGAGTAAGCGCCAGCGGCATTATGGCAAAATCACGCATTCAATTCATTTGTCAGGCGTGCGGGCATGTGTCGTCGCGCTGGGCGGGCAAATGCGAAGCCTGCGGGGAGTGGAATACGCTCGTCGAAGAAGGTACCGCTGGGGGCATAGGTGCAGGGCCCGCCAGTTTGCGCAGCCCGCGCAAGGGCAGGGCGGTTGCGCTGACGACCCTGTCAGGCGACATTGAGGACGCCCCGCGCATTGTCACCGGCATTGGGGAGCTTGACCGCGCGACCGGTGGTGGTTTCGTCCGTGGCTCAGCCTTGCTTGTGGGCGGCGATCCCGGAATCGGAAAATCCACGCTTTTGATGCAGGCTGCTGCGGCCTTGGCCCGGAAAGGGCACAGGATTGTTTACGTGTCGGGCGAAGAAGCCGTCGCGCAGGTGCGTCTGCGTGCGCAACGTCTCGGCGCTGCGGATGCCCCGGTTGAACTCGCTGCCGAAACCAATGTGGAAGATATTCTGACAACGATAGGCGAGGGCAAGCGGCCTGATCTGGTCATTCTGGATTCGATCCAGACCCTCTGGACGGATGTTGCCGATTCGGCTCCCGGCACCGTTACACAGGTTCGGGCAGCCGCACAGGCGATCATTCGATACGCGAAATCCACAGGTTCGGCGGTTGTTCTTGTCGGCCACGTCACCAAGGAAGGACAGATTGCCGGACCTCGCGTGGTCGAGCACATGGTGGATGGCGTGCTGTATTTTGAAGGCGAGGGCGGGCACCATTATCGCATTCTTCGCACGGTCAAGAACCGCTTTGGCCCGACGGACGAAATCGGCGTTTTTGAAATGTCCGACAAGGGCTTACGCGAAGTTTCAAATCCGTCGGAGATGTTCCTTGGAGAGCGCCATGGCACTTCGCCCGGTGCTGCGGTTTTTGCAGGCATGGAAGGCACGCGGCCTGTGCTTGTGGAGATTCAGGCGCTGGTTGCTCCTTCCCCGCTCGGCACGCCGCGCCGTGCGGTCGTCGGCTGGGATTCTTCGCGCCTTTCCATGGTTTTGGCCGTTCTGGAAGCGCATTGTGGCGTGCGATTTTCCACAAATGACGTGTATCTTAACGTCGCCGGCGGCTACCGCATCCGGGAGCCCGCAGCCGATCTTGCGGTTGCTGCAGCGCTTGTCTCCTCATTGACTGGTCTTGCCCTGCCGGCTGATTGCGTTTATTTCGGCGAAATCAGCCTTTCAGGTGCTGTGAGGCCTGTTGCTCATTCGCAGCAGCGTCTCAAGGAAGCCAGAAAGCTGGGTTTTGTCCAGGCTGTTTGCCCTGTGGCCGGTTCGCGGGACGACGAGCAGGCGCAAGGTTCGGATGTATTCGAATTTCAGCCGACGACACTGGCTGATCTGGTGGCGAAAATTGCCGGATCGAAACGGGGACGGACGGACGACTGACCGTATGACGAGGGTGAGGATTCATGCCGATCACATTGCTTGACGGAATAGTCGTTGGCTTTACGCTGGTCTCAGCGATGCTGGCTATGGTTCGCGGGTTTTCGCGCGAAGTTCTGTCGATCGCATCATGGGCCGCTGCCGCAGCTGCTGCCTATTTCTTTTATAAGCCGGTCGTTCCGTTCGTTGAGCCGTATATCAAGCACGAACAACTCACGATTATTGCCGCCGCGGGCATCGTTTTCCTCATCGCGCTGGTGATTGTCACGCTCATCACCATGAAGATCGCGGATTTCATTATTGATTCGCGTATTGGTGCGCTCGACCGCACACTCGGATTTCTCTATGGGGCCGCGCGCGGCGTTCTGGTCATGGCCGTGGCGTTGCTGTTTTTTAACTGGCTGGTTGGCACCAAGCCGCCGGAATGGGTCACAAATGCCAAGTCCCTGCCACTGCTGAACAGCGTTGGCGCCTGGGTTGAAAGCCTCATGCCTGACGATCCTGAAAACACGATTCTCAAGCGGCTCAAGCCAGGCGGAGAGGTACCTACGGAAGGCGAGCAGACAGCGCCGGAAGGGGCAGGAGAGACCAATCCAGACGCGCCCGCGGAAGAGGCTCAACCGCCTGCGACAAACAATTAGCTCGAAACCAGATACAGGTCGCATTATATACGCGCTTTCCGCACAGGCGGTTTCCGCAACGAGGCTCGATTCCAATGGCTGATGCAGGGGTGACGCTCACCGCCGAGGCAGACGATCATTTTCATGATGAATGCGGCGTGTTTGGCATATTCGGGCGGCAGGACGCCGCCGCAATCGTCACGCTGGGGCTGCATGCGCTCCAGCACCGCGGTCAGGAAGCAGCCGGAATCGTTTCGTTCGACGGCACCCAGTTTCATATTGAGCGGCATGTTGGCCTGATCGGCGACACTTTCACAAAGCAGTCGGTCCTCGATCGTTTGCCCGGCAGCCGCGCCATCGGCCACACCCGTTACGCAACGACCGGCGGAGCTGGACTGCGGAATATTCAGCCATTTTTTGCGGAGCTGTCGGAAGGCGGTTTTGCTGTCGCGCATAACGGCAATCTGACCAACGCTCTCACGATCCAGCGCGCTCTTCAAACGCAGGGGTCCATATTTTCGTCAACGTCCGATACCGAGACGATCCTTCACCTCGTTGCCACTAGCAAGGAACGCGATCTCAATTCGCGGTTCATTGATGCCGTTCGCCAGGTCGAAGGCGCTTTCTCGCTCGTGGCCCTGTCCTCCAAGAAGATGATTGGCTGCCGCGATCCGCTCGGAATTCGCCCGCTTGTGCTCGGCGATCTGGACGGGGCGTGGATATTAGCTTCTGAAACCTGCGCGCTTGATATTATTGGCGCGCGGTTCGTCCGTGACATAAAGCCGGGCGAAATGGTCACGATCACCTCAAAGGGGCTTGAGAGCATATTCCCGTTCGAGCCCGTCAAGCCGCGTTTCTGCATCTTTGAATATGTCTACTTTGCGCGACCGGATTCGACGATTGAAGGCATGAATGTTTATACGGCCCGCAAGCGCATCGGTGCGGAGCTGGCAATCGAAAGCCCGGTTGAGGCTGATATTGTCGTTCCGGTCCCGGACTCGGGCACACCAGCGGCAATCGGCTTTTCGCAGGAAGCCGGTATCCCGTTTGAACTCGGGATTATCCGTAATCACTATGTCGGGCGGACTTTTATTCAGCCCGGCGATTCGATCCGCCATATGGGCGTCAAGCTCAAGCACAACGCAAACCGTCGCATTATCGAGGGCAAGCGTGTGGTGCTGGTAGACGATTCGATCGTGCGCGGAACAACGAGCCAGAAAATCGTTCAGATGGTCCGTGATGCGGGCGCTAAAGAAGTGCATATGCGCATCGCTTCCCCACCAACCCGGTCCTCGTGCTTCTATGGTGTAGATACGCCAGAAAAGGCCAAGCTTCTCGCGTCCCGCATGTCGATCGAAGAGATGGCGGAGTTCATCCGCGTGGATTCTCTCGGGTTCTTGTCGTTAGATGGTCTGTATCGCGCAGTTGGCGAAACGGGGCGCGACAATGAACAGCCACAGTTCTGTGACGCCTGTTTCTCGACCCAATATCCAACCCGGTTGACCGACATAGAAGGCGCGGACAATGTGCGCACGCTTTCGTTGCTGGCTTCAAACAGCCAGTGATAATTGTCAAATCGCCGCCACACGCGGCTGGAAGTAGCGACGGGCCTGAATGACTGACCTGACAAACCGTATCGCACTCGTGACCGGCGCTTCGCGCGGTATCGGCTACCACATCGCCAAGGAAATGGCTGCGGCAGGGGCGCATGTCATCGCGGTCGCCCGCACCATTGGCGGGCTGGAAGACCTTGATGATGAAATCAAGGAGGAACACGCGCGCACCGGCAAGGGTGAAGCTACCCTTGTGCCGCTTGATCTCGCGGATATGGCAGGCATTGACCGCCTTGGCGGCGCCATTAACGAGCGTTGGGGAAAGCTTGATGTTCTCGTTGCCAACGCGGGTGTTCTGGGTACCATTTCTCCGATAGGCCATGTTGAAGCGAAGGTTTTTGACAAGGTCATGAACATCAATGTGACCTCGACATGGAGGCTGATACGGTCGGTCGACCCACTGTTACGCAAGTCGGACGCTGGGCGTGCAATCCTCATTTCGTCGGGTGCCGCACATACTGCACGCGCATTCTGGGGACCGTATGCGGCGTCCAAGGCTGCCGTTGAAGCGATGGCGCGCTCATGGGCCGATGAGACAAAATCGTTTAACCTGCGCGTTAATTCGGTGGATCCGGGCCGGACGAGGACGGCGATGCGCGCGCAAGCCGTGCCTGGCGAAGACCCTAAGACTTTGCCGCATCCTTCTGAAAGTGCAGCACGAATCGTGCCGCTTGCATCTCCCGGGCTTGAGCGGACCGGCGAGATTTATCAGGTGCAGCATGATCGCTGGGTCAAATATCAGTTGCCCGCGTGATCTGCAGTTGACCGTGCTTCTCCATTCGGTAACTTGTACGCTGCGGGGTGCAGTTGGAAGGTTCAAATGGTTCTGACAGCACAGATCCTGCTTTTTGCTTTTCTTGCTTACGCTGGCTGGGCGGCATTTTTGGCGCACCGACTGTCTATATCTTTGAGGCAGGCCGCTTTTTATGCGCCTTTGAAACTTCTGTATCGGATTGACGATAGCAGCGTGCGCGGGATCGGGAGTGCCCCCGCACCCGTCATTTATGTCATTTCCCACAGGTCGAAGCTGGAACCGGCCCTTGCGCTCTCCTTGTTGCCTGAAACCACATTGCACATCCTTGACGCCGCGTCGGCGCGGTCTCACTGGCTGGAACCATTTCGTGCGCTCGCCCGCACAGTTGCATTTAATGCGGAGCATCTTTTTGTGAACAGAAGGCTTGTGCGCCATCTGCGCGGTGGAGGCAGGCTGGCCGTTTATCTGCCCGACAACATAATGCCCGATACGAAAGAGTTCCGGCTTTTCAGGGCGGTCAGCTGCATCGCCGAAAGTGGCCGTGCTTCCATTGTTCCGGTACATTTCGACGGGACATGGCAGACGCATTTTGCGTATGCCAAGCCGGCTCGCAGAAGATTTATGCCAAGTATCCGGATTCTGGCTCTGCCCGCCCGGACCTTGCTCGAACTTGCGTCAGCAAATGGTGAGCGCAAGTCTTCACATGCGCTCTATGCACGGCTGAATGAAGTTCGTGGCGATGACGGAGCGAAGGCCGCCTGACAGCGCCTTACACCCCGCTGTGCTTCGGTAGATTCGGGAAGAACGTCTGGCTGCGCCACGCTTTCCCAAACATCGTGTCGTATTGTAGCAAACGATACTGATTGATAGCCGGATCAACCTTTTTAGCCTGTGACCAATCTGGCGAAGGCTGGCCGTTGGCTTCAATCAACAGGTGACGCTCAACTACATGGAAGCGCGCGTTAATCTCTCCCAGAAATCCGGTGTAGAACGGATGGGTAATCCCAGCAGTTTTCAGCACATAAAGAGGCAGAAAAGCAGGGCTTATCGTACCTATATCGCGCACAGGCCCTGACTTGTTAGACCAGACAACAAGCGGCGTTTCACGGTGAAGAGCCAGCGCTTCCGGCGGCTCGCGACGGTCTGGAACTGGTTCCTTCAGGAACGTCGTTTCGACGTAGCCAAGGTTTAGCGGCGGTAGATGATCGCCAAAAAAAGCAATGATTGTCGGGCGCTCGCGCTGCTGCGCCCACTCCATCAGCCGCTTTAGCGACTGATCGGCATCATGAGCGCCTTCGGCGTAAGTTATGATCGATTGGCGCGTTGCCTCGGTCGTCTGCGAGCTAACTGAAATGACCGGATCGGTGTAGCGATATGGCTCGTACGGACCATGGCTTTGCAAACTCACGGCAAAATAGAAGAACGGCCGCTCGCTCTGGTCTGCGAGGCGGATGATCTCATCGGTCAGTGATGCGTCTGAAATGAGTGGCCCACGCGATTTCATGGGCGGCAGGGTCTCGATGGAATAAAACCGATCAAATCCGAACGCGTCGTAAACGCTCTTGCGGTTCCAGAACCACCCTTCAAACGGATGAATAGCAACCGTTTCATAGCCTTCTGAGCGGAAAAACCCCGCAAGCGAAGGCAAGGATTTGCGCACATATTGCTGATAAGGAATGCTGCCATAGGGCAAAAACGCGTTTGAAAAGCCGGTCAGCGCTTCAAACTCGACATTCGCTGTCATGCCGCCAAACTCGGGTGAGAACACGTGTCCGGAGCTCGTCTCCCGCACGTGAGCAATCGGGTCGGGCTTGAACTCGACGCCGGGCAAGCGGGTTGGGTCCCAGAACGACTCGCTCATGACGACGATAATGTCAGGCTTTTGCTCCGGCATGGACACAGGTGAACTGCTTGGCGGAGCTATCTCAGCCAATGCTTTTTCCGTATATCCTGCTGGCGTGCTTACCTTCGCCATCGGCACATTCATTGCGAACGCCAGGGCGAAGCCGTTCGAGGCGTAGTTTTCCTTCTGATCCCACATTATGGGAATGATCTGGAGACGGTCCCGCGTCCACGAAAACGTCGCGTAATCCATGATCGATACGAAAAATGCGAGAGCAGGCACTGCAACCGCCAGACGCCACATACGGCTTTTGCGGTTGATTCGTGGCGCATTGCGGCGCCAGAAGCGCCACATGAAAACGAGAGCGCAAATGGCTGCGATACCAACAATCACCATTCCCGCAGCCAGCAGTGGGCGCTCGCGCACAAGAAGCGGCATGAGCTCAACGATTTGGCGTGAATACAGAAAGTCGGTCGGATAGAGCGGATCGCCAAGATAATGGGCCTTCTGGTGCCCCACGAAAGCGAGAAGCAGGGTAAAAGGCGCAATAATCAATATACCGATATGTTTGCGGGCAAAAACCGCATCTAGCAACGTCAACACCAGCGTAAACACGATGATCGTGGTCCAGCCGGGCTTGAACGGCTGAAAAAAGAACTGGACGGTGGAGGTAAAATCGCCACGCGCAACAAACTCGATCATGAACACCAGCGCTGCGGAAATCAGCACCGATGCCCCGACAGAACGGAATGCCTCACGGGCTTGACGGGATCGCGCCTTGCGGGCGAACAACGCCAAAAAGCCTGTTCTGGCAGGCACTTGGCTATAGTTTGAACTCGACCGCCCCACATACAACTCCCGAATAGTCGGCAAATATTATAATACCGTCATCTACCTGTCACAAATCCAGCTTTTTGGCGGAATTTAGATGTGAGCAAATGGTTCCCGAAAAAGCGGGTGATAATTCATGCTCTTGACTTGCCGGGGTGCATGAAGTTGACACAGTGCGGATAAATATAGGGCTGGAAACAATGTCGATCGCTTTCACTTTTCCAGGGCAGGGAAGCCAGGCCGTGGGCATGGGAAAAGACCTCGCTGAGCGCTTTCCTGCTGCGCGCGCCGTTTTTGAAGAGGTGGATGAAGCGCTTGCTCAAAACCTTTCCCGAATTATGTGGGAGGGGCCGGAAGAAACCCTGACGCTCACCGCAAATGCGCAGCCAGCGCTGATGGCAGTTTCTCTTGCCGCGATTCGGGCGATGGAATCTGAAGGGTTCGTGCTGGCAGACAAGGTTGCCTTCGTGGCAGGGCATTCCCTTGGCGAATATTCAGCACTCGCCGCTGCCGGAACGTTTTCCATAGGCGATACGGCCCGACTGTTGCGTATTCGTGGCAATGCGATGCAAGCTGCCGTGCCAGTGGGTGAGGGCGCAATGGCAGCAATCATCGGGCTTGAGCAGGCTGATGTTGAGGCTGCGTGCCGGGAGGCGGGCACAGACGTTCAGATTGCGAATGATAATGGCGGCGGCCAGCTTGTGATTTCCGGCGCAAAGGGTCCGGTTGAACACGCGGCACGCATTTGCAGCGAGAAAGGCGCGAAACGTGCAATTATGCTGACGGTTTCAGCGCCTTTCCATTCCGCATTGATGGCGCCCGCGGCCGAAGCCATGCGTCAGGCGCTGGCGGAAGTGACACCGGCAGCGCCAGTCGTGCCCGTTATTCCCAATGTCGTCGTTGCACCCGTCACGAACCCCAATGAAATCGTGAATCATCTTGTTCAGCAGGTTACCGGCAGCGTCCGCTGGCGCGAGACTGTTGAATGGTTTGGCAATAATGGCGTGGACACGCTCTACGAGATTGGTTCCGGCAAGGTTCTGTCGGGCCTGGCACGTCGAATCAATCGTGAACTGACGACGGCTAATGTCGGCGTGGCAGCAGAAGTCGAAGCGGCGCTCTCTGCGCTTGGCTAAACTCCAGCAAGATTGGATAAAATGATGTTCGAGCTGACAGGACGCAAGGCTCTGGTGACAGGCGCTACAGGCGGAATTGGCGAGGCAGTTGCCCGCGCGCTCCACGCGCAGGGCGCAACCGTCGGGCTGCACGGAACGCGAGCTGAAAAGCTCGAATCGCTGGCCGGCGAACTTGGCGAACGCGTGAAGGTGCTGCCAGCGAATTTATCCGATCGAGATGCTGTCAAGGCGCTGGGTCAGCGGGCAGAGGCCGAGCTTGAGGGCGTTGATATTCTTGTCAACAATGCGGGAATTACCAGAGACGGGCTTTTCGTGCGCATGTCTGATGATGATTGGGATGCGGTGCTTGAAGTGAATTTGACCTCGGTGTTCCGCCTGACCCGCGAGTTGACCCACCCGATGATGCGGCGTCGTTTTGGCCGTATCATCAATATTTCGTCGGTGGTCGGCGTGACCGGAAACCCTGGACAGGCGAATTATTGCGCATCGAAAGCCGGGATGATCGGCTTTTCCAAATCTCTCGCGCAAGAAATTGCTACACGCAGCGTGACAGTAAACTGCGTTGCGCCGGGCTTTATCGAATCAGCGATGACTGACAAGCTGAACGATAAGCAGAAAGAAGCAATTATGGCCGCAATTCCCGCAAAGCGCATGGGAACCGGCAATGAAATTGCTTCTGCTGTGGTATATCTTGCCTCAAACGAGGCTTCGTATGTCACTGGCCAAACACTGCATGTGAATGGCGGCATGGCGATGATCTGAACTGAAATTTTGGCAGAACCGCGCTAAAGAGAGAAACAGCGCGGGAAAGCTGAATGTCACGGGCTTTTACAGTTGGAAATTTTCGTGTAATCGGCGTGGCAAGTAAAAAGGCGCGGGGACAGACAGTCTGTTCCTTTGAATCGGAATGGTTAGCGCTTGATTAGCGGCAATGGGGCCGCTAACGAAGAACAAACAACATCACTGGAATAAGGATTGCCCACATGAGCGATACCGCAGAACGCGTCAAGAAAATCGTCGTCGAACATCTTGGCGTCGATGCCGACAAGGTAACGGAAGGCGCGAGCTTCATCGACGATCTGGGCGCAGACAGCCTCGATACCGTTGAGCTGGTGATGGCTTTTGAAGAAGAGTTTGGCGTCGAAATCCCTGACGATGCTGCCGAGACGATCCTCACCGTCGGAGACGCGGTGAAGTTCATCGACAAGGCATCGGCCTGATCCGATAAAACTGGCTAGCACTGCATGAGACGTGTCGTCGTAACCGGCATGGGTTTGCTCTCACCCTTTGGGGTGGGTGTCGAACACGGTTGGAAAGAATTGCTGTCCGCGCGTAGCGCTGCTCGCAGGGTGACCGAATTCGAGGTCGACGATCTGCCCTGCAAGATCGCGCACGTGATCCCGCGGGGCGACGGCTCGAACAACACCTTCAATCCCGAGTCAGTGCTGGAGCCAAAAGAACTACGCAAGATCGGCGATTTCATCCTTTATGGAATCGCCGCTGCGGATGAAGCGCTCAAGGATTCGGGTTGGGAACCCAAAACCGAAGACGAAAAATGCGCAACCGGCGTCATGATTGGCTCCGGGATTGGCGGGATAGAAGGCATTGCCGAGCAGGCGCTTGTCTTGCATGAGCGCGGACCGCGCCGCGTTACCCCTTTCTTTATTCCCGGCAATATTATCAATCTGGTCTCAGGTCAGGTTTCTATCCGCCACGGTCTCAAGGGACCGAACCATGCGGTTGTCACAGCCTGTTCGACTGGTGCTCACGCCATTGGTGACGCCGCGCGTTTTATTGCGTTGGGCGATGCTGATGTGATGGTTGCCGGTGGTGCTGAATCGCCGGTCACGCGCCTGTCACTGGCCGGGTTTGCTGCATGTCGCGCGCTTTCTACGGAACGCAATGATGAACCGCAAAGAGCGTCCCGGCCCTATGACCGCGACCGTGACGGTTTCGTGATGGGCGAAGGCGCGGGTGTGGTGATCCTTGAAGAGCTCGAACACGCAAAGGCGCGTGGCGCGAAGATTTATGCGGAAGTGACCGGATATGGTCTTTCCGGCGATGCTTATCACATTACGGCGCCGGCCGAGGATGGCGACGGGGCATTCCGTTGCATGACCATGGCGCTGAAACGCGCCGGTCTCAAGCCTTCCGACATTGATTACATCAATGCGCACGGCACTTCGACGATGGCTGATACAATCGAACTTGGTGCCGTAGAGCGATTGGTTGGCGATGCCGCATCGAAAATTTCGATGTCATCCACGAAATCCAGCATTGGGCATTTGCTTGGTGCGGCGGGCGCTGCGGAAGCGATATTCTCTATACTCGCAATTCGAGACAATATTGCCCCAGCGACAATCAATCTTGACAATCCTGAGCGCGAGACAGCGATTGACCTTGTTCCGCTCAAGCCACGAAAGCGCCAGATCGATGTTGCGCTGTCGAATTCATTCGGATTTGGCGGCACCAACGCATCGATTATTTTCCAGCGCTACAACGGTTGATTTGCGTACGCGCCAATTTTGGCCGCATTGAACTTCACAATTTCGGCTTCTGCCGATTCGTAACGTGCGGACTTTGAAATGACCAATTCACCTGACGAAGTGGAGTTCGGCAGGCGCGCTGCGCCGCCAGATCCAGCAACAACGACTGGAAAGCCGGCTAGCGAGGCCCTGCGGGAGCAGCAGAGCACTGCACGTACGCCGCGTCGATCACGTCATTCCAGAAACAGATTCATTGTTTTCTTCAATGTCCTGATTTCATTGTGTGTTCTGGCCGCTATCGCCGCAGTCGTGGCGCTGTGGGTCGGGCGCTATGAGTTCAACGCGCCGGGGCCGACGACCGAAACCCGTACATTCCTCGTTAAGCCGAATTCGGGTTGGCAGTCCATTTCCAATGGTCTTGAGGAGCAGGGCCTGATCAGCAACGCTCTGTTTTTCAGGGGTGGATTGAAAGCTGTTGGTCGCGGTCTGGAGCCGAAGGCCGGTGAGTATGAGATCAAGCCGGGCGCGTCCATGCGTGAGATCATGGACATTATTGCAAGCGGCAAGTCCATTCTTTACTCGATCACATTGCCTGAGGGGCTGACTGTTGAGCAGGCGTTGCAGAGAATTGCGGCCATGCCGGAGCTTTCAGGCGAAATGCCTGCGGATATTCCTGCCGAAGGTATGCTTGCCGCAGATACGTTACGCTTTACCCGCGGTACTGAGCGCAAGGTGATCGTTGACAAAATGGTCAATCACCAAAAGCAGCTTGTTGAAGAAATTTGGGCCAAGCGTGACCCGAATTTGCCTCTGAAGGACATCAACGAGTTCGTGACTCTGGCTTCCATTGTGGAAAAGGAAACAGGAATTGCGGAAGAACGGCCGCTTGTTGCCGCCGTTTTCATCAACCGCCTTAACAAGGGTATGCGTCTGCAATCCGACCCGACTATCCTCTATGGTCTCTTTGGCGGACAGGGGCGGCCTGCCGATCGTCCCATATTCCAGTCCGACATTCAGAAACCAACCCCATACAACACCTATGTGATAGATGGTTTGCCGCCGACACCAATTGCCAACCCCGGCAGGGCGGCGCTGGAAGCGGTTGCAAATCCGCCAAAGACGGACGATCTGTATTTTGTAGCGTCGGGCGATGGCGGCCATGTTTTCGCAAAGACGCTCGAAGAGCATAATAAAAATGTTGCCCGTTGGCGCGCGCTCCGCAAGCAACAGCAACAGACGGATGAGGCACCGCAACAGCAGTAGCGGCCTCACAGCCTGCAAGGGAATGGATTTGGCGAGCCTACAAAGCATGACCGGGTTTGCGCGCGCAGCAGGCGATGCGCACGGCCTTTCGGTGAATTGGGAAGTGAAGTCGGTAAATGGAAAGTCGGTGGAACTGCGTATGCGCGTTCCATCCGGCTTTGATCGGCTTGAGCCAGCAATCAGGCAAGCAATCCAGAAAAAGTTCTCTCGCGGCAGCTTTCAGGCAATGCTGACGGTTTCGCGAGCAACGGAGCAACAAGCGCAGCCGGTGGTCAATGAGGTTTTCCTGCGCGACGTCGCAGAATTGGCCAAGCGCCTTGAGAAGAATTACGGGACGGCACCGGCCACAGCAGACGGCTTGCTGGCTCTGCGCGGGGTGCTGGAAGTGCCAGAGACTTCTGAAACCGAAGAAGAAAAGGCAGCGATTGACCAGGCGATAATCGCGATCCTCGACGACGCGCTGACTGGATTGGAAGCGGCGCGCCGTTCAGAAGGGGCTGCGCTGGGCAACGTCCTTTCGGCGCAGCTTGAAACCATAGCGCAACTCACGCAGCGAGCCGAGGCAGACCCGGCGCGCGATCCGGCAAATATTCGCGCTCGCCTTTCAGAGCAGGTCAGATTGTTGATGGAGGCTTCGGGCAGTGGACTGGATGAACAGCGACTGCATACGGAAGCCATGTTGCTGGCCACCAAGGCGGACATTCGTGAAGAGCTTGACCGTCTGAAAACCCATGTTGAAGCGGCGCGCGCCCTGTTGGAAAAAGGGGGCGTTGTCGGCCGGCGCCTGGATTTTCTCGCACAGGAATTCAATCGTGAATCAAATACCCTGTGTTCAAAGTCGAATGCTGCCTCGTTGACAGCAATCGGGCTTGACCTGAAGGCCGTCGTCGATCAATTCCGCGAGCAGGTCCAGAATCTGGAGTAGCGGATGCCGCACAGCCAACATATGCAGCCAATCGCAAGACGCGGTTTGATGCTTGTCATTTCCTCACCCTCCGGCGCTGGAAAGTCTACAATCGCCCGGAACCTGCTTGAGAATAAGCCCCTTGGCATGTCGCTCTCGGTGAGCGTGACCACACGTGAACGCAGGCCGAGCGAAATTGACGGCGTGCACTATCATTTCATTTCCAAGCGCCAGTTTGAGCAGATGCGCGAGGCCGACCAACTTCTGGAATGGGCGGAGGTTCACGGCAACTATTATGCGACCCCCCGCGAGCCGGTCGAATTCGCTATGTCGAAGGGGCAGGATATGCTGTTCGACATTGATTGGCAGGGCGCGGCGCAAATGCGCGAGAAGATCCCCGCCGACGTGGTGTCGGTTTTCATTTTACCGCCCCGCATGGCCGAACTTATGGCGCGTCTCAAACGCCGTGCGGAAAACACGGAATCGGATATTGCACACCGTCTGGCGAATGCGCGGTCGGAAATCCTGCAATGGACCGAATATGATTACATCATAATCAATGACGATCTTGATCGCGCATTTACCGAGGTTCGCTCGATAATCATTGCCGAACGGCTTCGGCGTGACCGTCGCCCGGGCCTGTTTGATTTTGTGAACGGACTTCTGGAAGAAGATATCGGATAGCGGAAATAGGCCCGCGCAGACCGCTACACAGCATTGGCGAGCGCAACGAATTCCGCCACGGATAGCGTTTCAGCGCGGCGCGTTCCGTCGATCCCCGTCTCCTGCAAAAGCCTTTCTCCACCTACGGATTTGAGGCTTTGACGCAACATTTTGCGCCGCTGGCCAAACGCGGCTTCGGTGACACGGCCCAATGTTTGAACATCGGCTTGCAGCGGCTCTGCGCGCGGCACAAGGTGAACGACAGAAGAGGTTACTTTCGGCGGCGGTGTGAATGCTTGCGGCGGCACGTCAAAGGCGATTCTTGCGTCAGTGCGCCAACCGGCCAGCACGCTAAGCCTTCCATAGGCATCAGTGCCGGGAGCCGCAACGATCCTCTGAGCCACTTCTTTCTGGAACATAAGCGTCATGGATTGATAGTATGGCGGCCACTGCGGCGAGGTCAGCCAACGGATAAGCAACTCTGTGCCAACATTATAGGGCAGATTTGCAACGATCCTGACGGCTAGTCCACCCGTAAGCGCTGTAATGTCCACCTTCAGCGCATCGCCAAAGATAACATCCAACCTGCCGGGATAGTGCTGCGAAATCTGTTCCAGCGCCGGCCGACACCGCTCGTCTCGCTCTATCGCAATAACCTTGCGTGCGCCGTTCATCAAAAGGGCGCGCGTCAGCCCGCCGGGTCCCGGCCCAACCTCCAGCACCACGCAATCTTCAAGATTTCCGGCTGTACGGGCAATCTTGGAGGTCAGATTGAGATCAAGAAGAAAGTTCTGGCCAAGCGATTTCTTCGCATTCAGCCCGTATTCCTCGATCACTTCACGCAGGGGCGGCAAACCATCCAACGAGGCCATTCTCAAACTTTCTCATGCGCGGCCATGGCGGCAGCCATATGCAGCGCGGCAATCAAACTATCCGGACGGGCGATGCCTCGCCCGGCAATATTGAATGCCGTTCCGTGGTCTGGCGAGGTGCGAATAAACGGCAACCCGAGCGTCACGTTGACGGCCTCATCAAATGCAAGAGTCTTGGCCGGAATTAGCGCCTGATCGTGATACATGCAAATCGCGACATCGTAGCTTTGCCGCGCGCGAGCGTGAAACATGGTGTCGGCGGGTAGGGGCCCACGCGCATCGATGCCTGCCTCAACCAGCAGATCAACGGCAGGCTGCACCACGTCAATGTCTTGTTTGCCGAGCGCACCGCCTTCGCCTGCGTGGGGGTTCATGCCGGAAAGGGCCAGGCGCGGGCTTGCAATGCCAAAGCGCGCCTTCAGGTCCCGCGCGGCAATGCAGGATGTCTGGTAAATCAGCTCTGTGGTTAGCTGGGCCGGCACGTCGGCGAGCGGAATGTGGATGGTCACCGGTATGGTGCGCAATTGCGGTCCGGCCAACATCATCACGGGAAGGCAGGCTTTGCCCGTATGCTTCTCGGCAAGGTGCGCCAGGTATTCGGTGTGGCCCGGAAATGCGAAACCGGCGTCATAGAGCGGCTTCTTGGCTATGGGGCAGGTGACAACCGCAGTCGCTTCGCCTGACAGGGTGAGTGAAACAGCGCGGTCAATTGCTTCGATTATGCCTGTCGCATTCTCGGCCAGAGGTTGTCCCGGAGAATCAGTCAGGCTGGATGCCAATTCGACCACCGGAAGCGCGCGGTCAAAAACCTGCGACGCGCGTTGCGGTGTCGTAACTTCAACGGGGATATCAAGCCCCATGGATTGGCCGCGGCTGCGCAAAAACGCCGGATCGGTCAGCAGGAAAAAGGGTGGTGTGTCGCTTGTGCGGTTCCGCCAGCAAGCAAGCGCGAGCTCCGGCCCCACACCGGAAGGATCGCCCGATGTGAGCGCCAGACTTTTCATAACTTTTAACGCTGTACGATTTTGGCCTTGTCCCGAAGTTCCTTCAGGTACTTGTTTGCCAGCTCATCGCCACCCGCGCCGCCACCTGCACTGTCTTCTTTCTGGAAAATCATCTGTGCAACACGGTCGTCAGAGACTTCGCGCGCGCTGCAAATTCCGATGAATTCCACGCCACGTTCAGTTTCGCGAACCTGGGTTGCTCCACCGGCGCTGGTTGCCTTTATCGATTCGGCCCATTCGTTCGGCAATTGTGGTTCCAGCACGCGGCCAAGATCGCGCACGGTAACGTCTATCAGGCCCTTTGCCAGCGCGCGGGAAGCGTTGCAGCCGCTAAAGCGCGCCCGCATGGCTTCTGCTTCACGGCGCCGCGCCGCGAGCTTGCCGCGTTCCTTCGCGGGCACAACGAAAATCACCTGCTGAAGCATGTATTCAGTGGCGCGCGGCTTTGCGCCGCCTTGCTGGAGCATACGGCGCACGGCTTCCTGTTCAGTAACCCGACCGCCGCTCTTTCCGCCCGCACGGGCACTCACGACCTGGCCCCAGCCCATCTGCGCGCGGATGAACTCCTTGAAGTGGGCTTTGGTGACGCCCGACTTGTTCATGATTGTGTCAAGCTGCTGCAATGTCATCTTGTTGTTTGTGGCAAAGCGCTCATACGCATCATCGACGGCCTTGTCGGTGATGTTGATCTTCATTCGCTTCATCTCGGCGCGCTTGAGCGCCTGCTCGATCATCTGGTCAGACGCCTGCTGCTTCAGATTTCCCTTTGCGCGCTGCAGGCGCAAAAACGCTGCCCGACGGTCAATGTCGTAGCTCGTAACGGGATCACCGTTGACGACATACTTTATTTCGCTAGCAACTGCAGGCGCGATGGGTCCCATCGGTGCGGCGGCCACAGCGGCCAGCACACTCAAAAGGACAATCCGCTTCCTTATCCCAAGCATCGTTTCCGTTCCCAAGAGCTCGATTGTGTCTAATGCTTTGCCAATTCTATGAGGCGAAACAATGGTCTGCGCGCATAAAGCTATTGCAGGAAATTCTTCGAGTCGTTTCCAAAGTCGCCAATCGTGCGGAACGACAACTGAAATCCGATGTTCTGCGTATTGTCAGTCTGGCGGGTGTCGCCAATCAGCGTCCGCGATTCGCTATAGGTCAACGCGAATGTGAAGCACTCATCCGCATAGCCAAAGCCAAATGAATTGTATGAGAGATAGTCCGACTTGATGTCATAGGTGCCGGAACCGAAAACGCGCCAGTAATCATGCAGCTTCACGCTTCCGCCAAGCGTGACTTCGTGGCGGTCGTTGGCAAATCCGTAAATCGGCTGCGCCTGTATATAAGCGTATTTCGCGGTTAGAGATACGGGCATTCCGGTGAACGCAGCGCGAGCTTCGGCGCGGCGGGTTTCAAATGTCTTCTCGTCGAATCGACCGCTCAGAGATGCCGACAGGCCAAACGGCGAAGAGAAGCCCACAAGGCCAACATAATCAGAGGTGTCCGTTTCAAGGCCGGACTCGGCACCGACATTGACCAGATCCGGTGCCACAAATGAGTTCAGCCCGCCAAGGTGGTAGGATTGGCCGAAAACTGCGTTTGTAGACCAGCCATTGTTGTAAGTGCCGGAATATCGCAGCCCGAGATTGGCGCGGGTGCCGCCTTCAATCCGGTCAAAGCCGGAAAACTTGTTGCGGTCAAACAAAGAGGTCGCATCAAAAACGAAGCTCTGTGAGTCCTCGTTGGAAAGGCCGAGTTCACTCACGTGCTGCTCGTCAGGACGCACGAAAAGCTGCGCTACCGGCTCCAGAATGTGCGTCGAGCTTGTCGTGGAGAACAGTACCGGCCAGCGGACATCCAGACCCGCTGTCGCCATATAGCGATAGTATTCAGAGCGAACGTCGGCGTCGACACCGAGCTGATTGGCCATATTCCCGATTGCGCCAATCGAATCAACGCTTTGATCGGCCATCCGCGCTTCACCAAGCAAGGAAAGCAGAGGCGTTATAACCAGACCGCCGGGAGTAACGAATTCACGCTTCCACTCGGTCTCTGCGGTCATGCGGCCATCAGTGCCTTCAACGCCGCGCACCGCTGTCACGTCTGCATCGTCCGGCAGATCGCTATCGGTAACATAGTCTAGGCGGGAACGGTTTATCACGCGCGAATTGAGCGTCAGCTTGAGCTCGCCGCCGGCCACCGGTTCATCCGCAATGTTCACATAGTCGAAGCTCGGCAGAACCCAGGGCTGCTTGTCATTACGCGAAGAGGAGCTGTCGTCGCGCAGCTTTTCCTGCACCTGAAACTTCATGAAACGCATATCGAAGTAGTTTCGCTCGCCAAGCCCGGTCAGATACACTTCTGAACGATGGATATAGCTGTTGAAGCCTTCAATATTGTAGGTGCGCGAAAAATTCTTGTCTGATTGAAGCAGCAAATCCCAGCCGAAGGTCCAGCGGGGGTTGATTTCAAACCGACCTTTGGAGCCCACCATCCCGCGCAATTCGTTTGGATCGTCTGGCGTGCCACGGTCGACCGAATAGGACTCAAACGCTTCCGGGTCGGCCTGATCGATTCCTGCGATCTTGAGATTATATTCGCCTGAATTGAACCTTTGCCGCCACTCGGCCTCGCCAAGGAAACCTTGCTTTGTATAGCCGGTGCCCTTCAGCGTGAGGTCATAGGTCGGGGCAAGTGCAATGTAGAACGGTACTGTCAGCCCGGCCCCAACCTTGCTGCTGTAAGTAATGCCAGGGAACAGGAACCCGGTTTTGCGCTTCACCGTCGGGTCCGGAACCTCGAAGGCCGGCAGATAGGCGATTGGCAGCCCGAACATTTCAAACTGCGAGCGTTCAAACCGGATGGTCTTTTTCTGGCCATTCCAGATGATCTTGCGTGATTTCACGCGCCAGATTGGTGCTTTGTCCGGCTTTTCTTCGCACGGTTCGCAGGCAGTATAGACGCCGTTGTTGAACGTAGTGACGTTGCCGCCCTTCCGGTCCGCACTTTCGGCGGCGAAATAGGTCTTGTCTACAGTCTCGACCCGCAACGCATTCACGAATCCATCTGCAAAGTCATCCGTGACATCGATCTCGTCAGTAAAGATCCGATTGCCGTCTTTCTCAATTACCTCGACATTGCCGATAGCCTTCAACCGGCCGGTCTTGCGGTCGTAGGTGACGCGCTCTGCAACAAGGCGATTGCCACCATATTCGATACGCACCTGACCCGAGGCGCTGACTGTGTTGTTGTCCTGATCATAAGTCAGAACATCCGATTCCAGCAGCATTTGCGAATCGGAAGGAACGCTTTCGCCATATTGCGTGAGGTCTTGCGCAGATGCAGGGAGAGAGCAAAGGCCGAGCGCAAAGAGGCAGGCCAGAGCCGTTTGCCGGCCCAACCTTCCCGCTGCCTTGCGCACGAGGCTATTTCCCCTCAACGAACCCAACTAACCGTCTTCCTTGTACAAAAGGAATGTCACTCCGAAAAAACTCGCCACGACGACCGGTATCCAGGCAGCCACGGCAGGCGGCACCAGTCCGGCGTTGCCAAACGCCCGCACGAGCACCGAGATCACATAAAGCAGAAACCCGGCGGAGACGCCACCCAAAATCATTACTGATGATTGACCCATACGTGCAAATCTCATTGAAACGGTGGCGGCAATCAGGGTCATTGCAATCAGCAAAAACGGCATCGCAATCAAAGAGTGTAATTGCATTGAGAAAGCATCGGCACGCAGTCCGAATGAGTGCGCCGCCTCGATTTTCGCTGGAAGCTCAAAGAACGGTATTGTTTCCGGCCTTGCAAGCCGTTCCTGAACGAATTCCGGCTTGAGGTTGGTGGGAACCCGCATCGTTTCAAGCGACTCAGAGGCGATGCCATCGCGGAAGCGCTGGACGTTGATAAGATCCCAGTAACCATCGCGAAGGAAAGCCTGCTTCGCGTCGTGACGCTCGACAATATTGCCCTCACGGTCAATGGAGAGGAACACGGCATCCGACAGGGTCATGCCCTGATTAAGCACGGCACGGGCGCCAATGATCGTGTCACCTTCCGCTGTTTTTTGCCGCAACCATGGCGCCGAGAACGACGATACCGCGTTCGAGCTTCCCGAGCGGATATAGGTGTCGAGTTGCTCAACCTTGTTGAGTCCATAGGCCGCCAGCGGGTTCAGCACGAGAATGGCGATGATCCCGAATATGAACGCGCCAAAGCAGGGCGGCAGCAGAAATTGCCAGGCTGAAATTCCTGCCGAGCGGGCAATCACCAGCTCATATTTCCGGTTGAGGGAAATCAGCATGGCCATCGCTGAAAACAGGGCAACGAAAGGCACTGTCTGCAGCATTATCATTGGAACGCGCAGTCCCGACATTGCAAGGCCGAGCGGCACACTAAAGCCCGGCAGACCGGCGATTCGGCTGGTCAGTTCAGTAAAATCGACGAGGAAAACGAGGCAAAATACCCCGACAAATATCCAGAGCGTTATGCTCGCATACCGGCGCAGGAAATAGAGGTTGAGCGTCCAGCCCATCACGCACCTCCCGCAGCGATTCGCCTGCGCGGTGTGATGAGGCTCCAAATCCATCGGAAAACCGAGCCGAACCAGTCTATCACGCCCATCGGCAGCTCAAGCGCGCGATTGGCAACGATGAAGGATATCGCCACCCCGCTCGCAATGATGGGGACTGCATACATTGCGTATACGAAAGCTGGCTGTGTCTCTGCCCTGTCGCTTACGAAATAGCCGACCCACCACCAGAACAGGGCGATCACGATTGCCGTAATCATGGGATGAACACGGGCCTCGCGATGAGAGCGCGCATCGCCGGCAACAGCAATTGCGATCAGGGCGAAGATGGCAGGGTAGAGCCATTCTGTCATGCGACGGTGAAGTTCGGCGCGATAGGCTTGGGGTTTGCGCTGATAATTGCGGTCAGTTGCATCCGGATGCAGCAGGAAGCCCAGCGTCTGGTCCTTAGGTTGAAGCGTGACCTGGTTCACTTCCGAGGTGAAGGTTCCAAGATCAAACGAATACGATGCGAACCTGATTATCGAGACCCCGCCCGAAGGGGTTTTGCGCTGAACAACGCCGTCAAACATCAACAATGCGGTTTTATCTGCGGTACGCACCACGGCGCCGCTCTTGGCGTAGTAGATGAAGTCAATATTTGGCTCACGCGAATCGGCAACGAAAATCTGACCCAGCTTGCCATCCGGCAGTCTTTGCCCGATCTGCACGTAAAGCCCATCTTCAATGCGCCTGAACGACCCTTCCTGAAGGACGAGTGAAAGAAGGTCGCCGCGCGATTCTGCAATCAACTCGCGATTTTTCTGACGCGCTGCTGGCTCTACAAGATTGTCGACGGCGAAGGAGAAAACGCTGGCAGCAAGCGCAAGCAGCATGATCGGCTTGACGATTGTCATGCGCGATGAACCTGATGCACTGATGACTGCGAGTTCGGAGTCGGCATTCATGGTGGCAAGCGTCTGCGTGATCCCGATAATGAGCGCAAATGGCAGCACGGGCGGAATAACCGTGGGCATCACCAATGTTGCGATCTGGAAGAATGTCATTGCTGTCTGGCCGCTGTCGGTGACCAGATCGATTCGCGCGAGCACCTGCGTTGTCCACACAATAGCCAGCGTCCAGCCAAGGGCGGCTGCAAAAACAACAAGCACACGCTTGAATATGTAGCGTTCAAGGACCTTCATAGTATTCGTGCAACGGTTCGCGCCTGATCGGATCCATTGGCAGCCAATCGATCACCGCAGCGGGCGTACCGTGTTCTGGTCCTTCCTGTTTATTCCACCTTACTCCAACCAGAACTGATACTGGTTTGGAATGGCTTATAAAAGCCGAATAGACATGGTTATCAGATTATTGACAGAATAAGGGCGATACAGCCCATTTGAAAAGTTTGGTGGCCAAGCTTGCAAATATGGGGAAATGGAAGAAATCTCGTTCGCCCGCGCGATTGAGTTCTCCACAGGCCAGAAGAGACAACATATGACTGCCAAACCCACCATTACGTTTGCCAAGCTGAGCGCACCGCGCAAAGGCTCTGCGATTCTCCTGCTGGCTGACGATCTGGCGCCCTCCGCCACAGGCCACGCCTGCGACATCGCGAACCAGCTTGAGCGTTCATTTGCAGTCAGCGGTTTCAAAGGTGCATTCGGTTCTTCCATGGAATTGCTGGCGCCTGAAAACTCGCCATTGGACAGGCTAACCGCGCTTGGTGTCGGGAAGCTCGACACGCTGAACGAACATTCCTGGCTGCGGCTGGGCGGCGCGGCTGCCGCAACATTCCGGGGGCGCGGCGATGTAACGATTATCGCGGAGTTGAATGATCAGCCGGTAAGCGCCGCACAGGCGGCAGCAATCGGCGCGGGTATATTGCTGCGCAGCTACAGCTTTGACAAATACAAGACGCGGGCCGGCGAGGAGGAGGACGCAGGAAAAGACAGCGCCCGGCGTTTAACGATTGCGTGCGCTGAGCCTGCTGCCGCAAAGCGCGCTTTTGCAGAACTACTGCCGGTCGTTGAAGGCGTTTGGCTCGCGCGCGACCTGGTGAATGAGCCTGCCAATACATTGGGGCCAATCGAGTTTGCCGCTGCCGCCAAGGCGTTAGAAACGCTTGGCCTTGTGGTTGAAGTGCTCACAGAGCGCGAGTTGAAGAAACTGGGCATGGGTGCACTTTTGGGGGTGGGACAAGGTTCTTCCCGCCCGTCTCGCGTCGTCGTGCTTCGCTGGAACGGCGGAAAGGCAAAAGACAAGCCGGTGGCCTTGATCGGCAAGGGCGTAGTTTTTGATACGGGCGGCAATTCGATGAAAACGCCGGGCGGAATGGAAGAAATGAAGGGCGACATGGGTGGTGCTGCGGCGGTTGTCGGGGCCATGCGCGCCATTGCTGGCCGCAAGGCGAAGGCAAATGTCGTTGGCATTATCGGTGTCGTTGAGAACATGGTCGATGGCAATGCACAGCGCCCCGGCGACATTGTAAAATCCATGTCCGGCCAGACGATCGAGGTCATGAACACGGATGCGGAGGGCCGGTTGGTGCTGGCCGATGTACTTTGGTATTGTCAGCAGCGTTTCCAGCCGCGCCTCATGATCGACCTTGCGACCTTGACTGGCGCGATCATGGTTTCGCTCGGGCAATTCCACGCTGGCCTGTTCAGCAATGATGACGAGCTTTCCGGGCAGTTGATTGCCGCTGGCCTTGCAACGCATGAGCGACTGTGGCGAATGCCGATGGGAGACGATTACGACAAGTTGATCAACTCCAAGAACGCAGACATGAAGAATGTGGGCGGGCGGTATGGCGGCGCGGTTTCAGCCGCGCAATTTCTCCAGCGTTTCGTAAAAGACATTCCGTGGGCACATCTTGATATTGCTGGGACCGCAATGGCAGCCCCATCAAGCGAGATCAATCAATCGTGGGGGACCGGGTTCGGCGTGCGGTTGCTGGACAGGTTCGTTCGGGACACGTGTGAGGGTGCGTGACCGAAGTTCTTTTCTATCACCTTACGGTCTCAACGCTTGAAGAAGCCTTGCCGGGGCTTTTGGAGCGAAGCGTTGCTCGTGGCTGGCGCGCTGTTGTGCAAACAGCCAGCGAAGAGCGAAGAAACGCTTTGGACACAACGCTTTGGACCTATAAAGACGAATCGTTTCTAGCCCATGGGCTGGACACAGAGCCGGGAGCGCAGGAGCAGCCCGTTCTTTTGACGACCGGACCCGACAATGCGAACGGCGCGCAAGTAAGGTTTCTGGTTGACGGCGCGCGTCCACCCGAGCTTTCTGCTTATGAGCGCGCCGTGCTGATGTTTGATGGCCATGACGATGAGCAGGTTTCCGCCGCACGGTCGCACTGGCGTGAACTGAAAGAGCAGGGACACGAACTGACCTACTGGCAGCAGACGGACGACCGCCGCTGGGAACGCAAGGCTTGACGGCCAACAAATAGTGAGCATCTAAGCCTCATGCGCCTGTTTTCACTGCTTCTCATATTGGCGGGGGTCGCTCTTGCGGGCGCTTACCCTTGGTACCAGAACAACTTTAGTGGTCGTGAGCTTGGCTCCGTCACCGTGTTCCAACGGCCGGGGCAGTTTCGATCAATCACGGTGCCTCTGAGGCAAAGTGACGAGCCGGTACGGGTTCTGGTTGATTTGACTACCCGCGTCCCCGCAAATTTTTCGGGCAATGTGGCAATCTTGACGCTCAAGGCGTCTACCGGCGGAAAGATCGTTCTGACAGACACACTTTCTTTCTCGAACTCCGTCCAGCGCGACCAGAGTCCGCAGCAGGCCCTGAGTATTTTTCGCGGCGAAGCGGGTCTGATCTCTCCGGTTGAAAATGCTGACTACACATTTGTCGTCACGCCAAACGAATCGGGTGGAACAAACTACAGCAAGGTTGAGCTGGTGTTGCGCGCAAATGTGGGTAGCCTTGATTCGCGAGCCCAACCAGTGGGCTTTGCGCTCGGCGGGATAGGTATTCTCGGCCTTATTCTTGCCAGCAGAAGGAAGCGCCGCAACAGGGGCGAGCAACCGCCAGCGCCGCCAAAATGGGGCAGGGGCGGCAGCACCTGACGATTAGCGCATGAACTACCGCCATTCTTTTCACGCAGGCAATTTCGCGGACGTGATGAAGCACATCACGCTGGTGAGAATCCTTGAATATCTCAAACGTAAAGACAAACCGTTTCGGGTGATCGACACGCATGCCGGGACTGGTCTCTATGACCTTTCAGGCGCGCAATCAGAGAAAACAGGGGAGTGGCGCGCAGGCATTGCCCGCCTTGAAGCAACAGCGCTTGACGCTGAGGTTATGGCGCTGCTCGCGCCCTATCTGGATGCTGTCTCGGCTGCCCGCGAAACTGGCGCGACGCTCTATCCCGGCTCTCCCTGGATAACCCGGAACCTGCTGCGGACCATCGACCGACTGACCGCAATCGAGCTTCATCCGCAGGATTATCAGCTTTTGAAGCATTTGTTTGCCGGAGATATACAGGTTCGGGTTATTCATCTCGATGGTTGGCTTTCGCTTGGCGCACACGTGCCGCCGAAAGAAAAGCGTGGGTTGATTCTGGTTGATCCGCCTTTTGAACTGCCCAATGAGTTCGACCGGATGGTTGACGGGGCAGTTAAAGCATGGCGTCGCTGGCCGGGAGGAATTCAGGCGCTTTGGTATCCCATTAAGGACCGCGACGCGGTGGCAGCCTATCGGGCGGCCTTGAGCGAGACTGGAATCACCAAGATTCTTGACCTTTCCCTGATGATCAGGGCCGCTGGGGATGTGCCGTCGCTCGACGGTTGCGGCATGACCATTATCAATCCTCCTTATGTCCTGAAGGAGGAAATGGACAAGATTTTGCCATGCCTCGCAACGGCTATGGGCAGCGCAAGAGGCGCGTCGTGGTCTGCTGATTGGCTGGCAGGACCGTAAACCAAGGCTTGACCACAACCACAACCTGACGCAAATGTTCTTATCAATCGGAGATTGTGGGGAGTCGATTATGCGTCAGATGTTTCGCGGCCTGCTTGCAGCGATGATGGCGCTTGCGCCTATCAGTGTTTCCACGCCTGCAATGAGTGCAGATGCGCTGTATTCTGCGCCATCTGCCTATAGCGGGATTTGTGGCACGAATGGTGTTCTCGGGCGGATCAAGTCCCGCTTTTCCCATCAGGTCAGGCATGTTCCGCACCTGCCCGATGTGTCCATTCTGGATTTCGTGAACATCCATGAAAACCGCTACGAACCCGCCTATGAGGATAGCCCGATCGCACGTCAGTATTGCGGCGCTACAGTAGTTCTTTCTGATGGTAGCCAGCGCGACGTTCGCTATCTGATAGAAGCTGGAATGGGTTTCGCAGGGCTTGGCGGATCGAACGTAGAATTCTGCGTTTCGGGTTTTGATCGCTGGTTCGTCTATAGTGGCGGTTGCCGCATACTGCGCTGAATTCCTTATGAAAATCATGCTTCGTGCGGCGCTGGCCGCATCGGTGATTTTTTGCTCGGGCTTGCCTGCCGCCGCTTCGGACAGCCGTCAACCGGGTGATTTTGATTTCTATGTTCTGGCCCTGAGCTGGTCGCCGAGCTTCTGCATGGAGGAAGGCGAGGCCAACTACCAGCAGTGCGGCACGAAGAGATCATATGGCTTCATCGTTCACGGTCTATGGCCGCAATATGAGCGGGGCTATCCACGCGAGTGTTACACATTCCAGCGGCGCGTTCCCGATTCGATGGTGGACCAGCTTCGGGACATAATGCCCTCCGCAGGTCTGGTAGGGCACCAGTGGCGCATGCACGGTTCATGCTCGGGCATGAGCCAGCATGACTATTTTCACACAGTGCGAATGGCATGGCAGAAGATTGAAATTCCAACCGAATTACAAAGACTCGAGCCTCACCAGACGATTTCCGCCGGAGCAGTTGAAGACGCCTTTGTAGATGCCAATCCCGGCATGAAAGAAGATGGCGTTTCAGTATCGTGCAGCAAAAAGCTGTTGCGCGAAGTGCGGATTTGCATGAGCAGGGATCTAGAGTTTAGAAGTTGCGCGGAACTGGAGCGCAAAGCGTGTAAGGCGGATAAACTTCGGATGCCAATGCCGCGCTGAATTGCTGTCAAAGGACTGAAAACTATGCCTAAATTGCTTTATTCACCGGCTTCGCCCTACAGCGCTAAAGTGCGCATGT
Source organism: Rhizobiaceae bacterium (assembly GCA_019635795.1). Taxonomy (GTDB): domain Bacteria; phylum Pseudomonadota; class Alphaproteobacteria; order Rhizobiales; family Rhizobiaceae; genus Mesorhizobium_G. The sequence continues at coordinate 66,791 of JAHBYV010000001.1, forward strand.
CGGCTGCCCTTGCGGGGATCGCGCTTGATGAAGAGATTGTCGATGCCGTCAGCAATCCTGCATCGCTTATCAACGCAAATCCGCTCGGCAAAATCCCAACCCTCGTTATGGAAGATGGCACCGGCGTCTATGACAGCAGAGTGATAACGCAGCACCTTAACCGATTGAGCGGAAACAAGATTTTTCCAAAGAATCCTGCCAAAAGACTGGAGGCAGAGCGCCTAGAAGCGCTTGCCGACGGCATATGCGATTCATTGTTGGCGATCATTTATGAGCGGCGGATGCGTCCTGAGGACAAAGTTCACCAGCCCTGGACGGACCGCCAGTGGGATAAGGCGACTCGTGGCCTGGACTTCCTGAATGCAAACCCGCCAAAATTGCCAAAATCGATCAATGCTGGGCACCTCGCAGTGCGCGCGATGATAGGCTATCTCGATCTTCGTTTCGCCGGGAAATGGGAGAAGGGGCGCAGCAAGTTGAAGCGTTGGGCCGCAAAGTTCGACGATAAATGGCCTGAAATTTCCGCAAAAATCCCGAAAGCCTAAGAAATACGAGCGTAAAAGCGCCGCGAATACAAAAAAGCCGGGCATTTTCGCCCGGCTTTTTTGCGTTTTAGTGTGTTTATCAGAACTTGAAGCCGACGCCGAGGCTAACCCGGTTGTCGTGGCTATCCACAGACCGGGTTCCACTTCCGGTTGTGAAATCATCGCTGCCGAAATCGGTATAGCGATACTCGCCGCGAACAAACATGTTCTCGGTAAGCTTCACGTCAACACCGGCACCGGCCGTCCAGCCGAGCATAGTGTTACGATCGCTCACACCGCCCTCGGTAACCTTCAGGCTCTGTGCCGCACCACCTGCGGTCAGGTAGGGCAGAATGTCCGGCGAAACCGCGTAGCCGAGACGGGCGCGAAGCGAACCGTCGAAACCGGCTTTCGACTCGGTGCCAGCATTTGAGCCCTCTACTCCAGAATAGCCGATATCACCTTCAACACCGGCTACAACGCCGTTGCCAAGATCGGTCTGATAGCCGGCGAAAGCGCCGCCAACGACACCGTCAATATCGATCTCGTTGCCAGGCTCCTGGGTGCGGCCCGAGAAACCGTAGCCGAGCTGGATACCGGCATATGGACCGGTCCAGGTTGCCAGAGGTGGCTGTTCCATCGGTACTGCCGGTTCCGGCACCTGCTCAATGGCGTCTGCAGCGAACACAGGTGCCGCACCCAGCAGCGCGATAACACCAGCGAGCGCAAGCGGGCGCGCGAACTTAAGATTGGCTGACATAATTTATACTCCTTGCCAAAGACGCAAAGTCATTTTGCGTTGTGCGCACGGGTCAAACTTGGGAGGAAACGATCCGTGCATCACACGGTTCCATATGTGATGACTAAATACGGCCTCACCTGAACCAAAAAAGGGTCATTCGCTGGCAAGAAAAAGGCAGAAATGCGACGTTGCTATTCTGCAACATATTGAAATCATTAAGGAAATCCGGACGTCAATTTACTTCTAATTTACCTTGAATTTTAACGATCCGCCTCCATGCGTACCCCCACAATCGAGCCGTCGTCGAATATATCCGGTTTTGCAGTTTCGACCACGGCGCGGATAACTCCCTGATTGGAAAACAGGAAATCGATGATACGGCGAGCAATCGTTTCTTGCAGTTCGTTATGCGGTCCGCGTTCAAGGGATTTTACGAAATCTCGGATGCGATCGTAGTCGAATGTACCTCCAAGTTGGTCTGCCTCGTCCTGAGTACCATCAAGCGTTGCTTCGACCGAGATCAGGACACGTTGGGGTGCCTTTTTCTCATGTTCATAAACGCCGATCGGCAGCATCAGCTCCAGTTCGCGCAATATTATCGTTTTACGAATTTGAGGCATTATCATTCCACAGCGAATGCTACGTCGCGTTCAAGCGACATTAATCTTTGGCCACCGTCTAGCACGATGACATCCGCGTTCAACGCTTTCGTTTGCCAGATGAAGCGCACGGTGCGCGCGATCTGGTCGGGCGTCGAACCCGTGCCAGTCAGAGAGTGGCGCCAGCTTTTCTCGAAATTTTCCGGGGTCTGGTCGCCGCTGATAAGGGTAATCCCCGGCGCAATTCCACACACCCGCATCTTGCCGCGATAGTGCATGGCAAGCATGTCGATGGAACTCTTGAGGGCAAACTTGGCCAGGCTGTAGCTGAAAAAATCCGGATTAGGGGCGTAAACCTTGTTGTCCAATATGTTGATCAAGGTAGCGCCATCGCTCCCGAGTGCCCCGAACACGCGTGCAATAACCATCTGAGAGACGAGGTTCACCGTCAAAATGCGCTGCATCGTTTCGGTGCTGAATTCAGAGGGCGTGTCATATTCAAATGTGGACGCAGAATTTACGACCAGATCGAGCCGTCCGAAATGCTTGGCGACGGCCTCCACCATCTGGCCAGCGCAATCCGGTTCTGAAAAATCTGCCACGAACACTTTTGTTCTTGCACCATTGGCGGCCAATTGCTCGGCCAATTCATCGGCATCCGCGCGCGAGGTGTTGGCGTGGATTGCCAGATCAAAATCAGCGGCGAGTTCGGTTAGAATCGCCCTGCCTATGCGCCGCGCCCCGCCTGTTACAAGGCAAACCGGTCTGGTCTCGCTATTACTCATGCGCATTGTTTTGCCTATGCCGCGCGTCAAGTCCAGTGGCTAACCAGACGTGGCGAGGCGAGATTTGGCAGGAGCCATTGACGTGGCAGTTGAAACCGGAGCGTTTTTGACCGATTTGCAGGAAATGAAGGATTTTCGCAGATGAGTCCGGGCAAACGGGCCGCGGATGACATGCCCGACCTCGACTACGAGGACGAAGGGCCGGAAGAGGCCGTTGAGTCTGCGCCGCAGGGCGTGGAACCATCTTTTACGTCCATCGATTGGAGTGCCGAACCGGGTGACGCGGATGGCAAGGCTGGTGCTGATGTCATACAGACGCTGGTAAAGCGCCTGCCAAACGCGCCCGGTGTTTATCGCATGATGAATGCGACGGGCGACGTGCTTTACGTTGGCAAGGCGCGCAGCCTGAAAAAGCGCGTCACCGCTTATGCGCAAGGCCGGTTCCATACGAATCGCATAGGCCGCATGGTGCGCGAAACAGCGACCATGGAATTTGTGGTTACGCGCACCGAGATTGAGGCGTTGCTTCTCGAAGCAAACCTGATCAAAAGGCTGCGTCCACGGTTCAACGTGCTGATGCGCGACGACAAGTCGTTTCCGTATATTCTCATTACAGCCGATCATCGAGCGCCGGGCATATTCAAGCACCGTGGAGCGCGCTCAAAGAAGGGTGAATATTTCGGCCCTTTCGCCTCTGCCCAGGCGGTCGGTCGAACGATCAACTCGCTGCAGCGCGCCTTTCTGATAAGAAGCTGCACGGACAGTTTTTTCGAGAACCGCACGAGACCTTGTCTGCTTTATCAGATCAAGCGTTGCTCCGGTCCTTGCACGAATGAAATTTCGCCTGAAGCTTACGCTGAATTGGTGAAGGAAGCCAAAGACTTCCTTTCCGGCCGCAGCCAGACTGTCAAGGAAGAGATTTCTGCGCAAATGCAGGAAGCCGCCGAAGAGCTGGATTTCGAGCGCGCTGCTATATACCGCGACCGACTTGCCGCACTTTCTCATGTGCAGAGTCATCAAGGCATCAACCCGCAGGGCATCGATGAAGCAGATGTCTTTGCCATTCATCAGGAAGGCGGACAAACCTGCATTCAGGTGTTTTTCTTCCGTACCGGCCAGAACTGGGGCAATCGCGCCTATTTTCCAAAAGCTGACCCGGCTCTTGAGGCGGGAGAGGTGCTGGGTTCGTTCCTGTCGCAATTCTACGACGACAAGCCGGTCCCGCGGGCTATCCTGTTGTCAGGCGGTGTTGAGGAACAGGAGCTGCTGGCTGATGCCTTCACCACGCGGGCAGGGCGCAAGGTAGCGATAAGCGTGCCGCAACGTGGAGAAAAGAAGGATCTGGTCGATCACGCGCTGCAAAATGCGCGCGAGGCGCTCGGCAGGCGGCTGGCTGAAACATCAACGCAAGCTCGTCTTCTGGAAGGCTTCGCCCAAACCTTCGGGTTGGAAAAGACGCCAACGCGCATTGAAGTGTACGACAACTCGCACATTATGGGCACCAATGCTGTTGGTGCGATGATTGTGGCGGGGCCGGAAGGCTTCGTGAAGAATCAATACAGGAAGTTCAACATCCGTTCGACTGACATCACACCCGGCGACGATTTCGGCATGATGCGCGAGGTGATGCAGCGCCGGTTCTCGCGCCTCCTGAAAGAGCATGGCGAAAACGATGAAGCAGAGCAGGGCAGCGAATTCCCGGCTTGGCCTGATGTTATCCTGATCGATGGCGGCCAGGGGCAAATGACGGCGGTGCGCGCAATACTCGCTGAACTCGGCATTGAGGACAAAGTGGTTGCGATAGGCGTTGCCAAGGGCCAGGACCGTGACGCAGGGCGCGAACGCTTCTTCGTGCGCGGGCGCGATTCGTTTTCGCTGCCGATCCGCGACCCGGTGCTTTATTTCGTGCAAAGGCTGCGCGACGAGGCGCACCGCTTCGCCATTGGCTCGCACCGCGCCAGACGCAAAAAGGAAATGGTTCGCAATCCGCTGGATGAAATCGCGGGCATCGGGCCAACGCGAAAGCGGGCGTTGCTGCTGCATTTCGGCACGGCCAAGGCTGTCGGGCGGGCGGCAATTGATGATCTGATGGCGGTTGAGGGCATTTCGGAGGCCGTGGCGCGCATCGTCTACAATCATTTTCATGAAAAATGACAGCGAGACGAAAAAACGCCGAAGTTCTGGTTTCCAAGGTCTTTGAGATATGGAGCGCTTGTGCTGAAATTCGGTGCGACTTGACCAAAGCGCTGCAATCTGGATTGTCTAAAGAGAATTGAAATTCAGGATTTAAGCGGCCAACATGGCATCTCGTGCATTCAGTCTTCCCAATATGTTGACCTATGGCCGCATTCTTGCTGTGCCGCTGGTCGTGTTGTGCTTCTTTCTGGAGGGGCGCCTTCAATCGAGCGACTTTGCGCGGTGGTCTGCGCTCGCAATCTTTGCGATTGCCAGCATCACTGATTATTTCGATGGCTATTTCGCCCGCGCGTGGAAGCAAACTTCGAACATTGGCAGGATGCTTGATCCGATCGCGGACAAACTCCTCGTTGCCACCTGTCTTCTGCTGCTGGCCGCAGACACGGATCGCACAATAGCGGGCTGGTCATTGTGGGCGGCCATCATCATTCTGTGTCGCGAAATTCTTGTTTCCGGCCTGAGGGAATATCTGGCTGACCTGAAAGTAAGCGTGCCGGTCACGCGGCTTGCAAAGTGGAAAACCACTATTCAAATGGTGGCTATCGCCGTTTTGCTCGCGGGCCCGGCGCTCGACAAGATCATTCCATATTCAACGCAGGCAGGCATCGTGCTGCTGTGGGTCGCCGCCGTAATTACACTCTACACCGGCTATGACTATTTCCGCGCTGGGCTGAAGCACATCATAGACGAATGACAAAGCTCCTATATTTCGCCTGGGTTCGTGAACGTATCGGCAAGCGGGAAGAGGAAATCGACCTGCCTGCCGAGGTCGTAACAGTCTCCGATCTGCTGGAATGGCTGCGGGACAAGGGCGACGGCTATGCCGAGGCTTTGCAGCAGCCGCAGGTGATCCGCGTGGCAATAAACGAAGAGCATGTGGACCATCGCGAGGCGATTGCGGGCGCACGAGAAATAGCGCTTTTTCCGCCAATGACAGGCGGATGAGATGGCAATCGCCCCAACTGTTCGGGTCCAGCAGCAGGATTTCGATCTTGCCGCAGAAGTTGCGGCGCTGACCAGCGGCAGGACCGATGTTGGTGCCGTGGTCACATTCTCCGGTCTATGTCGCGACGAGGGCGGGGCGCTTGCCGCGCTGGAGCTTGAACATTATCCGGGCATGGCGGAAGCGGAAATTAAGCGCATCGTCAGCGAGGCAATAACTCGCTGGCCAGTGACGGGCCTCACAATTATTCACCGCTACGGCCAAATCCACCCGGGTGAAAACATTGTGCTGGTGGTCGCTGCCTCGCCGCACCGGCAGGCCGCGTTCGAGGCCGCATCATTCCTGATGGATTACCTGAAATCCCGCGCGCCGTTCTGGAAAAAGGAACACCACGTTGACGGGTCAGCGGGCGGCTGGGTCGAGGCAAAAGAGGCAGACGCAACCGCGCTGAAGCGATGGGATGAAAAAGGCCAGCGCTGAAGCTGGCCTTCAATTATTGTCGCGATGGTGTCCGGCTTCGTCACCCTTGGGCCTGTCCCAAGGGTCTGCTGCCATTAATCCAGTCGAGAAGCTTTAGAACCCTGGCACAAGGCAAAGGATGACGTCAGACGCGATGGTGTCCGGCTTCGTCGCCCCTGGGCCTGTCCCAAGGGTCTGCTGCCGTTAAACCAGTCGAGAGGTTTCAGATCCTTGGCACAAGGCCAAGGATGACGTGGGGCGGCCTAAGCCGCCATCCATTCCTCAGCCGACGATCTCGGTGTCGGAGAACCAGTACCTGATTTCCTGCGCTGCGGTTTCGGGAGCATCCGAACCGTGGACAGAATTTTCGCCGATCGACAGGGCGTGAACCTTGCGGATGGTGCCTTCTTCTGCGTTGGCCGGGTTCGTAGCACCCATAACCTCACGGTTTTTGGCAATGGCGTTTTCGCCTTCCAGAACCTGCACGACTGTTGGCCCGGAGGACATGAATTCGCACAGTTCGTCGAAGAACGGACGCTCTTTGTGCACAGCGTAGAAGCCTTCGGCCTCACGGCGGCTCATCCACACGCGGCGGGAAGCCACGACGCGCAAACCGGCATCTTCAAGCATCTTGGTGATCGCGCCGGTAAGGTTACGCCTGGTTGCGTCCGGCTTGATCATGGAAAATGTGCGTTCAATCGCCATGATTGGTCCTTTGATTGATAATTCACTGAAATGTGGCGGCTCTATACAAGGACCATCCGCCCTTGCCAAGTGTCAGGCGGCGGCCGCATAGCTGCGCGCAAAGCCGTTGTGCAAATCGAGGCAGCGCTCCACCCATTCGGAAATCGGGTCGCCTTCAGCGATAAAGCGATAGGTCGATGAAATCCGGACCCATTGGAACGCGCCGAAAACAATATAGTCCGCATAAAGCGGCGTTTGCCCGCCGATGAATGGCTGGTACTTCAGCATATCCCGGAGTGGCTCCAGACGCTTGCGGAAGGTCTCCAAATGGCTGTCGCGTTCGCGATCAACCTGTTCCAGCGGCATCCCGTAGCGCTTTTCCCGGCTTTCCCGGAAGTAGATGCGGTTTGCTTCGTCTTGCATGTCGTACAGGTCCATAAGCGCCGCAGAGCCCATGAAGGAGTGTAGCTGCGTTTGTGACCAGCGCTCAATGAACCGCGACATTGCCTCGCCGCCCTTGCCGCGGAACAGCGATGGCCGGTCGGGATATGCTTCTTCAAGATACAATGCGATTGAGAACGAGTCGGAAATTACCTTTTCACCGTCACGCAATATGGGAAGGGTTCTGAATGATCCGTCTTCTACGTTCTTAATGTCGAGAAATCTGGTTGGCGCCGCTTTCCAGTCCAGCCCCTTGTGAGCCAGCGCCATCGCAATTTTCCAGACGTGAGGGCTAAATGGCCGCTTTTCATCTGCACCAACCAACTCGTATAGAACAATTGCCATATGTGTGGTTCTCCAATCCGCGCGGGTGGTCGATACCGCGTTCCAAAGGCGAATTCATGAAACAGCATTTCAGAATGTTTGCAGCTTATAATCAATGGGCGAATGCACGCATTTACGAGGCGGCGGCAGACCTTTCGGAGGAAGAGTTCGAGCGGGATGTCGGCGCATTCTTCAAATCGATGATGGGCACGCTCAACCATCTGGTTGCGGCAGATCGTATATGGATGAAGAGATTTACCGGCGGCGGCGAAGCGCCCAACGAGCTTGATCACATCACTGCGCGCAATTTCGAGAAGCTTCGCAGCATTCGTGAAATGGAAGACCGCCGCATTGTGGAATGGATCGATTCGCAAAGCGAAAAGGCGCTGACGGGGCGTTTCACCTATATGACCGTGACCGATCTGCGCACCATCTCGCAGAGACTGGCTCCGGCGCTTGATCACTTCTTCAACCATCAAACACACCATCGCGGGCAGGCGCACACGATACTCACGATCCTGGGCAGGCCATCCATACCTCTGGACCTGATTTACTTTCAGCGTACCGAAGAAGGCAGAGAATTCGCGTAACGCCTTGCGGCAACACGCACGAAAGGGCAAAAGCGCGCCATGCTCATTATAGACGATCTTTCCCTGCGCGTGGCGGGGCGGCTGCTTATCGATCACGCCTCGCTAACCCTGCCAACCGGCACCAAAGCCGGTCTTGTCGGACGCAACGGTACCGGCAAGACGACGCTTTTCCGCGCTATTACCGGAGACCTTTCAGCCGAGACTGGTTCCATAAGCCTGCCGAAACTTACCCGCATCGGGCAGGTGGCGCAGGAAGCGCCGGGAACGGAAGAGCCGCTTATCGAGATCGTGCTCAAGGCCGATAAGGAACGGGCCGCGCTGCTGGAAGAGGAGAAAACGGCCTCCGACCCGCATCGCATCGCGGAAATCCATATGCGGCTGGCCGATATTGACGCTCATTCGGCGGAATCTCGCGCAGCAACGATCTTGTCCGGCCTTGGCTTCGATGAAGCTGCCCAGCATCGACCGGCATCGTCTTTTTCGGGCGGCTGGCGTATGCGCGTGGCGCTGGCGGCGGTGTTGTTCTCGCAACCCGATCTGCTGCTGCTGGACGAGCCAACAAACTATCTCGACCTTGAAGGAACGCTGTGGCTCGAGAACTATGTGAGCCGCTATCCGCACACAGTTCTGCTTATCAGCCACGACCGCGACCTGCTCAATCGCGCCGTCGATTCAATCGTGCATCTCGACCAGAAAAAGCTCACCTTCTGGCGCGGCGGCTACGACCAGTTCGAGCGCCAGCGGGCCGAAAAAATGGTGCTGCAAGAAAAAAGCCGCGTGAAGCAGGAAGCGCGGCGCCAGCATCTGCAATCCTTCGTGGACCGTTTCCGCGCCAAGGCATCCAAGGCGCGGCAGGCGCAATCGCGCATAAAGGCCCTTGAGAAGATGGAAACCATCGCCGCGGTCATGGACGACAATGTTGCGCCGTTCAGCTTTCCGGAGCCGGTCAAAACGGTGGCGTCTCCGATTATCGCGATGGACAAGGTTTCGGTGGGCTATACGCCCGGTCAGCCTGTCTTGAAGAACCTTTCGCTTCGAATTGATGCAGATGACCGTATCGCGCTGCTGGGTGCAAACGGCAATGGCAAATCGACTTTCGCCAAGCTGCTCGCTGGTAGGCTCAAGGCTGACGCGGGCACAATGACGATTGCGCCGGGGCTGAAAGTCTCGATCTTCGCGCAACACCAGCTTGATGATCTGCGTCCCGAAGAAAACGCCTATGAGCATGTGCGGCGCATGATGCCGGATGCACCGGAGCCAAAGGTTCGCGCGCGGGTGGCCCAATTCGGCCTTGCAACGGAGAAAATGAACACGCCGGCGAAAGACCTGTCAGGCGGCGAAAAGGCACGGCTTCTCATGGGGTTGGCGGCGTTTGATGGCCCGAACCTGTTCATCCTCGACGAGCCGACCAACCACCTCGACATTGATAGCCGCGAAGCGTTGGCTCTGGCGCTGAATGATTTTCCGGGCGCTGTCCTGCTGATTTCGCACGACCGGCATTTGATCGAAGCAACGGTGGATCGGCTCTGGCTGGTGAAAGACGGTACGGTTCAAAGCTATGAAGGCGATATGTCCGACTATCGCACGGATGTGACCGGCGTCGATGCCGGTCGCAAGGAGCGGCGCGAGGCCGACAAGGCCAACAAGGCCGAACGCCGCCGCGAGGCTGCCGCCCGGCGTCAGGCAATGGAGCCGCTTGCCAAGGAAATTCGCGCGACGGAGGGGCTGATGGATCGGCTGCGCAAGCGCATCGATGCCATTGAGGACGAGCTCGCCAATCCAGCGCTTTACGAGAAAGATCCGGTCGGCGCGACGCGTCTGGCAAAGGAGCGCTCGCAATTGACCGCCCAGCTTGAAACGAATGAAGAAAAATGGCTGGCGCTTTCAGCGGAATATGAAGAAGGAATAGCGGAATAGGGTGGTATTCCGCATTGAGGACGCCGACTCACCAGAAACGTTCGCCGTTAAACCTGGCTTCAAACGCATCCAATCTTCTGGCTCTATGCGTCGTGCCGCGCGAAGTGTAAAAGGCGCGCATGAACCAGCACGCCAATATCCAGCAAGCCAAGGCGAAAATCGGGCATTCGGCGTGCCCGCATGACTGCCCATCCACTTGCGCGCTGGACGTGGAATTGCTTGGCCCTGACCGTATCGGGCGGATTCATGGCGCAAAGGAAAACAGCTACACGGCAGGCGTGATCTGCGCCAAGGTCGCGCGTTACGCGGAACGCATTCACCACCCGGACAGGCTTTTGAAGCCGCTCGTTCGAGCAGGCGCAAAAGGGGCGAAACAGTGGAAGGAAGTAAGCTGGGAAGCCGCGCTCGACCTCGTTGCGGAAAAATTCATCAGGGCAGAGGAGAGACTCGGCAGCGAGACGGTCTGGCCCTATTATTATGCCGGAACGATGGGCCTTGTGCAGCGCGACGGCATAGAGCGGCTGCGCCACGCGAAGAAATATTCGGGCTTTTTCGGTACCATTTGCACAAATCTGGCCTGGACAGGTTGGGTTGCCGGCACCGGCTCGCTGCGCGGTGCTGATCCCCGCGAGATGGCAAAATCCGATTGCGTTGTGATCTGGGGCACGAACGCAGTGGTTACGCAGGTCAACGTCATGACCCACGCCATTCGGGCGCGCAAGGAGCGTGGCGCGAAGATCGTGGTTATCGACATTTACGATAACGCCACCATGAAACAGGCCGATATGGGTCTGATCCTGAAACCCGGCACGGATGGCGCGCTGGCATGTGCGGTGATGCACGTTCTGTTTCGCGACGGGCTGGCGGATCGTGACTACATGGCGCGCTATGCTGATGAACCGGCAGGGCTGGAGGCGCATCTGCGAACGCGCACGCCTGAATGGGCGGCAGCTATCACCGGCCTTTCAATTGAGGAAATCGAGGCATTCGCGCACCTCGTCGGAACCACCAAGCGGACATTTTTCCGGCTTGGCTACGGCTTTTCGCGCCAGCGCAACGGCTCGGTCAACATGCACGCTGCGCTTTCCATTCCTGCGGTGACCGGCGCGTGGCAATATGAGGGCGGAGGTGCCTTTCACTCCAATTCAGGCGTTCTGAAACTCAATACCGACCTTCTTGAAGGAACGCGGCTGCGTGATCCCGCAATTCGATATCTCGACCAATCGCGCATTGGTCCGGTGCTGACTGGCGATTCGGCTGCCTTGTATGGTGGTCCACCGGTCACAGCCATGCTGATCCAGAACACCAATCCGGCGAATGTCGCGCCCGAACAGCGGCTTGTGAAGCAAGGGTTCTTGCGTGACGACCTGTTCACCTGCGTCCACGAGCAATTCATGACAGACACAGCAGAACTTGCCGATGTCGTTCTGCCTGCCACCATGTTTCTGGAGCATGACGATATTTACAAGGGCGGTGGCAACCAGCACATCACGCTTGGTGCCAAGCTGATCGACCCGCCGGAAGGGCCGCGCGGCAACCACTATGTAATTGAGGAATTGGGTAAGCGGCTTGGCGTTTCGCACATGCCGGGCTTCGGCTTGACTGAGCGCGAACATATTGAAATTATGTTGGAAAAGAAGGGCTTAGGCACCTTCGAGAGCTTCTGCGAAGAGCGCTGGGCCGACTTGCAGCCGGATTTTGAAACGGCGCACTTTCTCGGCGGATTCGGACACAAGGACGGCAAGTTTCGCTTCAGGCCAGATTGGCCGGGACAGCCCGGTCCCAACCGGCCGCCAAAGAGCATTGGCCTATATGGCCCGGTCAATGAACTGCCGGCGTTTCCTGACCACGTTGATCTGATTGAAGTCGCCGACCCGGATCACCCGTTCCGTCTGGCAACCTCGCCAGCCCGCTCATTCCTGAACTCAAGCTTTTCCGAAACGCCGAGCTCCCGAAAAAGGGAAGGGCGACCTGAATTGCTGGTGCATCCTGAAGATGCGGCTGCGCTCGGCTTTGGCGATGGCGCGCGGGTGGAAATTGGCAATCACCGAGGCGAGGTTGTGTTGCACGCCAGGCTGTTCGATGGCGTGAAACGCGGCGTGGTGATTGCGGAAGGTATTTGGCCCAACAGTGCACATGAGCGCGGCGAGGGCATTAATGTCCTGACAGGTGCGGATGCGCCCGCGCCTTATGGCGGCGCAGCCTTCCATGACAATAAGGTGTGGTTGAAGCCTGCGCCGTGAGCGCGGCGCATCCCCTCAAGGGGTTATGCGCGCGAGCTGCTCAAGATCAGGCAGGTCCGGTAAGGGCGATGGCGATTGAATTGCCGAATCGTCGCCAGCTTCTTCAAAGTCGCTGAAAACGGCGCGCCCCTGTTCCATGCGGGCCTTGCCTTCTGCGACAAGGCGCAGCGCCATCGGATATATTCTGTGTTCTTGCTTCAGTACGCGCGCAGAAAGCGCCGCTTCTGTATCGCTCGTCAGCACCGGCACTGCCGCTTGCGCAATAACCGGACCTTCATCCATGTCAGCCGTCACGAAATGCACCGAGCAGCCATGCACCCGCATTCCAGCGTCGAGCGCCCTCTGGTGCGAATTCAGCCCCTTGAAAAGAGGCAGCAGAGAGGGGTGGATATTGATGATACGCCCCTGCCATTTGTTGACAAAGCCGGGCGTCAAGAGCCGCATATAACCAGCCAGCGCTATGAGATCGACGCCGAAACTTGCCAGATGGCCGTCAATTGCCGCGTCATGCGCTTCCTTGGAGGCGAAATCCCGGCGCGCAACCACAAGCGTGGGAATTCCACGTGCGGATGCGAAATTCAAACCGGCCGCATCGGCCTGATCCGAAATTACGCAAGCAATCTCTGCAGGATAGTCCGGGTCAGCAGCCGCATTAACAAGCGCGCTCATATTGGAGCCGCGTCCTGAAATCAGCACTGCAACACGCTTTCGCAAGCTCATAGCCCGATAGCTCCGCGATAAATCACGCCTGTGTCACGACGCGGCACGATCCTGCCTATTGGTGTCACCGACTCACCGGCTTCCTGAAGCACGGCGGCGACCTGCGCCGCTTGGCCGCTGGCCACCACAATGACCATGCCAATTCCGCAATTGAAAGTGCGCATCATTTCTTCGGGTGCAACGTCACCGATCTTCGCAAGCCATGAAAAAACGGGCGGAACATCGATCGATTCGAGATCAAGCTCTGCGGAAAAATCCTTCGGCAAAACGCGCGGAATGTTATCCCGGAATCCGCCGCCGGTAATATGTGCCAGCGCCTTGATACCATGAGTGGAACGAATCGCTTTCAGGATCGAGCGAACATAGATGCGGGTCGGTTCCAGCAACGCTTCGCCAAGCGTTTTACCTTCAGCAAACGGCGCTTTTTCACCCCAGCCAAGTCCGCTGGCTTCAACAATGCGGCGCACCAGCGAAAAGCCGTTCGAATGAACGCCAGAGGACGCAAGGCCAAGAAGCACATCGCCTTCGGAAATGTCATCGGTCGGCAAAAGCTGTCCGCGCTCGGCAGCGCCAACGGCAAAACCGGCGAGGTCGTAGTCACCCTGGCGATACATTCCCGGCATTTCGGCAGTTTCGCCGCCAATCAGCGCACAGCCTGCCTGACGGCAGCCATCAGCAATGCCCTTGACGATATCGACACCCTGTTCAGGATCGAGTTTGCCAGTGGCAAAATAATCAAGAAAAAACAAAGGCTCAGCGCCCTGCACAACCAGATCGTTCACGCACATGGCGACGAGATCGATGCCGATCGTGTCGTGCTTTCCCGCCTCAATTGCAATCTTCAGCTTGGTGCCCACACCGTCATTTGCCGCGACAAGTACGGGGTCTGTGAAGCCTGCCGCCTTAAGATCGAAGAGACCGCCAAAACCGCCAATTTCGCCATCAGCACCGGGGCGCTGCGTGGCGCGCACGAGCGGCTTTATCTTTTCAACCATAAGATTCCCGGCATCGATATCGACGCCTGCGTCTGCATAGGTGAGCCCGTTTTTCTTGTCTTGCATCTTACGCGGTCGCCTGCTTGCCTGTTTATTCCTCGCGCTCTTTGCACGATCCGGCGTGATCTTCAACAAAACACATGCCTTGAAGTTCTGGATAAGCAAGAACTAATGTATTCTTCGCTTGCACCGGCGCGCGCCTTCGCCCATTTAACACATAAACTACTATCTGCGGGAAATGCCTGATTGACCATTCCAAACCTCATAACAATTATCAGGTTTCTGCTGGTTCCGGCTGTGGTTTATGCTCTTCTTCTGGGGGAGTGGGGCTGGGCATTCGTCGGCTTTGTGGTCGCGGGTGTCTCAGACGCGGTAGATGGTTTCATCGCGCGCCATTTTAACCAGGCCTCGGCGCTTGGAAGCTATCTGGATCCTGTTGCCGACAAGGTGCTGCTTGTCAGTGTTTTTATCGTTTTGGGGTATCTCGACCAGTTGCCGCTCTGGCTGGTGATTGCCGTTGTCTCGCGCGACGCGTTGATCGTGTGTGCTGTCGTGCTTTCATCTTTGATGGGCAATCCGGTGGAGATGAAACCGCTACCCGTTTCCAAACTGAACACCGCCGTTCAAATTGTTCTTGCGGCTTTCATTTTGGGCGAACAGGCGTTTGGCGCTGACACTGGTTTGATGAGGATGTCCCTGATCGCCGCGAACGGCCTCTTGACCATCGCATCAACGGCTGCCTATCTCGTTGCCTGGTTGAGGCATATGACAACGAATGGCGAAAAATCGCCCTCCAAGAACGGATAACGCATTGGCGGAAGCAGCGCTGACGCTGGCATTTCGCCGCCAGATCAGGTTCTGGCTGATTGGGGCAGCGCTGTTTGCGCTGTTCCTTTATGTGTTTAGTGATGTGCTGTTGCCGTTTCTGGCAGGGCTCGCACTGGCCTATTTCCTTGATCCGGTGGCTGACCGGCTGGAGCGGTTTGGTGTCTCAAGATTGACGGCGAGCATCATCATTCTGATCGGGTTCATCATTCTGGTGATCCTGGCGCTTGTGATCCTCATCCCGCTTCTGGCCTCGCAACTTGCAGATTTCGGCGAGCGTCTGCCGCAGTATCTGACCCAGCTTCAAAAGCTGGTGACGAGTTTCAATCCTGAATGGCTTCAAAGAAATTTTGGTGTCGATCCATCGTCACTGAGCGAAGGGCTCAACTCGCTGCTCACGTCCAGCCTTGGCATATTGTCCACTGTTTTCAAGTCCGTGTGGAGTTCCAGCGTCAAGCTTTTCTCGATAGCCAGCCTTTTGGTGGTAACGCCGGTGGTGGCGTTTTACCTGCTGCTGGACTGGGACCGGATGGTATCAACGGTTGATGGCTGGATCCCCCGCGACCATCTTGAAACGGTGCGTCAGCTTGCCCGCGAGATAAACTCTGCAACTGCCGGATTTGTACGGGGTCAGGGCACGCTATGCCTGATACTGGGCATCATGTATGCCGTTGGCCTGACAATGGTCGGCCTGAATTTTGGTATCCTGATCGGGCTGTTTGCCGGATTGATTTCCTTCATTCCCTATGTCGGATCATTGACCGGGCTGGCGCTGTCACTCGGCATCGCATTTGTTCAGTTCTGGCCGGACTGGATCATGATTGCGCTGGTGGCGGGTGTTTTCTTCGTGGGCCAGTTCATCGAGGGCAATATTCTCCAACCACGTCTGGTCGGCAAAAGCGTAGGCCTGCACCCGGTGTGGCTGATGTTCGCGCTATTCGCCTTCGGTGCGCTTTTTGGCTTTGTCGGGCTACTTGTGGCTGTGCCGGCAGCTGCGGCCATTGCCGTTCTGATCCGCTTCGCAATTGCGCGCTATCTTGAATCGCCGCTCTATAAGGGCCATGCCGATGAGGGTAGGGTGGATGTTGTGCACGTCGAGGTGCTTGAAGTCGAGACAGTGCGTCGCCCGACGCGAGCACCTGTGCGGCGGCCCAAAAAATGAACAGGGAATCCGTGCCGCAGCAATTGCCGCTCGATCTGGGCGCAAGCCCAGCCTATTCGCGCGACGATCTGGTTGTAACAGAGGCGAACATTGCCGCGGCCTCAATGATTGACCGTTGGCCTGACTGGCCAGCGCCCGTTGTTGTTTTGGTTGGTCCACCGGGAAGTGGCAAATCACACCTTTCGGCGATATGGCGCGAGACAACGCACGCGTCCCAGATCGACGCAGCAAGCATAGAAACGCGGCTGGCGCAGGTCCGCGAAGCGGGGCCGTGGCTGGTTGACGATGCAGATGCGCCTGACCTTGACCAGACCGGGCTGTTTCACCTGATAAATCTTGCCCGCCAGCATGGCTCTCACATACTGCTGACCGCCCGACGTTTTCCTGCAAGTTGGGAGGTTAGCCTTCCGGACCTGATGTCGCGCTTGAAAGCTGCCAGTGTTATCGAACTTCGTGAACCGGATGACGCATTGCTGGCCGGGGTAATCGCCAAATTGTTTGCTGATCGCCAGATCGAAGTCGAACCGCATGTTGTGTCATACATCGTTCGCCGCATCGAGCGTTCGCTGGCGGCGGCAATCGATGTTGTGGACCGGCTGGACTATGCAGCGCTCTCTTCTCGCAGCCGCATCACCCGCGCGCTGGCCGCGCAGGTGATAACTTCAGTCGATGAGGGGCAGGGCGAACTGCCCCTCTGACATCTGTTAAACCGCAACCTTGCGGCGATGTTGTTTCGCTTGCGGCTGTTCATGCAGCGACCCGTATAGGTCCAGCAAAACGCTCTCGAAGCGATGCCAGCCCATTTCTTCGGAAAACCGCTCGCAGTTTTTCTTTGCGCGGCTGATTTCCGAATCCGGTGTCTTTTCCAGAAAGCGAACGATGTCGCGTTCATGGAGATCCCTGGGAAGGAGAAAGCCAGTGCCCCATTGATTGATCATCTCAGCCATCTCAACCACATCGGTCGCCAATATAGGCACTCCGGCGTTCGGATATTCCCAAAGCTTGTTCGGGGTGCAGTACAGATGGTTGAGACAGACGTTCTCGTAAGGAATGATGCCAAGCGTTGCGCCAGCGGTCCACTCAACCAGTTCATCGTGTGCGGCAGGTGGGATTACCACAAGGGCAGGCGGACGATCAGCTGCTTCGGCTTCTTTCGCAACCCTATCCAGCTCTGATTTGAGTTTGCCCCAACCCATCGCCACGACTGACCAGTCGCGAGGGATCGAAGGAACGGCTCTCATCAACGCATCCAGTCCGCGATATTCGGCAAATCCGCCTTGAAAGAGCAATATCTTCTGGGTTTGCGGCAGACCGGCAGCATTGTGCAATCGCCCGTCATACTGGACGGACGGCACTGCCCGCGTGGCATTCATTACAATCGACGCAGGGGGAAGATTGTAGTTTGCCGCATAGAATTGCGCGATGCTCTTGTTGATCGTTATGAACCTGTCGATGTAGGTTTCGCTGTTGAGGATAATCTCTCTGCACAGCTTGAAATATTCATCGGCAATATCTGGAACGCCCTCATATATTTCATGCGCATCCCAGATCAGAACTGTGTCCGGGTTCTTCTCCTTGATCATTTTGCCAGCGAGAAGGCCAATGAGATCGTGCGAGTGAACGATGTCATATTTCCTCTTGCGAACGCCATTAAAAAGGAGCGTCGCGAGGGCACGGTGCCTTGATTGAATGTTGTGACCGCTACGCGAATAGGCTTTTTTCAGCTTACCGGCCTGTTTAAGAAAGTGAAAAACGTTCAGTCCGCTGCCGCTGATGAACCATAGCAGCGCGAATTGAGCGATGATTTCCGGCAGCGATATCAATCCCTTATCGAGCAGATATATAGACAATGCACTGGCGCAGAATCCCAATCCCAATTCGACAAGTCGAAGCCTCAAATTACCTGGAGACAACTGGGGTCGAACACTGTTGGCAGCAATCAGCATAGCCGGAACAGCGATAAAGATGAGCCATCGCAACTGCCAGTGCGTGTCCCCAAGGGTAAATGCAGCAATGGCTAGTGCGACAAATATCAGAGCCGCAGCAGCAATAACGCCTTTTTCAAGCCAGGATCTTAGCAGTGCGCGCTTGTTCGAGCGCAATAAGCGCAATGTCGCACCCTCGATCTGTGAGGTACCTATTCTGCCCAGATCATTAGAAATTCCGTAAACGTCCACATCGTATCCCGCCTCAACGAGTGAACGCGCTTCCTTGCGAACTCTTGCATCACGCTTGACGTCATTATGCACCAGCATCGCAACGCGAATTGGCTTATTCATCTATCTCCTCGAAAGTAACTGCTCCGCTCAGTCAGGTAAAACGGTCTTATCCGCCCGTAGTTCCAGCAAGGCTGTAATGCTGCGGCCAAGGTCGCGCACATATACAATTGCATAACGCATTGAAAATACCAGTACGATGGTCAGGGCGGCATGGCCGCGCGTATCGACGCCACTGAAAGCCACTACAATGACCAGAAACGCAGTAAATGCTGCAATCGTCAAACCCTCGATCCCGGGGGCCAGATGACGTTTGAAGCGAACTGCTTCATCTTCGGCGTCGAATTTTCGAATGTTGCTTTCTACCTCATCGGGGGGAGATTTAAGCAGCGCCGCTTTCGCAGTTTCGCGCGCTCGAATTCGCCAGGGCCGGTTTCTGAACCCGTAGATCAGAATAAGAAGGGCAATTGCACCCAGCAGCACCATGGCAAGGAATATTCGGTGATCGAAGAGAGCAAGTATCAGGTAGAGCGCCGACAGGAACAGGCAGATTTCCGAAGATTTGACCGCCGCCTCGTACATCGCCACCCCCGCGCGACGGGAAAACACGTAGTTCTGCGGCTTGCGTTCCTGGCGGCTGTAGATGTTTTCTGCGCAAACCGATACGCCTTTGCCAAGCAGCGCCTGATAGATGTTCTGGATAACGAACTGGGTTACGAAAAGAACCACAACCAGTCCTGCCATTATCATGGACTCTTTTTCGTGTGATAGCGGAGGCAGGTTGGCCGCTTTCGTGAGGATATGGAGATAGCCCGAATCGGGCTTGGCCGCGACAAGCAGGGCTTGAATCGTCGCCACAAAGCAAAGGACAGTCAGCACACGCAAGGACGCGCCAAGAATGGCGGTAATTAAATACCTGCCGAATTGGGGCCTGATAGCCAGGTTCCAAACAGTCCCAAGCAGATTTTTCACGTTTTCTGGCATGACGCCCCGTGCTGCCGCGAACTATTGGAAATAGTGGTTCGGGCCGATGAATCCCCCGATCGCGGGAAGTTTTGGTAGCAAAGTGGTCGGCATAGATAGTCTTTCTCAGCGAAAACCCGGTGGGAAAGTATCCCAGCCAGTAGCAGCAACACTATCAATACCCAGTCTTTGTCAATGATATGCGCGCAAGCTAATATTGCTGCCCTTCGGGCCAACTTGAATCAGCATATTTACGCTTGCTTTGCGGACTCTCACATCACCATTTGTAGCTAAGCTTCGCCGCTCCGCCGTAAGAGGTCACATTGCCGGAGAATTCACCATTGAAAGACACCTTGGCGGTGAGGTTTTCCGAAAGCCCGAATTCCGCACCTGCATCTACCAGCAAAGCATGCCGGTCAGGCCGAGCGCCGTCTATCGTAAAGCTTGGTGCGCCAAGGCCCTGAAAACTTGCCGTAACGTCACGAGCAGTATCTGCATTCCAGGCCCAGGCCAGCCGACCACTCAACTTGATCGAGCCGGTTTCCATGGCGATTATGTGCTCAACTCTTGCGCCCAGTTCGGTACGAAGTGCGGACTGGGTCTGCGAATCGTAGTCCAGTGCATACGGGCTGCCAGTTGAAGATGTTTCGGAGTAGTCAGGCAGGAAATAACTTGCGCCCTGAACGGCCGCGTAAGGGGTCAGGGTTATAACGGTCGTGTCAAGCTTGTAGCCACTTTCGACACGCCCGGCGAGTGTGTGTGCATCATAGTCCGATTTCAGCGTATCGCCGAAAACTGATCGCGTTGTATCGACATTGTTAAACGCATATGCAGCTGCTGCTGATATGTAGGCATTTCCGAAGGTCTTGGACCCGTAAACACCAGCGTTGAAAACGGATGCCCTTCCGGACCCCAAATCGTTGTCGAGGGAGAAGCTCGAGCCCGCTCCGCCAAGCGCCAGGCCGACCCTTGCGTCCTCAATCCGGTAATCAAAGCCCGATGCAACGCCCCAGTTTTTCGCCGTTGTGTCGGAAGAACCGATAGAGCTGTTTCCATCTATCTCCTGCGCGCCGCCGTAGACGCTGCCCCATATCGTCCAGCGGGTGCTGCCGTATTTTGAGAGCGCGTCAGCCGCGTGCCTGCCTGACATAGCCAGCTTTTCATTCGCCAAATCTGCCGCGGAGAGGGTCTCTTCTCCCATGGCGGCAAGGGCGATAGCGGATGAAGGTTCTACGCTGATGGCTGCGTATCCGATTGGCTCCTGCCCATGCGGGATAGCCGGGGTATGATTCGCCTGCCCGATTACCAGCGGATCGCTGATCGTGTCGATGAAAGCGAAGGCGGAATTGAAACCGGCCGATATTGCGGCGGTGCTGACCTCACCCGAGAGGCGCGTCAAGTCATCGGCGTCGAGGTTTTCGAATGCTGGCGGCAGTGTTCCCCCTTTTTCCAAAACATCAAGAAGCGATTGTGCAACCTGCCGCTGGTTAGCGTTGAGCGAACGCAAATCGGGAAGAGTTGGCAAAACCAGAAAATTCATCACGAACGCAAGGTCCATGCTAATGGAGCTCCAGGTGTTCGCCAGGAGATTGGCAAAATTGGTGCCGTTGTTCATGTAGATAAACTGCCCGCCGGAATAGACAGTATCGTCCACAGATGCCCATCTGTAGCTACTGTTTGATTGTCCGGTGATATTGGAAGTTGTAAAAAACACGGCGTATGTCGTACCGGGTACAAGCGTCACCCCGCCTGTCGTCAGGGTCACCGGATCGTATGTCGCGGTGGTGGGGGCGGCAAATATTCCTGATTGATAGAGCGCAGTGCCTGTAATGCGGCTCGCAGCACTATCCCATTCGTAAATGTAAGCTTGAGCCTGGACGCCGCTCCCTGAGCCCAAGTTTAGATAAAAGGTGAAATCCGTTAAGTTGGTCTGATCAGCGGTTGGAGTGATCGTCTGGCCATAAGTGGCGGTGTTTAGAACACCGAAACTGGAGATGAAATTCGTACCATCCCAGGCTGAATAGGTATCGATATTCTGTGCCAACGACATCCCTGAAGTTGCCAGAAGCACTCCGGTTGTCAGGGCGAGAATTCCACCATTGACCCGCATATTTGCCCCGCTGAAAGTTTAATAAGCATTGTTTTTGGTAGTTGACTGATATTGGCATCAACGCAAAGAGTCTCGATGTTTAATACACAAAATTTAGTTTCATTAAATGTGTTGCTGAGTCGCCACATAGTGCTCTGCTGGCCGTAACCGGAGGCATTTGTCGGAACCAATAGAGGTTCACGCGATTATCCATTGCACATAGCCAGCGGCGCGAACGGTGGGTAATTCAATGGAAGAAACCAAATATGAGACGGGTGCCCGGCACCCCGAGAAAAGGGCCGAACACGACCCTGTAGATGAGTTTTCGCAACGTGCTGCCGAAAACAAAAAGCCGAGATCGGGGCAGGGACTTTCGGAACGGCCATTGGCCGAAGGTGAGGCGCGGCCACGCCGCAGCGATCTCAAACGCTAAGACGCGAGATCAAGAATCGGCCAGCTTGCCGAACGATCGGTTGCCAACTGAATTTCGGTGATTGGAAAGCGCCACACGGATATTGAAGCACTACCTCGCCCGCCACCCGGAGCTTGCCGACGAGGCGATTCGCCAGATGATTGCATGGTATGATGCTGGTGGCGAAACAGAGATAGGGCTTTAGGCAATCCAATGTAGTATGGCCCAATAAATGGGCCAGATCGTTGAAAGAAAAATGTTGATGGGAATGACGAACAACCAGTTCCACCAATTGTACGTAAAGCCGTCGAAGAAAGTCAGGTAGATGAATGTGGCTACATCACCCGCCACAAAAACAAACTTCAAAACGCCGTTCATGCGATACTCATATGCCTTTGCGACTTTTCTAAATCGCACGAAAGTCGCACAGAAATCGCACGCGGGTTCAAAATAAGAACGTTTGTTCTACAGATGTTCAGGGAAATTCCAGCTAAGTATTTGAAGTTACAGTGGTCGGAGTGGCAGGACTCGAACCTGCGACCCCCTGATCCCAAATCAGGTGCGCTACCAGGCTGCGCTACACTCCGAGGTCGCGCTTCCATTAGGGGCGCAAATGAATTCGCGCAAGCCCCTTTATATGAAAAACTAAAGATATACCCAATGTGGCACAGCGAACGCTTGCGACATCGCCGCTCTCGAAGTATGCAGCACCAAACTGCTACACGACATTTCAGGGGATCGATATGTCAGCTCGAATCTACAGCCCGTCCAAATCGGCCATGCAGTCCGGCAAAGCCAGGACCGGATACTGGATTCTTGAGTTTGATCCCGAACAGCCGCGCAAGATCGACCCGTTGATGGGTTACACCTCTTCCGGTGACATGAAGAGTCAGGTCAGGTTGACGTTTGAAACCAAAGAAGAAGCAGTGGAATACGCGCAAAAGCACGGTCTCGCGTTTCGCGTTTTCGAGCCGAAGGAAACCAAGCGCCGCATGATTTCCTATTCGGACAATTTCCGCTATGACCGCAGAATACCCTGGACCCACTGAGGCGCAGGAACTTTTTAAAACGGTCCCGTAGCTCAGTTGGATAGAGCAACAGCCTTCTAAGCTGTGGGTCGCAGGTTCGAGCCCTGCCGGGATCGCCATAAAATCAAATAGTTAGCTGAGTTGCGCACATTAGGTCCAACTCGAACATTTGCCGAGTTCCAACTTTCATTCCTTATTCGTTTGCATTTCGAATGCGCTGGCGTCCAATTCGGTGCGCTTTGTCCGCTTGCCTTACCGGCTCCAAATCGACGGGCTGATAAGTTTTGTGGATCGTATTTGCAGACGAAATGCTATTTGCCATCTTCGCCGCTGTTGTCTGCGGCGTAGCCCCGCCAGCCTGAAGCTCGATAGCCCAGACCGCCGCATGTCAGCAAGCGTTCGCTTGTCTTTTTGGCAGCGCTGCGCTGAACGCTGGTATCGGGGTAGCGGGAATGATACCGCTGCTTGGCGATGCTGTATCTGCTGGGGCAAAAACGGCTCTAAGGGCGGCAAAGACGCCGGAAATATTTGCCAGCCGTTCGGCAAACATATATAATCCACCTCTAAAGCGACCACGTCCTTTTGAGGCCGATTATCCCAATGGAGCCGCCGCAGATGAAGCCGGAAAACTCACTCACGACATCGACGGAAGACCGCTCGGCAGAGGAATTATTGCGGGGCGTCAGGTCGTGGGAGGAACGGATGTTGCCGTTTCGCCAGCGCAAATTGACGCAATCACAGAGAGACTCATTGGCACGCTCCCTCAGGCAGTTGCGCCGAGCGCGTTACCAAGACGATCCGTTGGTGCTTACGTAAAGGGATTTGAGCCTGACGGACAGATCAGGCGTGACATTTTCTTCGATCAGAATTTGTCACCTGTGGCGCAGCCGAGAGTCGTCGCCCACGAAGCTGGACACATGCTTGATGACCTTGGCCGAACTCTGGCAAGACAACCGGGAATGGATCAGACTGGTCTCAAGAGAGAGTTGGGGGCTGTCTACAACGATCTCAACAATCCGCAAAGCTACGGCAAGCCGTTCACCCCGCAGAATAACGGTTATGCGAAGGGCGAGAAGTCAGACCGCGAACTGGCCGCGGAAGGCTTTCGAGCTTACTTGTCCGATCCGAACTACATCAAAACAGTTGCGCCCAAAACCGCCGCTCGTATTCGCGAATGGGTCAATGCCAATCCGCAATTGAAAGATGTCATCCAGTTCAACTCTCTTGCCCCTCTCGGGGCAGGTGTGAGCGGCATTGGTCTTTTCGGCCTTCGCCAGCCGGAAGAACAATCACAGCAATATTAGGCTGACCAATGATCCCTGTTGTCGTTTCGGAAAACGGCCTTGGCGTCCCCGTCAGGCCGGTTGATAGCGGCGCGCCCGCAATGACGGTTGCCGCCAATGGCCTTGGTATGCCCGTCTTCATAAGCGACCGTGGGGCTCCTTTCGTGGTCAATGGTCAGGCGATGATTTGGCCCCGGCGGCGGCGGCGTATTGCTTGGCGAGGTGGCTGATGGCACCGATTTTGTGATCGCGTTTTCGTGGCAGGATGAGCGCTTTGCGGCCAGCCTCAACGGTGTCGCGGCTGTGGTCGATGAAATCGGCGGCTCTGTTCCGTCCGGATCGACACGCTGGAGCGCTTCTCCATCTGATGCTTGGGGCGGGACAATCAGAAGCGAAAGGTCGCAGGTTCGAGCCCTGCCGGGATCGCCAAAATTTCAGAAAATCATGTCTGCATTCGAATCAGCGTAGAAGCTCGTCAAACGACTTTGCCTGATTGAACAGCTTGCCGCGGTTTATCCCATCAAGCACTTTCTGCGGGGATTCGAACTCCAGACCCTCGCCTTGGTCAAATAATTCGGTGCGCTTGAGCCAGTCGCGAGCAATCTCTTCAATCTGTTCATTCAATTGAGGGTCGTCATAAGGCGGGTGCTTGGCGAGATAGAGCAGGGCAACGATGTGCTGCATGTGATAGTAGTTCTTGCCGTTCGCTTTGCTGAAATTGGTCGGAAAGCCGCAGATCAATTCGCCATCCGATAGCGCAAGCTCAGCAATGCTAGATGCCCCGGTCTGACTGGATTCAATCGTGTGCTCCGGCCCGTCCGGATCAGGCGTTGCCCTGCGGGGATCATACCCACCTTCGCGAAGCGTTAAGCTGAACGGTTTGTCGGACACCAGAAACGTATCATAGAGCGATGTGCAGTTGATTGAGGCGGTCTTTGCCCCGCTCGTTTTGCTCTCCTTGATAATCCGGTTATCAAATCCACTGTACTCACGCTTCAGATCAAGAACAGGCGTGATGGCGTAGTTCGGCAACTCGGCATCCTTGGCCTTGTAGATCACTGCAAACTGCTGCGCACTTTCCGCGCCAGCAATATTCACGCGAACAGGCGACGTGTCCGAATAGCGCGTGATGTTTCGCTTTTCATCAAACCAGGCGCTGTGATTGCGCACGAAAAACTGAAGGTTCTTGCGAATGAGTTCAGCCGAGGCCTTGTCGTTCATTGCGACAGCATGATCGGAAAGCTTCAGCAGCGCGTGCAGCCAGCCATTGAGAATGACCTCTGGGTTCGAATGGAAAAGCGGGAATTCGAGGAGGGCTACGCCATTGAGATTTGTCCCGCCCTCTCGATGATCCATAAGCATCGCGTTCTTGACCCTTTCGGCAAGTCCGGTGAGGCGCGCATCAAGCAGCGCCGCTTTCGTGTAACCGGCCAAAGCCTCTGACTGGGAGATGGCGCTGAACATCACCTCCGGCCCGGTCATTCGATTCAGTGGAAATACGTTTGGGTAGAAAAACGCCAGACCGCCTCCCGGAGTGCTTACACCTACCCGATCAGACAGGGAGGGCAGCTTATCCCTGAAATCCGCGTTGTCGGCATTGTTAAAAACATATCGCCCCCAAACCATCGGGTGAAAAACATACTTGTTGCGGCTATCAAGCTGCCAGTACGAGGCGAACGGCAAGTCCTTGACAACAATGGTCTTTTGATCATTCCCATACAGGGAAAATTCAAAGCCCGGACTTCCCGAATCGTAAACGGTGGAAATCTCCCGCATCTGTTCGTCTGTAGGCTGGAACGGCTTGGGCGTTATGCAAGCAGCACTTCCCGTTACAGTTCTACACGCTTCGCCAAGGTCCATCGCGCGCACCACCACCGGGATTGAACACGCGGTTGCCAGAACAGTTGCAAACAAAAATTCTCGCAAACGGTAGAACAGCATGAGGTGACGCAACTCCTGCGATAGAAAACCTCATGGGGTTTGCAATTTAAGAAAGGTGATTGCAACTCGGTGGGCAAAAATACAACCTGAGATAGAACTTATGGGGAAATGATATCAAACCGCGCTCTTGCAACCCTATTTTTGGTGGAAGAATGGTGCGATGCGGTAGACATTTCCTGCGTGGTTGTTCATAGCCCGCTAATCAATCGGATTTCGTGCCATGATGACCTGGTTCCGCAAACTGCTTCCCCGCGAAGATCGTTTCTTCGACCTGTTCGAGCAACACGCAGCTACGCTTGTTGGAGCGGCAGAAGCGCTGGATAAGCTGCTCGCCGGCAACGATATTGAGCGACATTCGGCTGAAATTTCGGATTTTGAAGACAGGGCAGACCAAATAACAGCCGAAGTCATGACTGCCGTTCGGCGCAGTTTCATCACGCCTTTCGATCGCGGCGACATCAAAGACCTGATCGAATCGATGGACGACGCAATCGACATGATGCGCAAAACGGTAAAAACTGTTCATCTGTTCGAGCAGAAGAGCTTTGAGCCGATGATGCGCGAAATGGGGCCGATCATGGTGCAATGCGCACGGCTTATCTCAGAAGGTCTGCCTCTGCTGAGCGCTGTAAGCAAGAACGCAGCGCGTCTTACCGAAATAGCCGAAGCTGTGGTCAAGCTTGAAGAACAGTCTGACCGACTGCACGACGAAGGCTTGCAAATGCTGTTCAAGACCTACGGTCGCTCGGATCCTATGAGTTACATGATCGGCGCGGAAATATTTGGCCAGCTCGAAAAGGTTGTGGACCGGTTTGAGGACGTGGCAAACGAAATAAGCGGCATTGTCATCGAGAACGTTTGATGGACGCCACGCTTGCATTTCCCTTGCTGGTCGGTCTGATCGGCGTCGCGCTGTTTTTTGATTTCCTCAACGGCCTGCACGATGCCGCGAACTCGATTGCCACTATTGTTTCGACCCGTGTTCTGAAGCCGCAATATGCTGTGGCGTGGGCCGCATTCTTCAACTTTATCGCTTTCCTGTTTTTTGGCCTCCATGTGGCTGAAACCTTGGGGCGTGGCATTGTCAGTGCAGATATTGTGGACCCGCGTGTCGTGTTCGCTGCACTCGTCGGTGCGATATTCTGGAATATTCTGACGTGGCGTTTCGGTATTCCTTCCAGCAGCTCACACGCATTGATCGGCGGCCTGGTCGGCGCTGGCGTAGCCAAAGCTGGCGGCGGCGCGATTGTCTGGTCGGGGCTGTTGAAAACCACTGCGGCAATTGTCTTGTCACCTGCAACCGGCTTTGTTTTGGCGCTGGTGCTTGTGCTTATCGTGTCCTGGGCCTTCGTGCGAACCACGCCATTTGCGGTGGACAGGACGTTCCGATGGGCGCAATTCGTCTCGGCGTCGCTCTATTCCCTCGGGCACGGTGGGAATGATGCGCAAAAGACAATGGGCATCATTGCAGTGCTTCTGTATTCTCAGGGAATGCTGGGCGATACGTTCTACGTGCCGTTCTGGGTGGTGATAACCTGTCAGTCCGTGCTTGCGCTTGGCACCTTGTTTGGCGGCTGGCGCATTGTTCACACAATGGGCTCGAAGATTACGCGTCTCAACCCGATGCAGGGGTTCTGCGCTGAGACGGGCGGAGCGATAACACTATTCGCAGCGACGTGGCTGGGCATTCCCGTTTCCACAACGCACACCATCACAGGTGCCATTATCGGCGTCGGTGCAGCGCGGCGCGTCTCGGCCGTGCGGTGGGGCATTGCTGGCAACATTGTGATTGCGTGGGTCATAACCATACCAGCGACAGCACTTATCGCAGCGCTGACATATGCAGGCACCGGACTTTTCGGCTAATTGGGGTTGTATTAATTAGCCGGATTATTAAATTCCTGGCCCATGAAACAGAAAAAGGCGAAAGCGCTTCTTAAAAAAGGTAAGGAAATCAGGCAGGTGGCGGCCTTGCCTTACCGACTCTCGGAAGATGGCGACCTGAAAGTTCTGCTGATAACATCACGCGGAACGAAGCGATTTGTCATACCGAAGGGTTGGCAGATGGATGGCCTTGATGACTGGAAGGCCGCTGCACAGGAAGCGCGTGAGGAAGCGGGCATTGTAGGTGATGCCCACAGGACGCCAATTGGCCACTATCAATACTGGAAGCGATTAAAGACGACCTTCGTGCCAGTCACGGTTGATGTTTATCCGCTACGCGTTACGGGAAACATGCCCCGCTGGCGTGAGGCAAAGGAGAGGCGGCGCGGCTGGGTCGATTGGCAGCAAGCCAAGGTGCTGGTCGATGAGCCTGAACTGGTTACGCTCATCGACGAATTCGCCACGACGCAAGGGGCCTGAGTTCAAGCCTTTGCGGCCGCCAACAGGCCGCGCGCAATATCGACCTTCAGATCTTCGACATCTTCAAGCCCGATCTGGAGACGGAGCACAGGGCCGGAATATGCTCCCGAAGCAATCGTTCGGTCGCCAAGGAACACATGCACGGCTAAACTTTCATACCCGCCCCAGGAATAGCCCAAGCCAAAAATTTCGAGCGCATCCAGAAAAGCGTGGGCCTGCTTCTGGCCGCCGCTATCCAGAACAACGGAAAAGATCCCGCTTGAACCGCTGAAATCCCGTTTCCAGATGGCGTGACCCGGATGCGATTCCAACGCTGGATGGAGTACGCGAGCAACTCCGGGTTGCTTTTCCAGCCAACGCGCTATCTCCAGCGCTGACTTCCTGTGATGTTCAAGCCGAACGCCCATCGTGCGCAGCCCGCGCAATACCTGATACACGTCGTCCGGTGCGGAACAGCAGCCCATTGTAACGAATGTTTCGTGCAATTGCGGCCAGCAAGCCTCGTTGGCCGAAACCGTTCCCATCAAAACATCCGAATGGCCCGCAGGATATTTGGTGGCGGCGTGAATGGAAATATCCACGCCATAATCAAGCGGTTTGAAATAGAGCGGCGTCGCCCAGGTATTGTCCATCATGACCACGGCTCCGGCCGCCTTGGCGGCCTTCGAAATCGCGGGGATGTCCTGCATCTCGAATGTGTTTGAACCCGGAGACTCGGTGAACACGACGCGCGTATTGCTCTTCAGAAGCGAGGAAATCCCGGCGCCTATCGATGGCTCGTAATACTGGACTTCCACCCCAAGCCGCTTGAGCATGGTGTCGGCAAAATGGCGGGTCGGGTGGTAGACAGAATCGACAATCAGCACGTGATCGCCAGCGCCAAGAAATGCCAGTAACGGGATCGTGACCGCTGCGAGCCCTGACGGAACAATGATGGTGCCGGCAGAACCTTCAAGGTGATCGATAGCGCTCGCCAGCGCATCCGTTGTTGGCGTCCCTCGTGTGCCGTAGGTGTACTTCTGCGCCCGTCGTGAAATAGTGTCGGCATTGGGAAACAGCACGGTTGAGGCGTGAACGACCGGTGGGTTGACGAAGCCGAAAAAGGCGTGTGGATCGTTGCCGACATGCGCAAGTTGCGTGTTTATGCCGTGGTTTTCCTTGCTGATTTTCACCATAACCTGACCATCAAATTGAACCGTAATTCGCTTTATCTGCCCGCGGGATTGGCCGCAACATGTCATTATTGAGCCAGTCGCGGAAGCTCTCGCGATGCAGCAGAATCTCTTGGATCACAATGGCTTTAGGCCAATTCAGCTTGACCTGATGAAAATAATGTCATTGGCTATTTTGGTAAAAGAAGCGCGAACCGCCAAGCAGGACATTGCTGCCCAAGGGGTGCAGGGCCGGCAGGAATTGTTCGCCTTCAGACGCAAAACGACATCTGAAAAACAAAAAAGGGTCAGAGGGTTATGAACAAGGTAAAAGTCATTCTCGGCGCAGCGGTGTTGGGGCTGTTTGCCGGAGCCGCCTCGGCAGATACTTTGGATGACGTCAAGAAGAAGGGCTTCGTGCAGTGCGGTGTCAACACCGGTCTGGCCGGCTTTTCCGCGCCGAACGACAAGGGCGAATGGACCGGTCTCGACGTGGATTTCTGCCGCGCCGTTGCTGCCGCCGTGTTTGGCGATGCGACCAAGGTGAAGTTTACGCCGCTCAGCGCCAAGGATCGCTTCACAGCGCTTCAGTCCGGCGAGGTGGACATCCTTTCGCGTAACACGACCTGGACCATCAACCGTGACACTGCGCTTGGTCTGAACTTTGCAGGCGTTACCTATTATGACGGCCAGGGCTTCATGGTGAATTCCAAGAAGCTTCCGGGAATCACTTCCACGCTTCAGCTTTCGGGCGCTGCAATCTGCGTTCAGTCAGGAACCACCACCGAGCTGAACCTCGCCGACTACTTCAAGGCGAACAAGATGGAATACACGCCGGTAGTCTTCGAAAAGTTCGAAGAAGCCAATGCAGCTTATGATGCTGGCCGCTGCGACGCATACACCACCGACCAGTCAGGTCTATATGCTGTGCGTCTCCAGATGAGCGCGCCGGACGATCACGTTGTTCTGCCGGAAATCATTTCCAAAGAGCCGCTTGGACCGGCTGTCCGTCAGGGTGACGACAAGTGGTTCGACATCGTCAAGTGGACCTACTACGCGCTGCTGAACGCTGAAGAAGCTGGCGTGACACAGGCAAACGTTGAAGAAATGAAGTCCAGCGAAAACCCTGACATGCGCCGTATGCTTGGTGTCGAAGCAGACACGAAGATCGGCACCGACCTCGGTCTCACCAATGACTGGGTCGTGAATATCGTGAAGGGTGTTGGCAACTACGGCGAAATCTTCGAACGCAATGTTGGCACGGGTAGCCCGCTCAAGGTTTCGCGCGGTGCAAACGCACTGTGGACCAAGGGTGGCCTGCAATACGGAATGCCGATCCGCTAAGCGGATCGTGGCCGGGGGAGTTATAACTGCCCCGGCCTGACTTACCGGCGAGGCAAATATGCCCGTCCGGCTTTCAAAGGGGAATAACATGGCAACACAAGAAGTGTTACCGGCAGAGCGATCCGAAAGGGTCTCCCTGCTTCACGACCCGCGAGCGCGCAGCATATTCTTTCAGGTGCTCATCATCGCGGTTCTGGCCTTGGGCGGATGGTGGATTGTTGACAACACAATCGAAAACCTTCGCAGGTCCAACATTCAGACAGGTTTTGGATTTTTGAACGGGCGCGCGGGATTTGACATCCTGACGTCGCTGATTCCGTATTCGTCGGATTCAACCTTCGGTCGCGCAATCGTTGTTGGCGTTCTGAACACGGCGCTGGTCGCGGTCACCGGCATCATTGCAGCTACGATTATCGGTTTCCTTGTAGGTATTGGCAGGCTCTCAAAAAACTGGCTGATCCGCAAACTGGCCACCGTTTATGTGGAATTGTTCCGTAACATTCCGCCGCTGCTGGTCATTTTGTTCTGGTATCAAGGGGTGTTGTCCCTGCTGCCTGCCGTGCGCGAAAGCTATTCGCTTCCATTGGGATCATTCCTGAATAATCGTGGCTTTTACCTTCCGCGGCCAGTGTGGGGAGAGGGTGCTTGGCTCGTTCTTGCCGGCCTGGCATTGGGCATTGTTTTCAGCTTGCTTGTGTCGCGGTGGGCGCGGGCCCGGCAGATGGAAACAGGTCAGCAATTTCCGGTTTTCCTCACCAGCCTTGCTCTGATTGTTGGAATGCCGCTTCTTGGCTTCATCTTCGCGGGATTTCCGCTGACATTCGACATGCCGCAGAAGGGAACCTTCAACCTGACCGGCGGCGCGAACATAAAGCCTGAATTCCTGTCACTGTTTTTGGCGCTTTCATTCTACACCGCTGCATTCATCGCAGAGATTGTCCGTGCGGGCATCATGGGTGTACCTCGCGGCCAGACGGAGGCTTATTCGGCGCTGGGGCTTAGCCCATCGCAAGGGCTTCGGCTGGTTGTCATACCGCAGGCCATGCGGATCATTATTCCGCCGCTGACGAGCCAATATCTGAATCTGACAAAGAACTCGTCGCTCGCCGTGGCAATCGGTTATCCCGACCTCTATGCGATTGGCGGCACGATCCTGAACCAGACGGGTCAGGCGATCGAAGTGGTCGTCATATTCATGTGTGTCTACCTGAGCCTTAGCATTCTGACGTCGTTGTTCATGAACTGGTTCAACGGCAAGATGGCGTTGAAGGAGAGATAAGCCATGCAGGAACATGATCTTGCCTGGGTTCGCACCGAGATGGCATTGGCGCAGGCCGCGCCAAGCTCGGCTGTAGGCCCCGGCGCCTGGGTGCGCCGCAATCTCTTTGCATCGCCAATTGACAGCGTGCTGACGATAATGGCGGCGCTGGTTATCGCCTATTTCCTTCCGCAGGTTTTGAACTGGCTGTTCTTCAATGCGGTGTGGTCTGGCGCTGACCGCACAGCCTGTTTGACAACAGATCAGGGTGGGCAGTTGCCGTCTGGCTGGACTGGTGCCTGCTGGCCTTTCGTCGAAGCCCGGTTTGGCCAGTTTATGTTTGGCCGCTACCCGATCGATGAGCGTTGGCGGCCGATTTTGACAGGCGTCATATTTGTTGCCTTGCTGGTGCCTTTGCTTACGCCAAGCGCGCCATTCAAGCGGCTGAACGCAATACTGTTTTTTGCTGTGTTCCCGTTTGTCGCGTTCTTCCTGCTGGTTGGCGGCTACCTTGGCCTTCCTTATGTGGAAACCCCGCTTTGGGGCGGCCTGATGGTCACGCTGGTTATCTCCTATGTCGGCATCGTGGTTTCGCTTCCGTTGGGCGTGTTGCTCGCGCTCGGGCGACGCTCGAAAATGCCCATCATAAAGATGCTGAGCGTGATCTTCATCGAGGCTATTCGCGGCGTGCCTCTTGTGACGGTGCTGTTCATGGCAAGCTTCATGTTGCCATTGTTCGTGCCTCCGGGAATGAGCTTTGACAAACTGTTGCGCGCCTTGATTGGCGTAGCGCTGTTCGCCTCGGCGTATATGGCTGAAGTCGTGCGCGGCGGCCTTCAGGCCATCCCCAAGGGGCAGTATGAAGGCGCGGACTCGCTTGGCCTAGGTTACTGGCAGAAGATGTTTTTCATCGTCATGCCACAGGCATTGAAGCTGGTGATACCGGGCATCGTGAACACGTTTATCGGATTGTTCAAAGACACCACACTGGTTCTCATCATTTCGATGTTCGATCTTCTGGGTGTGGTGAAGCAGAGTATTTCAGGTGATCCAACGTGGGCAACGCCACAAACGGCCAAAACAGGCTATGTCTTTGCTGCCGCGATCTTCTGGATCTTCTGCTTCGGCATGTCTCGCTACTCCATGTTCATGGAGCGGCGGCTTGATACAAGCCACCGGAAATAACGGTGGCTAACCATGAAAACAGATAGGGGAATGCGCTGATGTCCACCGAGAACGCTGTTGCTGCGGACGAGCTACAGGTCGATCCATCCAGAATGCAGATTTCTTCCACCGATGTGGCGGTTGAAATTGTCGGAATGCACAAATGGTACGGTGAGTTTCATGTGCTGAAAGACATTAACCTCAAGGTTATGCGCGGCGAACGCATCGTTATTTGCGGCCCATCCGGTTCCGGCAAATCCACAATGATCCGTTGCATCAATCGCCTGGAAGAGCATCAGAAGGGTAAGATCATCGTCGACGGCAAGGAACTGACCAACGATCTGAAAAAGATCGACGAGGTGCGTCGCGAGGTTGGAATGGTCTTCCAGCACTTCAACCTTTTCCCGCATCTCACCATTCTGGAAAACTGCACGCTCGCTCCGATCTGGGTGCGCAAGATCCCGAAGAAGCAGGCAGAGGAAACTGCGATGCACTTCCTGCGCCGGGTTAAGATACCGGAACAGGCACACAAGTACCCGGGTCAGTTGTCTGGTGGCCAGCAGCAGCGCGTGGCTATCGCCCGTTCGCTATGCATGAACCCGCGTATTATGCTGTTCGACGAACCGACCTCCGCGCTTGATCCCGAAATGATCAAGGAAGTTCTGGATACGATGGTGGGATTGGCCGAGGAAGGCATGACCATGTTGTGCGTGACGCACGAAATGGGCTTTGCCCGCAAGGTTGCCAATCGCGTGATCTTCATGGATGCCGGTCAGATCGTGGAGCAGAATACGCCGAAGGAATTCTTCGACAATCCGCAGCATGAGCGCACGAAGCTGTTCCTCAGCCAGATTCTGCATTGATTCAAAGAGTATCGGGGCGGCGCTTCTTCAGGCGCCGTCCCAGCCATAAAGCCAATCCAGATCAGACATAAGGGATTCGGGGCTGCGAAGTCTCAGAACGAGATCGCGGCCAATGGCGGCTGGTCCACGCGCGTGCCACACAAATTGGTTAAACGCGCCGCGGCGCGCAACACGCAGAACGCGCCGTCGCCGCTCGATTGTCCACCTTTGCAATGCCATTTCCAGATTGTCCGAACCGGAAAGCTGACTGGCCAGAGTCGCTGCGTCCTCAATCGCCGTAGCCGCGCCCTGTGCCGCAAATGGCGACATCGCATGTGCTGCGTCACCAATGAGAGCCAGGCCGGATGGCGCTGACCACGGCGCATCAAGATCAGCCACATGAATCGGCCAGGCGAGCCACTCGCCACCATCGTGCACAAGCGCAGACAAAGCCGAAAAAGTACCTTCCAGCGCTTTGGTGAGAGGGGAATGGTCACCTTTCAGGCTCCAGCCTGTCGCCATCTCGCGGCGCGTCGGCGTGAAGGCTACCACGTTGAACGCTGTTCCGCTTTTCACGGGATAGACGATCATATGGAAACTGGAATGCAAAATAGCAGTCACGCTCCGGCTTGATACAAACCTCACCAGCGCTTGCACGGACTGCGCATCTGCCGAAAATGTCCGACGCCACGCGACTTGCCCGATGAACCGGCTCTGCCCCGTCTTGCCCGAAAGCGAACGAACCGTTGACCAGACGCCATCGGCCCCGATGACAAGCCGACCCTCTTTGCGTCCACTTTGGGTGACAAGTGCCGGGGAAGGCCCCTCCAGATCGATATCCTCAACGGACATGCCGGTGTGAAGCGAAATACGATCTTGTTTTGAAACAGCGTTAAGCAAGGCGCGCTGCAAATCAGCCCTGTGGGAAACCAGATAGGGCGCTCCCCACCGTGCCCTTGCGGCGCGGCCAAGGGGAACGCGGGCAATCTCGTGCAAATCCTCTGCTCGCCGCAAAACAACGGCATCCGGCTCCACGGCCGTTTCCATCAACTCATCGAGTACGCCGAGGCGGGAAAGAATACGTGTAGCATTGGGCGAAAGCTGCAAACCCGCGCCAACTTCCTCAAGTTGGAGGGCCCGCTCAAATATGGCCACCTGAGCCCCGCGCTGCGCAAAGCAAAGCGCAGCTGAAAGCCCGGCAACACCTGCACCGGCAATGAGTATGCGATGTGGCTCAGTGCCCATGAATGGCCTGCCGGCCAGCGCCGTCAGGCGGCGTGGTCGAGATAAGCGCAGCCTTCTGGAATGGTCTTTTCCGGGCTGAGCGACGGGTTATAGCGAAACAGGGTTGAGCAATAGGGGCAAACCATGTCGCGATCATCGCCGAGATCGAGAAACACATGCGGATGGTCGAAAGGCGGATTAGCGCCCATGCACATGAATTCGGTCACGCCGATTTCGATGGTCGCATAGCCTCCGTCATTGTGGAAATGTGGGATTGTTCCCCCAGCCATGCCAAAGCTCCTTGTCGAACGCCGGTCACATGCGTTTGGAACAATTCGGCGCGCATTGCAAGAAGGTCGAAGCGGCACTTCATGTCACAGGCACGTAACGAAACTGTCGCAAAACGCTGACAAATGAATAGAGTGGTGTCGTTGTGGATCGAGAGATGAATGAATTGAAGCCGTTTATGGTGGATATAGCCGCAAAGCTTGCGGCTGACGGAGAGGCGGACGGGAACCCGGACCGATTCGTGAACCGGGAGTTTTCCTGGCTCCAGTTCAATCGCCGTGTGCTTGAAGAATCGGAAAACACCTCGCACCCGCTGCTGGAACGCGTTCGGTTTCTCTCTATCTCGGCAACGAACCTTGATGAATTTTTCATGGTACGGGTTGCCGGCCTTGCCGGGCAGGTGCGGCAGGGCATTGTTATTCGCAGCCCGGACGGGCGCACGCCTCAGGAGCAACTCAACTATCTTTTGCTTGAAGTTGGGCGGCTGCAGGAAGATCAGCACAAGAGTTTCGATAACCTCACAGCGCTTCTGAAAAAGGAGCATATCGAGATCGTTGCGCCCGATGCGCTTTCCAAGGACGAGCGTGTATGGCTGGAAGATCATTTCAGGGAACAGATTTTCCCTGTTCTTACGCCGCTCTCCATTGATCCTGCGCACCCGTTCCCTTTCATCCCCAATCTCGGCTTTTCTATCGCGCTGCAACTTCGCCACCTGCGCAACAGCGAAGAAATGTCTGCGCTGCTGCGCTTGCCGGTCGCGCTGCGCCGTTTCATCCGATTGCCGGACAAAAAGAAGAATGTGCGCTTCATCACGCTGGAAGACACGGTCGGGCTTTTCGTAAGCAAGCTGTTTCCCGGCTATTCAGTGAAGGGCTCGGGCACATTCCGGATCATCCGCGATAGCGACATTGAGGTCGCAGAAGAATCGGAAGACCTCGTACAGCTCTTCGAAACGGCGCTGAAGCGCCGTCGCCGCGGCTCGGTTATACGGATCGAGTTTGATAGCCACATGCCATCTGAATTGCGCGAATTCGTAGCTCAGGAACTTGGCGTCGCTGCAAGTCGCGTCAGCGTTCTGAAAGGCATTCTGGCGATCAACCAGATTTCCGAACTCGTTGCAGTGGCGCGCGACGATTTGAAATTCACCCCGTACAATCCCCGTTTCCCCGAACGAATCCGCGATCACGGCGGCGATTGTTTTGCGGGAATTCGCGAGAAGGACATCATTGTTCACCACCCATATGAATCGTTCGACGTGGTGGTTCAGTTCCTGCGGCAGGCGGCGGCAGACCCCGAAGTAGTAGCGATCAAGCAGACGCTTTATCGAACCTCGAATGACAGCCCGATCGTTCGCGCGCTCGTGGATGCTGCGGAGGCGGGCAAGTCTGTTACCGCGCTGGTTGAACTAAAGGCGCGTTTTGACGAAGAGGCCAATATTCGCTGGGCGCGCGATCTGGAACGCGCCGGTGTGCAGGTCGTGTTCGGCTTCATGGAGCTGAAAACACACGCGAAAATGTCGCTCGTGGTCAGGCGCGAAGAAGGCAAACTGCGCAATTACGTCCACCTTG
Source organism: Rhizobiaceae bacterium (assembly GCA_019635795.1). GTDB lineage: Bacteria > Pseudomonadota > Alphaproteobacteria > Rhizobiales > Rhizobiaceae > Mesorhizobium_G. Next base: position 104,075 of record JAHBYV010000001.1, read on the forward strand.
GCACGGGCAACTATCACCCGATCACTGCGCGTATTTACACCGACCTGTCGTTTTTCACGACCGATGACCAGATTGCTCGTGATGTGGCGTTGATCTTCAATTTTATTACGGGCTATGCCGAGCCTGTGCAGGAAATGTGCATTGCTGTTTCGCCGTTCACGCTGCGGAACCGCATTATCAGCCATATCGAGCAGGAAATTGTCCATGCGCAAGAAGGGCGTCCGGCGCGCATCTGGATGAAGATGAACTCGCTCGTTGATCCTCAAATCATAGACGCACTTTATGCGGCCAGCCGCGCCGGGGTGGAGGTGGAGCTGGTGGTGCGTGGCATTTGCTGCCTGCGGCCACAGGTTCCGGGCCTTTCTGACAACATCAGGGTTAAATCCATCGTCGGGCGCTTCCTGGAGCACAGCCGCATTTACTGTTTCGGGAACGGGCACGGTCTGCCATCCGACGAAGCCATTGTTTATATTTCATCGGCAGACCTGATGCCGAGAAATCTGGACAGGCGCGTTGAATGTATGGTTCCGATTCGCAACAAGACTGTGCATGAGCAGGTTCTAAACCAGATCATGCTGGGCAATCTCGTGGACAACCAGCAAAGTTTTGAGCTACTGGCCGACGGCACCTCGCGACGCGTGGTGCTGGAAGAAGGCGAGGAACCTTTTAACGCGCAGGAGTATTTCATGACGAACCCAAGCCTGTCTGGCCGCGGTGACGCTCTGAAATCTCACGCGCCGAAGAGAATCGCACAGTACAAGCGGCGCAAGAAGGCATAAAAGTTTTGATTGAACGCTCGCAGGGACGGCTACGGGACCGCCGACCCGTCTCAGTCATCGATATCGGGTCCAACTCCATCCGCCTTGTGGTCTACGAGGGGTTGGTGCGCTCGCCCACCACCTTTTTCAATGAGAAGATGCTCGCAGGCCTTGGACGCGGGATTGTCAGCACGGGAATGCTGGACCCGGAGGCAGTAACTCGGTCGCTGGAAGAATTCAGGCGGTTTCGCGCTCTGTCTGAACAGGCTGGCGCGCGGGAACTCTACGTTGTTGCTACGGCAGCCGCACGCGAAGCCGCCAACGGACCTGATTTCATTCAGCGCGCAGAAGCAATTCTGGGCACCGAGATCAAGGTGCTGTCGGGCCGCGAAGAGGCTTTTTTCTCGGCAACAGGGATCATTGCCGGCTTTCGGGATCCTGACGGTATTGTGGGCGATCTTGGCGGCGGCAGCCTGGAACTGGTCGATATTCTCGGTCGGGGCATCGGCGATGGCATTACCTTGCCACTTGGCGGCCTTCGCTTGCAGGACATGTCGAAGGGTTCTCTGCTTCAGGCAAAGAAAATTGCCCGGCAGGAACTTGCCGCAGCAAAGTTGCTGCAAGGCGGTGAGGGCAGGGTGTTTTACGCAGTGGGCGGAACCTGGCGTAACCTTGCGCGACTTCATATGCACGCCACCGGCTATCCGCTTGCAATCATGCACAATTACGAAATGGATGTCGCGCAATCCATGGATTTTCTGGCGATGGTGGCGGCTGGAAACATCGACCGCATGGCAGGCATCGAAGCTGTATCCAAAAGCCGTCGCGCCCTCCTTGCCTACGGCGCGATAGTGCTGCGCGAAATTGTCGATCGCATGAAGCCGTCGAAGATCGTGCTATCGGCTACGGGCGTGCGTGAGGGTTATCTTTATTCGCTTCTGCCTGTGCGCGAGCAGCGCGAGGACCCTTTGATTTCTGCCGCGGAAGAACTTGCGGTGTTGCGCGCGCGCTCGGTTGAACATTCGCACGAGCTGGTTGATTGGACTGCGGAGTCGTTTCGGGTTTTCGAAATTGATGAAACGCAGGATGAAGCGCGTTACCGCGAGGCAGCCTGCCTGCTGGCCGATATTGGCTGGCGCGCGCATCCTGAATATCGCGGAACGCAATCGCTCAATATCATTGCCAACGCGTCGTTTACCGGAGTTGACCATCCCGGACGCGCTTATCTGGCGCTTTCCAGCCTGTTCCGCCATGAAGGCATCTTCAACGATTCGGCAGCCAGCACTGATTTGTTGCGATTGGCCACGCCCCGATATCTGGAGCGCGCCCGCATACTGGCCGCACTGTTGCGCGTCGGCTATCTGCTTTCTGCGTCAATGTCGGGCGTAATCCCGCGCCTGCGGTGGGAGAAGCGGGAAAACGGCACTCTGGCGCTTGTCATTCCCGCAGACGAGGCCGCGCTTTATGGCGAAAGGCCGGTCGGGAGACTTGCTCAACTGGCAAAGCTTACCGGCAAGAAGCTGGTGCTGCAGGTCGATAGCGGCAAGGTGTCAGGCAAGTAAAAGAAAGGCCCGCATTTTGGCGGGCCGTTTCCTGTCAACCGCGTTTGGCGTCAACTGAATAGCTTCCCGCGCCGCTGGCTGCGAGCACAAGGAAGCCGCCAGCGATTGCGAGGTTCTTCTGCGCGAGCAGCACTTGCATCGCATCAGCGAAATTGAGGTGGGCAACAGCCGTGGCGGCCAGTGTGAAAGCCGCAAGCACGAGGGCAACAATGCGCGTTTGAAAGCCTACGAGAATTGCGAGGCCACCGAACAGCTCAAGCAAGCCAACAAGAATGGCAACGATTGTCGGGGCGGGGAGGCCAACGGATGCGAAAAACTGTGCGGTTCCTGCAATGCCGGTCAGTTTTGAGAAGCCAGCAAGGATGAAAAGGACCGATAGGAACGCTCGGCCAATCAGGAGCAAGAGGTTAGGTGACATGACTTAAATCCCGGTTGATGTTGGAGCGTTAAATAACGCACCACGCTGCAATCCGCGAGCCATCACCTTTCGAACGCAATGTTCGATATTAGTGAACGCCTAATTGGCAGGCGTTCACAATAATCATCGACCGGGAGGGATAGCAGGGCTCAGCCCGGCTTTGTCATCTCTTCCGCGCGCACGATCCGGTCATAATCAGCCTCGGTAACGAGTCCGGTAGCCAAGGCTTCCTCGCGCAAAGTCGTGCCGTTTTTGTGAGCCGTTTTGGCGATCTTGGCGGCAGCGTCGTAACCGATGGTTGGCGCGAGGGCGGTGACCAGCATCAGCGACCGTTCAAGAGCCGCCTTGATATTGTCCTCACGAGCCTCGATGCCAACAACGCAATTGTCTGTGAAGGATATGGCAGCATCTGCCATCAACTGCACCGACTGCAGGAAATTGTAGGCCATTACAGGGTTGTAGACGTTCAATTCGAAATGTCCCTGACTACCGGCAAAGGTGAGGGCAGCATTGTTGCCAAAAATCTGAACGCAAACCTGCGTTAGTGCCTCGCACTGCGTAGGATTGACCTTGCCTGGCATGATCGAAGAGCCTGGCTCGTTTTCCGGAAGCGCAAGTTCGCCAAGGCCGGAACGCGGCCCCGATCCAAGGAACCGGATGTCATTCGCGATTTTGTAAAGTGCTGCCGCCGCCGCGTTGATTGCGCCGTGCGAAAATACCATTGCATCATGTGCGGCCAACGCCTCAAACTTGTTTGGCGCGGTAACGAACGGCAGGCCGGTGATTGCAGCGATGCGGTCCGCAACTTTTTCAGCAAAACCGATAGGTGCATTGAGGCCGGTGCCGACGGCTGTGCCGCCCTGAGCCAGCTCATAGAGACCGGGAAGGGTGCTCTCGATACGCTTGATCGACGATGCAACCTGCGCCGCGTAGCCGCCAAACTCCTGACCCAACGTCAATGGCGTGGCATCCTGCGTATGCGTGCGGCCAATTTTGACTATGTTTTCGAACTGCTTCGCTTTCTGTTCGAGCGCTTTGTGCAGGTGCCGGAGTGCGGGGAGCAGGTCGTGGACGATCCGCTCTGCGCAAGCAACATGCATTGCGGTGGGATAGGTGTCGTTTGACGACTGGCTCATGTTGACATGGTCATTGGGATGGACGGGCTTCTTCGATCCCATTTCCCCGCCCAGCATCTCAATCGCCCGGTTGGAAATCACTTCATTGGCGTTCATATTGGACTGAGTGCCGGAGCCGGTCTGCCACACAACCAACGGGAAATGGTCGTTGAGCTTGCCGTCAATTACCTCCTGAGCGGCGTCAATGATTGCTGCACCAAGCTTCGGATCAAGCTTCTCCAGCGCCATGTTTGCTTCTGCGGCGGCGCGCTTCACGATGCCAAGCGCACGAACAACCGCCGCGGGCTGCTTTTCCCAGCCGATCTTGAAGTTGCCGAGTGATCGTTGCGCTTGCGCGCCCCAATAACGGTCGGCCGCCACTTCAATAGGGCCGAATGTATCGGTTTCTGTGCGTGTCTTGTTCGCCACGGCAGGCTCCTGAACTGGGAAGATATACTGCCAGCGAACTAACCCTTCGGTGCGCTGCATTCAAGCCGCATAAGCATCTGAACCACAAACAAAATCGGTTAAATAGCCGGGAAAAAAATCAAAGGCGGAGGCATGATCCCGGATTCTCATGCATGAGGAGTGCCGCGCTATAAGCAACGCTTGGGAGAGGGGCGTCCGGCCGAATGATTGCCGGTGAAGGCGGGGCCGTCCGAGCCGTCATGCTCGGGCTTGTCCCGAGCATCTGCAAGGTTGGAGGAGTCGCCTGGTTGGGCGCGAGCCGGCAGCGGCAGTAGATCCTCGGCGCAGGGCCGAGGGTGACGCGGTGTGCGTGGGTTTGATCGAGGAGAACAGAACGGCAATGCTCTGGGTCGTAGCAGGGGCAGGCAGGGTGTAGGCAAGGAACGAGCTAACTTCTACGTCCGGGCGGTCATGCTCGGGCTTGTCCCGAGCATCTGCAAGGTTGGAGGAGTCGCCTGGTTGGGCGCGAGCCGGCAGCGGCAGCAGATCCTCGGCGCAGGGCCGAGGGTGACGCGGTGTGCGTGGGTTTGATCGAGGAGAACGGAACGGCAATGCTTTGGGTCGTAGCAGGGGCAGGTAGGGTGGAGGCGCAGATAATTGCCGGGCATTTTCGGTCCGGGCCGTCATGCTCGGGCTTGTCCCGAGTATCTGCAAGGTAGGAGGTGTTGCCCGGTTGGGCGCGAGCCGGCAACGGCAGCAGATCCTCGGCACGAGGCCGAGGATGACGCGGTGGGAACGTCCGGCTCATAATTGTCAGCTGGGGCAGGGCAGTGAGCGAGGGGGACTTCAAGCCAAATCACCAGCAAAGAAACAGGGCGGCGGAGGCGCAGAGACCTGCGGCAGGCCGGAAAACAAAAAGGGCGGCCAAAGACCGCCCTTTCCATTTAAACGCCTTGGGAGGCTTAGAAGTCCATGCCACCCATTCCGCCCATGCCACCAGGCATAGCCGGAGCCGCAGCATCCTTCTTCGGAGCTTCAGCGATCATGGCTTCAGTGGTGACGAGCAGACCGGCAACAGAAGCAGCGTCCTGAAGAGCCGTGCGCACGACCTTGACCGGGTCAACAATGCCGAGTGCGATCATGTCGCCGAACTCGCCGGTCTGGGCGTTGTAACCAAACGTAACCGACTTGTTCTCGAGGATCTTGCCAGCAACGATCGATGCTTCTGCACCGGCGTTGGAAGCGATCTGGCGAACCGGAGCCTGCAGAGCGCGACGAACGATGTTGATGCCAGCTTCCTGATCTGCATTGATACCCTTGACGGTGAGCGCAGCTGACGAACGCAGAAGCGCGGTGCCGCCGCCAGGAACGATGCCTTCTTCAACCGCGGCGCGGGTTGCGTTCAGAGCATCGTCAACGCGGTCCTTCTTTTCTTTGACTTCAACTTCGGTCGCACCACCGACGCGGATAACGGCAACGCCGCCAGCCAGCTTGGCAAGACGCTCTTGCAGCTTCTCGCGGTCGTAGTCGGAAGTGGTTTCCTCGATCTGCTGCTTGATCTGTGCAACACGGCCCTGAATTTCGGCCTTCTTGCCAGCACCATCAACAATCGTGGTGTTTTCCTTCTCGATGCGAACGCGCTTGGCTTTGCCGAGCATGTTGAGGGTGACGTTCTCGAGCTTGATGCCGAGGTCTTCGGAAATGACCTGACCGCCGGTGAGGATGGCGATGTCTTCCAGCATTGCCTTGCGGCGATCGCCAAAGCCCGGAGCCTTGACAGCAGCAATCTTGAGGCCGCCGCGCAGCTTGTTCACGACGAGCGTAGCAAGTGCTTCACCTTCAACGTCCTCGGAGATGATGAGGAGCGGCTTGGAGGTCTGAACGACAGCTTCCAGAACAGGCAGCATTGCCTGAAGGTTGGAGAGCTTCTTCTCGTGAAGCAGGATGTATGCGTCTTCGAGTTCAGCAACCATCTTGTCGGGGTTGGTGATGAAGTAAGGCGACAGGTAGCCGCGGTCGAACTGCATACCTTCAACGACTTCGAGTTCGGTCTCGGCGGTCTTGGCTTCTTCAACCGTAATCACGCCTTCATTGCCGACCTTCTGCATCGCTTCCGCGATCATCTTGCCGATAGCTTCTTCGCCGTTTGCGGAGATCGTGCCGACCTGAGCGACTTCCTCGGAGGTCTTGATCTTCTTGGCCTTCTTGATGAGGTCCGAAACAACTTCGGTCACTGCGAGGTCGATGCCGCGCTTAAGGTCCATCGGGTTCATGCCAGCGGCAACAGCCTTGGCGCCTTCCTGAACTATAGCCTGTGCAAGAACGGTTGCGGTGGTGGTGCCGTCGCCAGCGATATCGTTGGTCTTGGAAGCGACCTCACGAACCATCTGCGCGCCCATGTTCTCGAACTTGTCTTCGAGTTCGATTTCCTTGGCAACAGTTACGCCGTCCTTGGTGATGCGCGGTGCGCCGAAGGACTTGTCGATGACAACGTTACGACCTTTCGGGCCGAGCGTGACCTTCACCGCGTCTGCGAGAATATTGACACCGCGCAGCATACGCTCGCGGGCGTCACGGGAGAATTTTACTTCTTTTGCAGCCATTTCCTAGCTCCTGGGCTGAATGCCCGAATTCAAATGATTGGTTGCGGGATGGATCAGCCGATGATGCCCATGATGTCGGATTCCTTCATGATCAGAAGGTCTTCGCCATCGAGTTTCACTTCAGTGCCGGACCATTTGCCGAACAGCACGCGGTCGCCTGCCTTCACGTCCAGCGGAACCAGCTTGCCGCTTTCGTCGCGAGCGCCAGCACCAACGGCGATGACTTCGCCTTCCTGTGGCTTCTCTTTGGCGGTGTCTGGAATGATGATGCCACCTTTGGTCTTTTCTTCGGAATCAACCCGACGGACGACCACGCGGTCATGAAGCGGGCGGAACTTCGTTTTTGCCATTTGGAATAATCCCTAATCGGATAACCTGAAACGTTCCTCCATCCGGCGATGCCGGACTGCATTAGCACTCTATTTGGATGAGTGCTAACGATGGCGGGGAGATAGTCGGGCCCGCCCGCCCTGTCAAGGAGCGCACAGTTAATCGCCCCTAATTTTTCCCGATCTTTTGGCTGGGCATGGTCACAGACTGCACTGCGCGATAAAAGATGGCAGCGGATTCGCAGGCCCAATGGAAAACATTATCACAAAGCGCGCAATTTTTTTCGTCGGGGGTTACGACCCGAAATCGCCGCAAACCTTCTTTGCCCGAATGGACAAGGAAATAGCCCGGTTTGAGAAACTGTGGGGCGCGCAGATCGACCGGGCGGAGACTGAGGAGCTGCATGAAACCGGTCGCGCAGTCTTGTGCGCGACGATTGGCGGGCGGACCGTTACGACCGAGTTCAATTTTTTCGTGCTGGATAGCCTCGTGCTTACCGACTTCGCGAAACCCCTCCCGGTTCGCGTCGGAAAATACCTGCTGACATTTGCTGATTTTGTGGTGACAGGTACAGCCTTTCGCATTTTTATGAAAGCTTGGCGGTTCGGCCTCTATTTTCTGTTTCCGTTTTTGATGATCTGCCTTTTTGCCTCGCTTGGGTGGCTGGCGGGAGCCGTTGTTCAACCCTGGCTGGGTTGGCTGTCTACACCTTTCGGATTCGGGGTGTATGCCCTGGCGCAATGGAAGCTCGGTGAACGCTGGCCGGTCAACCATCTGATGGATTTATGGTCTTTTTCCCGAGCGTTCATCCGAAAAGCCCGACTAGATGCGGAAGCACTGATGGACAGTTTTGCCGCTTGCGTGGTGGAACGCGCACGGTCAGGCAGTTTCGATGAAATTCTTCTGGTCGGGCATTCGACCGGCGGCCTGCTAATACTTGATATTGCGGGTCGGTGTGTCGAGCGTGATCCTGATTTCTCTAATCGTGCGCCCCAAATCAGCGTTCTTACACTTGGCTCCACGGCGCTGAAGGCGGGGCTGCACCCAGCGGCGAAACAATTCCGGGAACGTGTCGCCAGGCTGGCTGATGACGGAAAAATCCATTGGGTTGAGATTCAATGTCTGACAGACGTAATTAACTTCTACAAAACGAACCCTGCCCGGGAAATGGGGATTGCTGATCGCGAAGATTTTCCGCTTGTACGCACGATCAGGGTCAAGGATATGCTGGAAGCTCACACTTACAAGCGGATCAAGAAGAGCTTTTTTCGGGTGCACTATCAGTATATTTTCGGGAACACGAAGCACTATTGGTATGATTTTTTTCAAATATGTTGCGGGTCCATACCGTTGCTTGAGCGAGCGCGTGAGATGATCGTGGGCGCGGCAAGGGAGAATAAACAGAAATGACGGCAACAATTGCAGCCATCATTTGGGCGTTGGGCGTTATCGGCTGGGTAGCCATTCGACAGCCGCATCAGCGCAGGGCGAGAAAACTGAAAACAGTCACCGATGCACGCTCGTGGAGCGACCGGTTGGCGCTCGGCTTTGCCTCAGCCTGCCTTTCGATTGTGCCGCTTGTTTATGTTTTAACAGGAGCGCCTGCATTTGCTGACTATGAGTTCCACCCGTGGATGGGCTGGCTCGGCTTGGCCGTGCAGGTCGCATTTCTGTGCCTGTTCTATGCCAGCCATAGGCAGTTGGGCAAGAATTGGTCAATAACGTTGGAAATTCGCGACAAACATGAGTTGGTCACCGACGGTCTTTACCGTTTTGTTCGACATCCCATGTATTCGTCGTTCTGGTTGTGGGCCATAGCGCAAGCTTTGCTCATACCAAACTGGATTGCCGGTCTGGCGGGACTGGTCGGCGTTGCGGTGCTTTACCTGATGCGTGTCGGGCCTGAGGAGGCCATGATGCGCAAAACGTTTGGAGCAGCCTACGACGAATATGCACGCCGCACCGGCCGGGTGGTACCGCGCATATTCGGATAAGGCGCATGCTTGGAACATTGAACAGAAGGCAACTGCTTCAGGGAGCTGTTGCAACGGCGGCAGGATTCGCCTCCCTTTCCCCCGCACATGCAGCGAAGGGGCCACCTCAGGTCTTCTTGTTGCGGGGCGGGGTGGTCGGGATATTTTCAACCGGAATGGATGAAATAGCAGGCGCATTAAGGAAGCGTGGCGTACAAGCTGCAGTGGAGGGACACACGGCATGGAGTTCCGTTGCGCGGCAGATAGCGTTGGAGAACCAGCAGCTCGGGAAATCTCCCGTCGCGCTTGTAGGGCACTCCTTCGGTGCTGATGCGATCATCAAAGTCGCGGAAATATTACGGCGCGACAAAATCTCCGTCGACATTCTCATTTCAATTGCCGCTACAAACCCTGACCCTCTTCCTCCGAACGTTCGACGGGCTGTCAGCTATTACTTTTCGGAACATGGTTGGGGCTTGCCGCTTGTGGGTGCGACGGGTTTCCGTGGCAAACTGTCCAATCGGGATTACTCCGGGGCAGCCAATGTCGGCCACTTCAACATAGACAAGCAGCGATCGGTCCAGGACGAAATCATGCAACTGGTGTTGTGGACTGTGGGCCGTTAGCCAAAAGGCGTGACAGCGCGTTTAGCTTGGGTTAATCGCTCTCAATTCATTTGGGAACAGCTATGTTCGTCGATTCATTGAGCGAAATATCCGCGCGTTACACCACCATTTTGTGCGACATATGGGGGGTGGTCCATAACGGCGTTCGACCTTTCCCTCAGGCTGTTGCCGCGCTGACCGAGGCGCGCCGCTCCGGCCTGACCGTCGTTCTGGTTACGAATGCGCCAAGGCCACGCAGCGCAGTTGAAGGTCAACTTGCCGGGCTTGGTGTAAGCCGGGAAAGCTGGGATCGTATCGTAACTTCCGGCGATGTAACGCGCGACCTCATACAGTCCGGTCCGCGCCGGGTGTTTCATCTGGGGCCAGATCGCGACCTTGAAATCTACGACGAGCTGAACGTTGAACTGGTTGAAGAATTCGAGGCCAATGCAGTGGTTTGCACCGGTCTTTTCGACGATGAGACAGAAGCGCCCGAGGATTACGCAGGACAGCTTAAACGTATCCGGTCGCGCAATCTGCCGTTCGTTTGCGCCAATCCCGACATTGTTGCTGAGCGCGGCCACAAAATGGTCTGGTGCGCTGGAGCGCTTGCGCGCGATTACAGCCAACTTGGTGGCCGCACCCTGATTGCAGGCAAGCCGTTCAAGCCGATTTATGATCTCGCAATGCGCGAGGCGGCAGACGTGCGTGGTGAGCCAACGACGGTTGCTGAAGCCCTCGCGATAGGCGACGGAATGTTGACAGATGTGAAAGGCGCTGCCGATTACGGGCTGGATTACATCTATATTTCGGGCGGCATTCATGCGCGCGAGTATGGCGATGGCGATGCACCCGACCGGCAATTGCTGACGCAATATCTTTCCGATCACGGGCGGCAACCCGTTGCAACCATGCACCGCCTGCGCTGAACATGGCTGGATCTCTCATTCGTCGCATAACGCCTCCGGCGCCGCTTCCCGATGACCTCAGACAGGGGGTCGTTGCGGTTGGCAATTTTGACGGTGTGCATCGGGGACACCGGGCCGTGCTGCAAACCGCGCTTGATGAAGCCAAACGCCGCGCGGCGCCCGCACTAGTGCTTACGTTTGAGCCGCATCCGCGCCGCCTTTTTCGCCCGCACGAGCCGCATTTTGTGCTCACGCCCCCGCCCATGAGGGCGCGATTGCTTGGCGAACTTGGTTTCGACGGCGTAGTCGAATATCCCTTTACCCGAGACTTCTCGGCTCTTTCAGCCGATGGATTTGTTACCGATATTCTAGAACATCTGCTCGGCCTGAGCCACGTTGTTGCGGGTTTCGATTTTCATTTTGGCAAAAACCGCCAAGGCGGCCCCGCATTCCTTATCGAATCCGGTAAGCAGAATGGGTTTGGGGTAACGCTTGTCGATGCCTATCGCGATGAAAATGCCGAAGTCATCTCCTCAAGCAGAATTCGCCGTTTGCTGGAGCAGGGCGAGGTGAGCGAGGCGGCAGGGCTTCTGGGCTATCGTTATACGGTCGAAGCGCCGATCATCGGGGGCCAGAAGCTGGGGCGGACTCTTGGTTTTCCCACCGCAAATATGCAGCTTCACCCCGATATAGCGTTGCGCCACGGCATATATGCTGTTCGGTTCCGGCGCGCGGATGGCAGCCTGCACGATGGCGTTGCAAGTTGTGGCCGCCGGCCAACCGTGACGGACAGTGGCGCGCCCCTGCTTGAGACCTATATTTTTGACTTCTCTGATGATCTCTATGGGGAAGAGTGCCAGGTACATTTCTTTGGCTTTTTGCGCGCGGAAGAGAAATTTGACGGTCTGGACGCGTTGATTGCACAAATGCGGCGCGACGAAGAGGAAGCGCGGGCGCTCCTTTCCGGTTGCCGCCCGCTATCGCCGTTCGATCTCAGAATTTCTTTCCACTCGCAAACTACTCGCGAAGCGCCAGCCCCAGCGCAATGAGCGCCCACCCCTGAAAGGTGAGGTCAATCGCAAGGAACAGGCCAAGGATCCACAAGCTGTTTCCCGGCCAGCCAATGGCGATAATCAGACCTGCAAGGATCGTGACTATTCCACCCGCCAAAAACCATCCCCAGTTTTTCAGATGCTTGCTGCCGAGGGCAATTGCAGCGCGCGCCGCACCGGAAGCCACGAGAAAAATCGCGAGCATCAAGGTCAGCATCGCTGTCGCCAGCAGGGGATTGTAGAACACGACGAATCCAGCAGCCGTGTAGAGAATGCCACCCAGAAGCAGCAAGAAGAAGTGCTTCCATGTGCGCATGTAAAAGGCTTGCACGATTTCGGCGGCACCAGCGAACAGCATCAGTGTTCCGATCACTGCAACTGAAGCAAGCGTTGCTGCAAGCACGTTATAAAAAGCAAACAGGCCCAGAATGATCAGTAGAACGCCAATTCCAACGAACCAACCCCATTTCGAACGAACTGCGCCGATCTGGTCTTTCAGGGCATCAGGCAAATTAAGATTTGTCATGGTCGTCCCTCCACGAGCTAAATCTCTTCCAATGTAGCCAAGCTGTCCAGTAGTAGCGTTGAAGAGGGTGAAAAAAACTCGTTAATTCAAAATTCACGCATCGCTGAAAGGAGTCATTCAGGATAATAAGGAGCGCAGCTTCGGAGATATATGTGAAACTATTCTTGAATTCCCTTGCTGGCTTGGTTGGCCTGTCCGCAGCAGTGCTCGCGGCCGATTATGCTCAGGCAGAAGGGGCAGGCTCTGGCCCGCTTGGCTGGATAAAAGGTGACTGGTATCTCACTGTTGGAGCTTCCGGTTTTGTCGCTCCGGACTTCGATGGCGCTAAAAGCCATGTGTTTACTGGCATTCCGATGATCTCTCTTGGTAAAGCCGGGCCGGAAGCACGCTTTACGTCGCGCAATGACAATATTTCCATTTCGCTCATGGATACAGGTCCGTTCCGTGCCGGTGTGAACGGAAAGGTGATATTCGGTCGCGATAGTGACGACGCGGTGGCTACCGAAGGACTGGACGATGTTCGTTTCGGTGGCGAACTCGGAGGTTTTGCCGAAGTTTACCCCACGGACTGGCTTCGAGTGCGCGGTGAAGTCCGCCACGGCATTCGCTCTCACGATGGCGTTGTTGCGGAACTGAAGGCAGACGCGTTTGCCGACATTACAGACGCAATTCGCATATCGGCAGGACCACGCCTTTCAGCCGCGACAAGTGGCTACTTCGATGCCTATTACGGGGTAGACGCCGAGGAAGCGGTGAACAGTGGACTCAGCGAATATGAACCGGGCAGCGGCTTGCGTTCGCTGGGTTTTGGCGGAGCGGTAACCTGGAAGGCAACTGACAAGGTTACCACAGGCGTGTTTGCCGAATATTGGCGGCTGCAAGGACCAGCAGCAGATTCCAGTCTGGTCGAAGAGCGCGGGTCGCGCGATCAGTACACAATCGGGGCCTGGGCCACATATCGGTTCGACTTTTCGATGTAGTTGGACCAGTGCGGCGCAAGAAACGGCTTTATTCGGATCAAGGCTTGCTCTAAAAGCCCGCCCCATGACGATGCTTTTCGCCATACGAATTACTTGCCCGGTGCTTCGGACGGCCTGATGCCGCCGGAGCCGCCGGGTTTTGCCTGTTGAGCACCGCGCCCTGGCGCGTTTCCTGTGAATTTCGAGAATTGGCCCGGCGCAAGCGCGCGGGCAATGACATGGCCGAAAAATGACCGCTGAAAAGATCGACTATTCCAAAACCCTTTATCTGCCGCAGACGAATTTCCCGATGCGCGCTGGCCTGCCGGAAAAAGAGCCGCAAATTGTCCAGCGCTGGCAGGAAATGGACCTGTACAAGTGCCTGCGTGAAAGCGCCAAGGGTCGCGAAAAATATGTGCTTCATGATGGCCCGCCTTACGCGAACGGAAATATCCATATCGGTCACGCGCTCAATAAAATCCTCAAGGACATTATCACCCGCTCGTTCCAGATGCGGGGATATGATTCCAACTACGTGCCCGGCTGGGATTGCCATGGCCTGCCAATCGAATGGAAGATTGAGGAGCAATATCGCGCCAGGGGAAAGAACAAGGACGAGGTGCCGATCAACGAATTCCGCAAGGAATGTCGTGAATTCGCGCAGCATTGGATCAGCGTGCAGTCCGAAGAATTCCAACGGCTCGGAGTCATCGGGGATTTCAAAAACCCTTACACCACAATGGCATATCACGCCGAATCGCGTATTGCCGGCGAATTGTTGAAGTTTGCGATGTCTGGCCAGCTTTATCGCGGGTCAAAGCCTGTGATGTGGAGCGTGGTGGAGCGCACCGCGCTGGCCGAGGCCGAGGTTGAGTATCACGACCATGAAAGTGATACGATCTGGGTCAAATTTCCGATCGTAGAAGGAAAAGGCGACCTCGACGGCGCGCAAGTGGTGATCTGGACCACGACGCCGTGGACGATTCCCGGCAACCGCGCAGTCGCTTATTCGCCGCGCGTCGAATATGGCCTGTATGAAATCACGGAAGCGCAGAACGATTTTGGCCCAAAGCCGGGCGAAAGGCTGATCTTTGCCGACAAGCTGGCGGAAGAGTCGGCAGCGAAGGCAAAGCTGTCGCTGAATCGGATTCGCAGCGTTTCGCCGCAAGAACTTGAATCGATAGTGCTTTCCCATCCACTCAAGGGCCTGGGCAGCGGCTACGAATTCGTTGTGCCCATGCTGGCAGGCGATCACGTTACCGATGACGCGGGTACAGGCTTCGTGCACACCGCGCCGGGGCATGGACGCGAGGACTTCGACGCGTGGATGGATGCTGCTCCCGATTTGAAAAAGCGCGGCATTGAGACGGAAATTCCGTTCACCGTTGGGCCTGATGGCTTTTTCACAAAGGATGCCCCCGGATTCGGGCCGGACCGCGAAGGCGGTGCAGCGCGTGTCATTGACGACAATGGCAAGAAGGGTGATGCCAACCAGTCTGTTATCTCGGCATTGATCGAGCGAAATCAACTGTTTGCGCGCGGCAGGCTCAAGCATCAATACCCGCATTCCTGGCGTTCCAAAAAGCCGATCATTTTCCGCAATACGCCGCAGTGGTTCGTCTACATGGACAAGGAACTGGGCGACGGCACGACGTTGCGTACCCGTGCGCTGGCCGCAATCGACGCAACGCGCTTCGTGCCCGCCGCGGGGCAGACACGACTTCGCGCCATGATTCAGGAGCGGCCAGACTGGGTGTTGTCTCGCCAGCGCGCATGGGGTGTTCCGATCGCGGTGTTTGTCGATGAAGATGGCAACGTTCTGAAGGATGATGCCGTGAATGCTCGCATCACCGCCGCATTTGAACAGGAAGGGGCGGATGCGTGGTTTGCCGAGGGCGCCAAGGAGCGCTTCCTTGGTTCAGATCACGATCATGCCAAATGGCACAAGGTGAACGACATTCTGGACGTGTGGTTCGACTCCGGTTCCACCCACACTTTCACGCTTGAGGACAGGCCAGACCTGAAATGGCCGGCAGACGTGTATCTGGAAGGTTCGGACCAGCACAGAGGCTGGTTCCATTCTTCGCTCCTGGAGAGCTGTGGAACGCGCGGACGCGCGCCATATAATGCGGTTATTACGCATGGCTTCACCATGGATGAAGAAGGCCGGAAAATGTCCAAATCGCTGGGCAACACGGTCGTGCCGCAAGATGTTATCAAGCAATCGGGCGCGGACATCTTGCGCCTGTGGGTCGCCACCACGGATTATTGGGAAGATCAGCGCCTCGGCAAGAACGTGCTGCAAACGAACGTCGATGCCTACAGAAAGCTGCGCAACACGATTCGCTGGATGCTTGGCACACTGGCACACGATGAAGGCGAACATATCGAAATTGATGCGATGCCGGAGCTTGAGCAGCTCATGCTCCACCGGCTGTCCGAGCTGGATGCCATCGTGCGCGCAGGATACGACGCATTTGAGTTCAAGCGCATCACGCGCGTGTTGATTGATTTCATGGTCGTTGAACTGTCTGCGTTCTACTTCGATATCCGCAAGGATTCGCTCTATTGTGACGCTCCTTCCAGCAAGAAGCGCAAGGCGGCGCTGTTCGTCGTGCGGCAGTTGTTCGAGTGCCTGACCAAATGGCTCGCGCCTGTGCTGCCCTTCACAACCGAAGAAGCATGGCTGGACAGGAATCCCGATGCCAAATCTGTACATCTGGAGCAATTCCCGGAAATTCCCGCAAACTGGCGCAATGATGCGCTGGCAGAAAAATGGCGCGAAATCAGGCAGGTTCGCGGTGTTGTGACGGCTGCGCTGGAGTTGGAGCGCGCAAAGAAGGTGATCGGCTCCTCTCTGGAGGCGGTGCCGATGGTCTGGCTCGATAATCCATCCTTTGCGTCAAAAATCGCTGCCGAAGATTTTGCCGAGGTGTGCATCACGAGCGATCTTGTTTATGCCGATGGCGCTGCTCCCAAAGACGCTTTTCGTGATGGAGATGATGGCGGTGCGGCTGTCGTGATCGAGCTTTCGCAGGCTCGGGGCCTGACGAAATGCGCGAGGTCGTGGCGTTACACGCCGGACGTTGGACAGGATTCGGAATTTCCCGATGTTTCTGCCCGCGATGCGGCGGCATTGCGCGAATTGCAAGCGCTCGGACGCGTCTGACATCTAGCGCAACAGACTGTGAGGGCGTGCTGCGTTGCCCTCGCAGTCCGATTCAGATAAAAGGCGCATCATTCCGCGCGCCTAAATGTCGCCGGAATCTCAAGGATAAGCGGTTGAGCGGCCACCTTGTTGTGCGGTGGACCGGAGAAAAGGCGGGATTAAGTGAGTTTTTCAACCAGAACGGCGATGCGCGCGATCCTGGCGGGGTCTGCACTGACATCTGCATTTCTTCTGTCGGGCTGCATTTCCGCGCCAACTTATGGCACGGACAAAACTGCAACCGCCCAGCTTCTCGACGATGTTTCGAACATTACCAAGCTGACGCCGGAGCGAAAAGAGAATATTGCATACCGTCCCCGGCCAGATTTGGTGAAACCTGCATCGGTGCGCGGTGCACCATTGCCGCCGCCTCAAGATTCGGTCGCTGACGCATCAAGCGGCGCATGGCCTGAATCACCTGAACAAAAGCGTGCCCGCTTGCGCGCAGAGTCCGATGCCCGAAATGCGCAGGGGCCATTCCGCACGGCGCCAACGACGACCGCCAGCGAGGAGATCAGCAGTCCGATTTCCACAACCTCAATTGATGAGAACAAGCTGGGACAGTCTCCACGTTACCGTCCCGGCACTGATATTGTCGGTCAGGAATCAAGACGGGCCGAGTTCAAACGCCGGTTGGCGGAGAATAATCAGGGCAGCCCGACCACGCGGAAATATCTCAGCGAGCCGCCGCTCGATTATCGCAAACCCGCAGCCGATGCGCCTGCCGATGATCTCGGCGAGGATGAATGGAAGAAGGAACGCCGCCTGAAGGCCGAAGCGCGCAAAGCGGCAGGCAAGAACACGAGCAGTTGGCGCGATTATATTCCAGGCTTCTGATCGCGCCGGCCCTGAAAGAAAGTACGCAGCATTCCTGCGCATTCTGATTCTGCCATTCCCGAATAAACTTCGGGCACATGGTGGCAGGTTGGAGCGCTAAAAAAGCGGACGCCACTCACAACGGCGCCGCCTTTAATATCGGTTGCCCCGAAATAGAGCCGCCGAATGCGTGCAAATGAAATTGCAGCCGCGCACATAGTGCACGGCTCAAGTGTAACGTATAGATCGGCTTCAAGCAGTCGCTCGGCAGAAAGATTGTGTGCTGCTTCGCGCAGTACCAGCATTTCTGCATGTGCGGTTGGGTCGTTGAGTTCGCGGGTCCGGTTTCCGGCGCGCGCAATGACAGCGCCGCGAACGACAAGAACGGCACCGATGGGCACTTCGCCGCGGCTTTCTGCGGCTCGGGCCTCATCAAGAGCCAGTTCCATGAAATCAGTGCGGGTCAATTCAATATTCCCCTCGCTTGCTACATGCGATGTTGCTATCTAGCCGCCCAAACGAGTTAGGACCATATGGACGACAATCGAAAAAAGCCGAGTCGAGGCAAGCCGCAGCGCCCGATCGGAAGCAAAAGGCCCGCAAAGGGCGGTGACGGCGGCAAATTTTTCCGCAAGAGCGACGGTCCACGGCCTTTCGCAAGGCGCGAGGATGGCGAGCGTTCAGAGCGCCCACGCTTCAATAAGGAAGGGGGCGACCGGTTCGGCGGTTCAGACCGTCCGCGTTTCAAGCGCGAGGATGGCGAGCGCTCGGAGCGCCCACGCTTCAACAAGGAAGGCGGCAACCGGTTCGGCGGTTCAGACCGTCCGCGTTTCAAGCGCGAGGATGGAGAGCGGTCAGAGCGCCCACGCTTCAGCAAGGAAGGCGGTGAGCGGTTCGGTGGTTCAGACCGTCCGCGTTTCAAGCGCGAGGATGGCGAGCGGTCAGAGCGCCCACGCTTCAACAAGGAAGGCGGCGACCGGTTCGGCGGTTCAGACCGTCCGCGTTTCAAGCGCGAGGATGGCGAGCGTTCAGAGCGCCCACGCTTCAACAAGGAAGGCGGCAACCGGTTCGCCGGTTCAGACCGTCCGCGTTTCAAGCGCGAGGATGGCGAGCGTTCAGAGCGCCCACGCTTCAACAAGGAAGGTGGAGACCGGTTCGGTGGTTCAGACCGTCCGCGTTTCAAGCGCGAGGATGGAGAGCGTTCAGAGCGGCCACGCTTCAGCGGTTCAAGAAGCCGGCCGGAAAGCAACGAAGATTGGTCAGAAGGCGAGCGTATTGCCAAGCGCCTCGCACGCGCAGGCATATCTTCGCGTCGCGATGCGGAAAGCCTCATTGTCGATGGTCGGGTGAGGGTAAACGGCAAGCTGGTGGAGTCTCCCGCGCTTAACGTTTCTGCGAGCGACCGCATTGAGGTGGACGGCAAGGAAATTCCTGCAATCGAACGTACCCGGCTTTTCCTTTTCCATAAGCCGTCTGGTGTCGTGACAACGAATCGTGACCCGGAAGGTCGCAAGACCGTTTTCGACATATTGCCGGAAAATCTGCCCCGTCTCATGACGGTTGGGCGTCTCGACATTAACACCGAGGGCCTGTTGTTGCTGACCAATGACGGCGGTCTTGCGCGCGTGCTGGAGCTTCCGGCAACCGGCTGGCTGCGCCGATATCGTGTGCGCGTGCATGGCGAGGTTGATGAAGCGCGGCTTGCCTCGCTTCAGGAGGGCATCGCTGTTGAGGGCGTGTTCTACGGCGCGGTTGAAGCTGTGCTTGAGCGCACTCAGGGAACCAATGCCTGGCTGACGCTAGGGCTTCGAGAGGGTAAAAATCGCGAAGTCAAAAACATTCTGGGTGCGCTGGGTCTCGAAGTTACGCGCCTGATTCGTGTTTCGTATGGCCCGTTCCAACTCGGTGAATTGCCGGAAGGCCACGTCATGGAGATCAAGGGTCGCACGCTGCGCGAGCAGCTTGGCGACACCCTGATTGAAGAATCGGGGGCCAATTTCGACGCAGACATTCTTCAGCCCTTTCCGAACAAGCCAGTGCGGCGTGGCGGCGAAGGTTCAGAACCGCGCGCTGCCGAACGTCGTCCGCGTGAAATGACGGTTGGTGAGGGCGGTTTGGTGAAGGGCGGGTTCCGCCGCGATCGTGACCGTGATCGGGAAAGGCCGCTCGACCGGCTGACCACCAAGGGCGACCGAAAGCCATTCGGGCCAAAGCCTTTCGGGTCAAAGCCGCCCCGTGACGGCAAGCGTGGTGAGCGCGACGAAAAGCCGGTTGAGGAAAGAGGCCCACGCAAGGCGAATGTGTGGATGGCGCCAGGTGCGCGCCCGCAAGCAAAGCGGCCGAGCGAACGCGCAGCCGAACGCAGGGAGCGGGACGGCGAGGGGCAGCAACGCTCGCGCCCACCGTTCAGGAAGGACGGGAAGCGTTTCGATAGGCCAGGCGGTGCACCGCGCGGCCCGGGAGGTGGCGGTAGGCCACCCCGCAAAGGCTGACAATGCGGATCGTGGGCGGTGAGTTCAGGGGCAGGGCGCTGGTGACGCCCCGCACCCAATCGATTCGTCCCACCACCGACCGAACGCGCGAAGCGTTGTTCAATGTTCTGGCGCATGGCTATGCCGAGCATCTGGAAGGCGCGCGGGTACTGGACCTGTTCGCTGGAACGGGCGCGCTTGGCCTCGAGGCTATATCGCGCGGGGCGTCTCACTGCCTGTTCATTGAAGAATCTGCGGAAGGTCGCGGGTTGATCCGCACCAATGTGGAAGCGCTGGGCCTTCAGGGCCGCACGAAGTTGTTTCGCAGGGATGCAACCCGGCTGGGTGACGTTGGCACGATCCAGCCATTCGGCCTGCTGTTGGCAGATCCCCCATATGGAAAGGGGCTGGGCGAGGCAGCTTTGCAATCTGCGCGTAATGGCGGTTGGCTGGTGCCTGGCGCGCTGTGCGTGCTTGAGGAAACCGCCGAAGCTGCCTTCGATCCAGGCGAAGGGTTCACGCTTCTGGATGAAAGATCATACGGCGACACGATCATTCGGCTGTTCAAGCTGTCGTGAGCGTCATGTTCGCGCCACAGATGGCGGACAATCACAGCGCAAACAGGATCCAGTCTCTTGGCAACATTATTTCGTTCGTCCCTTGCGGGACTTGCTCTTATGGCGCTCGCTGTTTCGGCTCCCGCAAAGGAGGCGCTAAACGGCGTTTCGAGTTTCATGCTCGACAATGGAATGCAGGTCGTTGTCATTCCTGACCACAGGGCGCCTGTGGTCACACATATGGTTTGGTACAAGGTCGGCAGCGCTGATGAGCCGCCGGGCAAATCAGGCATAGCGCATTTTTTTGAACATCTGATGTTCAAGGCAACGAAAAACCATCCCGCCGGAGAGTTCGACCGAAAGGTTGCGGAAATCGGCGGCGATGGAAACGCGTTCACCTCTGATGACTATACGGCGTATATTCAGACCGTTTCGCCCGAAGCCTTGCCGACCATGATGGCATATGAATCTGACCGGATGCGCAATCTGGTCCTGACCGACGATGTCATTGGCACGGAACGTGATGTGATACTTGAGGAGCGCGCATCGCGAGTCGACAATGATCCCGGAGCACTGCTTGCCGAGGAAGTGGACGCCACGCTCTACCAGAACCATCCGTATCGTATTCCGATCATTGGGTGGAAACAGGAGATCGAGCAATTGAACCGCACGGACGCGGTGGCCTTCTACGATCGCTACTATGCGCCGAACAATGCGATTCTCGTTGTAGCAGGGGACACGACTGCCGAGCGGGTAAAGGAACTGGCCTCGCAAACCTACGGCCGGGTGGCTCGCGGACCGGATATTGCAGCGCGCCAGCGTCCGCAGGAACCGGAGCAGAACACCAGCCGGACTGTGACCCTGACGGATGCGCGGGTGAGTGTTCCAAGCTTTTCAAAGCGGTGGATTGTTCCATCCTATCGCACTGCTGCACCCGGCGAGGCGGAAGCCCTCGATCTATTGTCCGAAATCCTTGGTGGGGGAACGCGAAGCCGGCTCTACCAGCGGCTGATCGTTGAGGAAGGGACCGCTTCCAGCGCCGGCGCTTTCTATCAGGGCACAATGTATGATGAGACGGCATTCGGCGTTTATGGTGCGCCGCAGGGCGCTGACGGGCTGGCAACCGTGGAAAAAGCGATTGACGCGGAAATCGCGCGGATCGTTAAGGATGGTGTGTCGGCGGACGAACTGGAGCGGGCCAAGACCCGCTTTCGGCGCAGCGTGATTTTCGCCCGCGACAACTCGACCGGTATGGCAAATCTTTACGGCAGTTCGCTCGCAACGGGCTCAACACTGAAAGACATAGAAGAATGGCCGCAAAGAATTGAGGCAGTTACGCCTGAACAGGTTCAGGCGGTGGCCACCAAATATCTCGTGCCGGGCAAATCGGTGACGGGTTATCTTCTTCCCGAAGCGGAGGTTGCACAATGAGCGCGCGCCCACTTTCAGTCATGTTGCGCGGCGGGCTGGCGCTGCTTTTTGTGCTGGTTAGCGCCATTGCCGCTTCCGCCGAGATGAAAATTCAGGAGGTCGTCTCCCCTAAAGGCGTGCGCGCCTGGCTCGTGGAAGATTACACCGTGCCGCTGGTTGCAATGCGCTTTGCATTTGAAGGGGGCAGCACTCAGGACCCCGACGGCAAGGAGGGGCTGGCGAACCTCATGACGGCGATGTTCGATGAGGGGGCGGGTGAGCTGGACAGCGAGGCGTTCCAGATAAAGCTTGATGATGCAGGCGCTGAAATGGGGTTCAGCGCAGACAGGGACAGGTTCGGTGGCGGGATGCGCTTTCTCGCCGACCAACGGGAAGAGGCAATCGGGCTGCTCGCGCTCGCCGTGAATCAGCCGCGTTTTGACCAGAAGCCGCTCGACCGTATGCGTTCTCAAATTGTTTCCGGTATTTTGGCGCGCTCACGCGATCCTGAATACGCAGCAGGTATAAAATGGGGTCAGGCGCTTTACCCTGACCATCCATATTCGCGTCTCACGCAAGGCACACCCGAAACTCTCGCAACGATTACGGGTAACGACCTGCGCGCGCTGCACCGGCGCATATTTGCGCGTGAAAAGCTTTACGTCGGCGTTGTGGGCGCGATAGACGCTGAGACGCTGAAGAAAAATCTTGATCGTGTTTTCGGTGACCTGCCCGAAAAGCCCCAGTTGCGCGCGGTTCCCGACGTCGCGCCCAAGCTCGGCCAAACTCTTTCTGTGAATTATGACTTGCCGCAAACGCTGATACAGATGGGCTATCCCGGTGTGTCGCGCTCAGACCCCGAATTCTTCCCGGCCTATCTCATGAATCACATTTTGGGCGGTGGGACCTTTACCTCTCAACTTTTCAGAGAAGTTCGGGAAAAACGCGGCCTCGCATATAGCGTGGATTCGTCCCTTTCCTCGTCGCAGCATACAAATATGCTGGCAGTATCAACTGCAACCCGATCTGACCGGGCGAGCGAAACGCTGGCTCTGATGCGTCAGGTCATAGCGAAAGTCGCGGAGGAGGGCGTTTCGGAAGAAGAGCTTGCGGCGGCAAAGAAATATGTGACTGGCGCATATGCGATAAACAATCTCAACAGTTCGGCAGCTATAGCGCGCACGCTGGTCGAGTTGCAGGCAGAGAAGCTGGGCATTGACTACATGCAAAAGCGCACAGGCCTGATTGAATCTGTAACGCGCGAGCAGGTGAATGCAGTTGCCAAAAAGCTGCTTTCCGCTGATCCTGCGATAATGACGATCGGTCCGGAGAAACAGGGATGAAAGCCGCCAAGTCGTTGTCGTCTGCCACAACGCCCAGTTTTGCTGTGGCGTTCGGAGGCGGCGGCGCGCGAGGTCTGGCGCATATCCATGTGATCGAAGCGCTTGATGAGCTCGGGATAAAACCTGTGGCGATTGCGGGGTCGTCAATCGGCGCGATTATGGGCGCTGGCATGGCGTCCGGGATGGCTGGCGCGGAAATCCACGCTCATGCCAAGGAGATTTTAAGCCGGCGGGCCGAGGTCGCCAGTCGCATGTGGAGGGCGCGTCCCGGATCGCTGACCGAGTTTTTCGCGGGGGGCTTTTCTTTCGGCCAGTTCAATGTCGAGCGCCTGCTTCGCGCGTTCCTGCCGCACCAAATTCCCGATACCTTTGAGGAGCTTGTTATTCCGCTGCAGGTTACGGCAACGGATTACTTTGGCCATTGCCTGCACATTTGCGATAGTGGTGATCTGATATCGGCGCTGGGTGCCTCTGCTGCAATACCAGCGGTATTCAAGCCGGTCGTTCGCGATGACCGGCTGTTGATCGACGGAGGTATTTACAATCCCGTTCCGTTCGATCTTGTCCTCGGCAAGGCGGACATAACAATCGGCATTGACGTTGTAGGCGCGCCGAGCACAGGGAGGCGGAAGGTTCCAACAACCATTGATCTGATGTTTGGCTCCAGTCAGCTGATGATGCAATCAATCATTGCGAACAAGCTGCAGCAGATGCGACCGGATATTCTTTTGCACCCGCCTGTTTCACGCTTCCGCGTACTGGATTTCCTGAAGATGGATGCCGTAATGGCCGAAACGGTTTCGATAAAAGATGATTTGAAACGCGCGGTGGAGGCCGCTCTGGTTGCGCGAAAGGCCGCATAGCATTGCACAAGGCGCGTCGGCGCAATAGATGAAGCGCACGAAAAGCCATGCGCCCGGAATGGAATCACTGAATGTCTGTAACGCTTGACACAAACCGGCTGACTGACCGGGTTTCCGCCCTTGTTGAAGCGGCCAGAAAGGCTGGGGCTGACGCTGCCGATGCTGTCGCGGTAAGAAGCCGGTCAACGTCTGTGACAGTGCGCCTTGGCAAGGTTGAAAATACGGACGCTTCGGAAAGCGACGATGTTTCGCTGCGTGTTTTTGTAGGCAACAGGGTGGCCAGCGTATCGGCCACGGCGGGCGCAGATGTCTCCACGCTGGCGCAACGCGCGGTGGCGATGGCGCGCGTCTCGCCGGAGGACCCGTTTCAGGGGCTTGCCGATGCAGCATTGCTGATGCGCGAGCCGAAACAGCTTGATCTTTTTGACCCTACCATCGTTTCCGCTGCGCAGCTGACTGAACATGCTTTGGTTGCCGAACAGGCTGCGATGTCCGTGAAGGGCGTTACGAATTCCAGTGGAAGCAGCGCCGGTGCAGGGCTGGGCGGTCTGGTTCTGGCAACGTCCAGCGGCTTCGTCGGGCAGTATTCGATTTCAAGGTTCTCGCGCTCGGTTAGCGTAATTGCCGGGGAAGGAACCGGCATGGAGCGCGATTATGAATATTCCTCGCGCATCCATTTTGAAGAGTTGGAAGCACCTGAATCCATTGGTCGCAAGGCGGGAGAGCGCGCCGTGCGTCGCTTGAACCCGCGTCGAATGCCTACAGGAACGGCGGACGTTATTTTCGACCCGCGCGTTGCGCGCGGCATGGCTGGCCATTTGGCTGGCGCTATTAACGGTGCTGCGGTCGCTCGCAAGACGAGCTTCTGGCGCGATATGATGGGCAAGCAGATCGCAAGCGCCGGCATTACGGTTACCGATGACCCGTTGAGAATACGAGGGCAGGCATCCCGCCCATTCGATGGCGAGGGCGTCGAAGGCGAAAAGCTGGTGATGGTGGACAAGGGCGTGCTGGGGCATTGGTTCCTGTCCACATCCGCCGCCCGCGAGCTTGGCCTGACTACAAACGGACGTGGTTCCAGAGGCGGTTCGTCCGTTTCTCCATCCTCGACAAATCTGGCAATTGAGCCGGGAGAAATCTCCGCTCAGGACATGATTCGAAATGTCAGGAATGGCTTCTATGTTACGGAAGTTATTGGGCAGGGCGTCAATATGGTAACGGGCGAATATAGCCGCGGCGCCTCCGGTTACTGGATAGAAAACGGCGAGCTTGCATTTCCGGTTTCGGAAATCACCATCGCGTCAAATCTGAAGGACATGTTCCTTCGCATGGTTCCGGCAAACGATCTGGACAGGAATTTCGGGACCGCCGCGCCGACATTGCTCGTCGAGGGTATGACAATTGCAGGCACCTGAGGCACAGCTGATCGGGCTGAATGATCCCGACTTTCAATTAATGCGGGAAGCGGCGCGGGAAGCTGGCCGCATTGCCATGCGCTACTTCGGAGAAAATCCGCAAGTATGGCTGAAGCAGGGAGCGTCGCCTGTCAGTGAGGCAGACTACGCCGCTGACAAGTTTCTGCGCCAGACCTTACTCGGCGTGCGACCCGCTTATGGCTGGCTTTCAGAGGAAACTGAAGAGAGCACTGTGCGCAGCGCCGGCCCACGCAGCTTCATTGTGGACCCCATTGATGGAACGCGCGGATTTCTTGCAGGCGACAAGCGCTGGTGTGTCAGCGCGGCGCTGGTGGAAGGCGGGAAAACGCTTGCTGGCGTGCTGGAGTGCCCGGCAACAGGCGAAACGTTTGAGGCAGTGCGCGGCTGTGGTGCATGGCTGAACGGCACCCGGATCAAGGTACTGCAGAACCCGATTGCACCATTCAGTCTTGGTGGGCCAAAGGCGATGGTCAACCTGTTGCCACCTCATTTGCTCCAGCAAACGCGCGCAGTGGCGCATGTGCCTTCGCTGGCTTACCGTCTGGCTTTGGTGGCGATCGGTAAACTGAACGCAACCTTTGTGAAGCCTGATGCGCAGGATTGGGACATTGCCGCTGCAATGCTTATTCTGGAGGAGGCTGGGGGAGCATTGCTGGGCGCGGATGGGATGCCGCCGATGCTTGGTGAGGAAAGCGCAAGGCACAACGCGCTTGCAGCAGGGAGCGGTACGCTGCTGGACGCGCTGGTAAAAGCGCTGGGCGAATATCAGGGAAGTCGAAACTGACAGCTTGAATTACGGTTGAAATTGGCTCAAACCCGACACAAATTCAAACCAACGAGACAGCCATGAGCGAAGATACAGGGCAAAAGCAACTCCTCCATCTGGTATTTGGCGGCGAACTAAAATCACTGGGAAGCCATGAGTTCCGCGATCTCGAAGCACTCGATATCGTTGGGGTTTTTCCCAATTACGAAACAGCACATGCTGCATGGAAGTCGAAGGCGCAGTCGAGCGTCGACAATGCGCACATGCGCTATTATGTCGTGCACCTCCACCGGCTGCTCGACCCGCAATCAGTGGCCAAGGGTTGAGCGACGGACAAGACATTGAGCCATCGCTCCGTTGAAACTTCAGGCAAGGGCCTCGCTGCCAAAAAGTCGGGTGCACTGAAATCCGCATGGCGGAAGGTGCGCAAACCGCTGGCCAACTCACGTCTTGCCAAAGCCGCGTTGACCGGGCTGCTGACTGGCGCCTTGCGTTTTGTGCGTTTGACGAACCCGGCGGTCAAAGGCTCTGTGTCTAAACTCACCCCGGAGTTGGAGGCACTGGAGCCGGCAATTATGGCTCTTTGGCACGGACAGCACATTCTCGCGCCCGCTTTTTACCCATCGAAGCGCAAGTTGGTGGCAATGGTGTCCAAAAGCGCTGATGCCGAACTCAACGCCAAGGTGCTCGAACGTTTCGGCGTTGCCACTGTTCGCGGTTCCGGCGGGCGAACGACGGGCAACAACGCCGACAAAGGTGGCGCGCGGGCCTTGCTGCAACTCAAAAAGGCGCTTGAAGCAGGGTCGAATGTTTGCATGATCGCCGACATTCCCCACGGCACACCACGTGACGCGGGCGAAGGGATCATCTTGCTGGCCCGGATTTCTGGCAGGCCGATCATACCGGCCGCGATTGCAACAAGTCGCCGAAAGGTTCTTGAGCGGAGCTGGGACAAGACGACCATCAATTTGCCGTTTGGGCGCGGTGTTCTGCATTTCGGCAAGCCAATCTATGTGCCGGCTGATGCGGACGCCGAATTGATGGAAGCGCGCCGGCAGGAGTTGACGGCAGCACTGAATGAGACGTTCGAGACGGCGTATAAAATGGTGGAGGGGCGGCATTGAGCGAACGCTGGGCGCGGACATTGCTCTCAATTTATCGCGTGGCGGGGGCGGCGGCCTATCCCGTAATAGGCGGCTACGTTGCCTATCGCGCGACCAAGGGCAAAGAAGATCGCGCGCGGCGGCGTGAACGCTATGGCAAAACCCGGATTGCAAGGCCCGCAGGCCCCTTGATCTGGATGCATGCTGCAAGCGTGGGCGAAACGCTTGCTATCTCCGCCCTGATTGAGCACCTGCTCGAATGCGGCATAACAGTCGTTCTGACTACAGGCACCGTAACTTCGGCAAAGATCGCGGACGAGCGGTTCCACGGTCGAATTATACATCAATACGTTCCGCTTGATCTCAAACCGGCCGTGCGCCGCTTTCTGGATCATTGGAAGCCGGATCTGGCGATTTTCGCTGAATCAGAAATCTGGCCGGTCATCATGATGGAGTTGAGCCAGCGGCGCATTCCTCAGGTTTTGGTGAATGGCCGTCTGTCTGACCGCTCATTCAGGTCATGGCAGAAGCGCTCCTATCTGGCGGAAGCTTTGTTTGAAAATTTTGCGCATGTCGTTGCCCAGTCCGAAATTGATGGGGAGCGCTTTGGAGAACTCGGTGCGCGACCTGTGACCATATCCGGCAATCTGAAGACAGATGCTCAGATGCCGAAAATGGATGAGGCTGAGGTTGCAAAGCTGAAAGCGCAAATCGGCGAGCGTCCCGTTTGGGCGGCAATATCGACGCATGACGGCGAGGAGTTGATCGCGGCTCAGGTTCATCGCGCATTGAAGAAGCGATATCCCGATCTGCTGACGATCATTGTTCCGCGCCACCCGGATCGTGCCGATGCCATCGCAGAGCGCTTTTCCAAGGAGAAGCTTGCTGTTGCGCGGCGTAGCCTCGGTCAGAAGATTGCAGCCGAAACTGAAATTTTCCTCGGCGATACGATTGGCGAGATGGGCACTTATCTTCAGCTTTCCGAGATTGCGTTCGTGGGGCGCTCGCTTTCGGCGGAAGGTGGGCAAAACCCGCTCGAACCGGCGATGCTGGGCCTTGCTGTCTTGTCCGGGCCAAACATCCAGAACTTTCGTGAAGCGTACCAGCGTTTGATCGACAGCGGGGCCGCCCTTCTGGTGCGCGACGGCCAATCGCTCGCCAAGGCCGTGAACCACCTCCTGAAGAATGACGAGGCGCGCCATCAGATGATGGCTGCTGGTATTGCAACCGTGGATGAAATGCGTGGCACATTGCAGCGCACACTCAAGGCCCTCGACCCCTTCATTCAGCCACTGATTGTCCAAACACGGTTGAAAGGCAGACGGTGAGCAGTGCGCCTCCATTCTGGTGGAGCAAGCCGGGCTGGCAGGCATGGGCTTTGTTCCCATTTTCAATGGTTTATGGACTGGTTGCGTCACGACGCATGGCGCGCGCGCCACGCAAAAAAATTGACGTGCCGGTGATTTGCATCGGTAATTTCACCGTAGGAGGCACGGGAAAAACGCCGACCACGATCGCGCTGGCGAAGGCTGCAATCAGGCGTGGACTAAAACCCGGAATTCTTTCGCGCGGCCATGGCGGCACGTTGCGCAGGGCGCATATTGTGAACCCGAAGGAGGACACCGCCGCTATCGTTGGCGATGAGCCGTTGCTGCTTGCACAACATGCGACGGTTGCTGTCTCGCGCAAGAGATTGAGTGGAGCTGAACTTCTACTGGAGAATGGCTGCGACCTGATCTTGATGGATGATGGTTTCCAAAGCGCGCACCTTGAGATCGACCATGCCCTGCTTGTTGTGGACGCGCGAACGGGGCTGGGCAATGCCCATGTGATACCCGGTGGGCCCTTGCGAGCCCCGCTGATCGAACAATTGCGCTACGCAGATTCCCTGCTTTGTATCGGGAGTGGAACGGCAGCAGACACTGTGTTGCGCATGGCCGCTCGCGCTGGAAAGGCCATCTATACCGCAGCAACGATAGCGGTGGAGCCGGACGCATTTGCGGGCAAGAAGGTTCTGGCATTTGCAGGCATAGGACACCCCCAGCGATTTTTCGACGCGTTGGCGCACGCCGGGGCTGATGTGGTGCAAACGCGCGTCTTTGGCGACCATCACCCCTTCAAGCCCGCAGAATTGCAGGAGCTTGAACGCGAGGCTTCAAGCGCCCGTCTGCAACTTGTGACGACTGAAAAGGACGCCGCACGATTGCGCGGAAGCATCGTGCCCGAGGGCTTTTTGCAGCGTCTTGCCGTGTTTGGTGTGGAAACGCGTTTCGAACCGGAAGATGTGCCGGACAGGATTATCGACGCGGCAACTGTCGCCTTCAGGAAGCGTCGATTCTAGGCGCGCTTGCGCAAATCCGGGTTACATTCCAGTTCGCGCGATAGCGAAACTTCGGCATTGAGATAAGGTTCCTGGCGAGCCACGCTCCAGTAACGCAACTCGTCCAGCGGAATGGCTTCCCCTGTCGCTGCACAGCGAACGAAAGTGCCGGGGCTTGTTACCTGAAAATCGCCATCGAGGTAGCGAATGCGAGCTTCGCGTGCGCCTGGACCTTCAAACCTGTTCATCGCCTGTCATTCTCCTTGCGCCGTCAAAATAGCCGGAACGCCTTGGCCCCGCAACTAACGCCTTCCAAACAGACGTTCAATATCTGTCAGCTTCAACTCGATATATGTCGGGCGTCCGTGATTGCACGTGCCCGATCCCGGTGTCGCTTCCATCTGACGCAACAATGCATTCATTTCTTCCGGCTTCAGCAGGCGACCAGAACGAACAGAGCCATGGCAGGCCATGGTTGACGCAATCCGGTCCAGACGCTCTTTCAATGCCTCCACCGTGTCATTGTCGGCAATCTCATCAGCCAGGTCACGCAGCAGGGACTGAACATCAACCTCGCCCAACATGGCGGGTGTCTCGCGCACTGCAATCGCGCCGGGGCCAAAACGCTCCAGCCGCAGACCGAATTTTTCCAGCGTTTGGGCGTGGGAAGCCAGTCGCTCAACATCGTCTGAGGGCAGGTCAACAATCTCGGGGAGCAACAGCATTTGCGACGGCAATGAACGTGCGTGCATGGCGTTTTTTAGCGCTTCATAGACAAGACGCTCATGCGCTGCGTGCTGATCGACGATTATCAGCGAATTTTCAGTCTGCGCGACAATGTAGTTTGCATGAACCTGCGCGCGAGCAGCGCCCAATGGATGTGCCAGCAAATCGGGGGCAGGGGCCACGCTACCCGCGCGGCTGTCTGCGCTCACTGCCGGGGCGGAATCGAAACGTGCCTGTGCGCTTTCGCCAAAGCCGCCAGACATTTCGAGCGGCCGATGAATCGACCGATCCGCATCAAAACCGCCATTGTTGAATTCTTCACCTCTGAACCCGCCCGTTCCGGGCCTGAAGGCTCCGGCGAGTGACGTGCCAGCTCCCGTTGCGGGGCGAATTCCCGCCTGCGCCAGCGCTTCGCGGATGGCACCTATAATAAGGCCGCGCACCAATCCGGGGTCGCGAAAGCGCACATCAGCCTTGGCAGGATGCACGTTTACATCAACATCGGCAGGGTCAAGCTGCAAGAACAGCACCACGACGGGATGGCGGTCGCGGGCCAGCGTGTCAGCATAGGCTCCGCGAATAGCGCTGGCGATAAGCTTGTCGCGCACTGGCCTGCCGTTCACATAGGCAAACTGTTGCAGGGCGTTTGCGCGGCTGAACGAGGGAATCGAAACGTGTCCGTGAAGGCGAACGCCTTCCCGCTGTGCGTCCACGGCCAAGGCATTTTCAGCGAACTCCTTGCCAAGCACCTGCGCTATGCGCTGCATCGGATCGGATGTTCCAACCATCTCCAAAGCTCCGCGATCAGGCCCGGAAACGGTGAAGTGTACGTTCGGAAACGCAATGGCCACACGCTTTACCACATCATTGATTGCGGTGGTCTCGGCGCGTTCCCCTTTCATGAATTTGAGGCGGGCAGGAGTTGCAAAGAACAGGTCGTGCACCTCAACCAGCGTGCCGCGATTGGCGGCAGCCGGACGCGCGGCCTGCACACGTCCGCCATCGACCGAAATCTCATAGCCCGCATCGGCCATTTCTGTTCGGGAGCGGATTGTCATGCGCGATACGGAACCAATTGACGGCAGGGCCTCGCCTCGAAAACCCAGCGAACGAATATCGTTGATGTCGTCGGAAAGCTTCGATGTGCAATGGCGGGATATGGCCAGATGCAAATCTTCCCGCGCAATCCCGCCACCATCGTCGGTCACGCGTATAAGGTTCAGGCCGCCACCCACGGTGGCAACATCAATGCGCCGCGCTCCAGCGTCGAGCGCGTTTTCCACCAGTTCCTTGACAACGCTGGCAGGGCGCTCGATCACTTCGCCAGCGGCAATCTGGTTTATAATCGTTTCTGAAAGCTGATGAATAGCCATGGCGGTCAGCATAACGGGATTCGCATTGCCGGTCATGTTTTGTTCGAGTTGTGAACAGGGCGAGCAATGGTATCGCCGCAGCTTGTGCTATTCATGTGGTTTCTATAGTGGCCCACATTCCAACAGACCGAGGGCGTGATGAAGGTTGAAGCAAAGGCAGGGCCAGACCCGCGCCGCGAGATTTCCGAGCTGGTGACATTGCGCGATGCGCTGCGCTATGCCGTGAGCGCATTTTCTGCGGCAGGACTTTACTACGGCCACGGCTCCACGACGGCGCTGGATGAAGCCGTTTTCCTGATTCTCGAAAGCCTCAACCTGCCGGTTGAAGATTTCAACGCTTTTGCGGACGCGCGCTTGACAGCCCGCGAGAAGGCGTTGATCGGCGAGCGCATTGCCCAGCGCATAGAAACGAGGCAGCCGGCGGCTTATATCATAGGCCGCACCTATCTGGCAGGCGTTCCCTTTCGATCCGATGCGCGCGCGCTGGTGCCGCGCTCATTCATTGGTGAGTTGCTTGCATCGTCACTTTTCAACGGCTCCGGCGAGGCGGGCGCGCTGGTTGAAGACCCGATGGAAATTGCTTCTGTACTTGATCTTTGCACTGGTGGCGGGTCTCTGGCGATTCTGGCAGCCTACGCCTTTCCAAATGCAGAAATTGATGCGGTCGACCTGTCTGCCGATGCGCTGACGCTTGCTGCGGAAAATGTCGAAGATCACGGCTTTGGTGACCGAATAAAACTGCTGCGCGGCGATCTTTTCGGGCCACTTGCCGGTCGCACATATGATCTGATTATTACCAACCCGCCCTATGTCGGGCAGGATGTGATGGCTGTGCTTCCCCCCGAATTCACGCATGAACCGGCCATGGCACTAGATGGTGGAGCGGACGGATTCGATATTGTCCACCGGATACTCGCGCAATCTGCATCGCACCTTAATCCGGGCGGCGGCTTGCTGTGCGAGATCGGAACAGACAGCGACATTCTCGAAAGCCAGTATCCGCATACGCCTTTTCTGTGGCTGGACACGGAACACAGTGAGGGCGAAGTATTCTGGCTAAGGCGCGAACAGCTCCCGCAATAGCTCAGCTGTGGGTTTGGCGCTGTTTGTCGTTGCCGTTACTGGCGCGCAATGTTAGCGAGTTCTGAAATATGGAGGAACGACATGCCGGACCCATTCATTGCCCATCTTTCAAAAGAGCTCGATGGCCTGAAACAGGCTGGGCTTTACAAGACGGAACGGGTCATAACCTCCACGCAGGCCGCGGAAATCACGGTGGCGGACGGCTCAAGGGTGTTGAACTTTTGTGCCAATAATTACCTCGGCCTTGCGGACAATGAAGAGCTGCGTGAAGCCGCAAAATCTGCGCTGGACCGGTATGGCTATGGCATGGCGTCTGTCAGGTTCATTTGCGGTACGCAGGAAGAACACAAGCAGCTTGAGCGCCGCATTTCTGATTTTCTGGGCATGGAAGATACGATCCTCTATTCTTCCTGCTTCGATGCCAATGGCGGACTTTTTGAAACCCTGCTGTCCGAAGAAGATGCCATCATTTCCGATTCGCTGAACCACGCGTCAATCATTGACGGTGTGCGCCTCTCGAAGGCGCGGCGGTTCCGCTACGCGAATAATGACATGGCGGACCTCGAAGAGCAGCTCAAGCAGGCGCAGGACTGCCGTTTCAAATTGATTGCCACGGATGGCGTCTTCTCCATGGATGGGATCATTGCCGATCTGCAAGGAGTATGCGACCTCGCGGATAAATACGGCGCGATGGTCATGGTCGACGACAGCCATGCGGTCGGTTTCGTAGGAAAACATGGCCGTGGGTCGGCCGAACATTGCGGCGTCGAGGGCAGGGTGGATATCATCACCGGCACGCTTGGCAAGGCGCTTGGCGGAGCCTCCGGTGGCTATACTTCCGGCAAACGGGAAGTCGTTGAATGGTTGCGCCAACGCTCGCGGCCCTATCTTTTCTCGAATACGCTGATGCCAGCCATTGCCGGCGCTTCGCTCAAGGTTTTCGACATGATCGACAATGGCGATGCCTTGCGTGAAAAGCTGTACCGGAATGCGAACCATTTCCGGGCCTCGATGAACAAGGCAGGGTTCACGCTCGCAGGTGCTGATCATCCAATCATTCCGGTGATGATTGGCGATGCCGCGCTGGCGCAGGCTATGGCCGAAAAAATGTTGGCGCGCGTGATCTATGTGATTGGATTCTCCTTCCCTGTTGTCCCCCGTGGGCAGGCGCGAATCCGCACGCAAATGTCAGCGGCTCATTCGATTGAAGATATTGATCGTGCAGTTGCGGCTTTCACGGAAGTCGGCCGCGAACTCGGCGTGATCTGAACAAAGGACGCAAACTCATGTCGAATTTGATGCGCGCGCTGGTCAAGGCCAAAGCCGAACCGGGCATTTGGATGGAGCGTGTCCCTGTCCCGGAAATCGGACCGAATGATGTGCTGATAAAGGTACGCAAATCTGCGATCTGCGGCACCGATGTTCACATTTACAACTGGGATGAGTGGGCACAGAAAACAGTGCCGGTGCCGATGGTCACGGGCCACGAATTCGTGGGAACCATCGCTGATGTTGGTGCGGCCGTGACCGAATACAAGGTCGGGCAGCGCGTTTCGGGCGAAGGCCATATTGTGTGCGGACACTGCCGCAATTGCCGCGCGGGCAGGGGACATTTGTGCCGGAACACACTTGGCGTCGGCGTGAACCGGCCCGGCTCCTTCGGGGAGTATGTCGCAATTCCGCAGCACAATGTGGTGCCGATTCCGGACGATGTGCCGGATGAGGTGGCGGCCATTTTCGATCCGCTCGGCAACGCCGTTCACACAGCACTTTCATTCGATCTTGTCGGGGAAGATGTGCTCGTGACGGGTGCGGGTCCGATTGGAATCATGGGTGCGCTGGTCGCGCAATGTGTCGGCGCGCGCAAGGTAGTTATTACAGACATTAACCCCGTCAGGCTTGAGCTTGCGCGCAAACTTGGTGTGCAGCATGTCGTAAATGCTTCAACTCAAAGACTGAAGGATGTGATGCCGGAAATCGGCATGACGGAGGGCTTTGATGTCGGGCTGGAAATGTCAGGCGCGGCACCTGCATTTAGAGAGATGATCGACACGATGAACAATGGCGGCAAGATAGCCATTCTCGGCATTGCCCCCACGGGCTTCGAGATCGATTGGAACAAGGTCATCTTCAAGATGCTGCACCTGAAGGGGATATATGGCCGCGAAATGTTTGAGACTTGGTACAAGATGATTGCACTTGTGCAAGGACCGCTGGATGTGAGCGGCCTGATCACGCACCGGATCGGGATTGACGATTATCAGACCGGATTCGAAGCCATGAAGAGTGGCAATTCCGGCAAGGTGGTCATGGATTGGTGAGACCGCGCCGGTCAAGCCGGCGCGATCCACATTTCGATCAATCAATATCGAAGGAAACGCCCTGTGCGAGCGGCAGGGCGCTGGAATAGTTCACGGTGTTGGTGGCACGGCGCATATAGGCTTTCCACGCGTCCGAACCGCTTTCACGGCCACCACCCGTTTCCTTCTCGCCACCAAACGCGCCACCAATTTCTGCGCCGGACGTGCCGATGTTGACATTGGCGATGCCGCAATCCGAGCCGTCTGCTGAAAGGAAGCGCTCGGCTTCGCGCAAATCAAGCGTGAAAATCGACGACGAAAGTCCTGCTGCAACTCCATTATGCAGGCGCAGGGCTTCATCGAAATCCGAATACTTCATCACGTACAGGATCGGAGCGAAGGTCTCTTCGAGAACCGGTCCAACCTGTCCGGGCATTTCAACCAGAGCCGGCCGCACATAATACGCATTTGCCGCACCTGCATCGAAGCGCTCACCGCCGGTAATCTTTCCGCCATGCGCCTTCGCTTCTGATAGCGCCTTCTGCATTCCATCGAATGCTGCTTTGTCGATCAGCGGGCCAACCAGCGCCGACGTTTCCAGCGGGTTGCCGATAGAAACGCTTTCATATGCCTTCTTCAAACGTGGCAAGAGCTTGTCGTAAACGCTTTCATGGACGATCAGGCGGCGCATGGTGGTGCAGCGCTGGCCGGCAGTGCCCATCGCGCCAAAGGCAATCGCGCGAAGAGCCATATCCAGATCCGCAGTAGGGCAAACGATGCCGGCATTGTTGCCGCCGAGTTCGAGGATTGCTCGTGCGAACCGCTTGGCGAGACGTGGCCCCACGTCGCGGCCCATGCGGGTGGAACCGGTGGCGGAAACCAGCGGAACTTTCGGGTGATCGACCAGAACTTCACCAATAGCGCGGTCGCCGATCAATACCTGACTCAAATTCTGCGGAGCATCGCCGAAGCGCTTGATTGCCTTGTCAAAAATAGCTTGGCAGGCAAGCGCCGTAAGAGGTGTTTTTTCCGATGGCTTCCAAACGATTGAATTGCCGCAGACCAGAGCGAGAGCTGCGTTCCATGACCAAACTGCGACCGGGAAGTTGAAAGCGGAGATGATCCCGACGACACCAAGCGGGTGCCATGTCTCCATCATGCGGTGGCCGGGCCGTTCTGTTGCGATGGTCAGGCCGTATAGCTGGCGCGACAGGCCGACAGCGAAATCGCAAATGTCGATCATTTCCTGAACTTCACCCAGGCCCTCAGACGTGATCTTGCCCGCTTCAATCGAAACCAGACGGCCCAAATCCGATTTGGCGGCGCGCAATTCCTCGCCCAGCAACCGCACAAGCTCGCCGCGGCGTGGGGCTGGAACAAGCCGCCAGTCGCGGAAGGCAGCGTCTGCGCGCTCAATCATGGCATTTGCTTCAGATGCGCTTACGGTTTTCAAATCCGCGAGCTTTTCGCCGGTGACTGGCGTGTAAGAAGGCATATTCCCGCCCGTGTGGGCGCTCTCGACGACGCCGAGCTTTTTGAGAAGATCGCTTGTTTCTTTTGCTACGTTCATGTTGCTCGTCCTGATTTGGGCGGCATATCAGCCCGCCGCCTGATTTATCGGTTGCTTTAACGCATTGTCCTGCTTGCCGTCGAGGCCAGTTCACTGGGCCAGAGAAGAACCAGCCATATCCGATGTCGGAACCGGTGCCGTTCGCACGTCCTTGGGGAGTGTCAAACGAATGGAGACCCAAAATGATCTATGTCGATGGCTTTGTTCTGCCCGTTCCAGAGGCCGAATTCGAGGCGTATGTTAAAATGACCAAAATTGCCCGGGATGTCTGGATGGAACACGGCGCGCTATCATATGTCGAAGCGCGGGCTGATGATGTTCCAGATGGGGTTCTCACCTCTTTCCCGCTCGCCGTTAAGCAGGAACAGGGCGAAACGATAGTCTTTTCCTGGGTCACCTATGAATCGCGTGCGCAGCGCGACGAAGTGGTGAAAAAGGTCATGAACGATGACCGACTCAAGCAATCCATGCAGGAGATGCCCGCCTATATGAAAAGGCTCATATATGGCGGGTTCGAAGTTTTCGTTCAGGCTTGAGTTCAGCGGCCCGCTTGCTGGATTTCTGCAAAAAGATTGGTGCAGCGCCCGCCCGAACGGCAATAGGCGAAGACGGGTTGGGGCAATTCCTTGAGTGCCTCGGCCTGATTTTCGATGTTCTGCGGCGTGATGCTTCCGCTAACAACGGGAATCCAGCGGAATGCGAGACCGGCGGACTCGGCAGCCGCCTGAATTTGATCGGCGGATGGCTGGCCGGGGTCCTCATTGTCAGGCCGGTTGCAAATGATGCTCTTGAAGCCGGCCGCTTTGATGGCTTCAATATCTTCCACGGAGATTTGAGGCGACACTGCATAATTGTCGCTTATTTGACGATACTGCATGAAACTCTCCAGCAATCGGCCAACTCGGCCATTCGGACTTTTGCCACCATGGTTGGTGCGGCGCAACCGATCAACTACCCAAAATGGCGCCTTTGATGATGTTCACATTGTAACGCATCATATCAATATAGGTTGGGGCGGGGCCATCGGAAGCAGACAGGGCATCGGAATAAAGGGTTCCGCCGATTCTGAGCCCCGTTTCGGCAGCAATTTGCTGAATGAGCCTCGGGTCGGTGATGCTTTCAACGAATATTGCAGACGCATCTTCTTCCCGGACCTGCTTCACAAGCTTGGCAACATCAGCGGCTGAAGCTTCGGAGTCGGTAGAAAGACCTTCTGGAGCCATAAATCGAATGCCGTAGGCGTGCTCGAAATAGCCAAAGGCGTCGTGTGAGGTAATGATTTTGCGCTTGTCTGAAGGAATTGAGGCAACTGCGGATTTGATTTCGCCATCAAGTGTTTGAAGCTTGACGGTGTAAGCACCCGCATTTGCCTCATAGTCATTGCAGCGGGCAGCATCGATTTCGCAGAACGCGTGCGCGACGTTGCTCACATAGATAATGGCATTTGCGACCGATTGAAACGCATGCGGGTCAAGCGCTTCATGGTGATGGCCATCGCCATCATGACCATGCTCGTCGCCGTCCTCTGCTTCTATCGTTTCAGCTCCATCACTCAGCTCAACAATTTTGGCCTTGGTTGCGCTGGCCTGGACCAGACGTTGCAAAAAGCCTTCGAAATGCAGCCCGTTTACCAGCACGATGTCCGCATTCTGCACAGCGGCAGCATCAGAGGGCTTTGGCTCGTAAACATGGGCGTCCCCTCCGGGGCCAACCAGAGTTGTCAGATTGATGTGATCGCCGCCAACCTGCCTGGCAAAATCACCAATGATGGAAAAGCTCGCAACGACGTTCAGCTTCTCTGCGGCCTTGGCAGGCAGGGCGATGGCAAGCGCAGCTATGAACACGGAAGCAGGCAAAGAGGCTTTCACGCACGGACTCCTATGCGGTTCTGTGGCGGTGGGTGATGAAATGTGTGCGAATAAGACCGCGGGTCCCGCAAAATACGGACGCGATATAAATGACACCGGCGGCCAGAATGATGGATGGGCCTGAAGGCAAGGCGGCGTGATAGGAGACGAGAAGCCCCGTAACGCAGGAAGCAAAGCCAAATAGCACTGCAAGCGCGGACATGGCGCTGACGCGGTTGACCCAGAAGCGCGCACCGGCGGCGGGCAACATCATCAGCCCCACAGAAAGCAAGGTGCCTAATGCCTGAAAACCAGCCACGAGATTGAGCACGGTCAATGTCAGGAACGCGAAATGCACCGGTGTTCCAATTCGGCTAACCGAACGCAGGAAAAGCGGATCGAGGCATTCGGCAACCAATCCTCTCCAGAATATGGTGAGGCTGACGAGGGTTATGACGCAGATCGAGGCTATAAGTATCAGCGCTGAACTGTCGAGCGCCAGAACTGTGCCAAACAGAACTTGCATCAGGTCCACGCTTGATCCTCGAATGGAGATGACAAGCACGCCCAAGGCCAATGAAATGAGGTAGAAGGCCGCCAGCGAAGCGTCCTCTTTTTGCAAGGTGAAGCGCGCTACAGCACCGGCACCGAGAGCGACCACCAGCCCGGCTATCAACCCGCCAATGGTCATGGGCACGATTTCCAGCCCGAACATCAGGTAAGCAACCGCCGCGCCGGGCAAAATGCCGTGTGCGACCGCGTCACCCGTCAGGCTCATGCGCCGCAGCATCAGGAAAACACCAACCGGGCAAGCGGATAGCGACAGGAGCAGGGAGCCAAACAAGGCTCGCTGCATGAAGCCGAATTCGGCAAAGGGCGCTATGAAGAACTCGTACATTTGCCCTCACGCGTGATGGTGCGGATGGTGGTCGTGGTTGTGCGCGTGCGGTTCTTGTGAATCTCCACACCAAGGGGCGTCTTCGTGCCAAGCCTCATCAAAGCGGCGCGCGGCAAGCAAGCGTTCAGGGTGCAGGGCCGTCCGGGTTGGACCCCATGCAACCGCGCTGCGCGCAAGAAGCAAACATTCCGGGAAATTCTCACGGACCAAATCCAGATCGTGCGCGACGACAATGATTGTGCGCCCCTCGCCGTGCCAGCGCTGAACAAGATCCAAAAGGTCTCCAACGGTCTTTGCGTCGATGGCATTGAAGGGTTCATCGAGCAAAATAAGATCGGCATCCTGCAAGAGAACACGCGCGAAAAGTGCGCGCTGCATCTGCCCGCCAGACAGCGTGTCGATTGGCCTGTTTTCAAAGCCGGAAAGGCCGACGGACATCAGAGCCTTTGAAATTTCAGCGCGGTCGCCAGCCGTGATACGCCCTAACAGGCCGCGCTTTGGCCAAAGTCCGAGCGAAACAAGATCGAAGACGCGCGCCGGAAAACTGCGGTCAATTTCAGACTGTTGCGGCAAATAGGCGATACGGGTTCCCGGTTTGATGTCAATTTTGCCGGAAATTGGCTTAAGCGCACCAACAATGCCCTTCATGAGAGTGGACTTACCCGATCCATTTGCGCCAACGACAGCCGTCAGCGAGCCGCGGCGAACAGCACCGTTCAAATGATGAACAGCCGCATGGCTGTTATAGCCAAGTGTAAGGTTCTCGAAGGTGAGGCAGTTTTCAGCCATATCGCTTATTGAATGAGGGTTGTAATGTTATTACATAGCTATGTGATGTTATTACATTCGTCAACCGTGCGGGCTGGATTTTCTCCGCAATAGATGGTGTAGAGTACGAACATGACCGAGTTGACGCGGAATCAGGCCCTTGTTTTTGACGCGCTGAGCAAATCTCACGCGCCGCTGAGTGCGTATTCTCTGCTCGATCAGCTTCGCGATCATGGATTTCGCGCGCCGCTACAGGTCTATCGTGCGCTTGAAAAGTTGCAGGAAGCCGGACTGGTACATCGTCTTGAGAGCCTGAACGCATTTGTCGCGTGCGCGCACAAGCATGACGATCATGATGGGCATTGCCACGGACTCGTTGCGTTTGCAATCTGCGACAAGTGCGGCCAGGTCACAGAATTTTCAGACAAGGAAATTGAGGCGCGATTGACAGGCTGGGCTGACCGCTCAGGTTTTCGCGCGGAAAAAACAACGATGGAAATTCGTGGCCATTGCGCTCTCTGCGCGTAACGAATTATCCGGATCTTCCGAACCCAACCACAAGAGGAATCGCGCATGTCTATCCGTCGCATTGGTACTGGCCCACGCATGAGTGAGGCCGTGATACATGGGAACACGGTTTATTTGTCGGGTCAGGTCGGAAATCCGGGCGGCAGTGTTGCCCAGCAAACAAAGGACGTGCTTGCAGAAATCGATCGCCTGCTGGCAGAAGCCGGGTCGGACAAGACGAAAATCCTTCAGGCCATCATATGGCTTGCCGATATGAACGATTTTGCCGAAATGAACAGCGTATGGGATCAATGGGTTCCGCAGGGTAACACCCCGGCGCGCGCAACCGGTGAGGCAAAGCTGGCATCGCCTGCCTATGGCGTTGAAATCATTGTTACTGCGGCAATCTAGTCTGGCTTGAAACGAGCCACGAGAGAATGAAGTTCGCCCGGATAATTGAAACGGGCGAACGTTACCGGTTCATCGGCGCTCCAGGTGCGGCGCTCGACGATCAGGCACGGGGTGCCATCGGCCACATTCAGGCCCGTTGATACGGGTGGCTTTGCTGCTTCAGAGCGAATGCGGTGCTCAGCGGTACTCCATGGAACACGGCGAATGAGCCATGGTCCGGGCGCAAGGTCCTGAAAGCTTTCATCCACAGCATCAGGCACTGCATCGAGGCTGATGAGGCGTTGCTCAAGGCAGAAGGCGAGCTGTCCCGCATAGTGCAAGCATGTCATTTCAAGCAGCTTCTTCGGACATTGCGGCCCCAGAAGTTGGGCGTCGGCGAGACGGCTGCGCCGTTCCTGCCTGCTTGAAAGCGTATAGCTGTAGGGCAGGCCGAGCGCGTCAACCTCATTTCGGATGTCGGTTATTTCCAACACCGCGGCTTGCCCACGAGGTGCGCGAACAAAGCTGCCCGAGCGCCGCCGCCTCTCAATCAGTCCGGAGTTTGCAAGCTGTGACAGCGCCTTGTTCACGGTCATTCGCGAGCAATCATACTGAACCGTCAGTTCGTGCTCAAAAGGAATACGGTATCCGGGAGGCCATGCGCCGGAAACGATCTGACCGCGAATATCATTCAGAATGCGTTGATAAAGCGAAGTTGGCTCTTCCGCTTCTGGCGCGTCGATAATGGACGAATCGTTCATTGGGAGAGCCATAACGTTACGATGATGCAAGTTCCATCATCGTTTGACGAAATTTTTGTGCGACCCGCTCCCGAGCAATGTGTTTGCCTGCAACCACACATTTTCGTCCGTAAACCCACACGCAATCGATCGGCGTGCCGTTGGCAAAAATCAACGCATCCAGAATTGCATCGTCCGATTTGCCCGCCAGCGTGGGGTGAAGAGCGTCAAGCGAAACGAAATCGGCACTTGCTCCAATAGTCAGACCGGCTTGCACGCCAAGCGCCTGCGCCCCTCCGCGTAACGCTCTGTTGAACAGGTTGCGACCGTTGGATTGTCCGGGTGCAGCCAGCACGTTGCGAGCGCGGTGCGACAGCCTTTGCGAATATTCTAACTGGCGCAGCTCGTCTGCAATGCCGATCAGAATATTGGAATCCGAACCGACACCAAATTCGCCGCCTGCCTGCACAAATGCTGCTCCGGGAAATATGCCATCGCCGAGATTTGCTTCCGTTATCGGGCAAAGTCCCGCCACGGCACCCGCACTTGCCATGCCGGCCGCTTCGCTCTCGTTCATATGGGTCGCGTGGATCAGGCACCATTTGTTGTCTACAGGCTGGTTTTCAAGCAGCCACTCAACAGGCCGCTTCCCGCACCAGGAAACGCAATCCTCAACTTCCTTCACCTGCTCGGCAATGTGCATATGAATTGGTGTTCCATCGGCCAAAGGCACAATGTCTGCAAGTTCTTGTTCGGTCACGGCGCGCAGGCTGTGAGGAGCGATGCCGACAATCGCTTGATTCAGTTTCTGAACGGATTCGCGCGATTTCTCCAAAAGATGCGCGAACTGATTCACATCATTGATGAATCGGCGTTGCCCTTCATTGGGTTTTTCACCGCCAAAGCCTGAATGCGCATAAAAGACCGGCAATAAGGTAAGGCCGATGCCGGTTAGCGATGCTGCCGAAGCGATGCGCTCGGCCATTTCCGCGATGTTAGCGTAAGGCTGTCCGTCTTTGTCGTGGTGCAAATAATGGAATTCCCCGACACGGGTGAAACCTGCTTCCAGCATCTCGACATAAAGTTGCGTCGCAACGGCCTCCACCTGATCGGGGTTCATGGAAAGTGCGAAACGGTACATAACATCACGCCAGGACCAGAAGCTGTCCGAACCCGGCCCGCGCACCTCTGCCAGCCCCGCCATTCCGCGCTGAAACGCATGGCTGTGCAGGTTCGGCATACCGGGAATAACGATCGCGTGTCGCTCATCGCCCGGTGAAGCATTTGCCGATTCGATGGCGGCAATTGTGCCGCCTTCGATCGAAATCCGCATATTCTTGCGCCAGCCATCGGCAAGCAGTGCCTGTTCGGCAAAGATGCTGTTCAACGCGATCTCCTGCGAAAATTATTCGTTTCGCATAGAATGTGCCTCTTGCGCGTCTGTGTCAATATGTATAGACATAAGAGAAAGGCGAGGAGAAACATGGCTGTTCGTTCGCATGCACCCGAAAAAGCGAAGGTTTTGCGCAATGCGCGCCTCGCAACCTTTGCGGAAAATGCTCAAGGTATCGGCATTGTTGAAGGTGGCGCAGTCGGCATCGTTGATGGACGGATTGCGTTTGCAGGGCCCCAATCTGAAATCCCGTCCGAATTGGCTGTCGCAGAACAAGTGGATTGCGAGGGTCGCTGGATCACACCCGGCTTGATCGATTGCCACACCCATCTCGTCTACGCGGGCAACCGGGCCAACGAGTTTGAAATGCGTCTTGCTGGCGCCTCTTATGAAGAGGTGGCGCGGGCAGGGGGCGGCATCGTCTCTTCTGTAAAAGCCCTGAGAAGTGCCAGTGAAGAAGAGTTGATTACACAGGCTCTGCCACGTCTCAGCACGCTTATGGCTGAAGGTGTCACGACGGTTGAGATGAAATCCGGGTACGGGCTAGATCTCGAAAACGAGCGAAAAACGCTGCGTGTGGCCCGGCGGCTGGGCGAAATCAATCCGGTCTCAATTCGCACCACATTTCTCGGCGCACACGCGGTTCCGCCTGAAGCCAATCGCGACAAGGACGCCTATATCGCAAAAGTGGCTGACGAAATGCTGCCCGCCCTCGCCGCAGAAGGTCTTGCGGATGCGGTTGATGGCTTCTGCGAGAATTTGGCGTTCTCGCCGCAGCAGATCGAACGTGTGTTCAATAAGGCGAGCGAACTGGGCTTGCCGGTAAAACTTCATGCCGATCAATTGTCTGATCTGGGCGGTGCCGCGCTGGCCGCGCGATACGGTGCCTTGTCGGCAGATCACCTTGAATACACCAGCGAGGACGGTGCCAAGTCAATGGCGCGCGCCGCAACGGTCGCTGTGCTGCTTCCCGGCGCATATTATTTCATCCGCGAAACCCAAAGGCCGCCAGTCGATCTTTTCCGGAAGCACGGCGTCCGGATTGCGCTGGCGACGGACTGCAACCCCGGAACGTCGCCGCTGACTTCTTTGCTGTTAACGATGAACATGGCGGCAACGCTGTTTTCCATGACCGTAGAGGAATGTCTGGCAGGCGTGACGCGCGAGGCCGCGCGGGCGCTGGGTCTGCTGGGTGAAACCG
Organism: Rhizobiaceae bacterium; assembly: GCA_019635795.1. Taxonomy (GTDB): domain Bacteria; phylum Pseudomonadota; class Alphaproteobacteria; order Rhizobiales; family Rhizobiaceae; genus Mesorhizobium_G. The sequence goes on from JAHBYV010000001.1 coordinate 148,381, forward strand.
GTACGCTTGAAACAGGAAAGTGGGCGGACCTCGCCATCTGGGACATCGAGCGACCGGCCGAGCTTGTATATCGCATGGGCTTCAACCCGCTTCATGCGCGCATCTGGAGAGGACAATGAACGAAATCACACTCAAGCCCGGAGAGGCATCGCTGGACGACTGGCGCGCGATCTATCGCGGCGCTGTGCCCCGGCTTGATCCATCTTGCCGGGCCAAGATTGAAGCCAGCGCGCGCACGGTGGAACGCATCGTTGCCAAGGGCGATCCGGTGTATGGAATCAATACCGGTTTTGGCAAGCTGGCCAGCGTTCGCATTCCTGCGCAAGACCTTGAAACATTGCAGAAAAACATCGTTCTCAGCCATTCGGCAGGTGTTGGCGCGCCTATGCCACAGCCCGTTGTGCGCTTGATGATGGCGCTGAAAATGGCGAGCCTGGCGCAAGGTGCTTCCGGCGTGCGTCCGCAAACGGTTGCCTTACTTGAGGCTATGCTGGCCGCGCAGGTGATACCGGTGGTTCCCTGTCAGGGGTCGGTAGGAGCCTCGGGCGATCTGGCGCCGCTCTCGCATATGACCGCCACAATGATTGGCGTTGGTGAGTGCTTCACGCCGCATGGGCGCGTGCCGGCCCATGTCGCTTTCGTCACACATGGGCTGGAGCCCTTGGTGCTTGGCGCGAAGGAAGGGCTGGCCCTGCTGAACGGCACCCAATTTTCAACCGCTTATGCGCTTGCCGGCCTGTTCGAGGCTGAAACTCTGTTCCAGTCTGCCCTCATTGCAGGCGCGCTTTCAACTGACGCTGCGCGCGGCTCGGATGCTCCCTTCGATCCGCGCATTCATGTGCTGCGCAAGCACAGGACGCAGCAAGAAGCCGCAGAAACCTTGCGCAATCTGATGGCAGGGAGCGCTATTCGTGAATCGCATCGCGAGGGCGATGAACGCGTGCAGGACCCGTATTGTCTTCGCTGTCAGCCACAGGTGATGGGTGCAGCGCTCGACGTTTTGCGCAAGGCTGCCGATACGCTCGAAACCGAAGCGAATGGTGTCACGGACAACCCGCTGATCTTCGCAGAAGACGATACGGCACTTTCCGGCGGCAATTTTCACGCCGAGCCGGTGGCCTTTGCCGCAGATATGATTGCCATGGCGGTTTGCGAAATTGGATCATTGTCCGAGCGCCGCATAGCTATGCTGGTCGATCCGGCCCTTTCGGGAATGCCTGCGTTCCTGACGCCAAAACCGGGGCTGAACTCCGGTTTTATGATCCCGCAGGTTACAGCCGCTGCGCTGGTTTCGGAAAACAAGCAGAAGGCTTTTCCGGCCAGCGTCGATTCAATCCCTACTTCGGCAAATCAGGAAGATCACGTTTCCATGGCCGCGCACGGCGCACGGCGATTGCTGGATATGGTGGAAAATGCAGCAGGCGTTGTTGGCATCGAATTGCTGGCCGCCGCGCAAGGCTGCGACTTTCACGCGCCGCTTGCTTCAAGCAGGGCATTGGAAGCGGTGCGCGCGCTGGTTCGTGCCGAGGTTCCCCACCTTGAGGACGACCGTCATTTCCACCCCGACATGGCAAAGGCTATCGCGATGGTTCGCGATGGACGTTTGGTTTTGGCTGCTCAAGGGATAGCGCTGCCGGGAGTGAGGGCGTGATGGCTGAGTGGCTGACAGTCAGGCAAGGGCAGGCGCCGCTGGTGGTGAGCTTGCCTCACACCGGCATTGAACTGGCAGGGCTGGAAGATCGTGTCGTTTCACTATGGCGCGCGCGTCGTGATTGCGACTGGTGGATCGACAAGCTGTATGACTTTGCCGTCGATCTCGATGCAACGGTCATTCACACCGCAATCTCCCGCACGGTGATCGATGTGAATCGCGATCCGTCAGGGGTCTCGCTATATCCCGGGCAGGCGACAACAACGCTGTGCCCGCTGGATACGTTCGACGGCGATGCGCTCTATAAGCCGGGCGAAGAACCGGGCGAAAGCGAAATTGCTCAGCGCCGGGCAACCTATTTCGAACCGTATCACGCAGCGCTGGCATCCGAACTCGCTCGCCTTCGGAAGACTAATAGCCGTGTCGTGCTCTACGACTGCCATTCGATACGGTCTGTCCTGCCTCGTTTGTTTGATGGCGAACTACCTGTGTTCAACCTTGGAACGAATGATGGGAAAAGCGCTGATCCGGCATTGCAGGAAGCGGTAACTGAACTGATTGCCGGTTCTGGGCGCTCGTGGGTCGTGAATGGCCGATTCAAGGGCGGCTACATCACGCGCCACCACGGCCGGCCCGAAAAGGGGGTTCACGCATTGCAGATGGAACTGGCGTGCCGTGGCTACATGCGTGAACCGCAGGAAGAAAGCACGCCCGAAAATTGGCCGACCCCGTATGATGCCGGGTTTGCCGCGCCAATCCGTGAACAACTGAAAGAAATTCTGGAAACCGCCCTTGCGTGGGCGCGCGGCTGAGCCGCGTCAACCGACTGAGGACTACGCAATGACCCAACATACTCGTATCGACAATGAACGCGTCATCCGCGCACCGCATGGTCCGGAACTCTCTGCAAAGAGCTGGCTGACAGAAGCTCCGTTGCGCATGTTGATGAACAATCTGGACCCGATGGTAGCGGAGCGCCCCGGTGAACTGGTGGTTTATGGCGGGATCGGCCGCGCTGCGCGCGATTGGGAGAGTTTCGACAGGATAGTGAAAGCGCTTCGATTGCTTGAGGCCGACGAAACTTTGCTTGTGCAATCCGGCAAGCCGGTAGGCGTTTTCAAAACGCACAAGGATGCGCCGCGTGTTTTGATCGCGAATTCGAACCTCGTACCCCACTGGGCGAATTGGGACCATTTCAACGAACTCGATAAAAAGGGTCTCATGATGTACGGCCAGATGACCGCTGGCTCCTGGATTTACATCGGCTCGCAGGGCATCGTTCAGGGAACGTATGAAACCTTCGTGGAAATGGGCAGGCAGCACTATGGCGGCGACCTGTCTGGTCGGTGGATCCTGACCGCTGGTCTTGGCGGCATGGGCGGTGCGCAACCGCTGGCTGCGACCATGGCCGGAGCCTCGTGTCTTGCCGTAGAATGTCAGGCCAGCCGCATCGAATTCCGCCTCAAGACAGGCTACGTTGACGCTCAGGCTAAAGACCTCGACGATGCACTGGCCATTATCGACAAAGCCAATAAGGAAAAGAAGGCAATTTCCGTAGCGTTGCTGGGCAATGCAGCGGATGTATTTCCCGAACTGGCGCGGCGCGGCATTCGCCCCGATTGCGTAACAGATCAGACCTCGGCACACGATCCTGTAAACGGCTATCTGCCGCAGGGCTGGACCGTAGCCGAATGGGAAGAAAAGCGCGAGCGCGACCCCAAGGCCGTTGCTGCAGCCGCAAAGAAATCAATGGCCGTTCATGTGCGCGCCATGCTCGACTTCCACAAGAAGGGCATTCCAACGGTCGATTATGGCAATAATATCCGCCAGATGGCGCTGGAAGAGGGGGTGAAGGACGCTTTTGACTTTCCCGGCTTTGTTCCCGCCTACATCCGTCCGCTCTTTTGCCGGGGGATAGGTCCGTTCCGTTGGGCTGCGCTGTCAGGTGATCCGGAGGATATTTACAAGACCGATGCGAAGGTGAAGGAACTGCTGCCGGACAACAAGCACCTTCATAACTGGCTCGATATGGCCGCCAAGCGTATTCATTTTCAGGGCCTTCCGGCGCGTATATGCTGGGTGGGGCTGGGCGACCGTCACCGGTTGGGGCTTGCCTTCAATGAAATGGTCGCAAAGGGCGAGTTGAAAGCGCCGGTCGTTATCGGGCGTGACCATCTGGATTCCGGCTCTGTGGCTTCCCCCAACCGCGAAACCGAGGCGATGAAGGACGGCTCCGACGCAGTGTCCGACTGGCCATTGTTGAATGCACTCCTGAATACGGCGAGCGGCGCTACATGGGTTTCGCTGCATCATGGCGGAGGTGTGGGAATGGGCTTCTCACAGCATTCAGGCGTGGTGATCTGTGCCGATGGTACGGAAGATGCCGCCGCGCGCTTGTCGCGGGTTTTGTGGAACGATCCGGCGACAGGGGTGATGCGCCATGCCGATGCCGGTTATGACATCGCCATTGACTGCGCACGTCAAAATGGGCTCAACCTTCCGGGAATACTCGGCTAGGGAGGGGCTATGCGGCTGATCCGCGCCAAAGATTATCGCAGGATGCCCTGGAAAAACGGCGGTGGCGAAACGATTGAGATCGCCGTCCATCCACGAGGCTCGGACACGTCCAGTTTCGATTGGCGCATTTCGATGGCGCGGGTTGAGGAAAATGGTCCATTCTCCATTTTCCCCGGCATGGATCGAACGCTGGCCATCCTCGACGGGCAGGGAATTGATCTGTCTATAGAAGGGCAGGGTACAGCGCGCATCTATAGCGCGCCTCTCGCATTTGCAGGCGATGTGCCGACAAGCGCTAGTCTGGTTGACGGGCCAGTGACTGATCTGAACGTCATGACGCGGCGTGGCAAATTCCAGAATCGCGTAACCCGGCTTGAGCTATCCAATCCGAGGGAGATTGTGGTGATGTCGCCCGTAGCGCTGATGTATTGTCATCGCGGGCGGATTGCCATCGAACAGGAGTTTGTCTCCCCTGTCGAAGTCTCAGAAGGCGAGACACTGTTCATTGAAGCCATGCCGAACGGACTGGCGTTGCAGCCGCTCAGCCCTTCGACAATTTTTCTCATTGAGATTGTCCCGGTTCAGGGGACGTAAAGTCGATCTTTGAGGCTACCCTCCTTTCGAAAGGAGGGTAGATGCGAGGTGCAAGCTTTCAGTGCTTGTGACCAGCCTCGAACAGCCTGACTTCTTCCAGAACCGCTTCGCGCACGCCGTCGCGGCCAAGCGCCATGTGAAGATTCGCGCCGACAAACCCGGCGGGTGAGCCGCAATCAAAAGTCCGGCCGGAAAACTCGAAAGGCCTTATTTCTTGCCTATCGAGGAGCGAAATAATGGCATCGGTCAACTGAATCTCGCCGCCAGCACCTGGCTTCTGGTTCTCAAGATAAGTGAACACCTCAGGCTGGAGGATGTAGCGACCGGAAATATAAAGATTCGATGGTGCCGTTCCCGGAGCAGGCTTTTCCACCATACCCGTTATAAGCGGTCCGTCCTTGCCTTCGGCCAGCGATACGATCCCGAATTTGTGCGCCAGATCCGGGTCAACCTGCTCAACCGCAAGCACATTTCCTCCGTGCTTGTCGTAAAGGTCGATCATGGATTTGAGGCAGGGCTGTGAATCCACCATCAGCATGTCTGGCAGCATTACGGCAAAAGGTTCATTGCCTATGACGTGGCGCGCGCTCCACACTGCATGGCCAAGCCCTTTGGCTTCTTGCTGGCGGACAAACGACATCGAGCCGACCGGCGGAACGCCTCTGGCGAGCGCTTCTGCAACCGCTTCCTTGCCATTGCGGCGCAGTGAATTATCGAGTTCAAATGCAACGTCGAAATGATCTTCGATGGCGGCTTTCATGCGGCCGGTGACCATCACGATGTGCTCAATTCCGGAAGCAAACGCTTCGGCAACGATATAGTCCAGCACGGGCCGGTCAACGATGGTAAGGAGTTCTTTCGGAATGCTCTTTGTGGCTGGCAACATTCGTGTGCCAAATCCCGCGACAGGCACGATTGCTTTCCGAATTTTCTGCTTCATCCTCAGTCCCGTCCAGAAATAGCCCTCTTTTGGGGCAACCACGAACCAGGGAGCACGTTAATGCTACCTGTTATGCCGCTAATAGAAAGTAATGTAGAAATTGTGTCTAACACCGTTGCGATTGCACAGTTCCTGTTTATGACGGAATTATTCAGGCAGCGTACAGACACGCAAGCATGTTTCGGAACGGAAGTGTTTTCATGAATGCTCATGCGCGACCAGATGCGAGTGCCCCGATGGCCCCGCTTCTTCCAGTTGCTGAATCGCCAATCCGTGCAAATTTTCTCGATGATGAACGGCTGCGCAAACTCGGCGAGAGTCTGGCGACCGGCGAACTCGATAATTTTTACGGTTTGACCGAAACCGATTTTCTTGCGCGCAACAAAGAAAATGCCGAGAAGATTCTGGAAGTTTACCTCTCCACGAACGCCGTACAGGCTAAAGGCGAATCGATAACACCTGCGGCTCAATGGCTGTTGGATAATAACTATCTTGTGGAAGAAACCATCTTCCAGATCAAACGCGACCTGCCGCCCCGCTTTTTGCGCGAACTGCCGAAAATGGATATCGGCAACGGCCAGCGTGTTCCGCGTACGCTTGCTATCGCCTGGCTCTATGTGGCGCATGTGGATAGCACCGTCTCTTCGACCAGTTTCAAGGCGATCGTTGACGGATTTCAATCGCGGGAGCCTTTGCAGATCGGCGAATTGTGGGCACTGCCATCGCTGCTGCGATATGTGCTTGTCGAGAATCTGCGGCGGCTGGCGCAGAGGGTTGGCCGCGCCCGCAACATGCGCCATCACGCAAATGAGCTTGCGGACAGATTGCTGACTCTGGACGATGATGGCGATGTGGAGTTGCTGCGCAATTACACCGCTCATGCGCGCGATATAACTTTCGCTACCCAATTGCTCTATCGGCTCAGAGACGGTTCGCAAAACGCCGGACGTGCGCTGATGTGGCTCGAAGGTGAGCTTGAAGCGGCAGGCACCGATGCCGAGCAGATAACTGCCAGTGAGCACCGGCAACTTTCAAGCGGAAACGTTACCACGGGCAATATCATTCGTGGCTTGCGGCTAATTAATGACGTGGATTGGACCGTCTGGTTCGAGACCGTCAGCCGGGTGGACGCGCTGCTGCGTGAGCGCACGAATTTCGCGCTGCTGGATTTCCAGTCGCGTGACCAATACCGGACCATTATCGAAGAACTGTCACGACGCTCCAGACAATCCGAGTTTGAGGTGGCTGAAAAGGCCATAGAAATGGCTGATCTTGCCGCGAGCGCGCCGTCGCCGGAGGGAGCACAGGATTGTGCAGCCGCCAAGCGTTCCGATGTAGGGTTCTTCCTTGTCGGCTCTCGGCGCGAGGAACTGGAGCGGGCAATAGGCTACAAGGTGCCGCTATACCTGCGGCTGCGGCGCGCCTATCAAAAGACAGGCTGGGTCGGCATTTTTCTTCCCGTGATGGCCATAACCATGCTGCTGCTGGGTATGACGGCCTCAGCGCTTTCCGCGGCTGGGCTGCCACTCTGGACGATTACTGTTTTGCTCATGTTGTTCGCGCTGCCGGCCGGCGAAGGCGCAATGAGCATCTTCAACACGGTCGTATTGCTGTTCCTGAAGCCAACTCGTCTTGTCGGCTACGAATACAAGGACGGCGTGCCGGATGAGGCGCGCACTCTGGTCGTGGTGCCGACGCTGATTGGCTCACGTGATGACGTTGACGAAGCGATACGCACGATTGAGGTGCATCACCTTTCGAACATGCACGGCGATTTGCAATTTGCAGTGCTTTCCGATTGGCCGGATGCGCAGGAAGAAATTCGCCCCCTGGATCGCGAAATTCTGGATTACGCACAGGGCGAAATCGCAAAACTCAACGCGCGTTACGAGTGCGACACGCCAATCTTTCACCTGCTTCACCGCCGCAGGCTTTATAACAAGGCTGAAGGTTGCTGGATGGGCTGGGAGCGCAAGCGCGGCAAATTGCACGAATTGAACATGCTGCTGCGCGGCGACAGCGATACCACGTTCCTGCCTCCCGCCAATCCGGTTCCGTCGGGGATTGTTCACGTCATGACGCTTGACGCCGATACCCGGCTCACGCGCGACACGGTTGCCGAACTTGTTGGCAAGATGATGCACCCGCTGAACAAGCCGCTGTTCGACACGGCGAGCGGCAAGGTGACCGCGGGACATGCCATCATGCAGCCGCGCATCACCGCCTCGCTGACCACCGGCGACAATGCTTCATTCTTCCAACGTGTTTTCTCGTCGCATCGCGGTCTGGACCCTTACGTTTTCGCCGTGTCCGATCTTTATCAGGATCTGTACGGGCAGGGGACTTTCACAGGAAAGGGGCTCTACCACCTTGATGCCTTTGAAGCCGCTTTGCGGGGCAAGATCCCTGAAAATGCAATCCTGAGCCATGACCTTCTGGAAGGTGCGCTGGCTCGCGCTGCGCTCGTCACTGATGTTGAGGTCGTCGAGGATTACCCGACCCGCTATTCGGTGGACGCGTCCCGTCAGCACCGCTGGGCACGAGGCGACTGGCAGCTTTTGCCGTTCATATTTGATCGCAAGTTGAGCGTTCCTTCCATTTCCCGATGGAAAATGATCGACAATCTTCGTCGTTCGCTGACCCCGATCTTCTGGGTGCTGGCATCGATTGCGGGTTGGACCCTGCTGCCATTTACACTTGCTGCTCAATGGCAAGCGTTGCTGATCCTGAGCCAGTTCATGGCGCCAACCTTCGATATCGTGAATTCGTTGATTCCGAAGACCAGCGAAATAACCGTCCGCGGGCATTTCTCGGCGCTGTTGCGTGACGTGATGTATGGCACCGCTCTGGTCGTTCTCAAGATAGTTCTGATCGCGCACACGGCCTGGATGATGGGCGATGCGATTATCCGTACATTCTACAGGCTGCATTTCAGTCATAAGCACATGCTTGAATGGCGAACCGCATCGCAGGCGCAAAAGAGCGGCAGCACGACTGTCAGATCATATTACCGCTTCATGTACGGAGCGGTTGTCATAGCTGCTGTTGGTCTTCTGATATCTCTGGCAGGGCAATCGACCGGTGCCGCAATGGCGCTGCTGTTTGCCTTATTCTGGGCCGGATCCCCTGCGTTTGCCTGGCTGATCAGCCGTTCTGCCGAAACGGATGACAGACTCATTCTCGAAGAGGCTGACCGGCGGCGTCTGCGTAACATTGCGCGCCGCACATGGCACTACTACGAAACTTTCGTCACGGCAGAACATTCGTTCCTTCCGCCTGATAACATGCAGGAAGTGCCGGTTCCCATCGTAGCAAACCGGACCTCTCCCACAAATGTCGGCGTGTACCTGCTTTCCATCGTTTCGGCGCGCGATTTTGGCTGGATTTCCATGCGCGATGCTGTCGAGCGAATGGAAACAACGCTGACAACTCTTGAGGGCATGGAGCGCCATCGCGGCCACCTCTATAACTGGTACGAGACAAAAACGCTTTCGCCGCTGCATCCGCTGTATATTTCGAGCGTGGATAGCGGAAATCTGGCCGGCCATCTGATCACAATGGCTGCGGCCTGTGCTGAATGGGCGGAAGCGCCAAGCGTCTACCTGCAAGGCGATTTTGAGGGGATGCTCGATGTTGTTGACATCCTCGAAGAGTGCCTGCGCGATGTGCCCGATGACCGCCGGACACTGCGCCCGTTGCGCCAGCGCTTGAGCGACCGCATTGAAGGTATGCGACGTGCGGTTGAAACAGTTCGCAGTGAGCCGGAGATGGCTTCTATCCGAACCATAAATCTCACGGTTCTGGCAGGCGAAATCCATAAGCTCGCGGATGGCATACATCACGAGGCGAACACGGCGAAAAGCGCGCAGCTCGCCGATTGGGCCGCCATGCTGGAGAAGACGGCTGAGGCGCATGTTGATGACTCGCATAGCGATAAGGAACGTGTTGACGATATTCGCAGCCGGTTGATGAACTTGCGGATGCGCGCACGCGAATTCGCGCTCGGGATGGATTTTTCGTTCCTGCTCAGCCGCGACCGGAATCTGCTGTCGATTGGCTACCGCGTAGAGGAGCATCAGCTCGATGAGAGTTGCTACGACCTTCTGGCTTCCGAATGCCGCATGACCAGCCTCTACGCGATTGCCAAGGGCGATATTCCAACTGACCATTGGTTCAAACTTGGACGTCCCATCGTGGAGATCGGCTTTTCCGGTGCGCTGATGTCGTGGTCGGGGTCAATGTTTGAGTATCTCATGCCGCCTTTGGTCATGAAAGAGCCGAGCGGCGGCCTGCTTAGCCAGACAAGCCATCTCATAATCAAGCGCCAGATCCAGTACGGGAATTCAAAAAGTATTCCGTGGGGCATTTCTGAGGCGGCATACAATGCCCGCGACCACGAGATGACTTACCAATATACCAATTTCGGGGTTCCCGGGCTTGGGCTCAAGCGCGGTTTGGCGCAGAACACCGTTATTGCGCCTTACGCGACCATACTGGCCTCGCAGTTCGATCCGCGTTCTGCGGTCGAAAACCTCGACCGCCTGGAGCAGATCGGCGCATTGGGCCGTTACGGCTATTACGATGCGATTGATTTCACGCCGCAGCGCGTACCGGAAGGGGCGGATTGCGCTGTAGTTTACAACTATTACGCGCACCATCACGGCATGTCGATTGCGGCAATCTCAAACGTCGTGTTCGAGGGGCGTCTGAGGGATCGTTTCCACAGCGATCCGATCATTGAGGCGGCAGAATTGCTGCTGCAAGAACGGGCGCCACGCGATATCCCGATTTCAACGGTGCGTACAGAAGCGGACGAGCGGGTCAAGGTCGATGTGGTCGAGCATACGCCGGACACGCGCCTGATAATGGAGCCTTTGTCATCACAGCGCGCCACCGGCATTATGTCGAACGGCAGCTATCAGGTGATGGTCGCTTCCACGGGTTCAGGCTATAGCCGCTGGAATGATCTTTCGGTTACCCGCTGGCAGGCTGATCCGACAGAAGATCGTGCCGGGACATTTATCTTCCTGCGCGATGTTGCCTCTGGCGAGTGGTGGTCCACCACCGCCGAGCCGAAAATCGCGCCCGGCGAAAAGGCAAACGTGCTGTTCAGCGACGACAAGGCGACGTTCAGCAAGCTCGTCGGAACCCTTCGCTCGGAGGTGGAATGTATCGTCGTTTCGGAAGGAAACGGCGAAGCGCGCAGGGTCACGCTCTTCAATGAAGGCAAGACCGACCGCCACATTGAACTGACATCTTACGCAGAACTCGCACTTGCCCTTGAGGCTAACGACAGCGCTCACCCCGCTTTCTCGAAGATGTTTGTAAAAACCGAGATCGCGGAAAATGGCGGTGTAATATTTGCGGAGCGCCGAAAGCGCTCTGCAGGAGAGCCTGATATTGCGCTCGCCCACTTTGTTACCGAAACATCCGGCGGAACGCGGGAAACGGAAGCAGAAACTGACAGGCGCGCATTCCTTGGTCGCGGGCGTACTATCGCCGATCCGGCTGCGTTCGAGAGCCAGGACCGTCTCGCTGGCAATCAGGGCTTTGTCCTTGATCCGATTATGGCGCTTCGTTGCAAGGTTCGTGTTCCGGCAAACAAGAAGGTCACGGTCACGTTCTGGACTGTTGTTGGAAAAGACAAAGCTGAGGTCGAGAATTCCTATGCACTGCTGAACCACACGGACAGCTTCCAGCGGCAGAGCACACTTTCCTGGACCCGTTCGCAGGTTCAAACACGGCACTGTGGCCTCAGCCTGTCCGACGCCGCGAATGTCCAGAAGATCGCAGGATATCTGCTCTATCCCGAGCGCAACCTGAGAATGCCACCGGAAACTATTGCGCAAGGAATGGGCAGCCAGTCGGCCTTGTGGCCAATGGCGATTTCAGGCGATTTCCCAATATTTGCGTTGCGCATTGCGGATGTTGCCGACATCGAAATTGTTGCGCAGGCGCTGCGTTATCAGGAATACATGCGTGCACGGGGCTTGCTTGCCGATCTGGTGATCGTCAACGAACAAGCTTCATCCTATGTGCAGGATTTGCAACAGGCTATTGAAAATCTTTGCGAAAATAGCCGTTTGCGCGGGCGCGAATTTGGTCCGCGCCAGCATATTTTCGCCGTCCGTCGCGATTTGATGGACGACAATTCTTACCGTACTTTGCTGGCGGTCGCGCGCATTGTGCTGCACACGCGCAACGGCACCATATTCGACCAGATTGAAAGGGCCGAAGCCGCGACCATTCAGGATCGCGAATCCCATGCGCCCATAACAGTTCCTGCGGTTGGGGCTGAAGCAAAGCCGGTGGTGCACCATGCCCGCAAACATCGCGGCCAAATTGCTCCGGCGGACGGGTCAGACCTTGCGTACTGGAATGGAACGGGCGGTTTCGACAAGAATGGCGCGGAATATGTGGTCCGCCTCACCGGCAATAGCCACACTCCACAGCCGTGGATCAACGTGATTGCCAATGAGAATTTCGGCTTTCACATCTCTTCGGAAGGGGCTTCATTTACCTGGAGCCGAAACAGCCGTGACTTCCAGCTCACGCCTTGGTCGAACGACCCTGTTTCGAACAGGCCGGGTGAGGCGATCTATGTGGTGGATCGCGATACGCACACCGCATTTTCGCCGTTTGCCGCCGTGCTGCGCGATCCATCAATCGCGTATGAAGCACGTCATGGGCAGGGCTATAGCACCTTCAGGGCCGAAAAAGATGGGTTGGCTGTTGAAGCGACGCAGATTGTGGACCCTGCCGATCCGGTGAAAATCACGCGGCTGAAACTGAAAAATTCAAGCCGTACCGCACTGCGTTTGCGCGTCTATACCTACGCCGAATGGGTCATGGGCAACAATCGGGCGCGGTCCGGCCCAACGATCGTGCCATCTCACGATGCGGCGACCGGGGCGTTGTTGGCTGCCAATCCCTACAGCCTCGACTTCGCCGACCGCGTTGCCTTTCTTGGCTCCGATCGTGATGCGCAGTCTTTTACAGCTGACAGAGCGGAATTCCTTGGGCGTGAACGTTCGGTGCTGTCGCCTGGATCGGTGATGAGCTGCCGTGACCTGAGCGGTAGGGCCGAAGCCGGTGTTGATCCGTGCGCTGCAATTGCACACGACATAGACATTCCCGCAGGCGGTGAAGCCTCGCTGCTGCTCTTGATGGGCGATGCAGGCTCAGCAGATGAAGCCTGCAGGCTTGTTGCAACGCACAGAACACGCAGCTTCGACGAGCGGCTGGCCGAGATTGAAGAGAATTGGCGCGAATTTCTGGGGACGTTGCAAGTCAAAACGCCAGACCCGGCTTTTGACGCGATGGTCAACAACTGGCTGCCATATCAAAGTCTATCCTGCCGCATTCGGGCGCGTTCCGCATTCTATCAGTCCAGCGGCGCGTTTGGATTCCGCGATCAATTGCAGGACACCTTGGCTTTGATGCTGCATGATCCGTCGTTGGCGCGGGCTCAAATATTGAATGCTGCCCGGCGGCAGTTCATCGAAGGCGATGTACAGCATTGGTGGCTTCCGCGCACCGGTGCCGGTGTTCGTACCATTATTTCGGATGATGTCGCATGGTTGGGCTACGCAGTGTCGCATTTTATCGCTGTGACCGGCGATGACTCCATTCTCAAGGAACAGATCCATTTCATTGAAGGGGCGCCTTTGCAGCCTGGTCAGCACGACTCGTTCTTCACACCCGAAATCAGCAAGGAAAGGGCGTCGCTGTACGATCATTGCGCCCGGGCGCTTGATCTGGCGGTGCAACGGACAAGCCCCAACGGCCTGCCGCTAATTCTCGGCGGTGATTGGAACGATGGCATGAACAATGTCGGTGCCGAGGGGCGCGGTGAAAGCGTCTGGCTTGGGTGGTTCTTGCTAAAGGTAATGTCCAACTTCATTCCGATAGCCAAAGATCAGGGCGATAAGAAGCGCGCTGATGCGTGGAAAGCGTACGCAGCAAAGCTCAAGCGCGCGCTTGAAAATGCTGCCTGGGACGGAGAATGGTATCGGCGCGGGAGCTTTGATGATGGCAGCCCACTGGGTTCGCGCGAATCCACGGAATGCCGGATCGACTCCATTGCCCAGTCATGGAGCGTGCTCTCGGGTGAAGGCGACGAGGCGCGTTCGCTGACTGCGATGGAAGCAGTGAAGCGCAAACTGGTCGATGACGACCTGAAGATTATCAAGCTTTTCACCCCGCCATTCTCTGATACGGCGCTCGATCCGGGATACATTAAGGCGTACCCTCCGGGAGTGCGTGAAAATGGCGGCCAATATACCCATGCCGCAACATGGGTGGTTTGCGCGCTGGCCGAACTCGGTCAAGCGGACGATGCGTATCGGTGCTTTTCGATGTTGAACCCGGTGAACCATGCGCTCGACCCGAAGGAAACCGAGCTGTATCGGGTAGAGCCTTATGTGGTCGCGGCAGATATTTATTCCGAGGGGGACCGGGCAGGTCGCGGCGGCTGGACATGGTACACCGGTTCGGCCGGCTGGCTCTACAGAGCTGCGGTTGAATATATCCTCGGCATCCGCAGGGCAGGCGACACGCTCACGCTGAATCCGGTCATTCCTTCAGGCTGGCCAGGATTCACCGCGACTGTGCGGCTGGATGGCTGTGAGTTCAATGTTGCGGTGGAGCGCAAAAAGGGTATCACAAAACGCAAGATTATCGCTGCCGGCAAGGATGTGGGCGAGGCCATACCGATCGGAAAGGCCAAAAAAATGCAGGTGACGGTGCAGATTCCGGCCTGATCGAGTTCAGGCCGGTAACTTTGTCTTAACCTTGCCATTTTGATCTGTTTCAAAGGTAGGTGAAACTCGGATGCCACGGCGTTATTGCATGGTTCCGATGCAACCATGCACGCGCTTTGGCGTTGATTTTTGCCTTCGAAAACTGTATCTGAAAACCAAATGTTGCACTGCAACATCCCCTGGGAGAGGGAAGAGTAAGTGAGTTTGCTTCAGGTATATTTCCGGGCTTTGCGCTATCTGGCTGCGGACAAGAAGCGGACCTTCTTCATCTGTGCCGCCAATATAGTGCTGTCACTCGTGGTAATCGCCGAGCCGATCCTGTTTGGACGGGTGATCGACGCGATTACTGAAAAGCGCGATGTGGTTCCAACGCTCGCGCTGTGGGCAGGGCTCGGCGGCTTCAACATCATTGCGTTCGTTTTGGTGGCGCGCGGGGCGGATCGCCTGGCGCATTCGCTGCGCGCGGAAGTGCTGGTGCGCTCGTATGAGCGGGTCATTGCGATGCCGCTTTCGTGGCATATGTCCCGTGGCACCTCAAATTCACTGCATACATTGGTTCGCGCGGTAGATTCGCTTCAAGCGCTCTGGCTGGAGTTCCTTCGCACGCAACTGGGAACCGCCGTTACGCTGGTATTGCTGGTTCCAACGGCGCTGGCGATGGATGTTCGCATGTCATGCGTACTTCTGGTGCTTGGCATTGTTTATGTTGCTATTGGCCGGCTGGTCATGCGCAAGACCAAGCAGGGCCAGCAACGCGTTGAGCAGCATCACCACAATGTTTTTGCGCATGTGTCCGACACCATAGGCAATGTTTCCGTTGTCCAGGGCTACAATCGCGTCGCGATTGAAACGGAGTCGCTACGCAATCACTTCCGCAAGCTGCTTTCCGCACAAAACCCCGTGCTCGATTGGTGGGCACTTGCGAGCGCTTTGAACCGGCTTTCCGCAACCATTTCGATGATGGTCGTGCTGGTCATTGGCTCCTATCTTGTTATGCGGGGCGAGCTGCCGGTCGGGTCGATCATTGCGTTTACAGGCTTCGCCAATCTGTTGATCGCTCGTCTCGACCAGATCACAAACTTCGTGAACCAGATATTCGACGCGCGCGTTAAGCTTGAAGACTTTTACGCGATGGAAGAAGCAGCAGCGCTGGCCGAGGAACCGGCCGATTTGGCCGAGCTTACAAATGTCGATGGCCGGGTTGTTTTCGACGGCGTAACATTCCATTTCGAGAATTCGGGGCAGGGCGTCGAGAATGTGTCCTTTGCTGTTGAGCCCGGACAAACAGTTGCGATTGTCGGCCCAACGGGCGCGGGCAAAACAACGCTGATTAACCTGCTTCAGCGGGTGAATGATCCGCAGGGAGGTCGCATCCTCATTGATGGCGTGGACATCTCCACCGTCACGCGCAGGTCGCTGCGGCAGTCAATTGCGACCGTGTTCCAAGATGCTGGTTTGTTCAATCGATCCATCGAGAGCAATATTCGTGTTGGGCGCGATGACGCGTCGCTGGATGAAGTGCGCAATGCTGCGGTCGCCGCCTCGGCGCAGGATTTCATCGCCGCCAAGTCGGATGGCTACGACACTGTTGCGGGCGAAAGAGGCGGTCAGCTTTCGGGCGGTGAGCGTCAGCGTATCGCGATTGCGCGCGCGATGTTGAAAGATGCGCCTATTCTCGTGCTGGATGAGGCGACGAGCGCGCTTGATGTTGAAACCGAAGAACGAGTGAAAGTCGCTATCGACGGGCTGCGCGCGAACCGCACAACGTTTGTGATCGCGCACCGTCTTTCAACCGTCCGCGATGCCGATCTTGTGATTTTCATGGATAGCGGGCGTGTCGTTGAAATGGGCGGATTCGACGAACTTGCTGCAAAGGGTGGGCGATTTGCGAGCTTGCTGCGCGCAGGCGGCCTGTTGACGGAAACCACTCCAAAGCACGCGCTTAGCGCCTAGGACAGGGCTATCTCATCCTGCAAAGCTTTCAGATGTGAGCGCGCGGCATTCATCGCAGCGCGCTCAATCGCGCGAAACCGCTCCACAACACAGCGTCCAAGCGCAGTAAGCTGTGCGCCGCCGCCATGTTTCCCGCCGGTCTGAGCGGAAATGAGCGGTTTGCCGAAGGTGGTGTTCATCTCTTCGAGCAGATCCCACGCGTGCTTGTAAGACATTTGCATTGCGCGCGCCGCGGCAGAGATTGAACCGAAGGAAGCTATTTTCTCCAGCAGCTCGACCTTTCCCGGTCCAATTCGCCCTTCAGGGTCGAGATTTATACGGAGGCTGAGTGAGGGCATGTCACGTTTCTCCAGCTGAACCAAACGTTATATTCGTTCGATCGAAACTGACGGTTTTTACGACAGCAAAGACGTCAAGGCCATGTGCGAGCCGAAGCGCGTCGACTGACTGCTTTGTTATGCGGGACAAGAGGGAGGCAGAGCCGCACTCAATATCAATCTCTACCTGCGTTGGGTTTATGGGAACAATCTCGCGAATTTTGCCGTGCAGGATGTTAAGCGCGCTTATGCCATCCGGCTTTTTCGTCGCAACCATCACATCCCGCGCTCGAATGCGGATTGCCAGCTTCGTGCCGGGCGGCGCGTCCACTGCCGGAACCTGCAAGATGCCCGCAGGGCTTTCCAGAATGGTCACGCCATAGGCATGTTCGTGCCCTTGCACGGTTGCGGTGAGAACTGCTCCGCTTTCATTCCGCTCTTCGATAGGCAAGAGGTCGGGGCGGCGCATAAGGTCCGCAATCTGGCCGGCAAAGGTAAGGCGTCCTGCGGACAACACGACAATATCGGTTGCCAGCCGGGAAACTTCGGCGATGGAATGGCTGACATAAACGACCGGGATTTTGAGTTCATCGCGTAGTCGTTCAATATAAGGCAAGATCTGTTCTTTGCGCGGGTCATCCAAAGAGGCCAGCGGCTCGTCCATCACCAGCAATCTGGGACTTGCCAGCAGCGCACGGCCAATTGCGACCCGCTGCTTTTCACCACCAGACAGGGACGCCGGACGCCGGCTCATAAGATGAGCAATGCCAAGCATATCGGTCACGCGATCGAGTTGCGCATACCGTTCGGCGCGCGGCGTAAACCATTCCCCGAATTTCAGGTTCTGCCCAACATTCAAATGCGGGAACAATCGCCCATCCTGAAAAACATAGCCAACTCGGCGAAGATGCGGCGGAACAAAAATGCCTCGCCCGGTATCTACGAAAGTTCGCCCACCAACGATAATTCGGCCTTTATTCGGGTTCAGCAGCCCGCTGATCATGTTGGAGAGTGAGGTTTTGCCCGAACCGGATGGGCCGAATATGGCGAGAAGCCTTCCAGCGCTCTCGAACTGGGCGTCTATTTCAAAAGACTCATGCCGGTGCTGAACATCAACGGAAATCGTCATGTGGCAGCAAGCCGCTTGTATGCGCGTCGTGCCAGCAATTCAGATGCTGCCAACGCGGCCATTGCGATACAGATCGAAATCAGTGTCAGGCGCATTGCCGCCGCATCGCCGCCGGGAACCTGCGTGAACGTATAAATCGCGGAGGGCAGGGTTTGGGTTTCTCCGGGAATGTTTGAAACAAACGTGATTGTGGCGCCAAACTCACCCATTGCCTTCGCAAAAGCCAACACCATTCCTGCAATGATGCCGGGCAATATGAGGGGTAATGTCACAGTGCTGAAAACCCAGATGCGCGAAGCTCCAAGTGTTGCTGCTGCCGACTCCAGCTTCACGTCAACTGCTTCGATAGAAAGACGGATAGCCCGGACCATGAGGGGAAATCCCATCACGGCACAGGCCAGTGCAGCTCCTGTCCAGCGAAACGACAGAACTATTCCGAACACTTCATTCAGGAAAATGCCTGCGGGGCCTTGTCGTCCAAATGCCAGCAAAAGGAGATAGCCTGTCACGACTGGCGGCAAAACCAGCGGCAGGTGCACAATGCCATTCAGCAGCGATTTGCCCCAGAAATCCTTGCGCGCCAGTACCATGGCAACCGCAAGGCCAAATGGCAGGCTACCCACCATCGCCCAGAACGCGACCTTCAACGACAATTGAAGCGCCGACCATTCTTCCGGCGTCAGATGCATCCAGCCACCCCTCCCTATATTCGGATGAATATAGCCACCTTGCAGAACATTCAGTCAAGGGAAGGAGAGGGGTCAGAACTTGCGACTAAGGAACGGTGAGCCGGCTAGGCCAAATCGCCAGGGCTTTTCGACCGCGCGCGTGATGCCGATGCGCGGCCCCGCGATGATCTCGGCGTCTGACCCGCACGCAAGCTGTACAACTCCGCTGTTAAGCGGATGGCCATTCAGGCCAATATCAATACCGAGTGCCTGACATAGCCGTCCGGGACCGGAACACAGAAGCTTCAAAGGTTCCAGCCCGCGCCGTTCGCGCATCAGATCAATGCCATGAAGCGGCTCGATAGCGCGCAGCAAGACAGCGCTGCCAGGCTGGCAAACGATGTTGAAACACCAGTGTATTCCGTACGACCGGTAGACATAGGCGCATCCTGATGGTCCGAACATCGCAGCATTTCGCGGAGTAGGGCCATTGAAACTGTGTGAGGCAGGATCGTCCGGCTCATAAGCTTCGGTCTCAATGATAATGCCGCCAACACCATCAACGGTTATTGTGCTGCAGATCAGATCGCGCGCAACGTCAATGCTCGGTCGTTGGTAAAAGGCCAGTTCCATGGCCCAGGGCTTAGCAATCCTTGCCCTGGACTGCAAAGCACCTTTGTCAGGAGCGAATTTTACTGCCTTCGACTTCAAGATGATATTTCGCAGCTGCTGACTGCAGCATTCGCACGAGTTTCGGGTCGGATAATCCGCAGTCTGGCAACACCGTGCGAATGGCAAGAATCGCCCGCTCAAGAGACAGCGGCTGGCGATATGCAACGCGTGAATGAACGTAATGATTGACCACATCGGTCGGCAGGCGGCTTTCGTAACCCTGCATTCTCATATCCCTTCACCCCCTTTGAAGGACATGGCAAGGGTGAAGAATACTCGATTATGGTGCGGATTACGCCTTGATCGTTCGCTCAACCATAGGCAGCTTGATGAGGTAACGTACACCCCAAGGGTTAAACTGACGGTCGATAGTCGCGTCAAGTTCATAGGCCAGGGTACGTTGAACCAGCTCGGTGCCAAAGCCGGTGCGAGCCGGATTTTTTGGAAGGTCGGCAAGGCCGCTTTCTTCCCAAAGGAACACGAGCTTTCGGTCATCGCCATCATCCGCGATTTTCCAGCTTATCGCGATTTTCCCTTCGGGCACTGATAGCGCGCCATATTTGACAGCGTTCGTAGCAAGCTCATGGATTGCAAGCCCCATGGTTTCTGCGGCTTTCGGCTGCAAACCGACTTGCGGCCCGTCAATCGAAACCTGATCGCTTTCGCGGGCAGTGGCTGCGAGCAGCGTGTCGGCTACGAGCAAGCCAAGGTCAATCCCTGCGGTCGGGTCGCGCGTAACCGCTGCTTGCACACGTGCAAATGCACCAATGCGGCCATCAAGATGCATGGCATAGTCTTCCACCGTCTCGCTGGTCTGAGCAGTGCGCCGCGCGATCGAGCGAATGACTGAAAGCGTATTGCGGACCCGATGCTGAAGCTCTGCGGTGAGCAGTTGCTGATGTTCCTGTGCCTTCTTCAGCGCAGTCCAGTCATGGTTGATGCCGCCAATGCGCTGCACATGCCCGTCTGCATCGAACATTGGAAAAGCGGTCGAACGCAGCCAACGGATTTGTCCGTCCGAGGGGCGTCGAATTCGGTACTCGAACGCCACACGTTCTCCATTTCTGGCTTTTTCCGTGTTCTGCCAAGCGTCCTCGCGGTCCTCCGGCACGATCAGATCGAACCATGAGTTGCTTTGTGCATCTCCCAATATGGCCTCGCGCTCGATTCCGTAAACCTTCTCAAACGCGGGGCTAAGGAATTCCCACTCCATTGTGGCGGCATCGCGCATCCACAACACGTCTGATGAAGCGTTGGTGAACTGGCTGAGCCGTTCTTCACTCTGTCGCTGTGCTGCCTCCGCATTGGTGCGCTCCATGGCCGACCAAGTGCGCTCGGCAACTTCTTCTGCCAGAATAATCTCGGCAGGGGTCCAGCGTCTCGGCGTCATGCTGTGAATGCCCAGGGCGGCCCCGCTGTTGCTGTCCTTGGTCAGCATCACTGCTATAAACGCGCCGACGCCAGCATTGCGATAAGCACCGAAATCGGCATCTGCCAACTGCGGGTCACTTGCAACATCATCCACAACCACGGTTTCGCCGCGCTGCCATGCCTCAATGAGCTTCGATCCGTAGACATTGACAGGGAAGCGCCCGGTGATCGATGGACATCCTTGCGTATAGTCATTGTGTATGACCGCTACGCCATCCACGATCTCTGCATAGGCAACGCGATTGGCCGAAAGGCGCTCTCCGAGAAGTCGAGACGCCACAAGCTGAATTTGCTCGGGGTCTGACACCGCGCGAAGCGCGTCACTCAACCGCAAAAGAAAAGCATGCCGCTCTTCGCTTTCCCGCAAGGCGGCTTCAATGCGCTTGCGGTGAGTAACGTCCAGCACAGCGCCAGTCATCCGCTTGGCCCTGTTGCCCTCAAAGGAAACTTGCCCGGTTATCGCCAGCCAGCGAATGGAGTTATCAGGCAGGCGTATGCGAATATCTTCCTGCAGCACGCCATCGCCATCCGCCTGGCAAGCGCGTTCCACTGCCGCGCTGTAGCGCTTTCTGTCTTGGGGAATGATGTTCTCAAGCTGGTGGGCATCCAGAGAAAGAGTCGAGCCGTCATCCATCCCGAAAAGCGACCGCATCTGGCGGTCAGGTTCTGTCCTGCCGCTGTCAACGTCCCAAACAAACGTGCCCATCTGTGCAGCTTCAAGAGCATAGCGCAGGCGTTCTTCACGATCGTGCAGAATAGCCTCGGCCCTGATCCTTTCGGAAACATCGATCAGCACAGCCAGAATCGGTAGTGATGCAGAAAGACCTGCGACTTTTTGCAGGCGGAGTTCGACTTGCACGGAACTGCCGTCCAGAAGGAGTTCAAGCTGAAGCGCCTGTTCATTGCCGTTGGTGGCAAGGGAAGCCAATGCTTCGTGCAGCCTTTGCCTGTGCGCGGGGGCAACAAGATCGGTCAGGCTTTTGCCGACCAACTCGCTGTTCGCGTATCCCAGAATGCGTGACAAGGCCGCGTCAGCCGAGGCTATTCGGCCGTCCGAGTCGAGACTTGCCACCCCCACCGGCGTTCCGGCTGGATAGATTCCCTTGCGAGGATCAGTCATTGGCATCGAGGTGCGCCCCGTCGCGATCAAGGTGAAGATAACTCGGATTGAACATTGCTTGCCGCATCAACGCATCAATATCGTTAATAACCAGCCGTTTGTTCTGAAGCGTAATCAGGTCCGCCGATCGCATCTGCTGTAGTGTGCGGTTGACGTGAACGGTCGAAAGGCCGGTCGCATCGCCCAGCTCGGCCTGCGTCGGCGGAAAATCGCAACTATTGCCTTGCGCGCGTCCGGCGCTCTTCTGCCGCAGAAACAGTTCGCAAAAGAGATGCGACATGCGTTCTACCGCATCGCGCTGCCCCAGATTGATTGTCCACTCGCGCTGTATGGCATTCGCAACCAGATTGTCCCACCACAGAGCGTGCGCAATTCGCGTTGAGCCCGACATTAATCCCTCCAGGGTCTCGCGCGATAAATCTGCGACTACGACCTCCGTAAGCGAGCCAATCGAATGATCCATCTCTTTCAATAAGAAGACGTTTAAATCGCAGATATCGCCCGGCACCGAAAAGCCGACGATCTGGCGACGACCGTCTTCCAGATATTTGTAGCGGCATGCCCAGCCATCCACGATCAATAGTGCACCGTTCGGCTTGTCGCCTTCTCTCAGAATATCTTCGTGCGCGCCGATACGCCGAACCCTCTCACTGCCGGCGCGTTCAATGGCGCGCTGCTCAGCTGCGGACAGCTTGACGAAGTTCTGAAGTTTGCGAATGAGTGCCTGCGACACAGTTCACCTGGTGGATTGCGGGCTTACAATCTGAATAGCCCGTCGTAACTTGTAACCTATTCACATGCGTTAGTTTTTCAGACTAGATGCTTATATAGGGTTATCATTTGGGGTTTGGGTTAATGGGCGTAGATCTTGTTCAGGGGTTATTACGGGAAAAATTCGTACTCGTAATGGAGGATGAATATTTCATCGCGGATGATATTGCGCGAGCGTTAACAGAAGCTGGCGCTCAGGTTGTCGGTCCTTTTGGCCATGTTCATCAGGGTCTCGACCGGTTGAAGGTTGAGCCAAATATCAACCTTGCAGTTCTGGATATTAATCTGAACGGCACCAAGGTTTTCGACCTGGCAGCGCAGCTGCAAGAACTGGGTGTACCGTTCATATTCGCCACGGGTTACGGATTCGGTCATCTGCCCGAACAATTTGCCAAGGTTCCCCGTTGGGAGAAGCCGTTCGACGTTTCGTCTCTGGCAAACGCGCTTGCCGCGCTCGATAAAAGCCGCGGCTGACCTGGCAGAATCGAAAAGCCAATATAATCGAAGCGGAAGGGGCTTCACCTTTTGGTGTAAACTGATTGGCTGCGACGCTATTAATAATTTAGCATTGATTAATATATATCAGAGACCGAATTTTGCCCGAAATTGCGGGATTTTGCGCAGGAATCGCACAAAAACCATGGCTTTCTGTGGGGGATAATATCTCGTTTACCACATTTGGCTGATCGCAAAAATATCTAGGCATATTGATCTGTGTTAATGCGGTTATGTCTGGAGGTAGTTAAATCAGCTTAAATCTAACGTGCTTGGGGCAATCAGGTTACAACTACGGAATACGGGCGGGGCGTTAAGTCATAAGAGCGGCATAAGCCGTACAATTCGCAGATTTCAAATCGTTCTGGTGGCGCTGTCATGGGTTGGCGGCGGCGCAGGTCAGAATATTGCGCATTGTCTGACGCCTTTCTCGCAAACATCAACTAGCGAACCAAGGGGTAAGGGCAATGGGCATCGCACACACAGTTACACTGAAATCATCTGGCGACATTCTTCCGATCGCTGCAATGCACTCCAAGAAGGGCGACCTTCCATTTGCGGTTCAGCCGCAGCGTGGACGGGTTCTGGCGCTCATCGATCCGCGTGCGCTGGATCGTGAATGCTTCGCGCAGAGCCTGCGTTCGCAAGATGCGACGACGGAAATCACGCCATTCGCGTCCATTCAGGATTGGAAGCAGGCGCGTGATCGTCATTCGCAGTTCTCTGCTATCCTCTACAATATTGGCGGTCGCCGCGTGACCGAGCAGGGCGTGGGCGAAGAGCTTCAGAAGCTCGCAGCCGAGTTCAAGAACATTCCGGTCATCGTTCTGGCTGACACCGACGATCTGGCGCAGATACTCAAGGCGCTTGAGTTCGGTGCACGCAGCTACATTCCAACCTCGGTTGGCATCACGGTTTGCATCGAGGCAATCAGCCTGGCTTTGGCTGGCGGCGTTTTTGTGCCGGCAAGCAGTGTTCTGGCTATCCGTCAGGTCCTGGAGTCAGGTAGTGAAACTGCTCGCCACATGGCTGGCATGTTCACTGCGCGTCAGACCGAAGTGGTCGAAGCGCTGCGTCGCGGCAAAGCCAACAAGATCATCGCTTACGAACTCAACCTGCGTGAAAGCACCGTTAAGGTTCACATTCGTAACATCATGCGGAAACTGAAGGCGACAAACCGTACTGAAGTTGCTTGCAAGATCAACGAAATGTTCCCGACCGATCTGGTGGCGGCTCGTCGCTGATACTGAAATCGATCAAGTTAGAAGGGCCCGGGCAGAAATGTCCGGGCTTTTTCTCGTGAGCTATTTTGAATTGTAAACCAACTACGGCCACGCAACCCGGTCCGCATCGCGCGGCCGAAGTTAAGCGTGGCCGCGTCTTCGCCGCGGGGCAGGGGCGCGAAGTTAGAGACCGGTTCCGCGAAAGACAACCAGCGGCGTCATCAGCAGAATTCGAAAATCGGTCAGCAGTGAAAGTGTGCTGGCATACTTGTTGTCATAATTCGCGCGTTCGGCAAAAGTGGACTGGTGCCGTTCGCTGATCTGCCAAAGTCCGGTCATTCCCGGGCGCAAGTAGAAATAGGCAGTACCTGGGTACTGTGCGCGCTGATCCGGGCACATTGGGCGAGGGCCAACGAGGCTCATGTCGCCAATGAAAACATTAAAGAGCTGCGGTAGCTCATCGATCGAATATTTGCGAAGCAATCGACCAATGCGCGTGATGCGCGGATCGGAAGTCAGCTTCTGGTGCGTGTCCCACTCTGCTTTCGCTTCAGGGTCTTGCTCAAGATAGCTTTCGAGAACCTTGTCAGCATCTGGAACCATGGTTCTCAACTTCCAGATGCGGAATTCCTTACCGTCCTTGCCAAGACGCGGCTGCGAATAAAACGCGCTGCTGCCGTCCCGGCTTACCATGAATGCGCAAACGCCAACCAATGGAAGCGCAACCGGTGCCAATGCCACGGCCGCGGCTACATCTAGCGCGCGCTTAACTGCTGGATAAAGCGACCAACGACTACCAGTGCCCGCTAAGGATGGAGTCGTGCGCAATTCCAGGTGCATAGATCTGGATTGTGCCCCCGACATGGAATGCCCCAATTAAATAAGCCCGAATATATTTTCTAGAAAACGCATAAAATCGGCAATAGACCGAACATAGATAATAGTTACTATTTGAGAGGTATTATTAGTAAATAAATCAGCCAAAATGAGTATGGCGAATCTATACAGAAACTATATTTGAAGAATACATTACGGCAGAATTTCACTTTAGCAGACGATTGTCGAATACGTGAGTTAGCCGATGGGGGAGCCAGCATCATACAATGGTGGAAGAACCACCCATGGCGCATTGTATGTGTGAGTTTTTTTTTGGAATCAGTCCGAATCATCGTGTGGCGATGGCCCGAAGATTCGCCGCACAAAGACCCCAATAACGTAATATTGTGTGGGCCAGCCGCAGCTAAGCCAGATTTGCACATGCCAATCTGGCCAGTTAGATGGCTTTGCAACTTGCGATTTAACTGTTTCGTGGCAAAATCGCGCGTACTCAGTTGGTATCTGGGTGAATACGATTAACCAAACGGATTAGCCCGTTTGCTCCTAATCGCCCAGATAAAAGCCTATCAGCGATCTAGTCTCTTTGCGTTGGCCATGAAAGATCGGTGTTCGGGATAGTAGGGCAGAATGGGCATAGGGGCTTATGGGAGACATTGATCTCAAATTTTATCTGGCATTGCTGCTACGTCGTTTGCCGATCGTGGTCGGCCTTGCTGCAGTCTGCACAGTTGTGGCGGTCATCGTAGCTCTTATGATTCCCAAATCATACGAGGCGAGCGCGCGTCTCGTCGTGGAGGCTCCACAAATTCCGGCGGAGATGGTGAGAACTACGGCGCCGACCAATGCGGTCGAGCAGCTTCAGATCATCGAGCAGGAAATCATGACGCGAGATATACTGATTGATCTGGCAAAGCGTCATGGTGTGTATGACGCCTATCTCGCTGTGAATGATAATGATATAGTGGCGGATATGATCGGTCGGTTGAAATTCCGCCAGCTGTCACTCGAATCTGCGGCGCAGACCGGAGCCACGGTGTTCAGCATCTCTTTCCGCTCCAAGAATCCGGTTCAGGCGTCGAACGTCGTGAATGATGTGGTGGACCTGGTGCTGGAGCGTGACACGCGCCTCAGAACGCAGCGTGCAGCGGACACTCAACGTTTCTTTGATCAGGAGGTCGGCAGGCTTGGCGAAGAGCTGGCCGGGCTGGACAAGCAAATTCTTGAATTCAAGAATGCCAACAAGGATGCTTTGCCAGACAGCCTTGATTTCCGTCACAATCAGCAAAGCAGCCTGCAAGAGCGGCTTGGCTCGCTGGATCGTGAAGAAGCAAGTTTGCGTAGCCGTCGCGAAAATCTGGTCCAGATTTATCAAAAGACGGGCCGCGTTGCGACTGGGCCGGTTTCGCCTGAGCAGCAACTTCTCGAGGACTTGAACCGAGCGCTCTCCGAACAGCTTTCCTTGTTTGCCGAAGACAGCCCGAACATTGTGGCGCTTCGCAAGCGGATCACCGATCTGCAAAAATCGCTGCGCGAAAAGAGTGAAACCGGAGAAAACCAGCAGGGAACCTCAGAATTTGACCTGCAATTGGCAGATATTGACCAGCGTCTCCAGTTCATCGACAACGAAAAAGAAGACATACGCAAAACTCTGGCTCATCTAGCCGAAACAATTTCAAAGACGCCCACAAACGAAACGGCTCTTAATTCGCTGGTGCGTTCACGCGACAACACGCAATTGCAATACAATGCTGCTGTGGCCAAACTCGCTGAAGCGTCGGCTGGCGAGCAGATCCAGATTCACGCGAAAGGCGGACGTCTTGCCGTGGTCGAGCGAGCAACACCGCCTGTTCATGCGGCAAGCCCAAATCGCAAGCTGATTGCCGGCCTCGGCCTCTTTGGTGGAGCAGGGCTTGGGTTTGGCATTGTTATCCTTATGGAGCTTTTGAATAAAACAATTCGTCGTCCCAGCGAGCTGGCGGCCATTATTCCAGGTCAGCCCTTCGCAACCTTGCCTTACATTCCGCAGCCCAATGAACCGGTGCTGAGTGATTTCTGGCAAGGATGGCATAACGCACAGCAATTTCTGCGCAATTTGAGTGCGCGGCTTCCGTGGGCCGTGACTGACAACGCCGGTCTGGGAGGCAGGTAAGGCAAGATGCTGAATATTCAACTCGCCCTCCAAAAGGCAAAGAGCAACGCCAACGACCGCTGGAAGCAGACTGACTCCACGCCTCAACGCGCTGCACAGCAAGTTACCCGGCAGCCAACCGCAGTTCCGTCGACATCGCCGGTTTCGGCTCCTGCGCCAGTCCACGCGCTTCCGGTCGCACGTCCGTTAGGCGAGAACTGGGAAAGCCTGAAACAATGGGCGCCGGACGACATTGCTCTGCGCGAAAATCGCGTTGTGACACTGGACCATTCAGACGCTGCGCGTCCGTCTTTCGACATGCTGCGAACTAAATTGCTCCAGGTTTTGCGGCAAAACAATTGGAAGTCGATTGCTATAACGTCGCCAACTGCGGCTTGTGGAAAATCCACGGTCAGCGCAAATCTGGCATTCTCCCTGTCTCATCAGGTGGATTGCCGGACGGTTTTGCTGGATTTCGATCTACGGCGTCCGTCGGTGGCAAAGACGTTGGGAATGAAGAACCCGCCTTCAATGGAAGAGTTCCTGAGCGGAAAGGCCAGTGTCAACGAAACGTTCGTTCGCTATGGATCAAATTTGGCCATTGCTGCGAACGACAAATCGGTAACGCACGCATCTGAGTTGTTGCAGAGCGCGACAGCCAAAGCAGCACTTTCTGCAATGCAGGTGCGGCTGGAACCCGATGTTGTGCTTTATGACCTGCCGCCGATGCTGGCATTTGATGATGTGATGGCGTTTGCGCCCAGCGTGGATTGCGCACTGATCGTAACAGCGGCTGAAATGACGACCGGTGCAGAAGCCGACATTTGCGAATACGAACTCTCCCAGCGAACCAAGGTGCTCGGAGTCGTTTTGAACAAGTGCCGGTTCACTCCGGAAAAATATGGGTATTGATCAATGCACGAGGCGCGCGTGACGCAGGCACCACAAAAGGATGCCGGGCAGGATCCGGCAGCGGCCCTGAATTCCTATCTTATCTATGCACAGTTCTTCGGTCTGCGTGAGCGTCCGTTCAGCCTGCTGCCAAACCCGGACTATCTCTACTGGACCGAGGGGCACACGCTGGCATTCGCCATGCTGGAATATGGGTTGGTGACGTTTGCGCCGATTACTGTGATTACCGGCGAGGTTGGTGCAGGCAAAACCACACTTATCCATCACCTTTTGCGGTCGATTCCCCGCGATCTGCGCATTGGACTCATCTCCAACGCACAGGCCGAACGTGGCAAGCTTATCGATTGGGCGCTACACGCGCTCGGGGAAGAGCTGGAATCGCGTATGTCGTACGTCAAGCGCTTCAAGCTTCTCGAAGAGATTGTACGCAACGAATATGATAGCGGGCGCGGAACGGTTCTGATCGTGGACGAGGCGCAGAACTTGTCGAAAGCCATGCTGGAAGAGCTTCGGTGCTTCTCGAACATGAACGGGTCGAACGAAGAGCTGCTTCAAATTGTTCTTGTAGGTCAGCCGGAATTGCGTCGCATGATTAGCGAGCAACGGATGCCCCAGTTTGCCCAACGCGTTTCAGCCCAATTCCACCTGACCGGTATGCCGGAATCAGCAATTGGCTCCTACATCACGCACCGCCTGAAGGTGGCGGGGGCCGACCATGAGATTTTCGGGGCTGACACTTTCGAGCCGATCTACAAAGCAAGCAGGGGGTTGCCTCGTATCATCAACCAGATCTGTGATTACGCTCTGGTCTATGCATTTGCACAGGAACGCCACACGATCGACGCTGCCTTGATCGAAAGCGTCATTGCGGATCGTCGCGCTCAGACACGGCCTGCATAGCCGGAGATGAAATTTATAGAGGCCGCGTAGACCTATCTGCGCGGCCTTTCCATTGATGAGCTCAATGCAATCAGGACAGAACTTTGCGGTAGGCGGCCAGCAAAGGTTCTATGCTCTGCTTCCAGCTAAGCTTGTTTTTAACTCTCTCCTGCCCGATGAGGCCCATCCGATCTCGCATCTGCGGATCGCCCAGCAATATTTCGATCTTGTCTGCGAAATCGACGGGGTCGTTAGGTTTGGCGTACAATGACGCTTCCGCAGCGGAGACCCGTCCCTCTGTCAATTCGAACTGCACGATAGGCTTGGCAAGCGCCATATATTCCATGATCTTGTTCATGGTGGACTTGTCGTTCATCTCGTTCACCCGGTCGGGGTTCACGCAAACATCGGCGGTTGAAAGAACTTCCAGCAAATCTTTATCCGGGGCCCTTCCGGTAAACGTAACGAAGTCCGTT
Source organism: Rhizobiaceae bacterium (assembly GCA_019635795.1). GTDB lineage: Bacteria > Pseudomonadota > Alphaproteobacteria > Rhizobiales > Rhizobiaceae > Mesorhizobium_G. The sequence continues at coordinate 177,856 of JAHBYV010000001.1, forward strand.
ATTCCGAGGTCTATTGAAAGCTGTTTCAATTCCTCAAGGCTCGGGCCAGAACCAACCAGAACGAACTGAATGTCAGTGCGACCCTTGACCTTGACGAGGTGGCGCACTGTCTCAAGCAGAAGATCAATGCCTTCCTGCTGCCCCATAACGCCAACATAGCCAACCAGATATTCCCGCGAGTTCTTCCATCGCGCCTCCGGCTCGACTGGCCGTACGCGCGAGAGCTCGGGGCCGGAACGAACGACAAACACATCTTGCGGGTTCATTCCGCCGCGATTGATAGCTATTTGCCGGTAGCTTTCATTTGTAGCGATTGAAACTTTCGCAAGGCGGAAAGTTAGCCGTTCAAAAAGCACCATCAGCTTCCAGAAGAAATCCCGCCTGCCGAACTTCGCTTCATACAGTTCGGGATTGATGTCGTGGTGGTCAAACAGATACCGAACCCCAAACAGCCGGAAGGGCGCAGCGACCAGAAAGATGAGATCTGGCGGATTGCAGCCATGGATCACGTCGATTCCGTGACGAAAGAATATCCGGGTCGTTAGAACCAGTTCCCAGAACAGCGCCGCCCCGTATTCCAGCAGATAGCCAACAGCGCCATTAGCCTCCACAGGAAGCGGATGGCGATAAATGTGGATACCTTCAAGGACTTCCTCGCGCTTTTCATAACCCTTTCCAATAGGGCATATCACGCTTACATCCGCGCCTGCGGCTTTCAGTGTTCGCGCCTCAAGCCACACCCGACGATCAAACGGCACGGGAAGGTTTTCAACGATGATAACCACGCGCTTGCCTGCAAGCGCAGTGGGATCAGGCACGGCTATGGAAGTCGCCTCAGAAGTCTCCGCCATTTGATTCCCTACAAGGTATGTGTGTTCATGACGGGCTTGTCAGACAGGTTCAATGCATTGCCGGTTGCGTTGTTTACGATAATGAGGTCCCAGCTTTCAGCATCGGCTTCCGCGAGAGGAATAAGCAGTTCGTCGATTGTTGGCAGGTTGGAATATGCATAGCCAAGATTTTGCCCGCGCAAACGGACTGGTTCGAGGTTTGGATCGAAGATGCGGAGAGAGTAACCGTTCTCAAGCAGCTTGCGAGCCAGATCGACATTCGGGCTTTCGCGCAGATCATCGGTCCCAGCTTTGAAGGCCAATCCGGCCAAAAGCACTTTCCCGCCATTCGGAAGCCGCCTGCGTACTTCATCAAATTGATGGTTTTTGTGAGCTTCGTTTGACCTGAGCAGGCTGTCCAGCATCGGGGCGTTAATGCCGGCATCGGTTGCTATGAACTGGAGTGCGCGCACGTCCTTGGGAAGGCACGATCCTCCGAACGCTCCACCGGGACGCGTATAATAAGAAGATATGTTGAGTTTGGTATCAGAGACGAAAATCTTGTGTACGGCCGAAGCGTCTATGCCCAATCTCTGGCAAACACGTCCGATCTCGTTTGCAAACGCAACTTTGGTTGCATGCCAACTGTTGTCGACAAATTTTGTAAGTTCCGCCTCTTCAAAATGCGTAAGAAAGGTCGGGGCGTCCACGCCTTTGTGAAGCTCTTCCATAGGCGCGGATGGCTTTCCATCCCAAGTGCCGACCACGATTTTAGGCGGGTGGAAGTAGTCGTGAATTGCCTGCGCCTCGCGCAGAAATTCCGGATTGTAGACGAGTTCCACGCGGTCGCGCCAATCCGGGCCCATTACGCCACGAAATATTGGTGCAATCAGATTGCGCATTGATCCCGGCCGCATCGTGGAACGAAATGAAACCGTTATGCGCTGGTCAGGCAGGGTAAGCATTGCTTGCGCGATCTGGCGCGAAACGTCAGCGACATGGGCCATGTCATGCGCGCCGCTCGGTCCGCTTGGTGTGCCAACACAAACGATTGCAAGGTCTGCTCCCGAAAGCGCTTCAGGCGGGGATTTGGTTGCAGACAAAAGGCCGTCCTTCAATGCCTTCTGCATCAGTTCGGTCAGTCCCGGCTCCTGAAAAGGCGCGATGCCCGAATTGATGTCGGCCAGCTTTGCATCGCTCACATCCACGCCCACGGTGTGGTGGCCTTGGCTTGAAATGCAGCAGGCCGCAGTGAAGCCTACATAACCCAATCCGAATATCGCTACTTTCATTCTGTACTCTCCGCCCGTCCAAGCCGAAATGTATTACCTTCGGTTGATCTAAAGTTAAGCCGCAATTAGTTCGTCTCAGTTTATTTTGCGGCTCAAATCGTGTTCATGTTTCAAAGGCAGGGCGTGATCACGCCTTGCTGCCCCTCTCAAAGAATGTCCGCGCAAGTTCAAAGCCTGCATCAAGCAATGCTTCGGCACCTTCCGGCGTAAGATCCTCTGTATAGCAACGTAATTCCGGCGCATTTCCCGACATGCGGAAATGCAATATGCTGCCATCGTCAAATCCGAGGCGAACACCATCGCTTGTGTCGATAACCTTCAGATTTCCCTTGCGGTTCAATGTCGAAGGTATCGCAATCTCGCCCTCGCCAAGATGCGCCAGCAACGCTGCTCCCGATGATTGCGCAATGTGCTCCAGTCGTCCCGCTGCTTTCGACCTGAAGCGAAAGTCGGCTGCGATTTGACGTAGCGTGCGGCCCTCGCTTGCCATCTGCGCCAGGCTGGACAAAAGCGGCAACGCGCAGTCGCGCGTTGGCAGTGCTTCCAAAGAATGCCCTTCCTTCACAACACGAGAACCCAAAAGAACACCGCCGTTCGCTTCAAAACCGACAATGATGCGCCCCGGTCCGGCTGCCTTTTCCATCCCCTCGATGACGTAAGGCGAGCCGACCCGACAACGGAGCACCTCGTCAAAGAATCCGCACCCCTCAAGGCCTGAGTTTGACGTTACTGGCGAAACAATAATGTTTGCACCGAGTGCTTTGGCAGTTATTGCGCCGAGCAAATCGCCGTCCACAAACATGCCGCCAGCATCAAATATCAAGGGCCGGTCAGCGTCACCGTCAGTCGAAACAACCGCGTCAAAGCCATACTGCTGGCTCCAGCTCTTAACTTGCTCGCGGTCACTGGTACATACTGCCTCTGTGTCCACGGCCACGAAATGATCTGCCCGGCCAACAGCCACAACGTCGGCCCCAAACGCGCCAAGTATTTCGCAAAGGAGGTCACGCGCTACCGATGAGTGCTGCCAGACTCCAACTTTAAGCCCGGACAGGCAGGAAGGTTTAAAGTAGGCGCTGTAGCGCGCTTTGTATCGTTCGAGCACATCTGCGTCCGGCTCGGCTCTGGCCGCAGTAGCTGATGCCGTGCGGAATACCCCGGAACTTTCAAGTGCTGTAATGGCTGCCTCGTCGTTCTTATCGATTTCACCGCTGCCCTTGTAGAATTTCAATCCGTTTCGGTCCGCCGGAATATGGCTGCCGGTCACCATGATCGCCGCTGTGTTTTCCTGCATTGCGGCGAGTGCAAGCGCGGGCGTCGGGATAGCGCCGCAGTCGACGGGTCGCATTCCGACGGCGCTTATTCCTGCTGCACACATATCAAGGATACGCTGACTGGACTCTCGCAAATCTCGCCCAAGCAGGACCCGGTTGCCCGGCTGCAATTCTCCGCGATCCCGCAGCATTTGGACGAAAGCGGCGGTATAGCTGTACGCAGGTACTCCCTCCAGAAGGGTTGCAAGTCCACGCAATCCACTCGTTCCGAATTTCAACTGCTCAATCGTGCCGTTGGAAACCGGGGCTTCCTTGTCATTCATCTTTCAGCTCCCAAGGGCGAAACCGGCTTGCTGATAACATTGTGCGTGCTGCTCAAAGGTGAATCCGGTAATGTAAAACTTAACTAGAAGGTGATTGCATGTAGCGATATTTGTTACGAAACAATGTTGTGGCCTCCGTATTGATCCCAAGGCCCTCCTAATCATCACGCCTCCGGCGAGCGCGCACGCGGTTGTGCTGATAGGCCGATTCAGATGATATAGGCTAGACGGTGCCGGTTCGCGTGTGAACGGGGCAATCGCCCCCCAAAACTCATTGCAGGGCTAATCCCTCCGATTTAGCCAGACTCCACCCTACCTACTAAACACCGCCTTGTGTTCAACTCTTCGGCTCCCGGTAACCAAGGTAGACTATCATAAGCTTCCCAGCGAGAGGTTGATCGGTCAGTTGCCCGGAGCTACCTCAACAAAGTGCGGATCAGTACAGGGGAAGGCTGCGATTGCGCCTCCCGGAAAACAGGCGGGACATATGAGGGTGTTGGTATACCCACACGAGCTTGCAATAGGCGGAAGTCAGATTAACGCAATTGACCTGGCTGCCCATGTGGCCTCCGCTGGGCACGAGGTTTTCGTCTATGGAAGACCCGGTCCGCTTGTTCCCTATATCGAGAAGCTTGGGCTGAGCTTCATACAAGCGCACCCTTCGCAATATCGACCATCATTCAACCGTGTGCGCGAATTGCTCGCAATTGCCCGCACGGAAAAGCTCGACCTGATCCATGGCTATGAATGGCCAACCTGTCTGGATGCATTTTTCGGCGCCGGACTCACTAACAAGACGCCGGTTGTTTGTACGGTTCTAAGTATGCAGGTGCAGCCGTTTGTTCCCCGAAGTGTGCCCCTGGTTATGGGAACGGCAAAGTTGGGAGACGAGGCAAAAGAACAGGGGTATTCCAAGGTTTGGATAATGGAACCCCCGATCGACACGGTCAACGACAATCCTTCAATTGACGGGACACAATTTCGAGAAAGCGTAAGGGTTTCAAAGACCGAAACGATGATCGCTCTTGTGTCGCGGCTAGCTGTTGACTTGAAGCTGGACGCTCTGGTGCAGGCTATAGATGCCGCCGAAATCCTGAGCCTGAACCATCCTGTCAAGCTGGTAATCGTCGGAGACGGTCCCGCGCGTGCTTCTTTGGAGGAGAGAGCGAAAAGGGTAAATGGAAGCAGGGGCCGCGAAGTGGTTCATTTCGCCGGTGCGATGCTGGACCCTCGCCCTGCCTACGCTGCCGCGGATGTGGTGCTGGGTATGGGAAGCTCGTCAATGAGGGCGATGGCAATGGGAAAGCCGGTTGTCGTTCAGGGCGAGAGGGGCTTTAGCAAAACGTTCTCGCCTCAGAATGCAGAGTATTTCTACTATGAGGGCTTTTATGGCCTGGGCGATGGGACTATCGGAGCCGCCCGACTGGCCAAACAGCTAGAAGCCATTATCACAGACCCCAAAGAGCGCGCCTTGCTCGGTTCATTTGGACAAAAAATCGTCACCGAAAAGTTCAGTCTGTCCGTAGCTGGCGATGCAGTGCTGCGGATATATGATCAGGTTCTGAAGAACCGTCCAAAATACGCGGCATCAGACGCTTGCCGGTCGGCGTGGCTGGCATTCATGGAAGAGTTTAACAACCACAATCCCTGGAGGAAGCGGGCCTTCGGCAATAAGGAACAAGCATTGCTGGAGGCTGCGCGATCCGCTTCTGACACGAATTCGACTGCGCTTATGAGTCAATAAGAGCAGCCATCTGCTCGGCACGAACTTTCCAGCTGTGCTTTTCGGCGAAGGCCTGACAATTGCGCAATCGCTTTTCGCTTCTGCCTTCATCAAGCAGAGCGGCTGCAGCGTCGGCAAAACCCTCAGGCGTATCTTTTGCATGTATATCGTCGCAATTGAGCCATTCGACTGCGGGCAGGGAGGTGGATACGACCGGTCTCCCGGCTGCGAGATACTCAAGAGTTTTGAGTGGAAAGCTCGACTTGTTGAATGCGCAATCAGAATAAGGGGTCAGGCCAACGTCTATTGCCTTAAGATAGCCGGTCATGCTTTCGAATGGCTTTGGTCCGAGATAGACTACGTTCGGGCGGCGCGTGAGACTGTCGAGCGAGAAGGAAGCCTTCCGCGATCCAACCAATAATAGTGAGATGCCACGATCTGCCACGGCTTCCAGCAGCCTTATGTCGATACGCTCGGACAGGTGTCCGAATACGCCGGCGATTGGCTTTGGCAAGGTCACATCCTTTGGCCAGTCGGCGTCATCGACATTCCTGAAACGATCCGTATCACAGCCATTCGGAATGAGCACAGGATTGTGGCCTAGCGCGGCCCAGTGCGATCTCAGGTCGTCCGTAACCACTGCAACTGCATTTGCACTGCGCGCTTGAGCGGCTTGCTGCGCGATAAGGTAATCTTTCGGCAGTCCCATTAACTCCGCACCAGCAACAAAATTATCTGTTGCGTAGAGGATCATTTTATCGGCGGGAACCGCGCCGAACAAGTTTTGGTGGTTCGCGATTATGTGAGCCTTGGCCCGCTTCTGACCAAGCGCTGCTGCTGCTCGTCTTATGCTCCATTTTGCGATGGCAGACGCGATCGGTCGCATATATTTCCATGACGGGGCAGGGATGGTGAGTGAGGAAAGGACCGCAAGACCAGGCTTGACGATTCGCAGGCCTTCGGGGCTGCGTTTCTCACGAATTGCCACCGTAAGATTAGTCGGCGGATCGACGTAAAGAACCGGGAAGCTGGACGATAGTTGGATGGCTATGTGTTTTTCGGACGGAAACCAGCTGTCCCACGCGGAGCCGGAACAGATAACCACCAAATCTTTCCAGTCTGAGGGATCGATTGATGTCGATTCCGTGTTTGACCGTGCCGACAAAGACTTGCTCCCCACCTCTGAAAAATTGTGCGGCAGATCGGAAACTCGACTTCCAGCCGCTGAAGCAGTTTATCAAACGCCTTTAGAGAAGCTCAATTGGTTCTGATCCATTTGCACCGCACTTCCGGGGTTGTTCAATTCAAATGTCCAGCAACGAACTCCGGTGCGAGCCACTGCATCGCCTGCCTGCGAATGTATACCCACAATAATGAATAATTTTGGAAATCAAGGAATGTGGTTCGCCGATGCTGGTGGCCGTGTTCACAATGAATTTAAATGAAAGGCAACAATCCAACTTTTTCGGCCCTTAATTGTATCGATAATAATATGAGGCCAGCAGGGTGGGGGTACATGGGCGCGAATGTAATCAAGGTCCTCAAGGACGCGGACGACAAGGATTTCGCGCGGCGCATTCTCGTCGCGGTCGATTCAGATGCAAAAGAGTTTGGAAAAGCAATTAAGGCCAGAGACGAAGAAATTTCTTCGCTGCAGGCGGAGCTGGCGGAGCTGAAAAGGCTTGAAGGGCGAAACTACGACCTGTCAAAACAACTGATGGTAAAGTCGGCTGAGAACGATATTCTTAGACAGTCGGTTGAAGCCCTTCAAATCCGGATTGCACAACTGGAGGGAAATTCGGCCGCTCAGTCACCGCAAACGCAAACGTCTGGTAGCAATGCGCTTTTATGGCCAAAAACGACGGATACGGGTACGAAGGGCGTGCTTGTTCCGTACTCCGGGCCTGTCGAAATCGTGCGGGAAGGCACAGTCATCGAGAATTGCATAATCTTCGAAACGATTTCGGTAAGTGCTAACAATGTCACGATTCGGAACTGCAAGATCAAAACAGCTTCCTACTACGGAATACTTCAGCACGACGGCAGCACCAATCTGACCGTCGAGAATTGCGAAATTGATGGGCAAGGCTCATCGGGCATGACCGGAATAGCCATTCAGGCAGGAAGCGTAATTCGCCGATGCAACATCCATGGTATGGTTATCGCCATTAAAACATGGGGCAACAACTTCATTGTTGAAGACAATTACATCCATGATCTGGCTGAAGAATCTTCTCACCCGGACCATCGCCATTTTGATGGAATTGCTAATCTCGGTGCAAGCAATGGCGTAATACGCCGCAATGCGATTGTCATGCCGCCCAAAGACGGGGGCACCGCCGCAGTGTTTTTGGCCGCACAACAGGCCAATATCTCCAACGTAAAGGTTCTTAATAATCTGCTGACAGGTGAGGCGTCCTATGCTGCCTATGCCGACAAATCCCACGGTAGGATGACGGATGTCGTTTATGACGGAAATTATATCGAGAGAGGAATCCACGGGTTCATTCTCAATACCAGCGGCGCAAAGGACACCAACAACGTAAAATGGAATGACAAGACGCAAACGGCGCCCGCGCCGGTGCTGGCATGGCGCGCTGCACCTTGAAGCTGAACGCGAGGGTAACGAACACTCGGATACCTGCTGAATTGGAGCTATTCTCCAGAAAGCTGCTTGCCAACTCCATACAAATGATTGAGGAAGTTTCGAGCGGCGGCTTGCATCCAGTTCAATGAGAAGCAATTGCGGGTGAATGCTCTGTTCACAATTTGCCTTCTATATGATTGAAGGCTGGACGCAATGTGTGCCCATCCTGTTAGCGTGGATGCAGGAGAATCGTTCCGGTTGGAGAGAATGCAGGCGGCGGGTAGCAGTGACCTTGGAGTATTTCCGCGTGGCAAGGCGCTGCCAATGCGCGTTTACGACCTCTCAATAGATGCCTCTCCTGAAAAACAGGAATTGCATCGTTGAGAGCTGCTGTTTCATCGCCGGCTGGAAGGCGCTCAGGCAGGCAAAGCGCAGAAGCCGAGCCGAAGGCGCTTGAGGCACCATTGGCGTGGCCGGTAAAGCTCTTCATCATAAGTCTTGCGGTGCCGTGGGAATGGGCGATTGGTCCGGCAGTCGTATCGCCAAGCCGGCTTGTCCTGTTGCTTTCACTCCCGATGTGCCTCATTGCCTGGCTGTCAGGAAAGATCGGACGTTTCCAACTTACAGATTTCGGCGTTCTGTTCTTCACGCTCTGGTCGGCAATTGCGCTAACAATCAACGCCGGATCATCCAGCGCCGTACAGTCATCAGGTATTTTGTTTGTCGAAACATTCGGCGCTTACATGCTGGCGCGCCGCTATGTTCGCAGCGCCGAAGTTCTTCACAGTTGCATGATTTTTACCGCGAAGATGGTGGCGTGCATCCTGCCTTTCGCGCTCTTCGAGTGGATCACAGGCAAAAACATCCTGATGATGGTCGCCGACATGTTTTTCAACACGTTGCAATACGGGAACAATCCAAAGCGGATGGGTCTGTGGCGCGTGCAATCTTCATTTGCCCACCCGATTATTTTTGGCCTTTTTAGCGGAAGCATTATAGCGTTCCTTGCCGGCGATTATCTGCGTAAACCAGCGAAAGGCCGTGCACCATTGCTACTTGCCGTCATGCTGACGGCGATCACAGCAATGTCGTCTGCGCCATTCGCCGCGATGCTTCTGCAGTTGGCAATGGTTGGGTGGAACCACGCCCTCAGAAATAATGCGTTCCGGTGGAAACTATTATGGTTGTTCGTGTTTGCCGGCTATCTGCTCGTGGAATTCGGTTCCAACCAGACGCCAATTGAATTCTATATTTCGAGGTTCACGTTTGAAGCAGAGTCCGGTTGGTATCGTCTGGCAATTTGGGATTTCGGCTCCGCTTCCGTGATGAACAATCCGTGGTTCGGCATAGGCTTGAATGATTGGGCGCGGCCAGGCTGGATGTATAGCGATAGCGTTGACAATTTCTGGCTTCTGACCGCGATGCGCTATGGGTTGCCGGCTTTAATTGTGCTGGTCGTTCCGGTTTTCATCAGCTGGATGAAAATAGCACGGCATACCAAAGGTACCTCCGATGTGGCTTTCGTACGTACTTGCTACCTGATTTGCATGGTCGCCTTTGCCTTGGTCGGTACAACCGTCCATTTTTGGGGCGCGGTCTATTTGTGGTTCTTCTTTCTTGTGGGCGCGGGCGCATGCTTGCTTGATGCGCCAGATAGCCAGCAGAGCGAACCGATCAGCGCTTTGTCCGATCGCCAGTCTCGCCACGCGGAACGGTTAGCCAGAGAGGCAAGGGCAGGCCGGACCCGCGAGGTACCCAAACGGCGGTTTGAGCACCCGCAAGCGCGATGAGCGGGTGTTTAGAGGCTCGGAACTTCCGTCAGGATCGCAAGTGTTCTTGTTGAACGAACCACTGATACGTTTGGGCAAGCCCGTCGTCGAAGGCTATATGTGGCTGCCAGCCCATCTGCTCAATTTTCGAAATATCCATTCGCTTGAGCATGGTTCCATCCGGCTTTGTGCTGTCCCACAAAATGCTGCCGTTAAAGCCGACCACTCGCGCAATCGTCTCAGCAAGATCTTTGATACTGATGTCGGAGCCGGTTCCAACATTAACATGCTCGTCCCCGGAGTAGTGCTTCAATAGAAACACGCATGCATCGGCCAGATCATCGACATGCAGGAATTCCCGGCGCGGCCTTCCGCTGCCCCAGCAAGTAACTTCCTTGTCGCCCGCAAGCTTCGCCTCATGAAAACGCCGAAGCATTCCGGGTATGACGTGACTGTTTTTCGGGTGAAAATAGTCGTTGGGACCATAGAGGTTTGAAGGCATGGCACTTATGTATTCGGCGCCATATTGCTTCCGGTATGCTTGGCAGAGCTTTATTCCCGCAATTTTGGCAATCGCATACCATTCATTGCTTGCTTCAAGCTTGCCTGTGAGCAGAGCGTCCTCACGAATTGGCTGCGGGGCCTCCTTGGGATAGATGCAGGATGAGCCGAGAAACAGCAGCCGTCCAACACCCGCATGATACGAAGCATTTATGAGATTGGCTTCGATCATGAGATTCTCATAGAGGAATTCAGCGGGATATGTGTCGTTTGCAACGATGCCGCCAACTTTCGCAGCAGCAATGAGAACGATATCTGGCCGTGCTTCTTGCACATACCGATTGACCGCTTCCTGATTGACGAGATCAACCGCATCGCGGGTGGCTGTGATAATTTCGCAGTTTTCCTGCTCCAGCCGGCGCACACATGCTGAACCAACCATGCCCCGGTGACCGGCAACAAAAATGCGCTTCCCCGCGAGTGAGAACTCAGCCATTCAAGCGTTCCTGATTTTTTCCAGTTGAATAGTGGCCGGATCATTGCCCTTCAACAGAGCGAAATCGGCGGTCACCATTTCCTGAACAAGCTCATCTAGCCCGACCTTGTGCTGCCATCCAAGTTTCGCCCGCGCTTTCGCCGGGTTGCCTAACAGCAGTTCGACTTCGGTGGGTCGGAAATAGGCCGGGTCAATACGAACAAGAACTTTTCCCGTCCGCTTGCAGATGCCTTGTTCATCAACATCGGAGCCGCGCCATTCGATTTCGGTTCCGAGGCACGCAAAGGCCAATTCGACAAACTTGCGGACCGTATGGGTTTCTCCTGTCGCAAGCACATAGTCGTCTGGCTCGTCCTGCTGGACGATCCGCCACATGCCTTCAACATAGTCCCGTGCATGGCCCCAGTCGCGTTGCGCGTTGAGATTTCCGAGCCAAAGGCAATCTTGTTGACCAAGCGTTATGGCGGCAACGGCGCGGGTGATCTTGCGCGTCACAAATGTTTCACCGCGGCGAGGACTCTCGTGATTGAACAGAATCCCGTTCGAAGCATGAATACCGTAAGCCTCGCGATAGTTCACGGTGATCCAGTACGCATACAGTTTTGCCGCGGCATAAGGGCTGCGCGGATAAAACGGAGTGTTCTCGTCCTGCGGCGTTTCCCGAACTTTTCCGTAAAGCTCGCTGGTCGACGCCTGGTAGAAGCGGGCGGTTTTCTGCATCCCGAGGATCCGGATTGCTTCAAGCAATCTCAGTGTTCCGAGGGCGTCGGAATTACCGGTATACTCAGGTGTTTCAAAGCTCACCTGCACGTGTGACTGCGCGCCAAGATTGTATATTTCGTTCGGCTTGGTTTCCTGCAAAATGCGGATCAGATTGGTTGAATCCGTAAGGTCCCCATAGTGCAGGAAGTACCTGACATCCTGCTCATGAGGGTCCCTGTACAAATGGTCAACGCGAGCCGTGTTCAAAGATGATGAACGTCTTTTGACACCATGAACGATGTAGCCCTTCTCGAGCAACAGCTCGGCCAGATAAGCTCCGTCTTGACCCGTTGCACCGGTTATCAAGGCGACCCGGCCTTCAGTCGAACCTGCCATTTTATTGACCCCACACATAGAAACCAGTGTTCCTATCCCACTCACGCGCTAAATCTGTCAATGACCGCATACCTGTCCGTTCGCTCGTAGGGTCAACGTTTGGTAAGGATTGGATGCGCCCAAAGTCGTCAAGACCGTCAGCTTTCGCATACAGGTTCATCCAAACTGACGAACCCGTGAAGCCTTCGTTTGACCAGTCGGCAGCTATACAAACCTATATCTTGATCGCGTCTGGCAATTACATAATACAGCCTAGACCGTTTGGTTGGTGCGACTATAGCTAGTAATAAATACACGGGTCAGTTGAATTTCGCACTTTGCCTTTACGCTTGCGTGAGGAATTTGATCCAAGGAACAGAATGGTTTGGTGGAGACCCGATGTTGACAACCCACAGTCGTTATATGCTCGTGAAAGCGAAGGGCGGTTTTGGAAACCGCATTCTTTCGGCCGTCACGGGCATCCTGCTCGCGGAAGTTGCGGGGCGTACCCCCGTCATTGACTGGCGCGATGGCGAATACATGGCTCGGGGAAACAACGCTTATCCTCTGCTGTTCGATGATCCGGTTGGCATTGATTCAGCTGAATTCGATGACCGACAGGACGTGAGTCCGAGCCTTTGGGCCGGGCGTTTGGCAGATCATCCAACAGACGTGATTGAACAGTTGTTTCCAGACAATCACAGCAATCCATTTATCTACAGGAAGCTTTCCGTCGATCTTGCGCGTCCTGTTGCAGACACTGATCTTGCGGTATTTTGGTCGTACCTTCCGAAGATGGCGCGAATCCGCCGACAGGTGCAACAGCTTCCGGCATATCGCGGGCTTTCTACAAGCGAGATTACCCGTAACGTTCTCACCCGTTATTTCACGCCCAACAACCGTGTAAGGGCGAGGGTGCAGGAAGTTCTAAAGGACAGGAAGCGTCCAATTATCGGCGTCCATATCCGGTACACTGACCGCAAGGTGTCATTGGACCGAATCTTCCACGAAGTTGCCGGCTTGCGTGAACGTATGCCCGATGCCCCGATATTTCTGGCGACGGACAATCAGCGCGTTCAGGAAAGCTTCAGATCGAAGTTTGATAACGTGATTGTCATTGAGAAGGCGCTCGGTGACGACGTCAACTCGCTGCATGAGCACGTCGTGCATGACGATCCATTGCGCGAGGCTGAAAATGCGCTCGTCGATATGTGGACACTTGCCGGTTGTGACTGGCTGGTTCATTCGCGGCACTCGACTTTCTCTGTCGCTGCCGCTGAAATAGGAGCAATTCCAAAGTCTAACCAAAGAGACATCGACCGGCACAATGCGCGGGTCGTTTTGAAGCGATGGGTGCAGACGTGGGCGTGACAGCTTCGAACGCGGAGCAGGGAGGGTTAAAATGAAGCACACATCGGAAACCAGCACGATCATTCCGGTAATTATGGCGGGCGGAGCTGGAACGCGTCTCTGGCCGATTTCGCGCGAAACAATGCCAAAGCAGTTTATCGCCTTGATGAACGATGGTCTGTCCACGTTTCAGGCCGCGCTCAAACGTGTATCCGGGCCGGAATTCGGCGCGCCTGTGGTCATTACAGGCAATGACTTTCGTTTCATCGTGGCCGAGCAAATGCAGGCAGTTGGTGTGAAAGGACAAATTGTTCTGGAGCCTGAGAGGCGAGACTCAGCCGCAGCTGTTGCGGTGGGGGCGCTGCTCGCGGCGCGGCACGGCGAGGGAGCTACCTGCCTCATTCTGGCAGCCGACCACATTATCTCGGATGAAGCCAGCTTCGTTTCAGATTGCGTTCTGGCAGCACGTGCCGCAGCGGGTGGCCGGATTATGACGCTGGGCATTGCGCCAGACAGGCCCGCAACAGCCTATGGCTATATCGCGGTGGGCAAGCCCCTGGCCGAAGAAAATGCCTTCGCTGTTGATCGCTTTGTTGAAAAGCCGGATGCGGAAACAGCAGCGCGCTATATTTCGGAAGGGATGGTCTGGAACAGCGGCAACTTCGTTTTCTCTCCGCAAACCATGTTAACGGAATTGGCGGCCGGCAACTCCGATATTCTAAAGGCAGTTGAACAGTCTCTGGACAAGGCAATAGTCGATCTCGATTTCCTTCGTCTTGACACGGAGGCATTCCGAAAAGCCCCGAAGACTTCTATCGACTATGCGGTGATGGAGCGGGCTAAAAATGTTGGTGTGATACGCGCATCGTTCGATTGGTCTGATGTGGGCGCGTGGGACGCTCTTTATGAGATCACTGCACAGAATGATGACGGCAACGTCCTGGATGGGCCGGTCGTCGCGATGGATACACACGGCAGCCTGATAAGATCTGAAGGTGCGCTAACCGCTGTCATAGGGCTGGATAACGTTGTTGTGGTAAATACGCCTGATGCCGTGCTGGTCGCTTCAAGGGACAAGGCGCCCATGGTGAAGGACATGGTCGCGCAGCTTGCCAAAGATGGTCGCTCCGAAGCTGTGGAGCATTTGCGCATTCATAGGCCGTGGGGCTGGTATCAGCGCATTGATATCGGCGATCGCTTCCAGGTCAAACATATATGCGTGAAGCCGGGTGGCACGCTCTCGCTTCAACGGCACCATCACCGCGCAGAGCATTGGGTGGTGGTGCATGGCACGGCAGAGGTCACGATTGATGGGGTCGTAAAGCTCTATCACGAAAACGAAGCCGCGTACTTGCCGATTGGTTGCGTTCATCGAATGCGCAATCCGGGCAAAATTGACCTCAAGATCGTGGAAGTCCAGGTAGGGTCCTACACTGGTGAGGATGATATCGTGCGAATTGAAGATATCTACGCACGCTCTTGATGATCCAATGCACCGGAAACTAAAAAGGGTGGCAATTGCCACCCTTTCTTGTTTGTGATCTGATGTTTTGACTATCAGATGATCTGGAAGTGATCAGAAGTGAGGTTCAGGTGCGGCGACAGGGTCGCGAACTGAACCGCCCCTCCTGGAGCGTTTCCGTTTGAATCGTAGATCAACGCGCCGGTATGCGGGTTGCTGATAATACGATCATTGGCGTCCTGTGCGGCAACTCCGACATGGAATGCACTTGCCGAGAGGGGCCCATCCGCGCCCAGCGCCTTGAAGATTGCATTATCGAGGGCAATCTTGTCTTCGCTCGGGTTGAAGTCGGTGATTTTGTCAACGTTCTTGCGCGCGTGGGGCAGGGTATTGAACACGAACGTGTCCTTCCCTGGTCCGCCGGTCAGCGTGTCGTTTCCGAACATTCCAGAAAGAACATTATCCCCGGCATCTCCGAAGATTTTGTTGGAAAGATGATTACCAGTTCCGCTGATAGCCTCTTTTCCGTTCAGCACGAGGTTCTCAATCGCGCCATGTGCATTGGGCCCGGAGAGTGAGAAGGATATGCTGGCTTTTACGGTATCGATCCCACCTGAATGGCGTATCGATTCAAACACCTTATCGTTGGAATGATTCACGACATAGGTGTCGTTGCCACCGCGACCATACATGTGGTCGGCGCCTGGTGTACCTTTAAGGTGGTCTGGCCCGTTGGTGCCCTTGTCAACATTCCACTTGATATTGCCGCCATGGCCGAAATCCACGGGGCCTTTTCCGCCGCTAGATCCACCAGTGTCACCCTTGTTTCCTGTCGACCCACCGCTGCTGCCGCCAACCGAACCGCTTGGGATGTTACCGCCGGTTGAACCGCCAGTATCGCCCTTGCTTCCTGTTGATCCACCGCTGCTGCCGCCGACTGACCCGCTGGGAATGTTCCCGCCGGTCGATCCGCCGCTGTCATGCCCACCTGATGGGGGCGTAGGCGCTGTTGGAGCCGTTGGTGCAGTTGGAGTTGTAGGCGCTGTCGGCGCTGGTGCTGATGGCGCGGGGCTTGAAGAACCATCTGACGGCAAAGATGCTTTTGGCGTGGCGTCAACGCCATCCTGCCATTGAACATTGTTTCTGATCGTCGGGTTGTTTCCAACAACGTTGAAGTAGCCATACATGCCGCGTTCGACGTAGTTGTGCTCGATCAGAACGTTGGAAATGTTACCCTTTGCGGTATCTTCTACATAGACGGTGTAGGAAGCATCGCCGCCAAGAAGGTTGTTCTTGAGGGTCACATTGTTGATTGATCCAAACTCGGTCTTGATGAAGACGGCGGCTGTCCCGCCATTCTTCTCTGGCATGAGAATGGTGTTGTTTTCGATTACGTTGTTTCCGCCGCCAAACAGCGTGATCCCGTCGAAATGGCGGTCATCGGGGTTTGAGCTGGTATCGGCGAGATTGTGGATATAATTGCCCTTGACGTTGGCTGCTCCAAACAACTGGATGCCGATCACCATGCCGCGAATGTCGCAGCCGATGATGGCGGCGTTGCTTCCACCACCAAGGCCAATGCCGGAGGTTTTGGTGGAGCCGGTACCGTCAATATCGCAATATTCGACGCGTGCGTTGACTACGCCTTCATTCTGAAGAATGCCCCAGTTTGAGAAATTCTGGATTACGCAGTTGCGGATTGTTACGTTGTCCGCGGCGATTGTCAGTGTCCCGTCGATGATGACGTTCTCGATGACAGCCCCTTCCTGGGTAATGATCATCGGCCCTTTATAGCGTTCCAGGGCTACGCCTGGCTGAACTCCTGTAGAGCTTGCATCGGGCATGCCGAAGTCTGAAGGATTAATGGCCATTGAAGGCAACCTTTCTTATCTCAAGCCCCCCGGCCCGATATTGACAGTCGCGACGCGCAAGCTCACGCGACTGGAGTTGCTTGGTGGGAATACCTCCATCTGAGTTGGTATCATGATGTGCCAAAGAGGTAGCCTACCTACGCCACGACTCCACACCGATCAACAATAAATGCTAAAAAAATCGGGTAGAATTTTATCAATATGGCATTTCTTTGAGATTACATGGTTGAGTATATGTGTACATCAAAGGAATGACACAAGTCTGTCCAATTTTGGACATAAATGAAAACGGACTTGCTTACAGTAAAAGTAAGGATGTGTTCACAAGAGTTTACAAAACGCGAATCAGAGTCACGAGGCGTTAATTGTATATTTGAGCTATACATATATAGTCATATAGATCAAAAGAAATAGACCATTCGGCTGTGTGCTGCATCAGATTAGGTGAATCGCAAAGCCGCAGCGTTTGGGCCAATCTGCTCACGGGGCAAAAAGGCGGCTTGTGGTCCGGGCTGGATCGGCGAGGGGGTTGTCAACTTGGCAAAAGCTGCAGACGCAGCTTGGCGGTTGTAATGATTTTTTTACCTCTCGCGCATTGCGGACCTGTTTAAATCTTCTGCCTGGCTCTACGTGTTGATGTAACTCGCAGCAAAGATGCTGCAAGAGCGAGAAGCGCAAGGGTAGATGCATGTGCGGCATAGCCGGATGGATGGGGCCACCTGCTGAAGTTGGTGTCCTGCAGAGAATGACGGACATGGTTCGTCATCGCGGGCCGAACGGCGAAGGGCAGATTATTTTGCCTTTGACTGGCGGCAATGTCGCTGCTCTCGGTCACCGCCGGCTTTCGATTATTGATTTGGCGGGCGGAGCGCAGCCTATGGCGAGCCATGACGGCCGCTACACGATAGTCTTCAATGGCGAGATTTATAACTACATCGAAATCCGTGACGAGCTAGTCTCACGCGGAGCACGGTTTGAGACCAGGTCCGACACTGAAGTAATTCTCGAAGCCTGGCGCGAGTGGGGCCCAGACGCCCTTGTGCGGTTTCGGGGAATGTTTGCTTTCGCTCTGTATGACAATGCCGAGCGGCAGGTAGTGCTTGCACGCGATCAGTTCGGCAAAAAGCCTCTCTATATTTACGATGGGCAATTTGGATCGTCCCGCTGCCTCGTATTTGGTTCCGAGATTTCGGCTTTGTTGGTCCATCCTTCGGTCAGGCGTGAACTGGATATCGATACGCTCTTTCAATATCTGTGCCAGCGCTATGCGCCCGGGCCTTTCACCTTCTTTAAAGGCATAACCAAAATTCCGCCCGGAAGTTATATGGTGTGGAAGAATGGCGTGATCGAAACGCACCGCTATTGGACTGCACCGGAAGAGACGCTGGCGAATGTTTCAGAGATAGACGACCCTGTCGGCGCGTTTCGCGAAATCTTTGACGAGGCCGTGCGCATACGTTTACGGGCGGATGTGCCTGTTGGTGCGTTTCTTTCAAGCGGTCTGGACTCAACAGCCATTGTCGCCAGTCTTGCACATCTGGGTGCGCAAAATATCCATACCTTCTCTGTGGGCTTCAGGAACGATCCGAAATCGGAGCTACCGGCAGCGGCTGCCACCGCAAAAATATTGGGTACCTTGCACAAGCCCCTTGAGATTGATTCCGATAGTTTGACAGCACTACTGCCGATGCTGAGCAAGCACCGCGGTGCTCCAATCGCAGAGCCTGCGGACCTTCCTATCTATCTGATGTCGATGGAGGCGGCTAAATACGTCAAGGTTGTTCTCTCGGGAGAGGGATCAGACGAAATGTTTGCGGGTTACCCGAAACATCTCGTTGAGCGGTACTTTGGTGGTTTGCCAACGCCAGGACTATTGAGCGTTGCAGGCAAAGCGATGTTGGCGGCGACGTCGATTTTCCCCGCGCGGTCCCGCCGCTTGCATCTTGCGGCACGCGCTATGTCGGCAAAGGATTTCGACGAGCGCATGGTCCGCTGGTTTGGTGCCATCACAAGCGCCGAGCGTGACGAGCTGTGGATTGGCCCGAATGTTTCGCGCCCGGCGGAGCGTCGACCATTTGAAGCTGCAAATGGAACCTCAGCGCTGCGTCGCGTGCTGCAT
The DNA here is from genome assembly GCA_019635795.1 of Rhizobiaceae bacterium. GTDB lineage: Bacteria > Pseudomonadota > Alphaproteobacteria > Rhizobiales > Rhizobiaceae > Mesorhizobium_G. Next base: position 196,530 of record JAHBYV010000001.1, read on the forward strand.
TTTGACCAGACTTCATGGCTTCCGGACAATTTGCTGGACCGCATGGACGTGATGACGATGGCGGCCTCAATTGAAGGTCGCACGCCCTTTATGGATGTAAAGCTGGCCGAATTCGCCGCAACCCTGCCGGACCATTGGCGCATTGGGGGGAGAGTTACAAAGCGCATTGTGCGCACCGCGCTGTCTGAACGAATACCGCCCGAAGTCCTCAACAGGCCCAAAAATGGCTTCAGGCTGCCTGTTACACAATGGTTTCAGCAGAACCTGCGCGAACCATCGCGCGATTTGCTGCTCGCAAGCGATAGCAGAAGCGGCGAGTATCTGGATCGCAAGATTGTCGGCCAAATTCTGGACGAGCATGTCTCCGGTCGAAAAAATCATGACAAAACGCTTTGGGCGTTGTTCGCACTGGAAACATTCATGCGAGAGTTCTTTTGACGGGGTAGTCATGCTTATCAGTGTTGTAGTTCCGCATTTGAACCAGCCCGAATTTCTTGAGACGGGCCTCGCCGCGCTGCACGCTCAAAAAGGTGTCACTTCTGACATTGAGATCATCGTGGTTGATAATGGCTCACGGGAATTGCCGCACAGCATCTGCGCCAAATGGGACAATGTGCAACTGGTAAGCGAGCCGACGCCTGGCCCCGGCCCTGCCCGGAATCGGGGAATAAACCTGGCGAAAGGCGAAATTCTGGCTTTTATTGATGCAGATTGTAAAGCACACGCTGATTGGCTGAGCGCAATCGAAAATGCATTCTCTGACCCGAAGTGCGAGATCATTGGGGGCGACGTGCAGGTCGGATATGAACGGCCAGAGGCTCCAACTTTCTTGGAGCCTTATGAGAGTATTTACTCATACAGGAACAACGAACACATTGCCGACGGCTTTTCAGGGACTGGCAACCTTGCTGTGCGCGCGTCTGTCATGAAGCAAGTCGGCCCATTTGCTGGTATTTCTGTGGCCGAAGACCGCGATTGGGGGCTGCGCGCTGGCAAATTGGGTTTCAAGATCCGCTATGTTCCCGAAATGATCGTATACCATCCTGCCCGCAAAACCTTTCAGGAATTGATGCTTAAATGGGATCGGCACATCGCGCATGATTACGAATGGATCAGATCGAGGCCATTCGGCGGGCTGAAGTGGGCTGCGCGAGCAATCGCCGTTGCAGGTTCACCTGTGCTTGAGTTGAAAACTGTTCTGACTTCAAAGCGGGTATCCGGAGCGTACGAAAGGCTGCTTGCGTTGCTGTGCCTCATAAGGATCCGGCTCTATCGTGGGCGTAAAATGCTGGCGATGCTGTTTGAAGGCAATTCGCGTGCGGTTTCCGGTGCCTGGAATCGCAAGTAGCGCCTATCGATTGCCGCTATTTTGAAGTTCTGGCCAACCATTCCACCATTCACCGCGGCGCTCCCAGATTTCGCCCCATGTGGCAGAGGCGCTGCTCCGGCCCAAAACCTTTGTTCCAAGATACCGGCTGAGCGGATAGAGGCGCAAGAGCGCCAGTGCGACAGACTTTTGCCATGCCGGGAAATGGCGGCGGGCCAGCAGTACCTTTGCTTTTAGCAATCGCACCATCTTATCAGATCGAACAGTCTCAGATGCGCCCGCGTAGTGTACGATCTGCGAAACAGGGGTCACGCGAGGCCGTGCCCCAAGCCTTCTGGCACGAAGGCATAAGTCAGCTTCTTCGCCATACATCACGTAGCTCAAATCGAATCCGCCAAGTTCATTCCAGAACGATCGCTTGATCAGGAAAAAGCACCCGCTGACAATATCAACCTCGCGTTCAGTGCCGCGATCCCAGCCGCCATACCCTTCCGGATTGAACAGGCTCGATTGCCGAAAAATGCTTGTGAAGCCGAGTAGCTGACTCGTGACACTCCAGAGTGTCATGCGACCCCAACAGCTCGCGGGGTTCAATTCACGGTCGCCATAAAGCGTCTTGCCGCCCCAAATCCTGGCGTCTGGCTTCGCCTCGGCAAAGCGCACCAGCTTGTCTATCGCGCCATCAAGAACGACAGTGTCAGGGTTGAGCAGAAGGATAAATTCGCCTGTAGCGCATTGAGCCGCAATATTATTAGCTTTAGCGAATCCATGATTGTCTTGCTCAGCAAGCAGACGCGCCGAGGGAAACTCAGCCGCGATAGCCTCAGCGGAACCGTCCGACGAAGCATTATCTACTACGATTAATTCGAACGGAGTCTGTGTCTCAGCATAAACCGAGCGCAAACATTCCAGGGTCATTTCGCGGGTGTTGTAGCTGACAACGATTATTGAAACCGTAGGAGCATCATGCCGCGCGGGGCGAGATTTGTGTAAATCAGTCACGTATCGGGCACTCCGGAACGACGGCACCTCTATGTGCCAAATGAGTAAATCGTTGTCTAGTTCGCGATCCTTCCGGGATGTAGATCGACAAAAGGCGCAAAATTAGAAGTTGAAATATAAAATTCATTGCAAGCATAGTTATATATGCCATTCTGCCACCTCCGGAGGGCGGTATGTTCATTTCCAATCAGCATAGATTTGGTACTAGACCTACCCCTTTCGTGGGCGATCTTAATGCAATTTCGGCAGTTTACTCGGGTGGTAAAAGAGCGCCCTGTCATTGCGTGAGGCGCTGCTTGGTCCTCACCCTGAGTCGTCACACTAAAGCTCAGTCAATGGGACCGGCGCCGCGCCTTAAATCTTCGGTATCGGGGTTTGGCGCGAATATAGCGCCTGGGGCATGAGAACAAATGATTTCTTCTGATGTGGTTCTCGGACCTGACGTTGTTATTTTTCAACGTGACCAGGTGAATATGTACGGGTGTACCGTTGAGAGCGGAACACGCATTGGGCCGTTTGTAGAGATACAGCGCAACGCTTTTATCGGGCGTAACTGCAAGATTTCCAGTCACAGTTTCATTTGCGAAGGCGTGACCATAGAAGACGGGGTGTTCATCGGTCATGGCGTGATGTTCACGAACGACCTGTTCCCCCGTGCTGTCAATGATGACGGCAGCTTGCAAGGCGGCGACGACTGGACGGTGGTTCCTACGCGGGTGAAGGCCCGCGCATCCATCGGATCGAATGCAACAATTCTGGCAGGGGTGACAATTGGCGAGGGCGCTCTGGTTGGTGCGGGCGCAGTCGTCACAAAGGATGTCCCCGATGGCGCCGTTGTCGCCGGCGTACCAGCGCGCATCGTTAAGCAGCATCCTTCGAACATGGCGAAAAGTAGAATTGCGGAGAACCGTCAATGATTGGAATTGCAGTTGTAGGCTACGGCTATTGGGGGCCGAATCTGGTCCGCAACATCGCCGAATGTCCGAACGCGAAGTTGATAGCAGTCTGCGACCTTCGTGCCGAACGGTTGACAGCGGTAAGCGCTCGCTATCCCGGAGTTGTCGTAACAGACAATTTTGAGCAAGTGCTTTCGAACCCGAATGTCGATGCTGTGGCCATAGCCACGCCTGTTTCAAGCCACTTTCAGCTTGCAATGCGCGCGATGATGGCGGGTAAGCACGTATTTATCGAGAAGCCGATCGCTTCCACAGTTGAAGAAGCGCAAAGGCTTGTTGACGAAGCAGCGCGCCGCAATCTGGTATTGGCGGTTGACCACACGTTCGTTCACACCGGCGCTGTCAAAAAAATGCAAGAGCTGGTCAAGGACGGGCTTGGCGGGGTCTACTATTACGACTCCGTTCGTGTGAACCTTGGATTATTCCAGCACGATGTGAGTGTTTTGTGGGACCTCGCGGTTCACGATCTTTCAATCATGGACTATGTGCTCAACGAGCGCCCGGTGGCGGTCTCAGCAACCGGCATGTCTCATGTGACCGGCCAACCTGCGAACATCGCGTACCTTAACCTGTTCTTCCCGGGAAAACTTATTGCGCACATCCATGTAAACTGGCTGGCGCCGGTCAAGGTTCGGCGAACTCTTGTTGGTGGGACGAACAAGATGATCGTTTACGACGATCTTGAACCATCTGAGAAAATCAAAGTTTACGACAAGGGAATTACTGTAAGTGAAAATGCTGAGGCGCAGAGGCAGAACGCTTATCAGCAGATGGTGGGTTATCGCAGCGGAGACATGTGGGCTCCGAAGCTTGATATGACGGAAGCACTATCCAGCGAACTACGTGAATTCGCGGATTGTGTGATCAACAAGAAAGCGCCGACCGCCGACGGCCACGCCGGTTTGCGTGTGGTTCGCATTCTGGAAGCCGCAACCCAATCCCTTGCGCAGCGAGGGCAGGTAATAGAACTCGATGATGTCAGGCGGGTAGCATGATCCCTTTTCTTGATCTCAAAGCACAGTACCAATCCATCAAGCCGGAAATAGACGCGGCCGTTCTAGGCGTTCTGGGTTCTGCCCAGTATATTCTTGGCGACGAAGTTGCCGCGTTTGAGCGCGAATTTGCGCAGTTCTGCAACGTAAAGCACGCAATCGCTGTCAATACCGGGACGAGCGCGCTACACCTTGCGCTGCTGGCGGCAGGCGTTGGACCCGGCGACGAAGTAATAACCGTTCCATTTACCTTCGTCGCGACTGTTTCGGCAATTTGCTACACCGGTGCAACTCCCGTGTTTGTAGATGTGGACCCTGTGACATTTTGCATGGACCCATCAAAGCTTGAGGCAGCGATTACACCTCGCACCAAGGTAATCATGCCGGTCCACCTTTACGGTCAGATGGCTGACATGGACCCGATCATGGAGATCGGCGAGCGCCGCGGCGTCAAGGTGATCGAGGACGCGTGTCAGGCACACGGCGCTGAATACAAGGGCCGTCGCGCAGGCAGCATCGGTCTTTCGGCAGGTTTCAGCTTCTATCCGGGCAAAAATCTGGGTGCATGTGGGGAAGGTGGCATCGTCGTCACAAATGATGACAAGCAGATGGAAACAATGCGTATGCTGCGAGACTGGGGGCAAAGCGAACGCTACCATCACGTAATCAAGGGCTTCAATTACCGTATGGACGGAATTCAGGGCGCTATCCTTCGTGTCAAACTGCGTCACCTGGAACACTGGACCGAAGCTCGTCGTTCGCGCGCCAAGCTCTATGACGCTGAGCTTGCGGGCTCGACCCGGGTAGCACCTCCGATACAGGCGACAGATCGCCGCCATGTTTATCACGTCTATGCGGTGCGCAGCGCCGATCGCGACCTCATTCGCGAGGAGCTCAGCAGGGCGAACATACAGAGCGGCCTGCATTATCCAATACCAGTGCATTTGCAAAAGGCGCACGAAGATTTGGGATATAAGTCCGGCGATTTTCCGGCCTCCGAAAAGGCGGCATCAGAAGTGCTGTCCTTGCCGATCTTCCCTGAAATGACCGACGATCAGGTGCAAACGGTCGCCGATACTATTAACAGCGGCGGCCAGCGTAAGGCGGCCTGATAAAGCGCGCGGCGAATTCCGCGCGTATTTTACACGTGCAAGCAGAATTCCGGGGCAGGCAGATGAAAGACAAACGTATCCTTATTACTGGCGGGGCAGGGCTCATCGGCTCGCACATCGCTGATCTCGTGGCACAAGAGCAGCCGCGCGAAATCATCGTGATCGATAACTTCACACGTGGACGCCGCGACAATCTGCAAAAGGCGATTGAGATGGCGCCTGTCACGCTGATTGAAGGCGATATCCGCGACCGCGAATTGCTCGACAAGACGTTCCGAGGCGTGGACATCGTGTTCCATCAGGCCGCAATTCGCATAACTCAGTGCGCCGAAGACCCGCGCCTGGCGTTCGAAGTGTTGGCTGGCGGTACTTTTGACGTGCTGGAAGCTGCGGTCAATCACAAGGTCGGCAAAGTGGTGGCTGCCTCATCTGCTTCCGTTCTGGGTCTGGCAGAATCCTTCCCGACAAAAGAAGACCACCACCCCTATAACAACCGCACTATCTACGGCGCGGCCAAAGTATTCAACGAAGGCCTGTTGCGCACATTCAACGATATGTACGGCCTGAACTATGTCGCCTTGCGCTACTTCAACGTTTACGGCCCGCGCATGGATGTTCATGGCGTCTATACCGAGGTGTTGATTCGTTGGATGGAGCGTATTGCGCGCGGCGAAGCACCGCTGATTTTCGGCGATGGCCTTCAGACGATGGACTTCGTCAACGCGCGGGACATTGCTCGCGCAAACATCCTCGCCGCAAAAGCGGACGTAACAGACGAAGTGTTCAATGTTGCAAGCGGAACTGAAACCAGCCTGCTCGAATTGGCGCAGATGCTTTCAAAAGTCATGGGTTCCACCTTGCCACCCGAGCACGGTCCGGAGCGCAAGGTAAACGCTGTAACCCGTCGTCTCGCCGATACTTCCAAGGCGCGCGACATGATCGGTTTTGAGGCTCAGATCAGCCTTGAGGACGGGTTGCGTGAACTCGTTGAGTGGTGGCGGCAGGAACGCGCTGCAAGCATGGTGGCAGCACAATGAGCCAGGAACGCAAAATGATCCCTATAGCCAAGCCTACGCTGGACGAACGGGAAACCGAAGCTGCAAGCAAGGTCATTCTTTCGGGCTGGCTGACACAGGGTCCGCAGGTTGCGGCCTTTGAGAAGGAATTTGCTGAAGTAGTCGGCGCGCCATATGCATGCGCCGTCTCAAACTGCACAACTGCGCTGCACCTTGCCTTGCTTGCGGTGGGCGTAGGGCAGGGCGATGAGGTCATTACAGTCAGTCATTCGTTCATCGCGACAGCCAGCGTTATTCGCTATTGCGGCGCAATGCCGGTGTTCGTTGATATTGAAGAAAATGGCTTCAACGTTGATGTCCGGCAGATTGAAAAGGCGATCACCCCGAAAACCAAAGCGATCTTATGTGTGCACCAGCTTGGTATGCCATGCGACCTTCGCAAGATCGTCGAGATCGGCAAGCAGCATAACATTCCTGTGGTTGAGGATGCGGCGTGCGCCATTGGATCGGAGATTCAGTGGGGCGTGGAGTGGCACAAGATAGGCAAGCCGCACGGCGATATTGCCTGTTTCTCGTTCCATCCGCGCAAGATCCTCACGACAGGCGACGGTGGCATGATTACTACCGGATCGAAAGAGCTGGATGCAAAGGTGCGGCTGTGGCGGCAACATTCCATGAATGTTCCAGACACCGTTCGTCACGGTTCACCGACGGTCATTTTCGAGAACTATCCGGAAGTTGGTTTCAACTATCGCATGACTGATGTGCAGGCCGCGATTGGCCGTGAACAGCTCAAACGGTTGCCTGAGATTGTCGAGAAGCGCCGCCGCATCGCGCGTCTTTACGCACAGCGCCTTGGCAGCATTTCCGGCCTGGGCATACCAAGCGAGCCGGTATGGGCGCGAACGAATTGGCAAAGCTATTGCGTGCGACTGCCTTCAGGCGTTGACCAGCGGGCCGTCATGCAGTCAATGCTGGACCATGGCGTTTCGACCCGGCGCGGCGTGATGTGCGCGCATCGTGAGGCCGCTTATCCGGCAGGATCGTATCGTGCTGTGTCAAACCTTGCGCATAGCGAGGCCGCGCAAGACAATTGCATCATTCTTCCACTGTATGGACAGATGACAGAGGAAGATGTGAATACGGTGGGAGAGGCGCTGGAATATGCGCTGGCCAATGCAACGCCAATTGCGCTTTCTGCCTGACTTCTCAAATCTGGAGAAAATTAACCCGCCTTGCGATCAGCGTTTCGCAAGGCGGGTTTTCTTATGCGGATTCATAGTTCGATGAATTTTATCGAGCTTTAGGCAGGAAACGCCGCAGCATTGCCGGGAAGCGTTCTTCCGGTACGAGAGTCAGAAGCGCATACAGGGAATGAATGCTGCAAGCAGCAGTCACGGCTAGACCGAGCCCGAGCGACAGCCAGCCATCGAGATAGAAGAACCCGGCGCACACAATCGCTGATGCCGCGACATAAAGCGCGCCAAGCTGAAGGTTTATTTGCGACCAGCGGAAACCGCTCAGATGCTTCGCAATCACCCAGACAATGAGCGTGTGCCATATGTACAAGCCGAAGAAAGCGGCACCGGCCCCGACAGGACCCAAACGCTTGACCAGAAGCCAGGCCAGGCCAACCTGGACAAGCGCTGCTGCAAGTTCGGTCCAGAAAAAGAGCCGTTGCTCATTCTTGGCAAGAATGATGAAGCCCATCGGCCAGGAAATAATGCGAAGCATCATGCCCAGACAAAACCAGCGCAGGATGTCCACAGCCGGGTTGAACTCCGCCGAGTAGAATAGGTGCACCACGAAAGGCGCTAGCGTGAGCGTGGCGATAAGTCCGGGGCCTGCGAGCAGGATGGAAACTTGCGTCTGTTCATTGACGAGCCGGTTGCACTGCTGGTTGTCGTGCGCGACCTCAGTAAGTCTCGGGTAAAAGTCCACACCCATGGCCTGAAGGATAAACCCGGCATAAAGCGAAGCGATGGCCCAGGCAGCCTGATAGAGGCCAGCAGCAGCCAAACCCGATTCTGTGGTTACGATGATCCTGACTGCATAGGCCGCGCCAAGCACAAACAGCCCATTCACCATAAAAACCAGTCCGAGTCGCAGGATGGCGCGGGATTCGGCGGTAATCTCCTGCTTTCGCAGCGGCACCAGCCCCCTGTCGATTTTCCGGGCGAACCACCAACCAAGTGCGGCAAGCAATCCTGCGTCGATTATCAGCGCTGGAACGATGCCTTGTTTGCCGAAGGTCCAGATCAGGCAAACGAAGCAGAGCGCCCCCAGAACCGCCGTCAATATGTGGACGCGAGCGAGGTCACCGATACGGCGAAGCCCTTGCAACGCCGCTATCTGGCCGAATGCCAGAATCCGCAGAAGCACAGCAAGCGAAACAAGCGCCACTCCTACCGCAAAACCAGTATTTCCGAATGTCACCGTTGAGATAGGCAGGGCAAAAATCACGAGAATTGCAGCACCTAACAAGCCCAGGCCCAAGGATAGCCAGTGCAAGGCGGATGCGGTCGCCGCGACGCGGCGTGAGTCGCCGGCTCCGTTAGCTTCTGCAATTTGACGAACACCAGCGCTGAGCAGACCGCTGCCCGCAAGGCCTTGCGTAAACTCAATGATCGACCAGAACAGCCCTATAAGGCCCACACCGTCTGGCCCGAGCCAAACAGCAGCCGCCTTATTGCGCACTACCGAAAAGACAAGGCCAACGAGTGACGATCCAGCGATCGTGGCGCTGGATTTGAATATTTGAAGGTAGGAGCGTTCGCCCTCTGGCGGCGTTTCAGGCGCGTCGCCACCTGGGAGGTTTTCATCTTTTGGCACTGAATTTTCCGAGATGGCTGCCGTCTTGTTCTCTGCCAGGCTCATTGGCTTGCTGATGTGCCTGTCCGGCGGGTGTCATCTTCTGGAAGAAGCGCCGTGCCTGGTGGTAGCTTGAGACGTAGATTCACGACGTCGCCAGGCTGAAGCAGGGTCGTTTCATCGGCTTCGATTTGCGACGCTTTTCCGTCCACCACGCGCACCACTGTCAACGTCATCGCGGGACCGCTGGCACCCTCTTCGGAAGGCGAAGATATGGAGTCGACAAGCAGCCTTTGCGTAACGTCACGTCGTAGGCGCGCCTGATCCAGCAGGGTACGAGTGTCCTGGATCTCGCGAGCAACTTCCGAACGGCGTCGATCTTTAAGTGCATCCAGATTTCGCATGGCTTCTGCTGCGCCCTGGCGGGCGCGCATGATGGCGGTTGTCTGGTCAAGAGCGTCAGATTTGAAGCCGCTTACAATGCGTTCCATTTCCGACTTGCGCGATGCAACTGCGAAACCCTTGTCCACCAGCTTTGCAACGCCCTCAAGCTCCTTCTCGGCGCTCACCACGCCCTGCTCAGATGCAACGCGTTTCTGTTCAAGAACCGATATTTCCTGCTCGAACAGATCATGGAGTTCGTTCAAGGATTTAGACTGACGGGCGAGTTCTTCATTGCGGGCTTCAAACAGCATTCGTTCGCGCGCAAATACTTCGTCGGCCGCTAAACGATCGGCCTCTGGCATGTTCGGAAAGTTGATTTCGCTCGCCCCGTCAAGCTCAGCCTGAAGCCGTGCAATGCGGGCAGAGGTGCGCACGATTTCGTCGTTGGTGTTCCTCAGTTCGCTGATCATGCGAATGGTGCCGCCTCCACCTTCCAGTGATCGACGTTCACCACCCGCAATTGCAATAGCCTGCAAGACGGTCATGCCTTCCCGAAATCTGTAGTCGCCGGGGCGGGCTACGTCGCCCGCTACATACACGGGCGGATATTCGATGATCTCAACAGAAACTTCCGGTTTGTTGACGAGGCCGGTGCTTTTTTGAAGGCGGGCAGCAACTTCATCAGCAAATGCCTGAGTATCCATATCACCGATAGAGATTTCTCCCACAACTGGCAGCGAAATATTGCCTGAATGCGAAATGGTGAATTCGCCGCCTAGTGCAGCCCACTCTTCATATTCACTCCTCACAGGAATCCACTGGATGACCTTCAGTCTTATCCTGGTCTGAGGGGCGAGGTCTGCGGCATTTGCCCCGGTTGTTCCCATTGCCATAGCCAGCGCGAGTGTAGCGCTTATTGAAACCCTGCGCCCCAATCGAATTGATTTGATAAAGCCGCTACCAAAGCCCATTTCAGTTACCTGCCGATAATTTTGCAAATAACGGCCGCCCAAGCCGTGTGAGTTTTCCAATGTGCGTCAAAGTTGTGACTTTTGTTAGTTGCCGCGTTGGCTACGGGCCTAGTCCTTTGTGTTAATCTTAATAGATTGTACTAAGCCAATTGCACTACGCGGCGCGATTGCGCCCGTTTGCAGGGGAAGGTAATCGACCCAGTTCGTCAAGCACAACCCGCAGACTGCTTCGCCAATCGGGGCGTGTAATACCAAAAACCGTTTCGATCGACGTGCAGTCCAATCTTGAGTTGATTGGCCGCTTCGCTGGCGTGGGGTATTCAGCCGTAGTAATCTCTTCAACCATAGTTGCCGTGCCGGACTGCATGAAGATTTCGCGCGCAAATTGCGCCCAGCTAACATCCGGCATTCCTGCAAAATGAAAAATGCCGCCCACTTTCGGGCCGGTTGTCATGCGCAAAGCCATCCGGAAAATCGCGTCCGCTATGTCTGCGGCTGAGGTGGGGCCGCCAGTTTGATCGGCCACTACTCTCAACCTGTCGCGTTCAGCCCCCAGGCGCAGCATGGTCTTTACAAAGTTCGACCCGTGGGCGGAGAACACCCACGAAGTTCGCAATATCGCCCATTGGCCTCCGGCAGCCATAACACCTTCTTCGCCACGGCGCTTCGAGCGGCCATAAGCGTTTTGAGGCGCGCAACGGTCATCGGGCTTCCAGGGCGCGTCGCCACTGCCATCAAACACATAATCAGTTGAGATGTGGATGCAGGGAATGCCTCGCACAGCCGCCGCATTCGCAATGGCGCCGGGTGCCTTGCCGTTGATAATATTTGAGAGGACTTTGTCTTTCTCGGCCTGATCGACTGCAGTGTAAGCCGCCGCATTAACGATGACATCGGCATCTGTTTCTTCGACAAGGCGGGCGCAGGCTCGCGGGTCTACCAGATCGGCGTTCGGCCTTCCCAATGCTGTAATCGAAACGCCATCAGGAACGCGGCGAACCATTTCCGTCGCCACTTGCCCGGAGCGCCCGAACATCAGGATATTCATGCTACCTTACCCAGCCTCTGGTTTACACCGGGGCGATCATGCAACGCGCGCCACCAGCGCTCGTTCTGGAGGTACCAATCCACGGTTTGCTCCAAACCTTCCGCGAGCGTGTAGGAGGGTCGCCAGCCAAGCTCAGTGCGCATACGCGTTGGATCAATAGCATATCGCAAATCATGACCCGGTCGGTCGGTCACGTAGGTAATTAGGTCCGCGTGAGGCTTGGCAGATGGCCTGCGCCGGTCGAGAATTTCGCAAAGCATCCGAACAAGATCGATGTTTCTGGCTTCGCTATCGCCACCGATATTATAGCTGCGCCCGGTCTCGCCCTTTGTCAGAACCGTCAAAAGCGCTTCTGCATGATCTTCAACATGCAGCCAGTCGCGAACATTCTCGCCCTTTCCGTAAACCGGTATTGGTTGACCGGCCATCGCCTTCAGGATCACGACCGGGATCAATTTTTCCGGAAACTGATAGGGGCCATAATTGTTGGAACAATTGGTCAGGACAACCGGTAGGCCATACGTTTCATGCCAAGCCCGAACGAGATGGTCCGACGACGCTTTTGACGCAGAATAGGGGCTGCGCGGCGAATATGGAGTGTCTTCAGTAAACTCACCGGTTTCACCGAGTGAGCCGAACACTTCATCGGTAGAAACGTGGTGAAACCTGAAATCCGATGGGCGGCCTTTGCCTTCCCAATACGCACGTGCTGCTTCGAGGAGTGTTCCCGTCCCAATGACGTTGGTGTTGAGAAACGCCAGCGGACCGTCAATCGAGCGGTCTACATGGCTTTCGGCAGCCAGATGGAGCACGGCATCCGGCTCATGCATATAAAATATCCGATTGAGCGCGTTGCGGTCGCAAATATCTGCATGTTCAAAGGAATACTTTGGAGAGTCCGCAACAGACGCGACATTGTCGACGCAGCCCGCATAGGTCAGCGCGTCAAGGTTCACAATTTCTATACCGCGCGCGATCGCCTTACGCACAACTGCAGAACCAATAAACCCGCAGCCCCCCGTCACAAGAATTTTCATGTGATGTCCCTCAGCTTGAAAGGTCGCGCAACAATGGCGCGTTTGCGTCCTTCTCCGACAAGATAGCATCCTTCGGATCAATGCCCCAATCAATGCCAATCTGCGGGTCGTCAAAACGCACGGAGCGCTCATGCGTCGGCGCGTAAAAATCACTGCATTTGTAAACCACTTCCGTATCCGGTTCGCGCGTCACAAAACCGTGTAGAAACCCGGCCGGAATAAACAATTGGTGCATGTTCTGCGCGCTGAGCAGCGCACCGGTCCAGCGGCCCCAGGTCGCAGAACCGGGGCGTATGTCAACAGCTACATCGAATACTGACCCGCGCACAACCCGCACCAGCTTGGCCTGAGCATACGGGTCAAGCTGGCAGTGAAGGCCGCGTACGGTACCGGTTTGGCGCGAAAGCGATTGATTTTCCTGTACGAAATCAATGTCCAGGCCAGCATCAATCAGTTTAGCGCGATGCCACGTTTCCACAAAATGTCCGCGGGCATCTTCAAATTTACGCGGCTCCAGAAGGAGCACGCCGGGCAGGTTGGTTTGTGTGACCTTCACGGCGCCTCACCCGCGCGCCTGATTTTGGCGCTCATCTTCAGACGTATTGGCAGGGGTGCGATATTGCGCAAAATGGCTGCGGAACCGGGCCGCCGCCTCGGTGCGATTGTGTGAGCCAAGTTTGCTGATGATATTGTGCAGATGGATTTTGACCGTGTGCTCGGAGATACGGCACTCAGCCGCGATTGCTTTATTCTGCAACCCTTGGGATACCAATGCAAGTATCTGTGTTTCCCGATTGGTCAGGTTTGCCAGCTCACCCGGCCGGTTGGCGGGCGAGGCGAAAGGATCGGGACCCGGATACGTCTCAACCTTGCGTTGTTGGGATAGGAAATTTTGAACCATCGCAGGCGGCAGATATTCGCCGCCGGTCAGCAGCAGTCGGACCACGGAAAGCCAGACATCCAGTTGTAGGTTCATCGGCAAAACGGATCGTACAGCCTTATTGGAAATGATGTCCCGAATGCTGAGGTTTGAATTCGCCGGGTCCGCTTGCATAAGCGCCAATGCAGCGTATGGGTGCCGGCGGCTCAACGCAGTCGCATTTGCTTCCACCTCGGAAAGGTAGACAGGATCAACAAGGATAAGTGAGACGGGATTTTGCGTTTCGCCCAAAGTCTCTTCAACACTTGTCGTCAGCTCAACGTCAATCCAGGGAAATTCGCGTTGCAGCGCTCCAACAATGCTGTCCGAAACATTCAAGGAAATAAACAGCAGCGTTCTGCGCGCTTCTGCACGGTCCGTACCCCGCGGCGATTGCTCTGTTGGCGTTATACCGTCCATGCTGTCACTCGTACCCAAGTCTTTGAATGAACCGAGACCTCGCGGTTTCAAGGTTCAATCCCCAATGTCCATTGCCGATCATAGACAGGTGTGGCCGGGAGTTCGACGGAGCCAATGGGATTAAAACCGTCTCTTTGGGCTAGGTCGTGGGGTGGTGCAGGGTGACATAGTGGTTAGTCCGAACGGACTAGTAACGGGTTATTCTCCATGGTGACGAACACTCATTCCGCAACGTCACACAGGCATTGAACTGTAGAATCAACTCTGTATATCAGCTCATATCAGAATGTGCGGTCTGAGCTGGGCGGTATGGGGTGTAGCTGGTGCTACCCTGCTAAATCCAATGGATTAGTCTCACTCAACGAAGCTTTGGCTTACGCAAAGCAGATTGCTCAAGCACATTTGTGGCGGCTATGGGAGTAGGGTGGCGATGAAGGGTATTATTCTGGCGGGTGGAAGCGGCACACGCCTGTATCCGCTTACGATAGCGGTTTCGAAGCAGATATTGCCGATCTACGACAAGCCGATGATATATTATCCGCTCAGCGTTCTGATGCTGGCAGGTATCCGCGAAATACTCATCATTTCGACCAGCCGTGATCTGCCCAGCTTTCAGGCGCTGCTTGGAGATGGGTCAGACTTCGGTATAAAACTGGACTATGCGGTGCAGGAGCATCCCAATGGATTGGCCGAAGCGTTTATCATAGGTCGCGAATTCATCGGGGATGGCAGTGTAGCCATGGTGCTCGGCGATAATCTGTTTTTCGGGCACGGTTTGCCGGAGATCTGCATTGAGGCTGCACAACGCACGAGCGGCGCGACTGTGTTTGCCTATCAGGTCGATGAGCCGGAGCGTTATGGCATTGTCGCTTTCGATGCGAAAACCGGGGTGGCAACTGACATTGAAGAAAAGCCTGCAAAGCCAAAATCCAATTGGGCTGTGACCGGGCTGTATTTCTATGACAATGACGTTGTGGACATAGCCGCCTCCATCAAGCCTTCAGCGCGCGGCGAGCTGGAAATTACGTCGGTCAACAACATCTATCTCGAACGGGGAGATTTGAATGTGGCGCGGCTGGGCCGAGGCTTTGCATGGCTCGACACAGGCACTTGCGAAAGCTTGTTCGACGCAGCTTCTTTCGTGCGCTCGATAGAACGGCGACAGGGATTTCAGATCGCTTGCCCGGAAGAGATTGCGCTTGGTCAAAAATGGCTTGAGGCTGAACAGGTACTGAAGAGAGCAGACCAGTTGGGAAAGACCGCATACGCAACTTATCTTCGGAACATTGCCTCAGCCGCCACCTGATTAATCGAGGCGGGCAAGCCAGTTTTCCAAAGCCGTGACAAGTTCATCGACGGAGAACGGCTTTTGAATAGTCGCGTGGCCCGCCCATGCAGGATCGAGGCTCGCTTTCTCGTAGCCCGTGCAAAAAATGAAAGGAATCCCGCGCTCTGCAAGCAGTTCTGCGACGGGGTATACTTTCTCGCCCTTCAGATTGACATCAATCACGGCGAAATCGGCTTCCACCTTTCCCGCCCAATTCAACGCATCTTCCAGAGAACCAGTGGCATGAACGACCAGACAGCCCATTCTGGTCAATGCGTCCTTTACGTCAAGGAGCACGAAATACTCGTCCTCGACCACGAATGCCCGTTTTGGCAGCTTCCGCATTGGGCGACCCTCGCTCGCCGGCTCGGATCGTGTAGCATCTTTGAGACCTATGCGCCATCCATCTTTATGGCTCGTATCGGCTGTCCTGCATAATCTGGTATGTCAAGCGACGCATGGCGCCCCCACATCGCTGTGAGCGCGCGGTGCAAAGACGCCCCCATATCTGAGGCCGCAGATTTTATCGTATCGACATGCAAAAGCATGTGTTCACCAGTCGCCAGAAGCTCGTCGTTTGGGCCTCCGAACATTTCATGAAGGATACGCGCCCGCTTGTTATCGTAGCCCAGCAGCCGGGTTTCCACACGTAAAGGCTGGCCGATTTTCACTTCGCGAACATGCCGTATATGCGTTTCAACCGTGTACATGGAGCGGCCAGTTGCCAAATAATCCGGCCCCATGCCGATATAGCGCAGAAACGCATCGGTGGCCTCACCGAACACGTGGAGATAACGGCTCTCGGTCATGTGACCGTTGTAGTCCACGTAGTCGTCACGAACCGTATCACTGTGAAGCGCAAGCGGCTTCCCGTGGACTTGAGTAACAGATTCTACATATGAAGCTGCGTTGCGATAGAGCTGGTTTTCATAGGCTTCCAGCGTCTCGCCAGCACCCCAGAGCTGAAATTTTAACGCCGATATGATGGCAACGAGATTGTCATCACGGATTCGCTCCAAGTCCCGAATCGAGTGATCGCCTGACTGTGCATCGGACTGGTCAGCAATCCGGGAAATGAGTTCATCTCTCATTTCAGGAACGTTGGTCAGTTTGGTCCAAGGCCAGTCAAGCGCCGGGGCAAACTGCGCAAGAAAATGCTTCATGCCAGCTTCGCCGCCCGCAATCCGATATGTCTCGAACAGGCCCATTTGCGCCCAGCGCAAGCCGAAACCATAGCGAATGACGTCATCAATCTGCTGGGTGGTGGCAATGCCATCGTTCACCAGCCACAAAGCTTCTCGCCATACGGCCTCAAGAAGCCGGTCAGCAATGTGGCCATCAATTTCCTTGTCTACCACAAGCGGCTTCATGCCAAGCTTCGTCAAGAAGGATCTGGCGCGCTCGACCGCCTTCTGTGATGTGGCGGGGCCGGGGACAATTTCGACCGCAGGCAAAATATAAACCGGATTGAACGGGTGGGCGACGAACATTCGTTCAGACGTCTCCATGCGCTCGGCCAGTTGCGAAGGGCGAAATCCCGAGGTCGAAGAGCCAATCAACGCATCGGAAAGGGCGAACTGTTCTATTTCGGCAAGGAGTTGTTGCTTCAGCTCAAGCCGCTCCGGTACGCTCTCCTGTATATAATCGGCACCGCTGACAGCTTCCGCCACGCTTGAGACGAACCGCAAATTGCCTCTGGCTGGAAGTGGTGCATGTGTCAGGCGCCGGAGTGCGCGTTCAGCATTCGCGATTACCTCATTGACCAGGCGATGTGAATCCGGACGCAGATCAAAAGCCTGAACGTCATATCCGTTTAACAGGAACCGCGCGATCCAGCCGCCACCAATGACGCCGCCGCCAATAGCAGCCGTGATCACAGGCTTTTCAAACATTTAGCTACGCTTCTTGAGATTGAGCTTTTTTCGCACGTCTTCCGGCCCCAGAATATTGACATTCATTGCTGAAAGTATTGTCGCGGCACGTTCAACCAATTGTCCATTCGTTGCAAGCTGCCCGCGCGAAAGCATCAGATTGTCCTCAAGGCCGACGCGCACATTGCCACCCGCCAACGCCGCCATTGCCACATATGGCAACTGCATTCTGCCGATAGAGAAAGCCGAAAACGTCCATCCTTCAGGTATGGCATTGGCTAGCGCCATAAGCGTCAGAGGATCCTCCGGAGCACCGTAAGGAATACCCATACAAAGCTGGATCATGACCGGATCGTCAATGAGCCCTTCTTTGACGAGTTGCTTGGCAAGTACAAGGTGGCCCGTGTCAAAGACCTCAATCTCCGGCTTGACGCCGCAATCCTGAATACGCTTCGCCATCGCCCGCAACATGCCCGGCGTGTTGGTCATCACATAGTCGGCTTCCGCGAAGTTCATCGTCCCGCAATCAAGCGTGCAAACTTCGGGAAGCAGTTCCTCAACATGAACGAGACGCTCTGTTGCGCCAACCATATCGGTCTGGTTGGGGTTGAGGGGCAGGGGCTGTTCGGGCGATCCCAGAACCAGATCGCCGCCCATTCCAGCTGTCAGGTTCAGCACAACATCGATCCCGCTGTCGCGCACCCGTGCCACTACCTCGCGATAAAGTGCCGGATCACGAGAAGGTTTTCCCGTTTCTGGATCACGCACATGAACATGAGCAATAGCAGCGCCTGCTTTGGCAGCGTCCACACAGGCTTGTGCAATCTGACTGGGTGTAATTGGAACCTTATCGCTCTTGTCGGCTGTGTTGCCCGATCCGGTTACCGCGCAAGTGATGAAAACGTCCCAGTTCACGGCCCCGCTCCCTGTAAAAAGAGTTCGACTATCAACCGTCGAGGGTTCCAAAACTTTGCGTAATTTGCCAATCTCTTTGCATATCAGGACAATCAGATCGGGTTATTCAGTTGTTACGCTGCGGATTTCTGGTTCTCGACGGCTTCTCCAACATGGTGTTAGCCAGTGCAGTCGAGCCTTTGCGCGTCGCGCGTGACTACAGTTCGAACACGGAATTTTTCTGGCAGCTACTTTCATCGGACGGAAACGACGTCAAAAGCTCCAGCGGAATTGTTCTGCGATGTGAGAAAAGTCTGACTGACGCGAAAAATCTGGACATGCTGTTCGTAGTCGCAGGCTACGGTGCGCGCGCTCACGCAAAGCCGTCGCTTATCAAGTCATTGCAATTGGCCGAGCGCCGCTTTCGGGTGATTGGCGGGCTTGACTCGGGCGCGTGGTTGTTGGCCGCAGCCGGTCTGCTGGATGGGCATAAAGCAACCATACACTGGCAGGATTTGTCTCAGTTTGCAGAAACCTGCCTCGAGATCGAAGTGGTGGCCGACCGCTATGTGATTGATCGGGACAGAATCACCGCGGGCAGCGCGGTCACTGTTACTGACCTGATGCTCAAACTGATTGGCGACCATGGTGGCGGGGCGTTGGCATTCGATGTTGCCAACATGTTTTTCCATGACGGGCTCCCGCGAAACTCCCGGCAGGGTGAACTCGTCGACGAGAATATGACACGGGTTGCAAAGGCAGTCGCAATTATGCGGGCAAATGTGGAGCGGCCGGTTGGTCTGGAGGCACTGGCAGCGCGGGCGGCTCTTTCTACGCGCACGCTGGCAAGGCTTTTCGAGCGCGAGTTTGGCATGGGGCCGGGCAGATACTACCAGAATATTCGACTGGACGTCGCCCGGTCTTATGTGGAAGAAACCCGACTGAGTGCCAGTGAGATTGCTGAAAGGACGGGCTTTGCATCCAGTGCTTGCCTCTCCCGTGCGTATAAGCTGCACTTCAGGCAGAGTCTGCGGGAAGTGCGGCGCAGCCTGAAGGGGTGAAACGTGCTTTGCGGTTCAGGTTTTGCTCAAGAACGGGTATTGCACCTGCACTTGAAGTTCAAAGGGCACCAATGTTCGGCGCATCAGGATTAGGCCAGTGCAACTAACAATTTTTGGAACCGGATATGTCGGGCTGGTTACCGCTGCCTGTCTGTCGGATGTGGGCCACAACGTCGCTTGCATCGACATAGATGCAAGGCGCATCGGCGAACTGAATGAAGGCAAAATTCCTATTTTTGAACCGGGCCTCAAGGAGCTGGTTGTTCGAAACGCTCAGGCCAGGCGTCTGACATTTTCTACAGATGCGGAGTTTGGCGTTCGTCACGGCGAGATCATCTTCATCGCCGTCGGCACACCTCCGATGGAGGATGGTTCGGCAGACGTTCGCGCGGTCCAGTCTGTGGCAGATACAATTGGCAAGCACATTCAAAGCTATAAGGTGGTTGTGAATAAATCCACCGTGCCTGTCGGGTCTGCCGAAATGGTCGAAACGCGCATTCGTGATATTTTGAAGACCCGCGGCGTGAATGTCGAATTTGACGTTTGCTCAAATCCTGAATTTCTCAAGGAAGGGAGCGCCGTCGAAGACTTCATGCGCCCGGCAAGAATTATCGTCGGAACCTCTTCCCAGCGCGTCCGCGATGCCATGCAGGAATGCTACGCACCTTACAACCGCAACCACGACAAGCTCATGACGATGGACGTCAGGGCGGCTGAGCTGACCAAATATGCGGCCAATGCAATGTTGGCCACCAAGATAAGCTTCATGAATGAAATCGCCAATATTGCGGAAAAGCTTGGCGCTGACATTGAACAGGTGCGTAGGGGCATCGGCTCAGACCCGCGTATTGGATACCACTTCATTTATCCTGGTGCTGGTTATGGTGGTTCCTGCTTTCCAAAGGATGTACGCGCGCTGGCGAAAGTTGCGCGCGATAGCGGCCACGCTGCCGAGCTTCTGGACGCGGTGGAATCGGTCAATGAACGCCAGAAAAGCCAACTCTTTGCAAAATTGAATCTCGCTCTCGACGGTGAGATGAAAGGGCGCCGGATTGCCGTTTGGGGACTGGCATTCAAGCCAAATACTGATGACATGCGCGAGGCACCGAGCAGGGCGCTTCTGGAGTCGGTTTGGGCGGCAGGCGGGACTGTCAGCGCGTTCGACCCCGAATCAATGGCTGAAACGCGCAAGATTTATGGTGATCGCGCCGATCTCGTACTCGCTAACAGCGCCGAGGAGGCGGCAAAGGGAGCTGACGCGCTGGTTATATGCACCGAATGGAAGCAGTTCCGGGTCGCAGATTTTGAGTGGCTACGCCAGAACTTGCGCAATCCTGTCATTGTGGATGGTCGCAACCTCTACGATCCGGAGCGCGTGCGCCAGCACGGATTGCTGTATCTCGCCATCGGTCGTGGAGATTCATTGCGCCAGCTGGAAAATGAAGGTTCGCAAGCAAACCATAAACGCAGCGTCGCCTAGCGCTGATTATACCCTCTGAACCATTCCACGAAGTCGGCCATTCCGGCTTCGATGGTGGTTTGAGGCGCAAAACCAAGGTCACGTTGCGCAAGATCTATGTTTGCATAAGTAACGGTAACATCGCCAGGCGGCTTTGGCTTGAATTCCTTGATTGCCGCGCGCCCCGCGGCCTTCTCGATTGCTTCAATGAAATCTGCAAGCTTCACCGGCTTGTTGTTGCCTAGATTGTAAACCGGCTCCAGTGGCAAGGTAAGGTCCATCGCACGATCTACCGCGCCGACGACACCTGAAACAATATCGCTGACGTGGGTGAAATCCCGCAGCATTTCGCCATTGTTGAAAACGGAAATGGGCTCACCCTGCAATATGGCATTGGTGAACATCCACGGAGCCATATCGGGGCGTCCGTATCGGCCATACACAGTGAAGAATCTCATGCCTGTTGAGCGGATGCCGTGGGTGCCTTCGTAAACATGAGCCAGCATCTCGCAGGCGCGCTTTGTTGCCGCGTATACCGAGATTGGCTTGTCGGCTCGTGCATCTTCGCAAAAGGGTATTTTCTCGCCTAGTCCGTACACCGAGGATGAGCTGGCATAGACCACCGGCGGCCGCTTCGGCAGCCTGGCGGCGAGTTCAAGTATAGAGACCTGGCCCATCACGTTGGAATGGACATAGGCATAAGGGTTCTGCATCGAATAGCGAACGCCCGCCTGTGCAGCGAGGTGAACAATAACGTCTACATCTTCGATGCTGTGTCCTATTGCTTCAAATAGGTCGGGTGTACCAACATCCATCCGTATAAAACGAAATTCGGGATGCGCTTCCGCGATTGTCAGCCGATCCTGCTTGAGGCTGACCTGATAATAGTCGTTGAGATTGTCCAGGCCAACAACGCTATCGCCACGCTCAAGAAAGCGGATTGCAGTGTGATGACCGATAAATCCTGCCGCGCCTGTCAGTAATATTTTCATGGTACGCTCAATTGCATAGCTGCACGAGCATGTCCAACATTTGGCTTGAGGAACGGGCGCGGGTAGGGCAACGATTGCGCACTTCGAACATGGCGGTGACAAGTGAAACTGACACGACTGGATAAGTTGAGATTGCGCCTAGTTGCGCAGGATGCGTGCCTTGCATGGGCGTTTGAGAACATCAAAGGCAGGTCCGGAATAGTGTTCGAACTGGGGCTTGGGCATGGCCGCACTTACGACCACATTCGTACTCATTTGCCGGACCGGGAAATCTACGTTTTTGACCGCGAGGTCGATTGTTATGAGGACTGCATTCCGCCGACGGACAAAATGATCCTTGGGGACATGCGTCAGACAGTGCCGGAAGCGGTGCGGCGCTTTGCGGGACAGGTTGTTCTGCTCCACGCCGATACGGGCTCTTACGGCGACAAACACAACACTGAAATGCAGCAGCTTTTGAGCGCCACGCTGGCTCCCGCGCTGGCGCCGGAAGGGTTGTTGCTTTCAGACCTCAAGCTGGACGTGCCGGGAACCGAGGCGGTGCCTTTGCCGCCAGGCGCCACTGAGGGCAGGTATTTTATCTATCGACGTCAGCGATAGGGATCTGCGGCATCGCGTAGTCCATCGCCCAGAAAGTTGAAGGCAAGGATGACGAGGATCACGGGAATCATCGGAAACAGCAGCCAAGGATAGAACGCAATCGTGCTGACGCTTCGCGCTTCAGTCAGCAAAATTCCCCAACTGGTGATCGGTGGTCGAAGCCCAAGGCCCAGAAAACTAAGCGCTGTTTCGCCAAGGATCATACCGGGGACGGAGATGGTGGCAGTCGCAATGAGATGCGACATGAATCCCGGCACCAGATGCTTCCCAATGATGCGGCTTGTCTTTGCACCCATGAGTTGGGCTGCAAGCACATAATCCTCTTCGCGCAATGCGAGAAGCTTTGAGCGCACCGCGCGCGCCAGACCTGTCCAGTCGAGCAGGCCGAGAATGAGCGTTATGCCAAAATAGATGAATATGGGGCTCCATGTTACCGGCATGATGGCGGCCAATGCCATCCAAAGCGGAATGCTGGGAATGGATTGCAGCACTTCAATGATGCGCTGAACCACCATATCGAACCAGCCGCCCTTATATCCCGCCAGCCCGCCTATAACCACGCCCAGCACAAAGCTGAAAGCAATGCCAATCAATCCAATGGTCAGGGAGATGCGAGCGCCATAGATAATGCGCGAGAGCACGTCCCGGCCAAGGCGGTCAGTTCCGAGCAGGAACATATGCCCGTCTTTGGCAGGGCATATCAAATGCAGATCGCCTTCGAACAATCCCCAAAAGCGATATGTGTCACCACGGCAGAAAAAGCGGATCGGCTGCACATCGCTTGGATTGTCGCGGTAAACGCGCCGCAGATTCTCAATATCCAGCGTCATTTGTCGGCCATAGACGAATGGGCCAACGAACTGGCCATGATCGAAAAGGCGAATTCGCTGCGGCGGCTGGTAAATGTGGTCCACGTTGCGCGTGTGCAGATTGTAAGGCGCAAGGAACTCACAGAATAAAATCATGGTGTAAATACAAAGCAGGAATATCCCGGACCATAGCGCCACCTTGTGGCGCTTGAATTTCCACCACATCAATCTTGCTTGCGAAGCCTGATAGACGCGCTCTTGCTCATGCGTCATGGCCTCGATCGACATGGGGTCGAAGGGGGCTGTCGAGACGTAATGCTTCAGCGGAGCGCCGGGTTGCGGCAGCGGAGAATCTGTCATTTTGTGCTGCCGCCCTGCAAACGAATTCTTGGATCGAGTACTGCCAGCGCGAGATCAGAGATCAGCACGCCGATCACGGTCAAAAATGCCAGAAACATCAGGAATGAACCAGCCAGATACATATCCTGACTTTGCAACGCCTTGATGAGCATGGGACCAGTGGTTTCCAGAGAAAGCACAATTGCTGTGATTTCAGCGCCGGAAATGATGGCGGGCAGTATCGATCCAATGTCGGATATGAAGAAGTTCAGCGCCATACGCAGCGGATATTTTACCAGCGTTCTATGAGGCGAAAGCCCCTTTGCGCGGGCCGTAACAACGTATTGCTTCTGGAGTTCGTCGAGCAGGTTCGCCCGCAAACGGCGGATCATGCCAGCAGTGCCGGCAGTTCCCACGATGATTACCGGAATCCAGAGGTGGTTCATGATAGACTTGGCCTTATCCCAACTCATGGGTTGGCCGAGATATTGCAAGTCCATCAAGTGACCGATGGAAACGCCAAACCAGATATTGGCGAAATACATCAGGATCAGCGCCAGCATGAAGTTTGGTATCGCGATGCCGAGCAGGCCCAGGAAGGTCAGGCCGTAGTCGCCCCAGCTATATTGATGCGTTGCTGAGTAAATTCCTATCGGGAAGGCGATGAGCCAGGTGAAGATGATTGTGACAACCGAAACAAGGACGGTCAGCCACATTCGATCACCCACAACTTCAGTGACCGGCAGCTGATATTCGAACGAGTACCCGAAATCGCCCTGCAACATGCCGCCGAGCCAGTAAAAATACCGGATCACAGGCGGCTTGTCGAAATTGTATTCCTTGCGCAGCGCGTCAAGATATTCGGTATCGACATCTTCGCCCTGGGCTTTGATTTCAGCCGCGTAGCTCTCGAAATAGTCACCCGGTGGAAGCTCGATAATGGTGAAAACCAGCGCCGAAATAATCAGCAGCGTCGGCACCATCATCGCAACGCGCCAAACAATGTAACGCAGCACGATCTACGCCTCCTGATCGGAAAGCCAGAACGTGTCCGGCGAAAGCGTTCCAAAATAGGCTGTTGGATCGAAGCCGAAAAAGGCTTCATCAGGAAAATTCTGCAACCGGGTTGTGCGAAGCACTGGTTGGGGGGTGGTGTTGACAAGACCGATAGAAAATACCTGGTCGGAATACAGAGCGAGAATGGAGGCCCACAAACGCGCGCGCTCCTCGCTTTCGGTGGTTCTACGCCAGCGCATGGCAAGCTCAAGCAATGTCTGGGCGGCTGGCAGGTCCGGCGCCGTTCCGCGCTGCCCTCGCGAGAGGTAGTGAGCACCCCAGAGCGGCCATTGCAATTGATCGTCGGTCATTGGCGCGAACTGCCGCGGGTTCATGTCCGCGGTTGGAATGCCATTGTCCACGCCGGACCACATGGAAACCATGATCTGACCAGCCATGCCACGAGAGCGGAACACATCCCGCTGCGAGGTTCTGATGAAAAGAGCTATGCCGACGTTTCGCCAGTGGTCTGTTATCAGCTCCAGCACGTCCGTTTCCTGAGTCCCTTCGCCGGCTGTCTCGACTATGATTTGTGCCGGTCGGCCGTCAGGCAAAAGGCGAATGCCATCATCATCGAACTTGTCCAAACCTGCTTGGGCCAGCAGGTCAGATGCCAAAGAGGGATCATAAAAGCTCCACGCCGCCGCATATTCGGGGCGAAATAGCGGGCTGGCCTGCAAGACCGTGTCTGAGCTGACATGGCCGAGTCCGTAAAACACGACCTTATTGATTTCATCCCGGTTTATCGCGATTGAAAGTGCGCGTCGAACACGTACATCATGCAGCAAGGGACCCCATCCCGCATCTGTGCAGTTCATGTTTGGAAGCAGGGCGAAGCGCGAGCCGATTGTCCGCTTCCAAAGCGATACCTTGACCGGAAAACGCTGCTCGGCCTCCTTGAGATATGTGTAATCCGGAAAATCAATGCCTGTCCCTTGCAGGTCGGAATCACCCGCACCTACCTTCGCCGGAAGTATCGCAGAAGATGAGACGTTTAGAATGAAGCGGTCGATATATGGCAATTGCAGGCCGTTAGGATCGACGCGATGAAAGTAGGGGTTTCTCTCAAAGACGAATTGTTCTGCAGGTGGCTCCGTGGTGTTGCGCCACGGTTCCAGCGTCGGCAATTCAGGATTTTCTGGTCGATATGACCGGGAGAGCTTGATGTGCAGCGAGGACCAACGCTTTGCGCGATACTTCTTCAGCAATGACTTCAGCGTGTCCGGGTCCTGATACTTTTCGTGGAATTGTTTGAGATACGCCGAAGGCAGGACAATAACCATGGGTTGTGCGGCTGCCAGTGCAGGCAAAAAGTCCGGGTTTGGTGCATCCCAACTGTAACGGATTGTCAGCGGATCAAGAATTTCGAAACGGGGCGGCTTGTCATCAACGACCAACGCCGTTGGCGGGCCGACAGGAGATAAATCCTCGTTGAGCCATACATCTTCAAGAGCGTAGCGAAAATCTTCCGGCGTAAGCGGGCTGCCATCCGACCATTTGTGACCCTCGCGAAGTCGGAACGTAAAAACCCGATCCTGCTCCTGTTGATAGCTTTCGAGAATGTCGGCATGCATGTTCAGATCATTGTCGTAGCCGACGAGCCGCGAATAACCGTTAATGGTCATGTAGCGAATATCTTTCTGGCTACCGATCAGCATTCGGATCTGGCCACCATACTTTCCGGGCGTGCGACCAAGCGCGTCGAAGTTCATCACGCGCGGTACTTTCGGCAGGCGCGCGGCCATTGGCGGAAGTGTTCCGCTCTTTAAACGGTCGGCAAATACTTCCGGTTCACCTATTGCCGCGAAACTACGTTGCGGAACGAGCGCGGCTGCCAATACACCAAGTGCGGTTCGTCGGTTCATTTTCATGCCCGCAACTCCCGCATATCGACGTTTCGGCGCGCCAGCACGTAGTGACCGTTGCCAAGGTCCGCCGGCAGCAATGTATCCCGTTCGTCCGCTTTGAACTGGGGTGCCCACGATTGTTCGGCGATGCTTGAGGAACGGATTTCGCCGAAATCCAACGGCTTGTCCAGATCGGGGAAGGGCACGGCCGCCAGCAGTGCCCGCGTGTATGGATGGACTGGCGCACGCATCAATATCTCGCGCGGAGCGATCTCGACAATCCGCCCAGCATACATAACCGCGATACGATCCGCCATGTAGTCAACGACCGCAAGGTTGTGAGATATAAATAAATATGTTAGTCCAAGATTCTTCTGCAAGTCTTTGAGAAGATTCAAAATCTGCGCCTGAACGGACACGTCCAGCGCGGACACTGGCTCGTCGCAAACAACAAGATCGGGACCGAGGGCTATCGCCCTTGCTATTCCAATGCGTTGCCGTTGACCGCCTGAAAAACTGTGCGGGTATCGCTTGATGTAACGCTTGTCGAGGCCGATAGCTTCCATCAACGCTTTAACCCGTTCCAACCGCGAACTTGAGTTGCCGCGCTTATGGATTTCAAGCGGCTCAGAAATGATATTCTGCACCGTCATGCGCGGTGAAAGCGAAGACACAGGGTCTTGGAATACCATCTGGATTTTTGTGCGCACCGTCTCCAGATCATTGCCTGTTGCATTCAGCACATCGATGGAATTGCTCGCACCATTATAGGTGACTGACCCGCTGTCCGGTGTCAGGGCTCGCATGATGATTTTGCTGACAGTAGTCTTGCCGCAGCCGCTTTCACCCACCAACCCGAGACATTCGCCGCGCTTGATGTCAAAGCTTACATCATCGACAGCTTTGACAGGCGCTTCTCCTTTTCCAAACCAGCCGGAGCTACGTGTGACGAACGATTTCGAAAGATTTTTGACCTGAAGAAGCACGTCGCCAGCCGGTCCGTCGTCCTTTTTTCTCCCAAGCAAATGCTCAACATTTACAGGTATTTCGCGCAATGCCTTGAGACGCTGGCCGGGCTTCATATCGAAATGGGGGACTGCGGCCATCAACCCTTTAAGGTAGGGGTGCTGTGGGTTGCGGAAAATATCCTCAACCGTCCCGGCTTCCATCACCTCGCCGTGGTACATGACCACAACCTCGTCCGCGACATTGGCAACAACGCCAAGGTCATGCGTGATGAGCAACATGGCCATATTCAGCTTCTGTTGAAGGTCGCGCAGCAATTGAAGGATCTGGGCTTGAATGGTCACGTCCAACGCAGTCGTGGGTTCATCTGCCACCAGCAAGGCAGGGCGGCAGATCAGAGCCATTGCGATCATCGCCCGCTGACGCAAGCCGCCGGAAAGCTCAAATGAATACATATCATAGGCGCGCTTGGGGTTCTTGAAACCAACATGCCCAAGCATCTCTTCCGTGCGCGCTCTTCGCTCTTCTTTCGGCAAATCGGTATGTATGGCCAACACTTCGCTGATCTGGTTTCCGATTGTGTGCAGCGGCGACAGCGACGTCATTGGCTCCTGGAATATCTTGGCAATACGGCTGCCGCGTAGTGCGCGGATTTCTTCCCCATCTGTCGGCATCTGTAGAATATCGACTGTTTGGACGGGAACTTGCGGGTCTGAAAAAAGGATGCGCCCGCTTGCCTGTGCGGTGTTAGGCAGAATGCCAAGCACTGCCTGACTGGTGACCGATTTCCCAGAACCGGATTCCCCGACGAGCGCAGTCACTTTACCCGGAAGAACGCGCAGGCTGGCGTTTCGAACGGCCTCGATAGGGCCACCCATCGTGGCGAACGAGATGCCCAGATTTTCGATCCTGAGAAGATCTGTCGCAACCACCATTCGCAACCTCAAACTCCGCACGCATTGCCAGTGCAGAGTCGAGACTATCGGAATGAATGATGGCTGCCTAGGCAGCAAATAGGCTTGTTAAAACTGTGGACAGCTTCCCCCGGAAAGTACATCGGCACAATCCGGCGATCGACGGAACTTGTCGTAATAAACCACCCAGTCGTCTGAATGTCCCGCCCGGTATGGCCCAAACTTGAAGTATTGGTTTTTTCCCAAATCCTTGTCGTTGTGGCCGACCATCCCGGTGACTGTTACGATAGGCTTTCCGTTTGCGAATAATTCAACCCGGCCATCGCCTTCCGGTCCGGGACGGGTGTAAATAGCGAAATCAATCCAGCCGGAGTCGGGTTTGGGAAGCGGGTTGTGCTGCACCACATTCATCCTGTCGGTACAGCCGGAATAGAGCTCGCCATCTTTCCCGGTCCAATCAGGGTCTGCGGCAACCAGTGCACGCATCTGATTGGTGTCGGGCCGCAACCAGACGGGAACGCCGTTGGGCGCACAGATTCCGGCTTTTCCTGTTGGCTTCGCGTCGGAGAGGCCCGGCCTATAGTTCGTCTCAACGGTTACGTGCAGCTTTCCATTTAAGAGGCGTAGAGCCAGGAATGGGCTGAAATCTCCATCCGCGCCGGGGTCAATTTCCCGCTTCCATTGCGCAATAAGATAGCGGTGGTCGTCAGAGGGTATAGGTTCGGCGAGCTTAACTGCAAACCCGTGCCAAACACCCTGATCGTAGGGAACGCGAAGGTCCGTCTTTTCCCAGATTTCCGCGCGCTCGCTACAGCGTTCATCTTCCACCGGGCACATGGCGCGCACGCTCAATTTTAACGCACCCTTGCCTTCGAACACTTCGTCGCCCTGGAACTCCACCTTTCCAGCCTGTTGTTCCTTGTTTTCACGGTAGTAAAGCCCACCCTCCGGGGCAAAATCGGTTCCTTCAAAGCCATCTGAAAGTTTGGCGCTTTGTGCCGAAGCTGGAAGGGCTATAAGCGTGGAAACTAATAGGGCGGCTGCTCTGATGGTGCGCTTCACTGGAAATTCTTCTCCCCGTCTTCTACTTTTTGCGGCTTGCGATGGAGCAAGATAAGTCTCTCGGCATCTGACATGTGGACAGCTTCGCGATCAATCGCAGCGCCGTCAAATTCATTGATGCTTGCTATTTCTGGTGTCAAAACTGTTACTTTACTGCGCAAACCGGCGAGTTTTTCCTCACCGATTGTTTTCCATCTTTCTGATGAGCAGTAATCAGCGAACTCTTTGCTGGCTATCAAGCGGGTTGCATACTTCTTACTGAGGTTTTGCAAGCGGGACGCTTCGTTTACCGCCGAGCCGAAAACCGAAAAGGTAAGCCGGTCGGACAAACCGACATTGCCAAACATGACGTTGCCGACATTCATGCCGATACCGAAGTTGATCGGGTCCTGTCCGTGCGCTGTACGTTTCTCGTTCAGCAGCTTCATGCGTCCCGCTGCGCTTTGTGCTGCGTGAAGCGCTGACAGGCACGCCTTTTCCGATGGAACACGGTGTCGTTCGCATGGAAAGAGGGCCAGAAAGCCATCACCCAGAAAGCTCAGAATTTGGCCACCGGCCCGATTGAATGGTGTCGCTATGGCATCGAAGAATTGGTTTAGCGTGTCGATATAAACCTCGCGCCCCGCCGTTTCGGCCAGTTTGGTGGAGCCGCGCATATCTGCAATGACAAGTGCGGCGCGTATCGTGTCGCCTTCGCCGCGCTTGATCTTCCCGTTCAGCACGCGCCGCCCGGCCTCTCCGCCGAGGTAAGTGCACATCATGTTGTCGGCAAGTTTGCTAAGAACAGCCATTTTGCAAGCCATGGCAAGATGGCTCTGCAAGCGCAGAAGCTCAGCTATCATTTCATCGCTGAACCCTGACGGATGGTCGGTGGCCCACGAACCAATCATCCCCTTTTCCTGCGAACTGTCGAAGGAATGGCGAAATGCAATGTAGTCTGTTGCGCCAAGCGCCTTAAGGTCTTCAAATACCGGAAACTCCGGCACAATATCCGGATTTATCCGTCGCCGAAGATGCTCAAGATCATACTCGAACAGGTAATAATAGGGGCTTTGGGTGAAGCGCTCGGATGCTCCGTCGGCGCTCTTGCGAATGCCCTCTACTTCCATCTGCCTGCCGCGCACCCAGGTGAACCCGAGGGCATCATAAAGCGGGTGCAGCATGGAAAAGCTCATATGTGCCCGCAAAAGAGGCATTCCTGTCGCTGCAAGGCGGTCGCAAAAGCCGCAAACGATTTTTTCCAGACTGTCCCCGCGAAGAGCCGCACGGGTCAGCCATTCCGCCACCCTGTCCAGCATTATGCGCGAAACTTCATTTGAAGGTGGCAACATGTGTTCTGTCCTCGAAGAATGACAGTCTAGGTAGGAAGGCGAAAGAACAACCTCAAGCTGCAATCTTTGATTTAAGATTCTCTGCTGCCATTGCGTAGCCGCCAGCAGCTCCGTCCACAAAATGAATGTGATCGGGAGCAAGAGGCGTTGCTACGATACATGTCATCAAAGCGGCATTCTGCTTGTGCAGGCCAAAACGGCAAACTCCGTCCCGTTCGGCATCAATGAGTTTCTTTTCCAGTTGCGCAAGGGTTGCTGCATCAATGTCGATGGTCATTTTCAGACCGTCATCGAATTTTCGAAAGTCCGAGTTTGCTGCAACGTCTCGCTTGTAACGCTCCGCATTGAACCGACCGAGTGAGCGTCCCGTCTTGTCGCTGTAAATGTTAAGCGCGAGTTGAATGAGGATCCAGAGCTTATAAGCGAGGCGCCTGCCTTTAGGCGCAGCCGCGCGAGCCTCGATGTCCATGCCAACGCTTGGAAAGCTGTGGTGCGGACCATCCATGGGAACGGGATGCCCGCCACGCTCGCTTTGGCTTGCGATTTCTATGAGGTCAGCGACCAAAGCGCTGAAACGCGGCAGGCTTTCAATCCCGGTTGGCATAGCAATAACTGATACGATCTCGCCGCGCCGCGCGTCGATAGGGTCCCAGCGGCAAGACAGGCCGGCAAGGTCTGGCCGTGTGCCGCTTGCTGCCGGCGCAACGCGATAACGCCCGGCCTTCATCTCCGCTTCCGCCCAGCTTGCGCCGCCGCCCGCGAACATGGCGTATGTGACGTGCTCCGACACCCGCATTCGCGCAACGCGAACATCAAGGCCAGTCTTGCGCACATCCTCAACCGGCACGAGCGCAGCGCGAAGCTCGAGCCCCAGCTCGTCCATGACCCAGGCCTGCACTGCGGCTAGTGCTTCCTGCGCGGGGGTCCGCGCCGTGTGCGGCAGGGCGACAAGAGCCCCGTCGCCGCCAAACGCAAACGGCAGATCGCGCGATCCGATACGGTTGAGCAGGGCGGAAATGACGCTTGCGCCGGCGGTGTTCACCGCCTTGTAGCGACCGGCCGCGATTGCGTCGGTGGATTTGACGATATCAGCGCAAGCCAGAAGCCAGCCATCGGGAAGAGGCTCATAGCCGCCAAAATCCGTGACGTCCTCGAACGCCGCAAGGACGGGAAGGTTTTCGAGAAAAGACCTGTCGGCGTCAAAGCTGACCATGTAGTGATAGCTATCACAAGTTGAACCCATCGTCGCGGCCAAAGGGATTTGACAAGGGTGCGAAATCGGACAATGAGCGATCAAATGCGCATTGCTTTTTACGCTCCGCTCAAGGCGCCCGATCACCCCGTTCCTTCCGGAGACCGTCAGATGGCGCGTCTTCTGGTTGAAGCGCTGAGCAATTGCGGCCATCAGGTGGAATTGGTTTCCAGTTTGCGTTCTTTTTGCGCGACCAACGATGCCGGGCACTACGAGCGCATATCAGCAGAGGCTGGACGCGAAATTGAACGTATAGCTGCTGCTTGGCGTGTGTCAGGCGCGCCGCAAGCGTGGTTTACCTACCATCCATATTACAAAGCACCGGATTTGCTTGGTCCACGCTTATCTCGCATAGCCCAAATTCCGTACTTCACGGCTGAGGCCTCATGGTCGCATCGTCGCAATGAGGGCGCATGGCGGGAAACACAAGCGCTGGTTGCCGAGGCGGTTGGGATGGCAACGGCCAATCTGTGCTTTACCGCTCGAGATAAAAACGGTTTGCAGGCTATCTGCCCGAACGCGCGGCTGGCTTCTTTTCCCCCTTTCATCAAGCCATCGCCGATCTTTAAACAAGCCAGTAGTGGCACAAGGCTCGTCACGGTCGCCATGATGCGCCCGGGAGACAAGCTGGAAAGCTATCGAATGCTTGCCAGCGCGCTTGAGCAAATCGCAGATATTGAATGGACGTTGACGATTGTTGGTTCTGGCCCCGCCGAACAATGGGTCCGTCAGGCTTTCGCCGCGCTTCCGTCGAAGCGGTTGCATTGGCTTGGCGAAGTGCCACCGCACGAGGTTCCAGCGATCTTGTCGGGTTTGGATATATATGTCTGGCCCGGATTTGGCGAAGCCTACGGCTTAGCCTATCTGGAGGCGGGAGCAGCAGGGCTTCCGGTTGTGGCGCAAAATATTGCTGGCGTTCCGGAGGCCGTTCGCGATGGTGTAACAGGTTTGCTGACCGAGGCAGGTAGCGTCGAAGCATTTGCCAGCGCAATATCTCGGATGTTGATCGATCCCGAACTGCAGGTAAAACTGGGTCAGCGGGGCAGGGCATTCGCGAACAGCGAAAGATCAATGAGTGCTGCGGTAGCGCGCCTCAATGCCATTCTGGCGGAGGCTCTTCATGAATGAACCGACCGAAATATGGGAACCGTTGCGTGAAGTGCTGCGGGAGGCTCGGAGGCAGGGGCATGGAGTCCAGTTCTGGTTGCGTGACGATGATGCTGTCGAACCAACCCCTGCACTGGACAGGTTGTTGAACCTTTGTGATGAGTGGCGCGTTCCACTTGTGCTGGCTGTCATACCGCAGCCGACCGGTAACGCTCTGGCTGACCGCCTTGCGGCGTTCAACACGGTCAGCGTTGCTGTCCACGGTTGGGCGCATCTCAATCATGCTTTGCCGGGAGAAAAGAAGCAGGAGTTAGGAAGGCATCGCCCGGCGAGTACTATAATTGGAGAGTTGCGGGAGGGCCTCGAAAAGCTGAAAGGCCTCTATGGTTCGCGCGCAATCCCGATGCTGGTTCCGCCCTGGAACCGAATTGATCCCGATCTTGTTCCCCGCCTGAAGGATGCGGGGTTTACGACGCTATCGACATACGGTCCAAAGAAGATGCGCGACGTTCAAGTCATGAACAGCACTGTGGACGTGATTGACTGGCATGGAACTCGCGGATGCGTCGATCACGCCCGGTTGGTCGGCCAGATCGTGCAGCAGGTGAGATCAGGAGAGACCATTGGAATTCTGACTCACCATCTGGTTCACGACGAAGCGGTGTGGTTGTTCCTGCAACGTTTATTCGACACGACAAGAGCCTACAACGTAGAATGGCTCTCGTCGGAAAAACTGCTCAAATCTCCAGAGTAAGGCCGTCTCGAGCCGCAAAAGCCCCTGAAAATTCTGCTTTGGCCAACCGCTCATGAGCCTCAAGCTCCCCGTCGGTGCGCGCGGGGTCATGGTGAAACATCGCAAGACGCTTTGCACCGGCCGCCCTGCACAATTTCACGCCTTGCTGCCAGGTGGAATGACCAAAGCCGACACGGAAGGGCATTTCCTGTTCGGTATAGGTGCAGTCATAGATCGCCAGATCTGCACCGTTCATCAAAGACAGAACCGCAGGATCAAGCTCGTCGCAGAGGTGCTCCGTGTCGCTCACATAGGCGACCGCCTTTCCTCCCCATTCAACCCGATACCCGATACATCCGCCCGGATGGTTCAGGCTTGCGGTGCGAACCACAACATCGGGCTGCGGGGTC
Source organism: Rhizobiaceae bacterium (assembly GCA_019635795.1). Classification (GTDB taxonomy): domain Bacteria; phylum Pseudomonadota; class Alphaproteobacteria; order Rhizobiales; family Rhizobiaceae; genus Mesorhizobium_G. Next base: position 230,555 of record JAHBYV010000001.1, read on the forward strand.
AGCACATCCGTAGAGCGAAAATCACGCCACTGAAATTTTGCTTGGCAAATGTCGATCTTCCCCGGGAACCAGGGTGGTGTGATGAAGCTCTCAACCATTTCGCGTGTGCTCATGCGCCCGGCCAGATGGCCGGACCACGTGGTCAGCCTTGTGCTCTTGCCGTAAAGCGGCCCGAAGAACGGGAACCCAAGAATATGGTCGTAGTGGCAATGGGTAAAAAAGAGGTCGAGTTTCCCGACGCCCTCCCGTTGCAGGCTTTCACCCAAGGGCCGAATTCCTGATCCCGCATCGAAAACAAGCAGATGTTCACCGCAACGCATCTCGATGCAGGCTGTATTGCCGCCATACCGGATGTATTCTGGCCCTGAAACCGGGACGCTGCCGCGCACTCCCCAAAACTTTACACGAAAACCCATCTGCCTCAGCTTTATTTACCCGACGCCTGCACCCTAATTCGCCAGCCTGAATATGGCGAGGCCTCAATGATGCGCACGCGCCTCCGCCAGCTCGGCGGTGGTGTTGGAAAGACGCATTGCAAGCACGCGGACAATTTCGATCGTCATTTCCGGGAATTCGTGCAGCATCCGCAAGAAGTGATCCTTGCGGATACGCAAAGTTTCCACCCGACCGTTGGCGCGAACAGTTGCAGTGCGCGAGACGTCGCAGAGTATGGCAATCTCACCCACAATCGAGTTCGGCTCGACAACAGCAACAACAATCGGGCCGGCCTCAGATTCCACGACAACATCTGCCTTCCCGGTCAAGATGACATAGGCCGCGTCGCCCTCATCGCCTTGCCGGAAAAGTACCTGGCCGTCGTTGTAATTGACCCTTTCAGACGTAAAGGCGAGCAGCTTGAGCTTTGAAGGCTCAATACCGGAGAAAAGCGGCACTTGCCTTAGCATTCCGACTTCTTCTTTGAGCATCATGGCTGCGGGTCCCAACTAATCAGCGATTTGAATATAGTGTTTTCTTCTCTAAGTTTCTCGCACGTCCCGTCCCCGACGAGCTTCCCTCTGTCGAATACCAGAACTCGATCAAAATATTGCGACATTGAAGGTGAGCCGACAACCCAAAGCACAGCGGCATTGGGATCAATCTTGCGGACAAGTTCCAGAACACTCTGAACAATTTGTTCCTGGGCGCGTGTATCAAGCGCCAGCAGAGGCCGGTTGACGACCAGATAGTCTGGGCGCTTGATCAGAGCGCGGGCAAGATCAAGTTTCTGGCGCAGCGCACCACTCAGCCTTCGACCGCCAACTCCTACATTGAAGCTCAGGCCCACATCCAGAACTTCGTCGTAGAGGCCATGCTCTTCCAGTATATCGCAAACCATGGTCCGGACCTGTTCGGAGCCGTTGGCATGTCCATGGCCTATGCGTCCGAAAAGAATGTTATCCATCACGCTGGATGAACTGTTGTAGCGATCTGGATCGTACCGCTCGATCAACCCTTCCAGATCGGGAGGCAAATTCCGATAGAATGCCTCGCGGGCCTCAACGATCCTGTCCATCAGATCTGCTGAAAGAAGCCCGAAACGATGCCGCGGTTCGATATAGGCAAAACTCAGGGAAATTATCGAAGCGCGGTCGTCCTGACCCACGTCCTGAAATTGCTTGCCGCCCAGCTTTTGCAACAGTGTTTGATACGTCGGAATTTCTTCGGCGGTCATAAACTCTTGCTGCTGGAAGAACGGGTGGTCAGGTGGCAGGTCAGCAAACAGTTCGATTGTCTGCTCGGCAATGTTCAAACCCATAGCGTAAAGCCGGGTATCCAGACCTGTCTCCTTGAGAACAGATGCGAAATATGGATCGTTAGCCAAAGCGATACGTGGCGAAACCGGTCCCGCCGCTGCACCAAAAAGAAGGTTTACGCCTATCGTGGCTTCGCGGTTATAGCTTCCCGGCTCGAATGGAACCACAAGGTCGCTCATGTTCGCGTCATCCAACCGCTTGCGCAAAGCGCTGCGCAGCTCAACGATGTGTGTGGCTAACCCGGTGTGCCGTGCCGTATCCGCAGCTGATCTCAGCCCCAGATCGAGCACATCGCGCGACATGCCAACAGCGTCTAACGCGGGGCGTACCGCTTGATATATATCCTGCGGCCCTTTTGCGCCCGCTGACTCATAGTCAACCCAGTCGCTCGCAATATCCAGGTCCGGGTTGCCTGCACTGTTTGCTTCGGCAATTTCCCACTCGCGATGCACCGCGGCCTGCTCGTCATATTCCTTTGCCCTGTAGGGAGCGTGCTTCAGCCCATAGAGCAGGTTATCGCGCAATGTCCCCTGAAACAGTGAGGCGTCGGATGAGGCATAAGCCATACGGCGGCCGGAAACAGCCTCCGGTATTTCCGCAAGGTCACGATCCTCAGCAATAACGCGCCCGGTAAAAGGTTTCTCCAGCCTCACGAGCGCTGCCGCTAGTGCGTCGGCGCCACTGGAAGCTGTGCCCACCAGCGCAACATGCTCACCCGGTTTGACCTCAAACGTGACATGCTCGACCAGTGAAGCGCCGCTATCGTCCTGAACTGTAAGATTGTTCGCGCAAAGCGGGCCGCTAATGTGGGGAATTTCTTCCAGCGTCACGCGCTGAAGGCTGGGGTCAAGCACCTGATCGATGGTGAACTGCTCAACAACCTGAGCATATTTCACCTGCACATCCTGGCGCATCTGATCCCAGTCGATCAGGTCTTTCATGGGGCCGGGCAGGTCTTTGTAGGCACCGATAACTGCAACAAGCTGGCCCACATCAAGCCGGCCTTCCAGCGCCAGATAGCCGCCAATCATGTAGAAGAGGAAAGGCGTGACCTGCGCCAGAAAATTGTTGATGAATTTGACCAGAAACTTCCACTGGTAAAGGTCGTACCGGATCTTGAAAATTCTGCCGAGGCGGGCAGTTATATCGGCTCTTTCAAAGTTCGATGTATCGTTGATGTGGATTGCTCCAATTCCATCAACGATTTCACCCACCCGTCCTGAAAGCTCGCGGGCAGTCAGTTGACGCTCTCGCCCCAAAATCAGCAAACGGCGGCGCATACGGGGAATGAGGACAATCTGAACCAGCACGATTGCCAGAGCGATCAGCCCGAGCCAAAAGCTCTGTACCATGATAAATGCCAGAGCGGTGAGCGCCTGTCCGCCGAGGAAAACCGGCTGTACGAAGGCATCCCCAATGAACCCGCCCATTGGCTCGACTTCATCTTTTATCATTGTGGCAACTTCAGCGGATTTCACGCGCTTGAAGTGTCCGATGGGGAACCGCAGGACGAGATCGACAAGTTCATATCGGACCCGGCGCAACATGCGCTCGCCAAGCCGTCCCTTATAAGTGTTGATGTAGAGCTTGAAGAGACCGTTGATGATCACAAGCAGCAGGAACACCATGCTGAGCGCAAACAGCATCTGTTCGCGACCAAGCTGGAAGCCGGAGAAAAACTCGACGTGACCGAAGAACGGCACGTCAAAGGCGATGTTCAGGAAGGTTTGCGTGGCGTCAGGACTGCCGAAACCATCACCCTGAATTGGTCCATTGACGATCAGCTTCGGCAGATCGAAAGACATATAATAGGGCACCATCGATAGCAGGACGATTGCCACTATCCAGAGTTGCTGGCGCCAGGTGTGAGTCCAAATATAGCGGAGTAGTGACGGCTCCATCGCGCCTCATCCGGCCGGATGCAGGACGTAGAAAAGGCGACGCGTGTAAGGAGAATCCTCAATCGCCGCATCGTGCAGGTCCAGCGCAAAATTACAGTGCATCTTCAAGGAAGGCCGGGCGATAATTTCCGGCACTTGCGAGGTGGCACGCTCCAGTTCTGGCGGGTACTCGATCACCACGACTTTGGCATTGTCGATCAGCGAGAACAAAAGCTGCCCAAGTGGTTCGCGCTTGCCGAAGGGTTTGAGCGAATAACCGAGCAGCACCAGCCCATAGCTGAAGGGTGAAAAATCATACTCAACCTCCTGAAATTTCCTGGATAAATGTCGGACATGGCAAGGCTTGCCGTTAAGTTCGCTCGATTCATAGTCAGGCGTTTTCGGATCAACTGAGAGAACCGACTTTGGAGTATGCGTAAGGTAGCTGGTAATCGGTCTTATGTGCCCGCCAATTTCGACTATGTTTTCGCAGTCACGGACGAAATGAGCGGCCAGAACTTGACGGATTTCCGCTGCCGGGCCGGAAAGATGAGGCAGGCTGTCAAAAACATTCGCAGGAAGATATTCGGCCTGAGACATGAAATTCTCTTTTTTGGGGAATGCGTTGTGTCCTGATGCAACTCACCATAGAACACAGCCATGGATCACAACAACATTATTGATTCAACTAAAGATTGGCATGAAGACGCGTTCGACCTGACGCGCGGTATTGCCGCTTATACGCGCTCGCCGCTTGTCGCGAGGATTGCGAAGGTACTCGCAAAGCACCCGCAAGCCTCCATTGCAAATGCCTTCAATCATAAGCAGGTCGCCTGCAAGATGTGGGCACGCGATGAGCTGCACAATGCTTTTGGCGGCAAATACCAGCGCATTTGGGTGTTGGGGGGTTGGTATGGCGTGTTGGCCGCCATGCTGTTTGACGATGCGCGATTTGATATAGGCTCGATTGAAACCATCGACCTTGATGAGAATGTCGCCGCTATCGCCCAAACCTTGAATGGAAACGATCCGCGTCTGATCGCGCGAACCTGCGATATGTACGCCCTTGATTATGCAGGCGGAAAGCCGGACCTCGTGGTTAATACGAGTTGCGAGCACATTGCTGATGTGCGCGGCTGGCTGGACATGCTACCCGGCGGAACCAGGGTTCTGCTTCAATCGAATGATTATTACGCCGAGCCGACCCACATCAATTGCGTTAGCTCGCAAGATGCATTCGAGAGACTCGCCAGTTTGTCCAGTGTAAGCTTTGCGGGCACGCTGCCTCAGAAAAAGTACAACCGCTTCATGCTGATTGGGACTGCCTGACGCGCCAGTGCTCAAGCAGGATTTGAACCGTGCGCTGCGCGCCATTCAAGTCAAGCGTACTGGCGGGCGGTGGATTCTGTTCCAATGCACCTTCAATCGCGATCAGGAGCGTATCACCGTCGAGTTTTTCTTCCGATAACATAGATGCAAGGCCCAATGCCTCCAATCTGCGGGCTCGGCTCGTCTGTTCCGTTTCGCCTCCTTCCGCGAACGGAATGAGCAGGGACCGGCACCGGGCTCGCAGTATGTCACAAACGGTGTTGTAACCTGCTTGCGAGACAGACAATTTAGCCCCAGACAGCAGGTCAGGGAAGTCCGGCCTGAATCGAAAAACAGACAGGTTTGGCGATGCAGCGGCAAGCGCATGGCGGTAATCGGCTTCTGGCAAATTTGGTCCGGTAATCAGGGAGATTGACCGGTCGCGCGGCATCTTGGCCGCAGCATCCACGCTTGCTGCAACAAGCTTTCTGCCCGCTGCACCGCCGCCAGCTGAAATCAAGATATCAAACCGCTCCTGCGGTGCATCGGGGGCAGGTCCCGCGACCATACCGGTATAGGCAATGCGGTCAGCGATCTGGCCCGCTAAGGGAAACGTCTCTTCCAGCCTGGCAAATGCCGCGTCTCCGTGCACAAGCACGAGATCGAAATAGCGGCGCACCAGTTCAACCGTTTCCTCATTGCGTCCGGGCTTGGTGCGTTCCTGCATTATGTCGCGCAAAGAGCAGGCAAGCAGCGGCTTTGGCGCGCCCTGCGATATGGCCTCAAGCAAAGGCACAAGCTCAAATCGCATTTGCCGCCTTCCAAATGGGAAGGCTTCCACGATCACTATATCTGGCTGAAATTCGGAATAAATTGAGAGTAGCAGGTCACGCCTGTCGTTCAGAAAACGTTCGTCGACGGCGGACCCGTCAGGATGTGCCAGACCGGAAAAACCTTCGCTGGCGACAACTGGCGGCAATGCTACATGCGCAATTTCTGAGGGCGGAAAACCATCAACGGGCGCGCCGCCGGTTACAAGCTTGAGATTGGCGCCAGCACGGTGAAGCGCAGAAGAAATGCGACTTGCGCGCGCCAAATGTCCAATGCCTAGCAGATGCTGAACATAGAACAGAATGCGCGGGGCGTTCATATGCGGTCCCATTCCTGTTCGAACAGCGCTTTAAGCTGCCGAATGCTGGAATGATAATCAAAGCGGGTGCGAACACGATCTTCAGCGGCAGTGCCGAGTTGTGCTCTCAAGGAAGGGTTGCGAATAAGTCGCTCCAGAGCTTGCGCCAGTGCAGCCGGGCTTTCCGATGGAACGACAAGGCCGTTCTGACCATCTGTCAGCAGTTCGGGCACGCCGGACACGTCCGTCGAAACGCAGGCAAGGCCCTGACTCGCCGCTTCAACCAGCACATTGGGCAGTCCGTCACGATCGCCGTCTGGCGCTATTCGGCAGGCAAGCGCAAAAATATCCGAGGCGCGATATTGAGAAAGCACATCTTCCTGAGCTTGTGCTCCCTTCCAGACAATGCGGCCATCCAACCCAAGACGCGTCGCTTGCGCCTTCAGTTCCGCAATTTTTTCACCTGACCCGATGTGAGTAAAACGCCAGTGCAGATCGCGCGGTAGCAATGCGAGCGCATCGAGCAGCGTGTCGAATCCCTTCTTGTGAACCGCACGTCCAACACTCACGATTTCGACGGGATTGGCCGTGTCGCTTCCATCGCGATCATGAGCGCGTGCGGGGAAGGTCGCAAAACGATCAAGATCAAGGCCGTGATAACTGAGGTGGACAGCAGAGCGACCGTCCAAAAGCTGTTCTAAATGCTGATGGCCGCTTTGCGTGCAGGTAACAGTCCACCGCGCACCGGCCAGTTTGTCGGACAACTCCTTGTCCTCAGAGGTCCAAATGTCCTTTGCGTGGGCCGAACAGGTCCATGGAATACCGCGCAGCATGGCGGCGTAGCGCGTTACAGAGGCCGGAGTATGCGCGAAATGCGCGTGAAGCCAGAACCCGCGTTCCGGCCATTCATTGGCCAGAACCAGAGCCTGACCAAATCTTCTGAACCGGTTGCGCGTGAAGTCGCGCGTGAGGTCCTTCGCGAAGGCAGGGATGGCCTTCCAGAAACGGGCCGTCGGCATGACAGCAAGCAGCGCCCGCAACACGCGCCCTCGCTCATCATGCAAGTACTCCGGCAGGTAGCGCACCTCCGCCTCGATCTCATCATGCACGGGATGGCGTTTGGTATCGGTTGGCCTGCGCAGTACAACGATGACAATCTCGATGCCGGATTGCTCAAGCCCACGTAACTCTTGGGCAATGAAGGTTTCGGAAAGGCGTGGATAGCCTTTGAGAACGATGACGAGACGCTGATTTCTCATGTGTATCGGCGAGTCAAATCGCGCCTTCAACGACCGAAAAGTTCCGGCGCTCGCTTCGATCAAGCCAAGTGCCGACACGGTCGGAAATTCTCGACAAACCTTCAAGCTGCAAGTCAGGATTGCTTTGTGACGGACGAGGGCGGCGCAGCAATTCTTTCAATTTAGCCGCCATCAGGGCGGGTTCTTCGGCTTGTTCGGGCAAAATCATATCAACCAGCCCCAATTCGGCGGCACGCTGCGCCCGAATGAGCTGCTCTTCGCGCGGCGCAACGCGCGGAACGATCAAGGCTGGCTTGTCGAAGGAAAGAATCTCGCAATAGGTGTTGTAGCCGCCCATTGCCACAACCGCCTTGGCGCCGGCGACCAGATCTTCCATGCGATTGTCGAACTCTATCATCTTGATACTGCTGATCGGCGCGCTCTTGCGCATCAGTTTCCGACGCTTGTTCGCGGGCATGTATGGTCCGAGCACGATGAGCGCGCGTTGCGTCAGGCTCGAGTCACTCTGATAAGCATGTATGACGTTATGCACCAGATCGGCACCGTCGCCGCCGCCACCGGTTGTAACCAATATGTAGTCGCCCTCAGGCCGGTGATCCTCCGATTGCAAATCCGGCACCTTGCGTTGCAGAAATCCAACGAAATCCATCTTTGAGCGCACGCTGGATGGCACGTCGAGACCGGTCAGCGGGTCATAGAAATCTGGCGGGCCGTAGACCCAGATCGAATCATAGAACATGGCAATCTTGCGCATGACATCCGCGCGCTTCCATTCGGCATCCAGCAATCGCGGAGCGTCCATAACCTCCCGCAAGCCGAGAATCAGCGTTGTTCCGCGCGTCTTGAGATATGACAGCGTATCTGCAACCTCACCGCGCAGACCCAGAGGCTCCTTGTCCACGATGAAAATGTCGGGGCGGAACGTCTCTGCAGTGCTGCGAATGATGGACTGGCGCATCTTCAGTGTATCCTGAAGATCAATGTGCTTTTCGAGGGAAGTGTACTCCCCGTTCCGCAGTTTGATCACGCTTGGAATTTTCACGAAATCGACGCGGGCCCGATAGTCGAACGCTCCCGCGATGGGCGAGCCGGATATGATCAGAACATTCAGCCCACGATAATCTTCGACGAGCGCATGAGCGATTGTCCGACAACGACGCAAATGGCCAAGGCCAAACGTGTCGTGACTGTACATAAGGATACGTGCTTCCTCGAAACGCCGCTTCATCGTTTTTAGCCTATGCTTTCCGTTCGACCGGATCGGCGTTTTCGAACGCTCTCATTTGAAATTACACCACCCTAGCGGGAACAATGCAACCAATGGAGGAATTCTTCAAATTATACGTTAAAGCATTTTTGGTAACAACCTGTGCGAGTACTATTCGACATTCTACAGAGAGAAACGCTGTAACAATACCGAAACGGCGTGCTGGCACAGAACTGAAAGCAGGTGAGAATGGCGGCTGAAGCCGACACTTCCTCGCATGAAGAGCAATCGACACGGCGTTGGGCCATAGGCAAATTTCTGCCTGCGGTGCTTGCTATGCTGATTCTGGCTGTAATGCTTCCGGTGCTTCTCGTTGCCGCGTTCGCCGCACATGAGGTGACTGCGTGGTTGCTGCGGGACCGGGGTGATTTGCTGGTCGAATCCGTGGTGACACCAATTGAGACCGCAACGCTGCCAGTCTCAGTGCAGATTGATGCTGCGGCATCCATGATGGCCAGCGGCGCAATTTCTTCTGAAAATCCGGGCGAATTTGGCGCATTTGTTCAAGGCCTGCTTGCCGCCTCGCCGCGCGCCGGGGGCATCGCTCTTATCGAAACAGATGGCGCGTTGCGCAGGTGGAACAGGCTTGGGGAGGAGGCCGTTGCTGAAACGACTGGCACGGCCTTCCGCGAGCGACTGTTGAACGAAGCGAGAGAAGGCAAAGCCGGACGGTGGTCGGAACCAGTCTTCTCCCATAGCACTGGCGAAATTATATTTACCTACGCAGCGCCCGTTCGGCGCAATGGAGGGTTGGTAGGTATACTCGCTGCTTTCATGCTCGCGCGTTCGCTTTCCGAGGAATTGGCGGATATTGGCAAGCAATTCGACGTGACGCCCTTCCTGATTGCGCAAGACAAATATGTTGTTGCCCATCCCTCAATGGTGTCGCGGGAGGTGTTGCAGAAGGCGGTTGAGAACGAACAGCTTCCCACAATAGCCTCGCTGGGCGATCCGGTACTCGCTTCCATGTGGAATGAAACCGGCAAGCTTGAACTTTCAATGCCATTGCGTGACGCGACCGGGCACCGGGCAAATGTCGATGGCACCTCGTATACCTATATCTACCGGAAGCTGGCGCTGCCCGGGGAAGCTGAAATGATTGCAGGTTTCTACCTTCCGACTTCAGCTACCCAGCAGGATCGATGGCTAAGTGCTGCTGTGACAGGCGTTGGCCTGCTGCTCATGGCATTGGCAATCTACGCTGCCACCTGGCTGGCGCGGGGACTTGCGCGCCCTATGATGGATTTTGGCGCGGCCTCGCGCGCCATCGGAGAGTTTGATTTCCGCGAAAAGGGTCTCCAGCATTGGGAAAACAGCCGTGTGGAAGAGGTTGCCGATACGGCTGCCGCAATGCGGCGAACCTCTCGGGCACTGACAGCATTCGAGCGCTACGTCCCGAAAACGCTGGTTCGTCAGTTGCTATCGCTCGGAAATGACAGCAGCCGTCCTGTTCGCCGCGATATGACGGTTATGTTTCTCGACCTCCAAGGCTACACGCGGTTTGCCAAGGATCGTCCCGCAGATGAGGTTGCTGACTATCTCGATACGATCTTTGGCAGGATTGGCCCTATTATCGAGCAATGCGGCGGCACAATCGATAAATATACCGGCGATGGCCTGATGGCCTTTTGGGGCGCACCTTTGCCCGATGAACTTCATGCAACGCACGCAGTAGAGGCGGCGATGAGAATCGCAGACGAATTAACGCCTTACATCCACGACCAACGCGAAAAAAGCGTCGAGCATTGCCGCATTCGCATCGGGATACATTCCGGCGAAGCGGTGGTTGGCGATCTCGGGTATGGCGGACGGATGAACTACACCGTTGTGGGTGACACGGTGAACATGGCGAAACGCACCGAGGGGGCAGGGCGCGTGGTGCCGCTCGAAATTGCCGTGGTTGTTGTGGTCACGCCAGCCGTAGTCAGCAAGGTACGTCTCGAAGAGGCCGGAATTGAACGCGCACCACTTGATGGCGGCGAAGTCCTTGGTCAACTTTGGCTGCTTGGAGAAGCGGCCAAAGTGAAAATCATGAATCCCGCTATTCAGGACCGTCCCGTCACACAGGGTTGAGCGTCATTGATGTTCCGGTCGCCGCAACATTCAGCCCCGTTTGGCCAGATACACTAAGCAACTGGAGATGAACGGAGCCGGTCGTACCACCAACCAGAACATTGGCTCCCGCGCCAATGCCAACGGTCGCCTCCGCGGTTGCACCGCGATAGCGCCCGGCCAACGACCCTTTGTGATAGCCAGCAGTCGGGGCAAATACTGCCCAGACAATCCGGCCATGTTTGGTGAATCCAAGATCGACGCCAAGCTTCCTGACGACGCCAGAATAATTATCCGTGCCGCCGCGGACCGAATTGAATGTGCAATCGACCGTCTTGGCGGAGCCGAACACGTAACCTACACCGCCGCCTACATCGCAACGCAGTGTCCCGATCTTCACACCGCCGTAATCATCCATAGCCGGAGCTATTTCCGGGGCTGACGCATCTGCTGCCAGCGCGGAGGAGTAAGGCGCAATCGCCATAGAGGAAATCGCGATTGACGCCGCTATTGCAGCGATTCTTTTTTTCATCTCTTAGCACTCCGGAACTTGTTCGTTCTCATCACAACCGTTATCCGCTGCGCGGCAAAATTGGCAAAACCGTGATGGACCTGTTGTTGCCGCTGGAGTAGGTTATGAGCTGAACAACGCGCGACGGTCGCGCGAGGTTGCCGGCGGAAAAAACGATAATGCAAGCACCCCGCTGCGGAACGAATTGCCTGAAAAGGCATTTCCTAAACTCGTGATCCAGATTGCAACTCAAAAACAACCTCAAGTGCATTGAGTGCGCTTGCGGGTTTCATCAAATGAAGCGCGCAATCTTTGCAGTGAGTAAGATGAGTAATCCACGCAAACCAAGTGTACATGATCGGGAACGCGGCCGACAGTTGGCGCGTATGCGCAAGGATCGCGGTTTGTCGCAAGCCGAAGTTGCGTCCATGCTAGGCGTTTCGACACAGCAATATGGAAAGTATGAGCGTGGGGAGAACCGCCTCACCGCTAGTAGATATGAGCTGCTGGAAGGTTTCTTCAGAGGTGAAAACACCGGTATGGAAGAAGCGGAGCAATCCAAATATCAAGCTCCCATTAGCAAAAGCTCATTACAGAAGAGCCTCGACCAGATTCGCGCTGCGGTTGATCTTCTTCAGCGTCATTTGGATCGGCTCTAAGTAATCGCCAGCACTTTGCCGGTGTCCTGCTGCCGAACGTAGTCGACCCGCGTTCCATCCCAATGGTAGCTGTAGTGGCAGCCTTGAACCGGGATAGAAACGACATCAGGCCACAACGCTCCGATGCATTTCCCTTGCGGCATGCGCACACTGTTCCAGACAAAGCCGTCGCTGCCACTTGTTCGCAACGTCCGACCGGCCATCTGTGACGCGGTGTAGTCAATCGGATCGCGCGCACCCTGCACACCATTCATGTCGTGCAGGTCGCGATCTATGCTGCCAATGAGGACTCGGAAATCTGCAGTCCAGCCCGGCGCTTCGTTTGTGGCGAGCATGAATTTCTGGTGGTGGTGGATGGTTTCCGCCAGCGCGACGTCTTCACTGTCGCCTGCAAAGTAAATTCCGTAACTCCCATCCGTGAAACGTCCGGGTCGCGATGTTGAACAGTGGACAAACGGTGCCATGACATAGCTCGCGCCGGGGCCGGAAACGCGGCGGGCAGGGGGCACTTTCCCAAGTTCACCAATCTCGAAACGAATTCGAGGGTTGGTTTTGGCTTCAACTGAAGCCAGCGCGTCCCAGTCGCGTGGGTCTGCAATGTCTTCAAACAGATGGATTGGCGGAAAGATCGAGCGGATTATGCGGTAAGTGTTCGGCCAGTTCACCCGCTTCAGAACTGCGGCACTCACCATGCGCCACGCTCAGAATCGATCCACTCACGCATCGCCGAAAGGTCAGCCATCTCGCCACGAAGCATAAGGTCTAGCGCGGATTTGCCGCCAAATGATGCGTTGGGCTTTTTGATCCACTCGTATCCCCGCGAGGGCTCGCGAAAGAGATAGCGCAGACCTTTGTGAATGCCCATCAAATGAGCCATGCGCATCCGAAGGTCGCGGTCGATGCGCCCGATAGCGCCATCTTTCCACCGCGCCCAGGTTCGCGCCGACATCCCGCCCAACAAAACGCACGCCTCTGAATCGGAGAGGTTCCAGGCTCTGAACAGATTGAGCGTGCTGCGCGCGAGTGCCGCCGCTTCCTCCTCAGTTATGTTGGGCGTGTCCACCGCAGCGGGTGTGGCTATCACCGGTTGAATCAACATTCACGCCTCCGCATTTGGCATGAATGTAATATAAAAATGACAAATGGCAAGCTAAATCAGTTTGGCCCGCTATGACGCCTCTGATGATTGTCGGTAGAAGGCCAGAGCCGCGCCCGCATTGGTGGTGAAATAGTCCTGCACGTCATCCTCGGCCTTGTGCCGAGGATCTAATCGCCCCGACACAGAGCATGAAGCGCAACCATTCAGGAGTTAGCCTGCCGCAAAAGGGCCGGGTTACCCGGCCCTTTGGTGCTTAAAATCGGCCTCAGCTGCAGCCGCTTGTTGCGCCGCAGGTGTCGCACTTTTCGCAGGTGCCATTGCGCACCATTGTGAAGTTCGAGCACTCCGAGCAGATATTACCGGTGTAGCCCTGCGCGATTGAGCGGATGCGGCGTTCGGCTTCCACCTTTTTGGCTTCGGCCTTGGCGGCAGCGGCGTCTGCTTGCGCCTTGTCGGAGAAGAGAGCGGTTGCCGCCGGTTCGCCTTCGTCAAACAGATCTGGCGGGCTGTCCTCTTCTACTTCTTCGGCAAACTCTGCTGCGCGCTCTTCATAGTCACGCTTGAAGGCTGAGACTTCTTCGCTTTTCACAAGCGACAACACGTTCGAGCCGGAAAAGGCTGTCGGTGCTACACGAGCAGAAGAGGGCGCACTGGCGGATGACATGCCCTTGGCGTCATTGCCTTTGCTGACGAGCGTTGGCTTGTGACCACGCGTCCAGCCGGTCGAGATCAGATTTGTCCGGCCTTCTTCGATGCCCTTGCCGAGCGATGTGTTAGAGAAGTCAGACATATCGACATGCGCAAGATCGTGACGCCCCAGATAAGAGACCGCCAATTCGCGGAACACATAATCCAGAATTGATGTCGCGTTCTTGATGGCATCGTTGCCCACGACCATCCCGGCAGGCTCGAACTTGGTAAAGGTGAACGCCTCGACATATTCTTCGAGCGGAACGCCATATTGAAGGCCAAGCGAAATCGCGATGGCGAAATTGTTCATCATGGCGCGGAAAGCAGCGCCTTCCTTGTGCATGTCGATGAAAATTTCACCCAGACGACCGTCGCCAAACTCACCTGTTCTCAAGTAAACCTTGTGGCCACCAATGATTGCCTTTTGCGTATAACCTTGACGGCGGTTCGGCAGTTTCTCCCGGTCGCGATACAGCTTTTCGACAATGCGCTCGACAATCTTCTCCGTAACCTGAGTTGCGCGCGCTGCGGCGGGCTGGGCAATCAGCGCCTCCACGACATCATCCTCGTCTTCCTCATCATCGGCTATGAGGGCAGAATTAAGCGGCTGGGACAGCTTCGAGCCGTCGCGATAGAGTGCGTTGGCTTTCAAGGCCAGCTTCCAGGAAAGCATGTAGGCTTCCTTGCAATCCTCAACGGTTGCCTCATTTGGCATATTGATCGTCTTGGAGATTGCACCTGAAATGAAGGGCTGTGCCGCCGCCATCATGCGGATGTGCGATTCCACTGAAAGATAACGCTTGCCGATCTTGCCGCATGGGTTGGCGCAATCGAAAACCGGATAATGCTCGGTCTTGAGGAACGGCGCGCCTTCCAGTGTCATTGCGCCGCAAACATGGATGTTTGCCGCTTCAATGTCCTTCTTCGAGAAGCCAAGCGCTGGCAGCATCTCGAAAGAGAAGTCATTGAGCTGTTCTTCAGTAAATCCTAGCGCGGTCTTGCAGAAATCTTCGCCGAGCGTCCACTTGTTGAAGGCAAACTTGATATCGAAAGCCGATTTCAGCGCTATATTCAGAGCTTCAATTTTTTCCTCGTTGAAGCCCTTGGAGCGCAGGGTTCCGGGGTTAATGCCGGGTGCCTGATTCAAATTGCCATGACCAACGGCATAGGCCTCGATCTCGGCAATCTGACTCTCGGAATACCCAAGCGTACGCAGCGCTTCCGGCACGGCGCGGTTTATAATCTTGAAGTATCCGCCGCCAGCCAGCTTTTTGAACTTTACCAGAGCAAAATCGGGCTCAATGCCTGTTGTGTCGCAATCCATGACGAGGCCGATTGTGCCTGTCGGCGCGATAACGGTGGCTTGCGCGTTGCGATAGCCATGCTCTTCGCCAAGCTCCAGCGCGCGATCCCATGCGGCTTTTGCACGTTCGCCAAGCTCCGCCTGCTTCAGATCAGCATGATTGATCGGAACCGGATTGACGGCCAGCTTCTCGTAACCGTCGCGCTCTCCATAAGCAGCGCGGCGATGGTTGCGCATAACACGCAACATGCTGTCAGCGTTGCGGTCATAATCAGAAAAAGCACCAAGTTCGGACGCCATCTCGGCAGATGTCGCGTAGGAGATGCCGGTCATGATTGCAGTAATTGCGGCACAAATTGCGCGGCCTTCCGTCGAATCATAGGGAATGCCCGATGTCATCAGCAAGCCGCCAATGTTGGCATAACCCAGACCGAGCGTACGATATTCGTAAGAAAGCTTGGCAATTTCCTTTGACGGGAATTGCGCCATCATCACCGATATTTCCAGCACGATGGTCCACAGGCGCACCGAATGCTCGAAGGCGTCTACATCAAATGTGCCGTCTGCCTTGCGGTATGGCAACAGGTTGATCGAAGCCAGGTTGCAGGCCGTGTCATCAAGGAACATATATTCCGAGCAGGGGTTCGACGCGCGGATCGGCCCCGCAGCAGGCGAAGTATGCCAATCATTCATCGTCGTGTTGAAATGCAATCCGGGGTCCGCTGAGGCCCAGGCCGCATAGCCAATCTTCTCCCACAGATCGCGCGCCTTGAGCGCCTTGTATGGCTTCCCGTCAGTGCGGCGGATCAGGTTCCAATCACCGTCATTTTCCACGGCACGCAAGAAATCATCCTTGAGGGAGATTGAATTGTTCGAGTTCTGGCCGGAAACGGTGAGATAGGCTTCTGAATCCCAGTCTGTATCGTAGGTCTGGAAATCAATAGATGTGTAGCCTTGGCGCGCAAACTGTATGACGCGCTTGACGTAGTTCTCAGGAACCGAATTTTTCTTCGCGGCCTTGATTTCGCGCTTCAACGCCGGATTCTTGGCCGGGTCGAAACAATCATCATTGTCTCCCTCGCAATTCACGCAGGCGGACATGATCTTCGTCAGGTGCTGCTTGACGATCTTCGAGCCGGTGACAAGCGCGGCGACCTTCTGCTCTTCCTTCACCTTCCAGTCGATGAAGGCCTCAATATCAGGGTGGTCGGCATCAACGATCACCATCTTGGCCGCCCGGCGCGTCGTACCGCCAGACTTGATCGCACCCGCAGCGCGGTCACCGATCTTGAGGAACGACATAAGGCCGGAGGACTTGCCACCGCCGGAAAGCTTTTCGCCTTCGCCACGCAGCATCGAAAAATTGGAACCAGTGCCGGAGCCGTACTTGAACAGGCGCGCCTCACGCACCCACAGATCCATAATGCCACCTTCATTTACCAGATCGTCCTGAACGGACTGGATGAAGCAGGCATGTGGTTGCGGATGCTCGTAGGCAGATTTGGATTTTGTCAGCTTGCCGGTAAATGGATCGACATAGAAATGGCCTTGGCCGGGACCGTCGATTCCATATGCCCAATGCAGGCCGGTGTTGAACCATTGAGGTGAGTTCGGCGCAACACGCTGGGTTGCCAGCATGTAGGCCAGCTCATCGCGGAAGGTTTGCGCATCTGCCTCTGAGGCGAAATATCCGCCCTTCCAGCCCCAATAGGTCCATGTGCCGGCAAGACGGTCGAAAACCTGACGTGCGTCGGTTTCTGAACCATAGCGCTGATCTTCCGGCAGTTTTACCAGTTCGGCCTCATCGGCCACGGAACGCCAGAGGAACGATGGGACGCTATTTTCCTCAATCTTCTTCAGCCGTGCGGGAACGCCAGCCTTGCGAAAATACTTCTGAGCCAGAACATCAGTTGCGACCTGGCTGAACTGCGCGGGCACATCAATATCGGCCAGCCGGAACACGATTGAACCGTCGGGGTTCTTGATTTCAGAAACCGCTTTCCGGAACTCGATATCCGCATAGGCCGATTGGCCTTCTTTCGTGAACCGCCGTTCAATACGCATCCTTATCGTCCCTCGTTCCGTCTATATATAGCACATCTGGGGGCGAGCCCGCAGGCTCTCTTGATGTGCAAATTGCATGTCCCGTCCAGACGCTATCTTGCGCCCGGCTCTACAACTCTTCGACCTTCACCTGTCTCACGCGCGGAAAACAAACCGTCTACAGAATTTTCCGACTTTTCGCGGTGGCCCTGCCAGCCTTTCCGCTTGGGCGGAGCGTCTTTCCTTTTCGAAGAAATAACGCTCTATCTTGTGTTGATTGTGCTTTCAAACACTAAATATAGTGTTAACAGCTTATTTTTTCCACCCCGTATTTTGTCATTATCTCCCACCTGAATCGGGACCAATCGACCCGGGCCGCGCGCAACGACTAGCATCGCTGAACGCGCACAAATCCCTCAAAAACTGGAAAAAAACGGACCGGCGACGAACTTGCCGGCCACGCCCTCAACAAGGGTGCATAGCCCATAAAAAGCGACTCGCTCCGAGCCGTCAAGGGATCGTTTGTTAAACTTTGATGACCGCTATATGTTGTGCGTCGAGCATGTGGATAGCGGGGACTTTTCATTGCCTGAACATGCCGTGATGCGTCCGGCTCGCTTTGCGTGCGAATCGTGCCGAACCTGCCCGTCTGGCAGTGATTAGCCGGGGTTCGCTTCAGCAATTGGCTTTTGATACGTAAAGCCCATATCCCACGGGAAATATATCCACGTATCCTGGCTGACCTCGGTCACAAAGGTGTCTACCAGCGGGCGGCCCTTCGGCTTCGCGTAGACCGTAGCAAAATGTGCCTTTGGCATCATTGCCCGCACAATGGCGGCAGTTTTCCCGGTGTCGGTCAGGTCGTCCACGATCAATACGTTTGAACCGTCATTCTCCAGAAGGGCAGGGGTTATCTCTTTGAGAACCTGCAACTCACCTTGCGAGGTGTAATCATGGTAGGATGCGACGCTTACCGTTTCGATGACACGAATGCCGAGTTCGCGCGATATAATTGCCGCGGGAACCAGCCCGCCACGCGTGATGCAAACAATGGCTTTCCAGCTATTCCCAGCACCTGCGAGCCGCCAGGCGAGCGCGCGCGCGTCACGGTGGAACTGATCCCAGGAAACGGGGAAAGCTTTTTCGGGAAGCGACATGATTGCACTCCAGCGGGGTATGCGGCGGAATTAGCGGCAAATAGCGTTCATTGGCAAGCGGATCATTGCGTTATGCTGATGATTCGGTCGTTATCGCCTTGACCATTTCCTCAACCGCGCGTCTTGCTCTCTCAAGTGTTTCGCTATCCCGTGCGCGAACGACAAGCTCGGTCCAAAAGCTGCCTTCCTGGAACTTGGGATAGGAGCCGATGATGGTATCGGGAAAGTCCTTCTGGATTTGGGCAAGCGGCAACCCGATCGTGCCTTCGCCAAAAGGACAGTGAACTGTCGCAGATAACAGCTTTGTGCCGGTTTCAAGGGTTGGCAGAACGTTGTCCAGCATTGCCTGGAATATTTCTGGCACGCCAGCCATCACGTGCACATTCTCAATGCGAAAGCCCGGTGCTACCGAGACGGGATTGTCTATATGTACCGCGCCTTTTGGCATTCTCGCCATGCGTTTGCGCGTGTCGGTGAACTCAATTCCGCGACGGGCATAGCTTTGCGCCATCAGCGCAAGGGCTTTTTCATCATATTCGCATGGCAAGCCAAATGCTGCAGAAACGGCATCAGCGGTTATGTCGTCATGTGTCGGCCCTATGCCGCCCGTGGTGAACACATATCGGTAGGCAGCGCGCAAGGCGTTTACGGCATTGACGATAGCTGGTTCCTCATCCGGAACAATTCGAACCTCTTTCAAATCAATTCCGACGGCCGTCATGACGTCGGCCAGATGCCCAATGTTGCGATCCTTGGTCCGACCGGAGAGAATCTCGTCTCCGATAACAAGCATTGCGGCGGTAATGATCTTGCTCATGGTTCTGCCCTCTTAGGAGAATCCATAGAGGCGAGGAGCGTTACAAGCAACGCCCTGAGCAAGTTGGTTCCAGGAGATCATGATGCAGGTCGGCGAACGCAGGCACGAAAGCGCCGACCTTTAGTGGCTAGCGACGTTTGGGAGAAATGTTTTCAAGCATTACCTTACCGTCGCTGGTAAGTGCCCAACCTGTCGCACACATCGTTATAAGTCCGCGATCCTGAAGTTTAAGCAGAAGATGCAAGGTCTCGCGCGGTTCGATTCCCAGCATCTTTCCTTGTGAGACCTGGGCAAGCAGCGCCTGATCGGACTTGGTCACAACAGCTTCCATCATCGGAATACCTCCAGACCCAGCAACGAAATCCTCACATAGAGGTTCCTTCACAATTTGCTGAATGGAGCGCGTTTTTTAATGGCTGTTACCAAAGAGACCGGGAGTGAACTGATAACAGAGATTTAATGAGCCTGTTGGTAGCGTAGCGTTCTTGTGACAGCGAAGAATGCAATGCTCCTGTTTCCAGCCGAAAGATTGGTACTGGCGATAATCGCAGTGCTCGTTTGTGCCGATGTGGCTCTCATCAGTCTCGGCAACGCGGCATTTGATTGGGGCGGTTACGCACCACTGGTTGCGATTGGCACCGCGCTGATTGCCATCGGCTCCATATACCGGAAGAGCGGCCGCAGTCACCCGATTGGCTTGGCAATGATAGCTGCGGGTCTGTACATATTGTTCACGCTCGCAGGTTCGGTGCTCAATTATGCCTTGTTGCCAGTGGGCGAATTGAAGCTGGACGAAAAGCTTGCCCGCTTCGACGCGCTTATCGGCTATTCATGGCCGGATTTCGTAGGTTTTCTCGCGCAATACCCGACAGCGTCTCTCATCTTGAAAGTAATCTATATCAGCTCGCTGGTGCAGCTTATGGCTGTGCTAATTCTGCTGGGTTTTGGAGGGCGAACACAACAATTGCACGAATTCTTGCTGGTAGGGATTGCCGGCGCTCTTCTCGCAATTGGCTTTTGGTCAGTCGCGCCGACAATGGGGCCATCAATTCTATATGAGTTGCCTGCCGAGACTCAGGCACGTGTTGGGCTAGTCGTTACCACGGAGTATGGAGACAAGCTGAAGGAGCTTGCTCTCTACGGGCCGCGTGTAATTACACCTGACGAGACGCTCGGGTTGATCGCATTTCCTTCGTTCCACACGGTCATGGCGCTCATGTCGATCGTCTACGCATGGCCCTTGCGTGGCCTTCGGCTCCTTTTCCTGACTGTGAATACTCTAATGGTGCCAGCCATCCTTGCGCATGGTGGACACCATCTTGTCGATCTTTTCGCCGGTGTGCTGGTGTTCTGCATCGCGCTTTATGTCGTCAGGCGATCTCGCAGCTTCTGGGCACTCGACGCCGCAAGGCGACGTAGCCCTGCGGCGGCTTTGCGGAACAATCCCTAAGTTCGAATTCAGAAAATGAACTGAACGCGGATTTGTGAACTTTCCCTTTTGCGGATACTCCCCTATAGTATCCGCAAAAGGACAGGGTTCTGATGCCGCATACTCCGGAGGAAAAGAAACGCGCGATCACCCGTTTGAGGCGCATCAAGGGGCAGGCAGAGGCGCTTGAGCGCGCGGTGGAGGCTGGCGAGGATTGCGGATCGTTACTCCAGCAGATCGCAGCTCTCAGGGGGGCGGCAACCGGCCTGATGGCGGAAGTTTTGGAGTCTCATATGCGCGAGACCTTTGGCGACGGCATAAAGGATGGGACGCACAGAAACGTGAGCGATACCGAAGCCGAAATCGAGACGATCATGAAAATCCTGCGCACCTATTTGAAATAGGCGGCAGGGCAGGAAACACACGAAAGGGAAGATTGAGCCATGAAATCACGCGCCGCTGTAGCATGGGAGGCAAATAAGCCGCTGACAATCGAAACCGTAGAGATTGGCGGACCAAAGGCCGGTGAAGTTCTTGTCGAGATCATGGCAACGGGCGTCTGCCACACTGACGCATACACACTTTCGGGCCTCGATTCAGAAGGCAAGTTTCCGGCAATCCTCGGTCATGAAGGAGCCGGAATTGTTCGGGAAGTCGGCGCGGGCGTTACGTCAGTGAAGCCCGGAGACCATGTAATTCCGCTATACACGCCCGAGTGCCGCCAGTGCAAAACGTGCCTGTCGCAGCGCTCAAACCTGTGCACTGCCATCCGCGCAACACAAGGGCAGGGGCTTATGCCAGACCGCACAAGCCGCTTCTCCTGCGACGGCGGCGAAGTGTTCCACTATATGGGCTGCTCGACATTCTCCAACTTCACCGTCCTTCCCGAAATAGCGGTTGCCAAAGTTCGTGAGGATGCGCCGTTTGACAAGATTTGCTACATCGGCTGCGGGGTAACGACCGGAATCGGTGCAGTTATTTACACGGCCAAAGTGCGCCCCGGTTCCAACGTTGTGGTTTTCGGCCTGGGCGGTATTGGCCTCAACGTTATTCAGGGTGCGCGCATGGTCGGAGCCGACAAGATCATCGGTGTCGATATCAACCCAGCTAAAGTCGAAATGGCCCGGAAGTTCGGCATGACCGATTTCATTAATCCGCGCGAGATCGGCAACGATAAGGTCGTTCAGGCCATCCAGGACCTCACGGATGGCGGCGCGGACTATTCTTTCGACGCAACCGGCAACACTGACGTCATGCGGCAGGCGCTTGAGTGCTGCCATCGCGGCTGGGGCGAATCCATTATCATCGGCGTTGCCGAGGCGGGCAAGGAAATTGCTACGCGCCCATTCCAGCTTGTGACCGGCCGGGTGTGGAAAGGCACCGCATTTGGCGGCGCGCGTGGTCGTACCGATGTGCCGAAGATCGTGGATTGGTACATGAACGGCAAGATCAATATCGATGACCTGATCACGCACACCATGCCGCTCGATGAAATCAATACAGCGTTCGACTTGATGCACGAAGGCAAGTCGATTCGCTCAGTCGTGGTTTTTTAATCGCGAGTTGTTGCTTACGGGTGCAGGAGCGCCTCCGCGCTCCTCGCCAAACCATTCATCCCATTTTCGAGTGATTTTCATGGAAACAATCTCTGCCGCGAAAAGCTTTGGCGGAACGCAGGGTGTCTATCGGCACAAAAGCGAAGCCTGCAATTGCGATATGGTGTTTGCCCTGTTTATGCCTCCTAAGGCCGCGCAAGAGCGGGTTCCGCTGCTTTGGTTTCTCTCCGGTCTCACCTGCACGCATCAGAATGTGATGGATAAGGGCGAGTATCGGCGGCTTGCGGCCGAGCTTGGCATTGCCGTGATTTGTCCCGACACAAGTCCTCGTGGCGATGATGTGCCGGATGAGCCGGAAAACTGGCAGTTTGGCAAAGGGGCAGGCTTCTATCTCGACGCCACACAGGCACCATTCAACCGCAACTATCGCATGGCTACATATATTGCCGAAGAACTGCCATTGCTGGTGGGTCAGAACTTCGCGCTGGACATGGATAGGCAGTCCATATGCGGCCATTCCATGGGCGGCCACGGTGCAATCACGATCGCGTTGCGCAATCCGGGGCGGTATCGGTCTGTTTCCGCCTTTGCGCCGATCGCGCAGCCTTCAACTGCGGGATGGTCGCGCCCTGCCTTTGAAAAATATCTTGGTGCGGACGAGTCTGCATGGCGCACTTACGATTCCACTCTGCTGATAGAGGATGGCTACAGGCTGCCCGAACTTCTAATCGACCAGGGAACCGCAGATGGCTTTCTGGATGACGGCTTGCGGCCACATCTGCTTCAGGAAGCTTGCAGCAAGGCCAATATCCCGCTCACGCTGAATATGCGCGACGGGTATGACCACTCCTATTTCTTTATCTCCACATTCATCGATGACCATCTGCGTTGGCATGGCGAACGCCTGAGGAAATAGTCTGCAAACGCGTGTTCGGGAGATGGGCAACAGAATCAGAATCACGAAAGCTCAGCCTGCGGACTCAGGCAGGTATATTAAAGTATATTTACTGTCGGTAACTGGCAAAATTGTAAGCCATTTAAATCGATATTATACATAATCGGGAAATATATAGGTTGCCCTTACGGAAACTTGACACTAAGGTGTTCGTACTCCGTAAATTTGACCACAGTCTCTAGTGCTCGCCCTGACTATAGTCAGGGCATTTTTCTTTTGTATATGTGCTGGTTTTCAAGCGCCTATCGTTGGCAGGCCTTCAACAAACCATTCAAAGCGAGCCCAATTTCAGCAAGCGTACCAAGCGCAATCGCAGCTAAGAGCCCATACATTCCCCGATCTATCATTTTGCCCGGGGTGCTTCCATAGCGCTGCCTGAAAGCCTCAATTTGTTCGACGTTCTCAGCTATGAAACCGAAGGTGAGACCCGATGCGAAGCTGAGGGCGGATAGAACTAGAATCAGAACGGCAGTTATCTTGGCGATTCGGCAGAACAGCATTTTGATTTCTCAAGGTTGGATGAATCGCATCCTCGATCAACGCGCAACTTACCCAAAATATCTGTATCCAAACCAAAGCGGCAGATTTAGATACAATGCCAAGCGTTTTCGAGAAAAGTGGCTCCCCGGGCCGGATTCGAACCAGCGACCAACCGGTTAACAGCCGGTTGCTCTACCGCTGAGCTACCGGGGAACAGTGCTCATGTCTTGCGGCGCTGCCTATAGCAAAGAGTTTTCGTATTTGAAAAGGACCTAAAACAACTTTTTTTTCGCTCGTGACTTTCTCCACAGGCAGGAGCATATGTGTGGAAACTTCAGGCAAGCCTAAAAAAGCAGTACGAAACATGAAGAATCAGCAGGATCACGTAATACATGAACAGAAACCGGCGCCCCGGGTGATTCGGCTTTTCGGGAAAGAAATCCCTCTGCCTCAGTCTCGTGGACTGCGAATCGCGATCGGCGTTGGCCTGTGCTTTCTTGGCCTGCTGGGGTTCTTGCCGGTGCTGGGCTTTTGGATGATTCCACTCGGAATCCTCGTTCTTTCCTATGAATTTGCAATGGTAAGGCGGTTTAGACGGCGTTTGATCGTATGGTGGGAACGCCGTCGAAGGCGTGGTGCGGCGGTCGGGCAGGCAAAAACCGACAAGTCGCTGAGTGACAGAGTTTAAGAAAGCCGAAACATTTCGATGAGGAAGTTCCCTGTGTGACTTGACGCCCAATTAGACGCCACTTAAGAGCCTGATGTGCAAATCGCGCTGAGGCCTCGTGGCGGAATGGTTACGCAGAGGACTGCAAATCCTTGTATCCCGGTTCGATTCCGGGCGAGGCCTCCAGAGATGCACGGTGGGTATCAACCGTAGTCTTGGCAGAACGGCTGCCAGGCGAAATGAGATAGGCCGTTTGGGCATGAACATCGATTACAGCGGGCAGCGCGTAAAGATGGTGGATGGCCAGGTGCGAACCACCGATGTAACCGATCTGGCGATATTGGACGCTCTTCTGGAGATTCCTCGTGAAGAGTTTGTTCCGGAAAAGAGCAGGGCACTTGCCTATACCGATGAGGATATCGAACTGAAGCGTGCACCAGGCCAGGCTGGACGCTTTCTGATGGAATCATCTCCATTCGCAAAACTGCTGCAGCTTGCAGAAATCGGGAAGTCAGACGTTGTTCTGGATATTGGCTGCGCCACTGGATATTCGGCTGCCGTTCTGTCGCGCCTTTCAGGGCAAGTCATCGCTCTGGAGAGCGACCCGGAATTGGCAAAGCATGCGGCGGAAACTCTCGGGACCTTGGGTTGTGATAACGTAGCAGTCGTTGAAGGGAACTTGCGCGATGGTTATCCTGCCGAAGCGCCTTATGATGTAATTGTGATTGAGGGGGCGGTTTCTTCTGTCCCCGAAACTCTTGTAGACCAGATTAAAGAGGGCGGTCGTCTGGTTGCTGTGGAGGGATATGGAAACGCAGGAAAGGCACGCGTTTACCTTAAGACGGGCGGCAAAGTAACGGGTAGGTATGCGTTTAATGCGGCAATAAAGCCACTTCCTGGCTTTGAAATTGCGCGCGGTTTTGAATTTTAACCTGTTTCTGTTGCATAATTAGCCGTGTCGTGTTGCCTTCGCGAACCGCGCTTGTAAATGAGGGGTCGATCTCGGTGTCGATAAGAAAAAAGCTATTTGCGACTGTGCTCGCATTCTCTACTGCGCTGGCTTCGCCCGCCTTCGCAGAAACAATTACCAGTGCGCTGGCGAAAGCCTATCAGTACAACTCTTCGCTCAATTCGGCTCGCGCTGATGTTCGCGTGACGGATGAAAACGTTCCGCTGGCCAAATCTGGCTACCGGCCACAGATTTCTGGTAGCGCCAGCTATACATTGAGCAACAATCGAATTGATCGCTTGCGCGCTTCCGGTTACCGCAAGTCGGAATCGCAGAGCGGAAGCGTTGGCGTCGAATTGCGCCAGATGATTTTCGATGGCTTTCAGACGCGGAACAATGTTGCAGCCGCTGTGGCGCAAGTCCGGGCAGCAAACCAGAGTTTGCGGAACACGGAGCAAACGACGCTGTTCAATGCGGCGCAGGCCTATATGGATGTCATTCGTGACCGGCAGGTCGCAGCATTGACTCAACAAAACCTCGCCTTCCTTGATGAGCAGGTTCGGGCAGCAAAATCCCGTTTTGAAGTTGGGGAAGGTACCCGCACAGACGTTGCGCAGGCAGAAGCCTCTCGTGCCAACGCAGTCGCGATGCTTAGCGGCTCTCGTGCAAACATTGCGCGCAGTTCCGCAAACTACCGCGAGTATATTGGCGATGATCCGGGCAAGCTTTCTCCGGCGTCGCCGCTCAGCAAGTTGCTGCCGAAATCACTCGAAAGTGCAATCGCGGCAGCCTTGGACGAGCACCCGGCTATTCAGGCCAGCAAGCATCTGGTTGACGCTGCAGATTACGGAGTAAAGTCGGCCGAGGGCGCGATCCTTCCTCAGCTTAATCTGTTTGCAGGTGTTAGCCGTGATTATTCCGGCTCTGAGGTCGACGGCAATGAAAGTGGCCAGAATACGTGGTCGCGCAGTGCGCAGATCGGTGCTCAATTGTCGATCCCGATATACCAGGGCGGGCGTACGTCAGCAGCGGTACGCCAAGCCAAGGAAAGCTTGGGCAAGGCACGGATTGATGTTGATGTGAATCGTGACACGGTGCGCAACGCCGTTGCATCGGCATGGGCGAGCTATGTTTCCGCAACTGAGGGCGTTCGTGCCCAGCGCGCGGTGGCCGAGGCCGCTCGACTCGCGCTGAATGGCGTTATTGAAGAGCGCAATGTCGGTCAGCGCACAACGCTGGACGTTCTCGACGCTCAGGCAGACGTTATTGAAGCGCAGATCAACCTCGTTAGCGATGAGCATGATGTAGTTGTCGCGTCCTATGCAATCCTGTCCGCTATGGGGCGTTTAACGGCCAAGAATCTCGGCCTCAATGTTGCCGAGTATGATCCGCAGGAGCACTATCGTGCGGTCAAGGATAAGTGGATCGGCCTGCGTACACCTGACGGTCGCTGACAATAATTTCTACGCTCCGATTCTGGCGCGTGTACAATCCAATGAGCCATGTCGCGGTTGCCGCGACATGGCTTTTTTAATTTTTGAACGCCTTGGGTCGATCGAAGCTTGTTGATATTAGTAAATACAAGATGTTGTAGATTCTAACTCGGCCTCTGGTCAGCTACGCTAGTAATTGATGATTCGGCCCGCTAAACGTTGCTGAAACCAGACAGGCATTGAATATGGCACAAGCTACCGCCCAACGTGATCCTTCAATGGAGGAAATCCTGGCCTCGATCCGCAAGATCATCGAGGAAGGCGAGGAGATCAGGCAAAAGCCGGTCGAATCGCGTGAGGATTTCTCGCCAACGCAAATTGGTCCCGCTGCGAATGATGTCGAAAGGCGACCGATCCCGGCGGCTGCGGAGCTCTCGAAGGAAATACCTGCGGTAGTTCCTGTTAAACATCATGTATTGGAAGAAGAGACCTCTTTTCCTGCCGCAACTGCAACCAAGCGGGAACGTATGAGTGTTGAGGCAGCGCTGAACGAGCTTTCTCTGTCCCTTGATGACTTCACGATCGAAATGGACGAAATGGCCTCGGCTCAAGCTGGCGTTGAAAGAGTGCCTCAGGTTGAGTCGCAGAAGATTATTGCTGGTCCGGTTCCGGTTGCTGAGCAGATGCAGGCCGAAGGGGAAGATCAGATTGCAGCCAGCGAAAGCAGCATATCTGGCGAGTTTGATTCTCCACGTACAGTTGCTGCGGAGGCCGTCGATATACCTGCCGTCGCAACAAGTTCGGTAGCGCACGCAGTCCGTAAAGCGGCGATTTTGTCGGATGCTGCAGGTAAGCAGGTGGCAGCATCATTTACCGAGCTTAGTGAGGCGCTCGCCGCGAGCCGCCGCCGGTCGCTGGATGAGATTGCAGAAGAAATTATGCGTCCAATGCTGCAGGAATGGCTGGACAATAACCTTCCAACACTGGTCGAGCGGCTCGTGCGCGAAGAAATTGAGCGCGTTGCGCGCGGCGCTTCGTAACATACAAACACCAGACTTTAGCCCAAGCAGCGAGTTGCCGAGTTGCGACTTCGCTGCTTTACCATTACATCGGGCTGACCAACCGGACTGAAATTCGATGCTTGAGAAAACCTATGATGCGCAGGCGGTCGAGCCACGCATCGCAAAGCTTTGGCAAGACGCAGATGCTTTTCGTGCGGGCGCAGGATCTGAGCCTGGCGCTGAATCGTTCACAATTGTCATTCCGCCGCCGAATGTTACTGGCTCTCTGCACATGGGGCACGCCCTGAATAATACGCTGCAGGACATTCTTGTTCGTTTCGAACGCATGCGTGGCAAGGACGTTCTATGGCAACCGGGCATGGACCATGCCGGCATTGCCACCCAAATGGTTGTTGAGCGTCAGCTTGCGGAAAAGCAGATTCATCGTCGTGATCTTTCGCGCGAGGATTTTATCAATCGCGTATGGACGTGGAAGGCGGAATCCGGCGGCATGATCGTCAACCAGCTGAAGCGGCTGGGCGCATCATGTGACTGGTCGCGCGAGCGTTTCACGATGGATGAGGGCCTGTCGAAAGCGGTCGTGGAAGTTTTTGTCACGCTCTACAAGCAGGGGCTGATCTACAAGGATAAGCGCCTCGTCAATTGGGATCCCAAATTGCTTACCGCAATTTCGGACCTTGAGGTGGAACAGCAAGAGGTGAATGGAAACCTCTGGCATTTCCGCTACCCTGTCGAAGGCAAGACTTTCGATCCGGAGGACGAGTCCACGTTCATTACGGTGGCGACGACGCGCCCCGAAACCATGCTGGGCGATACTGGTGTGGCGGTCCATCCTGAAGATCCTCGATACACTGCGCTGGTAGGCAAAAATGTTGTTTTGCCCCTGGTCGGTCGGCGTATCCCCGTGGTGGCTGACGAATATTCCGATCCGGAAAAAGGAACGGGTGCGGTCAAGATTACGCCTGCGCATGATTTCAACGATTTTGAAGTCGGGAAGCGGCATGGCCTGCCTGCAATCAATATTCTGACCATCGAAGCAACGATCAATATCAAGGACAATGAAGAGTTTCTGGCTGGCCTGAACGCTTCGGCTGAGCGCCACACGGTTTGGGACAGTCTGCACGGGCAGGATAGGTTCGCCGCGCGCAAGCTTATCGTGCAGTTGATGGAAGATGGCGGCTATCTGGCGAAGATTGAGCCACATCGCCACATGGTCCCGCACGGCGACAGGGGCGGTGTGCCGATTGAGCCATTCCTCACGGACCAATGGTATGTGAATGCGGCTGAGCTCGCCAAGCCCGCCATCCAATCGGTTCGTTCGGATCGAACCAGATTCGTTCCCAAAAATTGGGAGAAGACTTATTTCGACTGGATGGAGAATATCCAGCCTTGGTGCGTTTCCCGCCAGCTTTGGTGGGGGCACCAGATACCTGCCTGGTACGGCCCGGATGGTCAGGTTTTTGTGGAGCGCACCGAAGAGGAAGCTCTGGATGCAGCTATTCAGCACTATCTTGCGCTGGAAGGACCGTGGAAGGCATGGGTTGAAGAGCAGCTTGAAAATTTTGAGCCCGGCAAGATTCTTACGCGTGACGAAGATGTGCTGGACACATGGTTCTCGTCGGCCTTGTGGCCATTCTCCACACTCGGATGGCCGGACAAAACAAAGGAACTGAAAACTTACTACCCCACCAGTGTTCTGATTACGGGCTTCGACATCATATTCTTCTGGGTTGCCCGGATGATGATGATGGGCATGCATTTCGCCGGCGAGGAGCCGTTCCACACCGTTTATGTTCACGCGCTGGTTCGTGACAAGAACGGCGCGAAGATGTCGAAGTCCAAAGGCAATGTCATTGATCCACTGGAACTCATCGATGAGTATGGGGCGGATGCGCTGCGATTCACGCTCGCGATCATGGCTGCGCAGGGGCGCGACGTGAAGCTGGATCCGGCGCGCATCGCTGGCTATCGTAATTTCGGAACAAAGCTTTGGAACGCAACACGCTTTGCCCAAATGAACGGCGTGGCGCGCAACGATTCGATCTGGCTCAATGAGTCCAAACTGACAATCAATCGTTGGATATTGACCGAACTGTCGCGGACTACGCGCGAGGTTACGGAAGCAATTTCAACCTATCGATTCAACGAAGCTGCGGGCGCGGCCTATCGCTTCGTATGGAACATGTTCTGCGATTGGTATCTGGAGTTGCTCAAGCCGGTTTTCATGGGAAGTGACGAACAGGCCAAGGTGGAGAGCCAGGCCTGTGTCGCCTATGTTCTGGACGAGATTTTCAAACTTCTGCATCCGTTCATGCCATTTATGACGGAAGAGCTTTGGTCTTTGACCGCGCCGGAGGACGAGGAGCGGCAGACTTTGCTATGCCATGCCGCATGGCCGGAGCCGAGCTTTGAGGACAGGGACGCCGCTGCGGAAATCAATTGGCTTATCGACCTCGTGTCCGAGATCAGGTCGGTGCGATCGGAAATGCGTGTGCCACCGTCCGCTATCGCTCCGATGGTTGTTGTAGACGGTGATGATTCCACAGCCGCGCGCCTTGAGCGGCACGATGCGGCTATAAAGCGGCTCGCGCGTGTCGGACAGGTCGATTTTGCCAAGCTGGCTCCAAAAGGCGCTGCCCAGATCGTCCTTGGAGAGGCAACGTTCTGCCTTCCATTGGGTGATCTGATTGATGTCCGGGCGGAAACTGCTCGTTTGGAAAAAGATGCAGCCAAAATTTCCGATGAAATCGGTCGCATCGAAAAGAAGCTGGCGAATGATAAGTTCGTAGCAGGTGCGCCAGAGGAGATAGTTGCCGCTGAACGGGAAAAGCTGGAAGAACTCCGTACCTCCCAAGCCAAGCTGTCGATTGCGCTTGGTCGCTTGCGCGAAGCTGGATGATTCGACCGGCCCGGGCTAAAGTCGGGGCCGGTTTCCCCAACGGAAACATGGCCCTAACTCGACTCATTGGCTAGCTGGAGTGTTGCTGTTCACAATTTTGCTCGTTTTTCGGCTAGTTGTTGCCAGAATGTAACAAGGGCTGCCAATTAGGGGCATTTTGTATGCGGTTGGGCAATTTTCCATAACTTATGAATATACGTGCTTATGGGAATCTAGTTTAATCCTCTGGTCACAAGCGTTTCATCTCAGACCGTCGAAAGAGCGCGGTGAATTGTTAATCGCTGATAAAGCCTCTCGGCGCAGATTGCTGTTGCGCGATCATACAGCCGACGTACAAACTGCGCACCGACTTGCCTAAGGGAGAGCATATCGATGAAGAACCGCTTCGTAAATTCGCTACTGGGCGCAACATTCCTTTCGGTCACGATCGTAGGGACCGCCAGTGCTGGAGGCTTTGGCCGAGGGACGGCCGATACCGACATCATATACGAAGACGGCAACTTCAACATGAGGTCGAGCGTCACGTTTGTGAGCCCGAGCCGCAAATTTTCGTCAAATCCCAATCCTGCCTTGAATGACACAAAGTACACAGAAGATTATGTCGTACCGTCCTTTGCGGTGAAGATGAATGTGTCGGAATCGCTGCGTTGCGCCGTAACCCACGTCATGAATAACGGTGGCTCGATTCATTATGCAGTACCGACGGTCACCGGAAAGCTTGTCGAGGAGTTCGAGACTTATGAATCGGGCGTGACGTGTGGTGTTAAATTCGACTTGGACAAAGGCCGCGCATGGCTGCTTGGTGGCGCGTTCATGGAGAATTTCGACTATCACCGCGAAAATTTCTACGGAGCACTCGGTGATGCGTCGTTAAATCTGTCCGGAAGAGACTATGGTTTCCGCGTCGGTGCAGCCTATGAAATCCCTGAAATCGCTTTGCGCGGGCAGGTTATGTATCGTTCTGGAACCTCGTATGGTTCGGATGGTATGTTGACGGCGCCTGCTGGTGTTCTCTACGCGGCTTTGGCGGGGCGCGGAATTCCCGATGCAGCTAATCCGTTTGCTGCCCTGGCAGGAGCCAACCCTGCCATGCAGGTTCCTGTACCGGCTGAAGGCCTGGGCGACCTGCCGCGGAACGTTGAGGTAAAATTGCAATCCGGCATCGCACCGGGCTGGCTTGCGTTTGGTTCGGTGAAGTGGACAGACTGGAGCGCTACAACTGAACTCGACGTGCGCGCGCAGGGCAGTGGGATACCAATCACCACCGACCTCTTCTATTGGAAGGATGGCTGGACGGTTACCGGCGGTATCGGTCATCAGTTTACCGAAAATGTTTCCGGCCTGGTTGCGCTGACATACGATCAGGGTGTTTCGACCGGGTATGATCTGAGCAGCGACACCTACACAATTTCTGCTGGCGCGGCGTTCAAAGATAAAATCGGTGGAGAGCTGCGTCTTGGTGCCGGGTTGAGCTATCTCGCATCCGCCGAGGAAACGAAGTACGGCCCAAATCCGGATGCTTTCGACCCTGCGTTCGATCAGGCGGTCGACTCTGGTTGGGCCGTCGCTGGAAGCATCGGCTACTCAATAAAGTGGTAGTTTTGATATAGCGGTTCAGAAAGCCCGGCTTGGCCGGGCTTTTTTATTGGTTGCGAGTTTGTGACGATTCGGCAACATCGGAAAAATCCCATTCGCCAGAATCCATTGGCTGACACGGTTTGCCGTTTTCCCGCCATAAACCGCGCGCACCTCGTTGCTCACGAGTAAGGCGGGGCAGAGCTCCAAAGGCAGCAATGTTTCGGTAAGACGAATAAAGATTGAAGTGAAGGCCGCTTAATTGTCGCGCTTAAACATGAATTTGACGGTGATCTCGACAGCGAAAATGCCTGAAGCGGTTTCAGACCGTAAGGATTTGGCTGACTCTTGTCACCACTCCGCCGCAAGGGCGACCCGCGCGAGCCGCACTTTGGCCGGAAATTCCCCCCATCTTCAGGGAAACAAAGAGCTGGCGACCAGTTTGCCTGCTTTTATTCAGGCCGTCAGGAGCCCAGGCCATGCGTACAGCAATGCTGTTTTCAGTGGCATGGGCCGGAAGCGTGTTCGCATGAGAATGACTGTTACAGTTCGTTGCGCGTTAATGTCTGCTGCTTTGGCTGTTTGCTTGGCTGGCACATTTGAGGCGCGCGCTCAGGAGGCCGTGGGGGCAGGAAAGAGCAACCCGTGGGACGCCTTCAAATTCGGATTCGACGCCTACAAGAACGGTCATATGGAGCAGGCCGTTCAGGCATATCGCGATGCGTCAGAGCAGGGACAGATCGGTGCCACATGGAAGCTGGCCCGGATGTATGCGGAAGGGGACGGCGTTACCCGCGACGATTATGCCGCCTACAAATACTTTTCCGAGATTGTCAGTCGGGATGTAGAGCCGGGCAGCATGGATGAGCGATTTGTCGGCGATGCGCTCGCCGAGATGGGCCTTTATGTGCAAAGCGGCATCCCCGGCAGTCCGGTCCAGCCCGATCCTGATGCGGCACGGGAGTATTTTCAACGCGCTGCCAACTATGGAAGTCCGGTTGGCCAGTTCGAAGTCGGGAAGATGTATCTTCAACGCGCCGACGCGTCGCCGAGCAAGCTTCGCCTTGCCGGTCGCTGGTTGAAACTCGCTGCGAAAAATGGTCACGAGGGCGCTCGGGCCATGCTGGGCAATCTACTCTTCCAAAGCGGCAAGGTTGTTGATGGGTTGGCGATGATGACCACTGCGCTGGAGCGTGCCGGGCCAACTGATCGACCGTGGATACGCAACATGCAGGAAGAGGCATTCGCGGTTACTGAGGAAGACATGCGGCGCAAGGCAATAGATCGCGCCGACGAACTTCGTATCAAGGATGGTCGCTAGTATCAGGCAGCAGCCTGTAGCGGGCGTTCAACGTCAAGCTCGATTGCAACCGGCACGTGGTCCGACGGCTTTTCCCAGGCGCGCACGTGCTTCTCAACTGATGCCGAGCTGAGTAGATTCGCCGCTTCTGGTGAAAGCAGCAAGTGATCAATCCGTATGCCGTTGTTCTTCTGCCAGGCACCGGCCTGATAGTCCCAGAATGTGTAAACATCCGCCGCATCTGTGACAGCACGGATGGCCTCGGTTAGCCCTAAGGCCTTCAAGCGACGGAAAGCCTTACGCGATTCTGGTTGGAACAGGGCGTCTTCCACCCAGTTTTCGGGGTGGCGCGCGTCTATCGGTTCAGGGATAACGTTGTAGTCGCCCGCCAGAACCAACGCTTCCTCAAGGTCCAGTCGTTGCCGGGTCCAGCGCTCCAGCCGATTCATCCAGCCGAGCTTATAGGCAAATTTTTCTGTACCGATCGGGTTTCCGTTGGGCAAATAAAGAGAAACCACGCGAAGCGCCCCTTGATTGGTTGAGAACACACCCTCAATGAAACGGGCCTGCTCATCCGCATCGTCGCCCGGCAAACCTCGGTTGACCTCGTCAAAGGGGAGTTTTGACAATATTGCGACGCCGTTGAACCCTTTCTGGCCGTGCGTTTCCACATTGTAGCCAAGCGTCTCGATCTCTGCCCGAGGAAATTGCTCGTCCACGCTCTTGATTTCTTGCAGACAGACAATATCCGGCTGGCTCTCGCCAAGCCAATGTACCAGATTGCCAAGGCGCGCTCTGACGCCGTTTATGTTCCATGTCGCGATTTTCATGCGAATCTCACTAGATTTTCAAATAGTAATTGATAGTCGGCGAAGCGCTTTCCGGCCATCCTACGCTATCCCGCTGTGCGAGGACATTGTTTGGTGATGCGGGATTAAACGGGGAGAGCACTCATGTCGTCAACCGTTCATCCTGTGGACGAGGTGTTGCCACTGCCACGCCTTGCCACCCTTGGCATTCAACACGTTCTTGTCATGTATGCGGGTGCGATAGCCGTTCCGCTCATAATTGGCCGGGCGCTCAATCTTGAGTCGCACGATGTTGCGTTTCTCATATCAGCTGATCTCTTCTGCTGCGGAATAGTCACCCTCATACAGTCTTTCGGGATGACGCAGTGGTTCGGCATAAAAATGCCGGTCATGATGGGGGTAACATTTGCGGCCGTTGGCCCGATGGTGGCCATGGCAGCAGCAACGCCAGGGCCTGAAGGTGCGCGAATGATATTTGGCGCCATTATTGGCGCGGGCATAATCGGCATATTTCTGGCGCCATTGGTCGGAAAAATGCTGCGCTTCTTCCCGCCAGTCGTGACGGGAACAATCATTCTGGTCATTGGCGTCACGCTTATGCGCGTTGGCATCAACTGGATTTTCGGCGTCCCCGCCGGATTGACGGCACCCAAGCTGGTATCCGCAGAGCATGCCGAGTGGCTGAATGCTGTGCAGGGGTTGACGCAAGGGGCGAATCCGGCGGTTCCGCCTATCCCGGCAGGTCTCCAACTTGCGCCGTCAGTAAACAACGCCGCTTATGCACCTCTTTCGAACATCGCCGTATCCATTCTCGTGCTGGCAGCAATATTGCTGATTGCCAAGTTTGGTCGTGGTTTCGTAGCAAATATTGCTGTGCTGCTGGGGATTGTTATTGGTGGCGTCGTGGCCGCGCTGCTCGGAATGATGCATTTCGACCATGTTGCGAAAGCTGACTGGTTTTCGCTTATTTCTCCATTTCACTTCGGGATGCCGATCTTCGATCCAATATTGATAGCGACAATGGTCCTTGTGATGATCGTGTCGTTGATCGAATCCACGGGCATGTTTTTGGCTTTAGGTGAGCTGGTTGATCGCAAGGTAACGCAGCAAAGTCTTTCCGCCGGGCTGCGAACAGATGGTCTGGGAACAGCGATAGGTGGCATTTTCAACACCTTTCCCTAC
This sequence comes from Rhizobiaceae bacterium, assembly GCA_019635795.1. Lineage (GTDB taxonomy): Bacteria > Pseudomonadota > Alphaproteobacteria > Rhizobiales > Rhizobiaceae > Mesorhizobium_G. The sequence continues at coordinate 265,739 of JAHBYV010000001.1, forward strand.
ACCTCATTTTCGCAGAATGTGGGGCTTGTCGGCGTGACGGGCGTAAAAAGCCGCTTCGTCTGCGTAGCCGCTGGTGTGATCCTGATCATATTCGGCCTGATACCGAAAATGAGCGCGCTGGTTGAGAGCTTGCCGACCTTTGTCTTGGGTGGGGCAGGGTTGGTTATGTTCGGCATGGTGGCGGCAACTGGAATCAGGATATTGTCGAACGTTGATTTCAAGAACAAGCGCAACAATCTCTTTGTTGTGGCCGTCTCGCTCGGCATGGGGATGATACCGCTTATTGCACCGAACTACTCAATGTGGCTCCCGCACGCCATTCACCCGCTGATCGAATCGGGAATACTGCTTGCTACTATCTCTTCCGTGCTTCTGAACGCTTTCTTCAACGGTGCCAGCATTGACGAAGCGGAGCTGCGGGAAGCCGCCATGACGGCAGAAGCGCATTGAACATGGGCGGGAGACGCGGTTGGCGTCTCTCCTTCACCCATTTGGCCGTGAGAAACATTCTCCAAAAGGTGCATGGGTGAATCTGCCCTACGCCTTACTCGCCATAAGGCTGTATTGAGCAACTTGGCGTTGAAGCCCACAAAGCGCTGCGAGGAGGCTTGGGGCAACAACAGTCGAGCCAGCAAATGAGCAGAGATGACAATGGGGGACTAAAGCCGGCGTCACTGGAAAAAGATCCATTCACACCTGAATTCCGTGTCGTTGCACGCGGCAATGTGCGACGCGGCATCAGGTTAGAGCGCATCTTCTGGGTGACACTGAAGCGCATTGCAGAAAGCAGAAAGATTACCATGGGGGCGCTTATCGAAGAGATCGCCGAGTCCCATGGCGAATCAGGAAATCTGACATCTGCCATTCGGGTGACGTGCCTGAAGTGGCTGGATGAACAGAATTCACTGCTGCGCGATCAGAAGCCAGGCAAGGAACAAAAAAGCGGCTAGGCAGCCGCTTTTACAACGATCGGGATGGATAGCCGGTAACGGTGGGCTTCATCCCTATCGTTGAACATTTCCCTATCAGGACAAGCCTGTCAGTTTGACCCGCGTCTGATATTCAGACGCGGGTTCAGTCGTTGGCTTTGTGCGCGCAGGCAGATTTCCTGCAAATCACACTTGAATAAATAAGCATAATCTCATATACAGGGAAAAGGCGCTCGGTTTGGGTGGGTGCTCATCCTCAATCTGATTGAGGTCTTAGATAATGAATGTATCTGTTGGGGCGTAGACGGAAGCAGGGGCTTGAGTAGTTTGGTTTTCCAAGTTGCTTATTTTTCAAGCTGACAGAACGACCCGAGCAGAGTTTTAATAGAAGATGATTCAAGCGGGGTGCTTATGCTTGAATTCATATATTGCGCTTGGGGGTAAAGATATGTCGATAGCAGATTCATTTTCCGGAACTATGACTACGAATTCAGTGGTCTCTTCGTCACCTTATGAGAACTATTTGTCTGTGTATGGTAGTGAGTATACTCCGCAGCCATTAAGCTCGTCACAGTATGCTCCGTCCTATAGAGCAGTCTATCAGTCGGCCAACTATTCTTCCCCTCAGCAGGGGTATTATGGGCAGCAAGGCTATTACGCGCCGCAAAGCTATTATACGCCGCAAAGCTATTATGGCCAGCAAAGCTATTACGCGCCGCAGAATTACTATCAAACAGGTTATGTTCCTCAAAATGGGTACGGCTATGGTGTGCCAATGCAATCAGCTGCATACCCGCAGTCGGTAATTTATCCGCAGAGCGTCGTTTATCCGCAAGGCGCTTCTTACCCGATTAGCGCGCAGCCTTACGCTGATCCCACTTATGGATCATCATCAAGCGTAAGCAGGATAGCTCCCGTCTCTACTCCTGCGGCTACAAACAACGTATCGCCAAATATAAACGTGGTCGTTAATACACCAGCGCCGCAAACATACTCTGCGCCGGTCCACGCTTCCGGGGGTGGGGAAAAAGATGGCGGGCTGATGGGAACTGGCCTTTCCACTGGCGACGTTGCCACTCTGGTAGGTGTGGCGAAGCTCTTCCTCTAAGGGCGCGCTCCGCTCATTTCCAACATAATTCTGTATAAAGGCAGGGGAACCCTCTGCCTTTTTTCGAAATAGCCAAATCAGACTTTTTCCTGTTAGGCTCAGGGCGCATTGATTTGAACCGACGGTTATGATTCAGACAGGTGTGAAGGCGCCAGCTGATGAGTAATCTGTTTTGGCGGACGGACGATCAAATGGTTCGTCTTCGGCCCTATTTTCCCAGATTTATGCGTTTTGAGCTATATCATCTTCATCAATCGCAATAGGCTCCGGTGGTGTGATGCGTCGAAGCAATACGTTACAGGCGTAGGAGGATAACGCCCGCATCCCGGTCGCAAATCCCGGAATGAGGCCGTCAAATACAACCAACGCCGCTACCGCATCGAGATCATGTTTGGGTGGCTCAAGCATTTGCGGGGTGTCGCGACACGCTATGACAGGCCCCCTTTGGCCTTCTTCTCCGCCATCGCTCTCGCCGCAACCGTCATCTTCTGCTCTGACCAATGAGTGCTGAGCTTAAATGTGCTGATCCATCGCTGGCGCCAGCCAATTTCAGTTTGCATTTTGGGATTTTCTAAACGCGAGAAAATAGTTTGCTAGAAGAGAATATCAGCTTGCAAGAATAAAAGAATAAGCTAATTTATCAGATATACACCGCTGCGTGGGGCGTAGCGTGTACCTGACGCGAAAACCGTCAGATTTTGGGGTCAATATTGGGGGCGTTCATGAAGTGCAATCTTAAAAACTAAGCCGCGAGTTGGGCGCTAGGTGTCGATTTCGAACTCAGATTCTGAATCGCAAGTGTTGTACTAGCCGCGAGCTTTAACAGCATAAATCTCCTTTCGGAAATAGCAATTCAGATCAGGGCGAGATGGATGTCCATCTCCCATGTATTCAAGGGCTTGGGAAAATGGCTTAACGAGCCAGAACCGCAATTCTGGCCTTTTCTAAACGTGGCCGGTCAGAGAACACATCTGTAAAATAGAACGCAACAAGCTATTTTTAAGAGTATTTCAATGACTGGCTTAAAGTAATTCGTCATATAAGGTTTATAATAATGAGTGTGACTTATGTAACTAGCGTACTGCCAGAAGATGTGGAAATAAAGCGTACAAAACCAGCAACTAATTCGGCGGATACGCCAGTCAATTACACTGAAAATATACCGCCCGCCGCTGCCGGCTACGAAATACGGCGCGCCAATGCACGATATGAAGTCTATCAAAATGGGGTTCCCGTGCCGAAGCCCGATGCCCCCGCTCGTGTGCTCGTAACGGCGAATGGTGGCTGGGCATATGTTCAGGTTGGTGACGACGGACGGATTTTACCAGGGGAAATCGGTGGGGGAAGCGGTCAAAATCTTAACGAGCTTCAGATTGAAGAGCGTCCAGACTCTGTCCTCTTTGATGTGTTTGCAAATGGCGAAAGAGTTCCCTTGCATAATGCTGGCGTCGGGCTGCGCCAGTTTTATACCGGGGGTAAATATTATCAGATTGGCTCAGATGGCGTCGCGAAAGAGATTGAGGTTGGACCGGCGCAAACAGCTACGCCGGGCGGTGAGCCCATTTTGCAAAGCGGTGTCGCTCCGGCAGGCAATGTAATTGCGTATCCTCTAGTTTACACGTTGCCTGATGGGCGGCCGTTATATGGGACGGGCGGACGACCTGCCGCATTCCAACGGGGATTGCCACTGGTCGATTCGCCCGCGCAGCCAATGCGGGGACTGGGTTATCCTGCAGGGGCCTTGGGCAATGTGCCAAACTTCGGACCTAACCCTCAGGCCAATTTGGTGAATGGATATAGGCCGTATCAGGCACCGATTCCTAATCTGGCGCCTAATGGTCAGGTTTATCCTGCGCCAGGTTTGGCGGCTCAAGCTTCCAGTCGTCCTCATAATCTTTGGCCACAACAGGGCGAGGACTACGATCCCGATTCAAGCTTTTCATCCAGCTCAAGCTCTTCGTCCAGCTCAAGCTCTTCGTCCAACTCAGCATTGCCTTTCTCCAGGATCAGTATTCCGTCGTCGAGTTCCGGAAGCGGGTACGGCAATGACAGAGGGCAGCGTGTCTATTGGAATGCGCCAGACGAAATGCACGGTGGGCAGGTTGGCGCGCAGGCTAACAATTACTTGTCGCCGGCATTTGCAAACACGGGAGCAATGTACTCGAACAACACGGCTCCAGTGTTATCGAACAATGCCGCACCGGTTTACGCAAACTCTGCGCCGGTGTTCAATATCTACATTGATAACCTGTCGATTTAATCAGTAAGTCAAAATTCAGGGCCGGAGATGTTTCTTCGGCCCTGAACTTTTGAACTGTTGAACGTGCGATTTCGCCCGTGGCTCAATCAGACCGAAAAGCTTGTCCCGCATCCGCAGGAAGCTACTGCGTTGGGGTTTTTGATCTGAAACGATTGCCCCATCAGGTCGTCGACAAAATCAATGACCGACCCATTCATGTACATTAAGGACAAGTCGTCGATCAGCACGGTGGCTCCATCGCGCTCAATGGCAATATCGTCTTCGTTGCGCGCGTCGACCAGATCAAATTTGTAGGAAAAGCCGGAGCAGCCGCCGCCTTCAACGGACACGCGCAGCGCGATCTTTCCGGGCTCTGATGAAACTATGCGCGCAATCCGTTTGGCAGCGGATTCGGTGACTTCAACAGTGTTGGCATTCGCGCCCATATGGCTCACCTTGCGTTTCAATCTATCTCATAGGTATGAAGCGGCATGTTGCAAGTCAACCGCAGGGAAGCTCGAAGCAGATGCAAACCGAACAGGACGGCATAGGCTTTGGCTACAGGCCGCGCGCTGGATATGCATGTGATCCGGAAATGTCGCGCGGCAGGCTGTATCCGGAACCGGAAAGCCCGACACGCACGCCGTTTCAACGCGACCGCGACCGGATTATTCACTCCACGGCCTTCCGGCGATTAAAGCACAAGACTCAGGTATTCATCGCACATGAAGGCGACCACTACCGAACGCGCCTGACGCACTCAATCGAGGTTGCGCAAATAGCGCGCGCGCTTGCCCGGTCGCTGCGCTGCGACGAAGACCTGGCTGAAGCAATCGCGCTGGTGCACGATTTCGGCCACACACCCTTCGGCCACACCGGGGAAGATGCGTTGAACGAATGTTTATCCCGGTGGGGCGGGTTCGACCACAATGCCCAGTCATTGAGGATCGTGACCGAGCTTGAGCATCGCTATGCTGCCTTTGAAGGACTGAACCTCTGTTGGGAAACACTGGAAGGGCTGGTGAAGCATAACGGGCCGTTGACAAACGCTGATGGCAGCGGCGTTCGAGGGCCTGTGCCGGAATCCATTCTCGACTTCAATGAACGTTTTGATCTTGAGCTTTCGCGCCACGCCAGTCTCGAAGCGCAATGCGCGGCTATCGCTGATGACATCGCATATAATGCCCACGACATAGACGACGGGCTGCGCTCAGGGCTGCTGTCGCTCGATATGCTGGTGCAGGCGCAAATGCCGGCGCGCTTGCTGGCAAATGTCCGCAAGCTTTATCCCGGACTGGACGCCTATCGCACAGGTCATGAACTCGTGCGCAGGCAGATCACGGAAATGGTCGAGGACGTGATTGCCAATACAAGGGTAAATATCGCGCGTTTGAAGCCGCTAAGCGCGGATGAAGTTCGGTCGGCTGGCGAAACACTCGTATGTTTCTCGTTCTCAATGTCTGCGCAGGAAAAGCAGCTCAAGCAATTTCTCTACGCAAACCTTTATCGGAATCCGGCGGTAATGCGTGTGCGCGAACAGGCTGAAGCAGTGGTTCGTGACCTGTTCAACGCATTTTTTGACAGACCGCAATCCATGCCTGAAAGCTGGCACACCCTGCCTGCCGATGCGTCGGATGAACGCAGGGCGCGCCATATCGCCGATTATCTGGCCGGGATGACGGATACTTACGCGCTCAAAGAATATCGACGCCTGTTTGACCGATCGCCAGATTTGGTTTAGCTGCGCGAATAATTTTTCGCATGCCGCTACCCCGCGCGCGCGGGATTCGCCCAGCAAGAGCAGTTCGGTAAAGCCATGAACATTTTTTCCGACTTCACTGGTCGGGTCATTAAAATTGTAGAAGCGCTTGATCTTAAGGCAAAAGATGGAAGCGACCTTGACCTGTCCAGAATAGCCGTTGAGCCGCCGCGTGACGCCAGTCATGGCGACCTTGCCACGAACGCAGCAATGGTTCTGGCAAAGCCTGCGGGCGAGAACCCGCGTGCTCTTGCAGAAAAAATCGTTTCCGAACTCGCGAAAGATCCCGATGTCGTGCGCGCCGAGGTTGCTGGACCGGGATTCATAAACCTCAAGCTTGCTGATCGATTCTGGCACGCGCTGCTGGCCGATGTGCTTGATGAGGCTGGCAATTATGGTCGCTCAACGCTTGGCCAATCGCGCAAGGTCAATGTCGAATACGTGTCCGCCAATCCGACAGGCCCCATGCATGTGGGCCATTGCCGCGGTGCTGTTGTGGGCGACACTCTGGCCAACATGTTGGCGTTCGTCGGTTACGACGTCACAAAGGAATATTACATCAATGATGCCGGAGCCCAGATTGATGTTTTGGGCCGGTCAGTGTTGCTGCGTTACCGCGAAGCTCTTGGTGAAAACATAGGCGAAATACCGTCCGGCTTGTATCCGGGAGATTATCTTGTGCCTGTAGGACAGGCGCTGGTGACGGAATTCGGCTCCGAGCTGTTGCAGAAGCCGGAAGAGGAAGCGCTTTCAATAGCCAAGGATCGGGCGATTGTCGCCATGATGGCAATCATCCGTGAGGATTTGTCGCTGTTGAATGTGCACCACGAGATATTCTTTTCAGAACGCACACTTCATGCAGACAACGCGAAGAAGATCAGGTCCGCGATTACAGATCTGACGCTCAAGGGGCACGTTTACAAGGGAACATTGCCGCCCCCAAAAGGCGAAAAGCCGGTCGATTGGGAAGATCGCGAGCAGACATTGTTCCGCTCCACCGCCGTCGGGGATGATCTTGATCGTCCGCTTGTAAAGTCTGATGGCTCATACACCTATTTTGCCGCCGATGTTGCCTATCTGGCGGATAAGATCGGCAGGGGTTTCAACCAAACCATTTTCGTGCTGGGCGCGGATCATGGCGGCTACGTAAAGCGCATGGAAGCTCTGGGTCGGGCCTTGTCAGGTGATTCGCTGGAAGTATCCATCCTGTTGTGCAACCTCGTGAAGCTGTTCCGCGATGGTGAACCCGTGCGCATGTCAAAGCGGGCAGGGGAATTTGTGACGCTGCGCGACGTGGTCGAAGAAGTTGGCCGCGATGCGATTCGCTTCATGATGCTTTACCGCAAGAGCGATGCTCCTCTGGATTTCGACTTTGCCAAGGTTACCGAGCAGTCGAAAGACAATCCGGTTTTTTATGTGCAGTACGCTTCGGCGCGGTGCCATTCAGTGTTCCGGCAGGCCCGGGAACAATTTCCGAATCACGAATTCAAGCGGGAAACGCTGCGCAGCGCCGTCGCCCGACTCACGGATGAAGGCGAGATCGGGCTTGTTAAAAAGATTGCCGAATATCCGCGTCTAGTCGCTTCGGCGGCCCAGGCGCATGAGCCTCACAGGCTTGCTTTTTACCTTTATGACCTTGCCAGCGCCTTCCATGCACACTGGAATCGCGGAACAGATAATAATGACTTACGCTTTGTTAAGGTTAACGACGCAGAATTGACGGAAGCTAGACTGGGTCTGGTGCAGGCGGTTGGCGATGTACTCACGTCGGGTCTTGCGTTGATTGGTGCGGATGCTCCCACCGAGATGCGCTAGGCAAACCAACTGTCACCATTTGCCCACATTGCGCTGGTAGGGGCCAAAAACGCCTCCGCCTAACCGTGTAACATGAGCGTGCGAGAGAAACATGGCTGATAAAACATCGGGTGTGAATGCAGGTCGCGATGATCTGGAAGATGCCGATCTGCCTGCTGCCGATCCTTTTGCCGAGCTGACCCGCATCATGGGTTTCGATCCGCGCAAAGCAGAAGGGGGTGGTGTGGCTGCCGCGCAGGCGTCTCCCGTCGAGGATTTCAACATTAGCCTCGAAGAAGAGCTCATGCGCGAGTTTAGCGACGAATCCCATGTGGATGTGCCGGTTGCGATCTTGCCTGAAGCGGAATTCGATGAGCCTCTGCCTGAAATCGATGTGAAATCAGATGATCCGGCCATGCTGGAAGTTCAGGCCGTTGAGGAAGCTGTTGCCGAAGCGCACAAAGGCGCTGCCGAGCCTGAACAGGCCGCAGAAGATATCATGGTTGCAGAGTTGTCCGGTCAGCAAGCTGAGGATTTCGAGGTTCCAGTACTCAAACTGAGCTCGATTTCGCGGGAACCCGAGCCAGAACAGACGGCGCAGGATGTAGAGCCTGTTTCGATGAAGTCCATAGAGGCCGATGAGGCTGAGCTGGAAGCAGAGTTCAATGCGCTGCTGGGCAATGAAAGCCAGCATGAAATTGTCGATACGACCGCCGATTTCCTGGCCAGCGTATCACAGGTGCCTGAGCCTGAAATGGCTCCAGCTCCAACTGTGGCGATAGCTGCGGTGGAGGAAGATCATTCAGTTGATTTTGAGCTGCCAGAACTCGTTGAAGCGTTGGACCGCGTGCCGGAGCCGGTCCACGTTCAGGCTGAAATCGAGGACCTGCCCGCTATCGAGCCTGAAACAGAGCTTGAAGAAGAGAATATAGCCGCCGCAGCGGAAGAAGAACCTGCCGCTGAAGTCAAGGCGGAAGAATCGGCTGCGGCAGAAGAAGACGACCCCTTTGCAATGTTGGCCGCTATGGCGCAGAAGTATCGCACATCAGAACCAAACGATTCCTGGCGTACAGCAACGCCAGTATTTTCCCGCGCAACACCGCAGATCACCCGGCCTGAGCCGCAGCCGGTCCCGATGGAACCTCGCACGGTGAACCGCGTCGAGCCACGAGCGCCAGAAATTTCCACGGCAGCGCCGCGCGTCGAATCGGCCCAGCCCGTGGCCCGCAGCTATGTTCCGGCACCTGAGATTGAAACGGTGGAGGTGCATGACCGCGCCATTGCTCTGGCGGATGATCTCGATATTCCAGAGATTGAGGTGGCGGAAGAGCCGCCCGTTGTCGCCCCTGTCGATGATCTGGATGCAGAGTTTAACAATCTGCTCAAGCAGATGAGCACGCCTTCAGTCGAGGCTGCGCCGCGAGCCAGCACATATGCAAGCTACGCACAGCCGCGCCAGCACGACGCTCAGCCTGAAGTGCGAAATGTCTATGAGCCGCGCAACAATGTGCAGCCGCAGCGCGAAGCCCCATCCAACCCGGCAGTTCAGCCGCAGTCATATGTGGCGCAGCAGTCCTCGGTTGCTCCTCAACCGCAGGCGCCGCAAAATTACGGGCATATGCCGCAGCCGACCGCGCCTGCCTATCACGAGCGTGCAGCCGGCTACGCGCCACAGGGTTCGCAGGCAAGATATGCCGATGATGAAGACATCCGCATCGATCTTACGGAAGACGATCTCGCTGAAGCGTTCGACGATTTCGACAGCGCGGCGATGGATGACTTTGATCTCGACGGCGATTTCGACGATGAGGTGGCACCGCAAGCCTATCGCGATCAGGAGTACCAGAAGCCAAAGCGCAAAGGGTTGCTTATTGCTGCAATCATTGGCGGTGTGGCCATACTTGGCGTGGCTGGTGCAGTCGCCATCTCGATGATGGGAGATGCGCAAGGCAGTGCGCCGGAACTGGTAAAAGCAGACCAGGCACCGTTCAAGGTTCGGCCAGAGACACCAGCCAAGACCGCTCAGGCTGATCAGCAAAGCAAGGTCTACGAGACAGTTTCTGGAGTTGCCACTGGCGATGGGCCAGCGCAGGAACAGCTTCTTGGCAGTGCTGAAGATCCCATAGACCTGCCAGATCAGCTACCTCAGAATGCCGAGGACGATTTTGCAATGACGGATGAGGGTGCCAAGTCGGAAGACCGCATCGCGCCGAATGCGGCCGAAGAAGCGCCTGAGCAAGGCAATGAGCTCGCCGTTGCGCCTCGCAAGGTGCGCACAATGGTCGTAAAGCCTGATGGCACACTTGCTCCGCGTGAGGAAGCTGAGCCACAAGCGTCTGACGCAACCGCGCAACCGCAGAATGAATCGGCTGCAGCGCCTCTGCCAGCTCAAGACGAGGTAGCAAACGCCATTGGCGCGGAAGAAGCACCTGTTCCGCAAGAAGTTGCGCAGGAAAAGACGGCTTCTATCCAGCCTCAAGCACCGGTCGAAGGTGGCTGGACCATGCAAATTGCATCGGAAAGCAGCGAGGATGCCGCGAAATCGACCTACAAAAAGATGCTCGGAAAATATTCGAGCGTTCTGGACGGCAAGGGCGTGAACATTCTGCGAGCCGATGTTGCCGGCAAGGGCACGTTCTGGCGCATTCGAATTCCGGCTGCGACACGCGAGGAAGCAGCGGGCATGTGCAACAGCTTCAAGGCTGCCGGCGGAAACTGCTTCGTGACCAAGTCCTGAACGACAGGCACTATCTGAAACAGAAGCGCGGGGCATGTTCCCGCGCTTTTTGTTTGTCTGTGTGAAACTCGTGCCAACCTCCAAAAAACCGGGATTCGCGCTACATTCCTTCGTATGAGCGAATCACAGGCAATAATTTTCGGGTGCGCAGGCAAGGAATTGACTGCGGAGGAACGGACTTTCTACGCAAATGAAAGGCCGTGGGGCTTCATATTATTCGCCCGCAACATCAGCGAGCCGACGCAAATCAGTGATCTGGTTGCCGCGCTGCGGGACAGTGTCGGAAACCCAAATGCGCCGGTTCTCATTGATCAGGAGGGCGGACGTGTCCAACGCCTACGCCCGCCGATCGCGCCAAATTATCCCGCCGGTTCCGCAATCGGTGCGGTCTACAAGTCAGACCGTGAAAAGGGCTTGCGGGCGGCATGGCTGCTCGCCCGGCTCCACGCGTTTGACGTGTCGCGATTTGGCATCAATGTGGACTGCCTGCCCGTGCTGGATGTGCCGGTCGAAGGCGCCAGCGATGTGATCGGTGCGCGCGCATATGGCAATGATCCCGTTTCCGTTGCAGCACTTGGGCGCGCCAGCGCCGAGGGGCTGATGGCAGGTGGTGTGCTGCCCGTAATGAAACACATACCGGGCCATGGCCGGGCAACTGCCGATACGCATTTTGAACTGCCCACCGTTGCCGAGCCGCTCGACCAGCTTCGCAGGCACGATTTTGCACCCTTCAAGGCGCTGAACGACCTGCCCATGGCAATGACTGCACATGTGATCTTTTCCGCTATCGATCCCGCGGGACCTGCGACGACTTCAAAAAAGGTCGTGGAAGAGGTGATCCGCGCACATATCGGATTTGATGGCCTGTTGATGAGCGACGATACGTCGATGAAGGCGCTTTCTGGGGATTTCCGTGAAAAATCGTCCGCAATCCTTGCGGCAGGCGTGGATATCGTCCTTCACTGCAACGGGGTGATGGAAGAAATGCAGGGCATCGCAAGCGGGGCCAGACCTTTGCAGGGAAGCTCGCTGGAGCGCGCAAAGCGCGCATTGTCGTTTCTGAATCCGCCGGATGATTCAGTTGAGTCAGAAATTCGCGCCGAGTTCGCGACCTATTTTGAAGCCGTCGCATGATGCGCGACACCAAGGGAGTCGATGGCAGGTAAAGCGCCACAGATTGCGCCCGAAGCGGCGCCAATGGAACGGTACTGGGCCGAGGGCGCGCAAGAGCGCGCAACCGATGAGCCGGAACTGGTCGTTGACGTCGCGGGGTTTGAAGGACCGTTGGACCTTCTGCTTCACCTTGCGCGCAACCAGAAGGTCGATCTGACGCATATTTCCGTTCTTGCGCTGGCCGAGCAATATCTGGGTTTCATCGAAAAGGTGCGTGAACTGCGGCTGGAAATCGCGGCCGACTACCTCGTAATGGCCGCATGGCTGGCGTTTCTGAAATCCAAGCTGCTGATACCCAAGCAGCCCGGAGACACAACGGAGAGCGGCGAGGAACTGGCGGCGGTTCTCCAGTTTCGTCTCCAGCGGCTTGAAGCGATGCGCGATGCGGCGGCGCGGTTGGTCAACCGCAACCGTCTGGGTCGTGATGTTTTTGCTCGAGGAATGCCGGAAACGGTTATCATTGAAAAGCGGAGCCAATTCACTGCGACGCTCTACGATTTGTTGTCGGCCTATGCGGCCGAACGCCAGCGCCGCGCCGTCACCAATGTCACGATTGCTTTCCGGAAAGTCTGGGCGCTCAAGGACGCTCGGCAGCTTTTGACGCGGATGATTGGACAGATTGACGACTGGACCAGTCTGGACAGCTTCCTGATTGACTATCTGGCCACGCCTGAGCAGCGCGCCACGGCTATAGCCAGCTCCTTTGCGGCGAGTCTGGAAATGGTGAGGGAAGGGGAAATCGAAATGCAGCAGGAGGCGGCATTCAAGCCGCTTTTTGTGCGCGGGCGAACAGGACGAGCGAGTGCAGCATGAGCGAGCAGGCGAGCGCGAAAATCATGCCTTTCAAGGCGGACGATGAAAATGCGGAAGAAACGCTGAACGCGGCTGAACGGCTGCTTCTGGCTGAAACCGCCCGCATGGTTGAGGCGCTTGTCTTTGCCAGCGCCGACCCGGTCACGGAACGCGCGCTTGCCGAGCGCTTGCCGGAAGGGGCGGATGTCGGTGCTGCGCTGAAGCATCTTCAGGAGATATACGCCAAGCGGGGCGTACATCTGGTGCGCGTTGGTGATGCGTGGGCCTTTCGCACGGCCAGCGATCTGGCATTCCTGATGAGCCGAGACACGGTGCAGCAGCGAAAGCTTTCTCGCGCCGCGCTCGAAGTGCTTTCAATCATAGCCTATCACCAACCGGTTACACGCGCCGAGATAGAGGATATCCGCGGCGTAGAAACCTCCAAAGGCACGCTGGACACCCTCTTGGAATCGGAATGGGTCCGTATGCGCGGTCGGCGCAAGACACCCGGTCGTCCGGTCACCTATGGAACGACAGACGCGTTCCTGGACCATTTCCAACTGGAATCCATTCGTGATCTGCCTGGAATTGAGGAACTGAAAGGCGCGGGATTGTTGTCATCGCGTATGCCGTCCAATTTCTCGATCCCGCTCCCGCCGATGGATCCCGACGAACTTACGGATGATGAAGATCCGCTGACCGATATTGATCTGGAGGAACTGGGGCTGTTGACACCAAAGGACCGGGATGCTTGACCCAAGCAATCAGGTTTCTTGAAGGCGTGCAATAAAGTGGATGAAATGGTTCAGAACGCGACAAGCCGTACGACGGCCGGCGTGTCTTTCGCCGCGCGACTGAGCTTTGAGGACATATGTCATCGGTTTCCGGACGGTAATGAGACACTGAAAGGCTTGAGCCTCACGGCTGAGCCGGGAGAGGTTTTGTGCCTGCTTGGGCCTTCCGGCTCCGGCAAAACGACGCTTTTGCGAATCGCAGCAGGCATCGAAAGCCAAACTTCTGGTCGTGTGCTTCTGAACGATAGGGAAATTGCCGGGCCAAGCACTTTCATGCCGCCCGAGAAGCGCTCAATCGGATTGGTTTTCCAGGATTTTGCGCTGTTTCCGCATCTCACAATTCTGGAAAATGTGCGTTTTGGCCTCACTGCCCTGTCAAAGGAAGAAGGTAGCAATCAGGGTATGATCGCGCTCGAGCGGGTGGGGTTGGCGCATCTGGCGCAGTCCTATCCGCATATGCTTTCAGGTGGGGAACAGCAGCGAGTGGCTCTTGCGCGGGCACTCGCGCCCCGTCCTGCAGTTCTTTTGATGGACGAACCGTTTTCCGGGCTCGATTCGCGCCTCAAGGACAGCGTACGCGCAGAGACGCTGGAAATTCTTCGCAGAAGCAGGGCAACTGCAATTGTCGTCACGCATGACGCAGAAGAAGCAATGCGGATGGGCGATCGGATTGCACTTCTGAAAGACGGAAAGCTGGTTCAGGTGGGGCGGGCGCGCGACCTCTACCTGCATCCCAAAAACTTGTTTGCGGCCAGCTTTTTCTCAGAAATCAATGTATTTCACGCAAAAGTGCGCAATGGGCAGGCGCAGACACCTATTGGCGGATTTTCAGCCCCGGGAATGAAGGATGGCGCTGATGCAACTGTTGCCATTCGCACTGCGGGTTTCGACATGGATTCCCGCGCTGGCGCAGTGCCTGCAAAGGTGCTTTCCCGACACTACCTTGGAGTTGTAGAAACTTTGGAACTTGCATTACAGGGCTATGAACAACCAGTACGTGCGCGTATTAGGTGCGGCGTTGTGCCCGAGGCTGCACGCGACATCTGGTTGACGCCTCGCACTTCCGACGTACTTGTATTTGAAACTGAACGCGAAAACGCATAGATCAACGACTGGCGTTCTAACCTGAGAGTGGGAAATGGGTTCGTTTTCGATTTGGCACTGGCTTATCGTACTGGTTGTGGTGCTGCTGCTGTTTGGCCGCGGCAAGATTCCTGAGCTGATGGGCGATATGGCCAAGGGCATAAAGAGCTTCAAGAAGGGCATGGCTGACGAGGAAGAGAAGGCTGAGGATGCGCGCACTGTCGAGCATCGGGCCGACGAAACCGTCGAGCCGGGCGTTAAGGCAAAGAAGAGCTGATCCGGCACCTGATGTCGGGAAGGCGGTAGCCAATGCTTGAAGTAGGCTGGAGTGAGATGCTGGTGATTGCGATCGTTCTGATCGTAGTCGTCGGTCCAAAGGATTTGCCCGCAATGTTGCGCACATTCGGGCGAACCACCGCAAAAATGCGCAAAATGGCGGGTGATTTCCAGCGCCAGTTCAATGACGCGCTGCAAGAAGCAGAGCTGGACGACGTGAAAAAGTCCGTCGACACTTTGCGCAGCCTCAACCCTGCAACGGAAATCAAGAAGCACCTGAACCCGTTTGAGCAGGCGGCAAATGAGGTGCGTGCCGGATTGCAGTCGCTCAAGCCGCAGGAACCGCCCGCGCCGGCCGCCTCGGAGCCTCAACCTGCTGAGCCGCTGAAAACTGGTGCTACCGCTTTGCCGGAAGCATTGGCTTCCAGCGATACGCCGAAGGCTGAGCCCGCGCCGGCAGCAAAGCCTGCACCGGCAGCAAAGCCTGCACCGGCAGCAAAGCCTGCAAAAGCAACTAAGCCCAAGGCGGCGGCTGACAAGCCGAAAGCCACAAAGGCGAGGGCGAAAAAGTGAGCCTCACAGAACAAGAGGAGATGGAGAAATCCTCCGCTCCGCTAATCGTGCACCTTATGGAGCTGCGGACCAGACTGATCTGGTCGATTGGTGGCTTTTTCATCGCGTTTCTGGTCTGCTTCTTCTTTGCCAAGCAACTTTTCAACCTGCTGGTGATCCCGTTCAAATGGGCGGTTTCCTGGGCAGGGCTGCATCAGGACAAGGTGGAGCTGATTTACACAGCGCCACAGGAGTTCTTTTTCACGCAAATCAAACTGGCGATGTTTGGCGGGATGGTTCTGGCCTTCCCACTGATCGCAACACAGGTTTACAAGTTTATCGCTCCGGGCCTTTACCGTAACGAGCGCGCGGCGTTCCTGCCTTTTCTGATAGCATCGCCCATTCTGTTTCTGCTGGGCGCGGCGCTGGTCTATTTCTTCTTCACGCCGATGGTGATGTGGTTCTTCCTTGCCATGCAGCAAACGGGCGGTGACGGAGAAGTGCAGATTTCCCTGCTGCCGAAGGTTTCAGAATATCTGAGCCTGATCATGACGCTTATCTTCTCCTTCGGGCTGGTGTTTCAGCTTCCGGTGGTAACTACGCTCATGGCCAAGGTGGGCTTGGTGTCATCGCAAGGTCTTAAGGACAAGCGAAAATGGGCGATTGTCATCGCCTTCATCGTCGCTGCTGTTCTGACCCCACCAGACCCGATTAGCCAGATCGGCCTGGCTCTGCCAACGATCCTTCTCTACGAAATCTCCATCTGGACCGCGCGCCTGATAGAGAAAAAGCGGGACGAAGAAGCAGTTCGCAAGGCGGCCGAGTCTGAAACGCCTGAAACCTCTGCGGGCAGTTGACAGGTTAGCCAGCCGTTAATTCGGACGAGATTGACTTGCGTATGTAAGCGAGGCGGTTTACCTCGGAACCGCCTCATCGCATCGCAATGAAAGTCAGACGAAATGCTCGATATCAAATGGATTCGTGAGAAACCGGAAGCTCTGGTGGAAGCGCTGATAAAGCGCGGCAATTCTGCTGAATCCGCGCAATCAACTGTAGAATCCGTTCTGGTGCTGGACGAAACGCGCCGCGCCCATCTTGGCGAGTTGCAAGTTCGGCAGGAGCGCCGCAACGCTGCTTCCAAGGAAATTGGCAACGCAATGCGCGCCGGTGATATGGCTCGCGCGGAGGAATTGAAGCAGGAAGTCAACGATATCAAGGCATTCCTTCAGAATGCTGAGGCGCGCGAGCGCGAAATTGATGCGGAATTGCTGAACGCTCTCGGGGTAATCCCGAATTTGCCGCTCGAAGGCGTTCCGCTGGGTCGTGACGAGCGCGACAATGTGGAGGTGCGACGGGTCGGCAAGGGTGATGTGCGTTCGGCCTGGTCTAAAGAGCATTTCGAAATCGGTGAAGCGCTCGGCATGATGGATTTTGAAGCTGGCGCCTTGCTTTCTGGCGCGCGGTTCACCGTTCTGAAAGGGCAATTGGCCAGGCTGGAGCGCGCTCTGGGGCAGTTCATGCTTGATCTGCACACCACGGAGCACGGCTATCAGGAAGTTTCACCGCCGCTTCTGGTACGTGACCCTGTGCTGTTTGGCACCAATCAACTGCCGAAATTTGAAGAGGACCTGTTCTTCGTTCCGCATGGGGAAGGGCGGCTCGGCCTCATTCCCACCGCGGAAGTTCCGCTGACCAATCTGGTACGGGAACAGATTCTTCCTGAAGAAAAACTGCCTTTGCGAATGACGGCCTTGACGCCCTGCTTCCGGTCGGAGGCAGGTTCTGCCGGTCGCGATACGCGCGGTATGCTGCGGCAACACCAATTCTACAAGGTGGAGCTGGTGTCCATCACAGATCAGGAAAGCTCGGTGGCTGAACATGAGCGCATGACTCAATGTGCTGAGGAAGTTCTCAAGCGCCTTGGTTTGCCCTTCCGAACTGTCGTTCTGTGCACGGGTGACATGGGTTTTGGTGCCCGTAAAACCTACGACATTGAGGTTTGGCTTCCCGGTCAGAATGCCTATCGCGAAATATCTTCCTGTTCGGTTTGCGGAGATTTCCAGGCGCGGCGCATGGATGCCCGTTACCGTTCGCGCGAAACACGCCAGACCAAATTCGTCCACACGCTTAATGGCTCTGGCGTCGCGGTTGGGCGCGCGTTGATCGGTGTATTGGAAAACTACCAGAATCAGGACGGTAGCGTCACAATTCCGGACGTGCTGCGGCCGTATATGGGTGGTCTCGAACGGATCGAAAGGGTCTGATTGTATGCGGATACTGCTGACCAATGATGATGGGATACACGCTGAGGGCATTGCGAGTCTGGAGCGCATAGCGCGCCAGTTCACCGACGATGTGTGGGTCGTTGCGCCGGAGTTCGATCAATCGGGATTCGCGCATTCATTGTCATTGTCAGATCCATTGCGCTTGCGCCGCATCGGGGAGAAACACTACGCGCTGCGCGGGACGCCGACCGATTGCGTGATCATGGGGGTGCGCAAGCTGATGCCAGCCCCACCGGACCTCATCCTGTCCGGCATTAATTCCGGTTCCAACATCGCCGATGATGTCACGTATTCCGGTACCGTTGCCGGAGCCATCGAAGGTGCATTGCTGGGCATTCGCTCTATTGCCTTGAGTCAGGCATATTCGTTCGAAGGTGAAGAGCGAACCGTTCCCTACGAGACGGCGGAAGAGCTCGCGCCAGAGCTTCTCCAGAAACTCATCGGCCTTGATCTGCCGGATGGAGTGCTGCTTAACGTCAATTTCCCGAGCTGTCCGGCTCGGGAAGTCACCGGCGTTCAGGTTACGGCTCAGGGCAGGTTGGCGCATTCGATGTGGATTGATGAGCGTCGCGACGGTCGAGGCTTGCCCTATTACTGGCTTCGCTTTGGCCGGGCGCCCGGCGAAGTGCTGGAAGGCACGGACGTTCACGCTGTCCGCCATAAGAAGGTGTCTGTCACACCCTTGCAGCTTGACCTGACCGCACATAATTTGCGGCGGCAGCTTGGTGAGGTTCTTGAATGAGAAAACAGACGGCGGGCCGTGAAGGGTTGGCAGCATTCTTTCTTCGCCAGCGTGGTCGCCTGTCCCGAGAGCTCGCTGCGGCAATCGAAATGACGCCGCGTGACCAGTTCCTGCCTGCCCAATGGAGCGATTGCGCCTGGTCGGACCGGATGGTTCCGATAGACTGCGGCGAGGCTGTAGAGGGCGTTGACCTGCAAGCCGCCGTCATAACTGCACTGGGCATCGAACCGGCTCACCGCGTTTTGGAGGTGGGCACAGGAACCGGCTACACGGCCGCGCTCATGGCCCGGCTATCTGCGCGTGTTACCACGGTTGATCGCTTCAAGACCCTTTGCGAAAACGCAAAGCAGAGGTTTGAGGCCCTGCAGCTTACCGGCATAACTGTGCGCCACGCCGATGGATCGAGCGGTTTGCCCTCTCAAGGCCCATTCGACCGCATTGTTGTGTGGGCCGCGTTTGAGAGCCTGCCGCGGGCATTTGTCGATCAGCTCGCGACAAACGGCGTCATGGTCGCGGCCATTGGACCCGGCGATGGCGAGCAGGATTTGACCAGATTGAGCAAGGTCGGAAGCCGGTTTGAGCGCGAGGACTTCGAGCGCGTGCGGTTTCAACCCATTGCGCGCTCGGTCGCGGCCATCATTTAGCATTTTTCAACCGAACTTATTTACGAACCGACTCGAGTCTTAACCGGGCGGTAACATTAACTCGTTTTAATTCGTCTCATCTTATTTATAGAGTTCGCGGGTATTGCGATGAGTGTCAGTCTTTTGAGTTGTCGCACACGCTGGTTGGCGCAAGGTGCGGCGCTGCTGTTGCTTGGTGTAACTGCCGGGTGCAGCTCAAGCGCAACACGGTTTACCGACGGATTGGTGACTTCGTCCACAACGCCGTCGCAGCCAATGAACAGCCAGTTGGCGCCTGTTTCACCGGAAGAGACATATTCGATCTCGCAAGCGCCAAGTGCGCCATCCGGCGGGGCAGTTGAGCGCGCGCAGCTTTCCGCACCTTCCTCGGTGGTGGCAGCAGCGCCTATGCCTGCGGCGCAGCCGGTGCAGACCGCACAACTACAAAGGCCGATTGATCCGTTGAGTCGTTCTGTAGAGCGCGACGGTGGCGTGCAAACTCTGCCCAGCAGATCGCCGGAAACATTGCGCGCGCCTGTAGAGACGGCAAAGAAGGCGGCCGTTGCAGAGGCAACCAGCAAATTGCCCGCCGGTGCCTATAAGGTCGAATCAGGAGATACCCTTTCCGGCGTCGCTCGCAAATATGGTGTTTCCGTTGCTGCTCTGAAGCAGGCAAATGGTATTGACGACGGAAGTATTCGCATCGGCCAGACATTGAGAATTCCGGGTGCCACCACACCCGTTGTGGCAGAGGCGAAGCCCGTCGCGCCAAAGTTGGAGGAAGCAAAGCCTGCACCGGTGCTCAAGGCTGAGACGCCAAAGGCTGCACAGCCTCAGGAAACAGAAAAGCCAAAGCTGGCCGCTTACACGCCGCCAACTTCCGGAAAGGCTGTGGCCGATGCCGCAAGAGCCGAAGCCGAAGCGCCGGACGATACGGGAATTGGCAAGATGCGCTGGCCGGTAAAGGGCCGCGTGATTTCAGGATTCGGCAAGGGAAGCGGTAACGCACGAGACGGAATCGATATTCAGGTCCCGCCCGGAACACCTGTCAAAGCCGCGGAGAATGGCGTCGTTATCTATGCTGGCGATGGCTTGAAGGATTTCGGAAACACCGTGCTCGTGCGGCACGAAAACGGCCTTGTGACTGTGTATGGCAATGCCAGTGAGCTGAAAGTGAAACGTGGCCAGAAGGTGCGGCGCGGCGAGGATATCGCTCTGTCCGGCGTCAGCGCGTCCACAAATACGCCAAAGCTTCACTTTGAAGTTCGCAAGGACGCCGCAGCCGTCGATCCAAGTGGATACCTGCAGTAAAATCGCACGCAGTGCCAAGAATTCCAGAAGCCCGCTTTAGCCACAAAGCGGGCTTTGCTTTTGTTAGTCCTTCAATGGTTGCCCAAGCCTTCCGGCGAGATCCTGTATGAATTGCCATGCCACGCGGCCGGAGCGACTTCCACGCGTCGTTGCCCATTCCAAAGCGTCGGTCCGCAATTGTTCGGCGTCGATCTTGAGATCGTGATACCGGACATAGCCGTCAATCATGCTGAGATAATCGTCCTGGCTGCATTTGTGGAAGCCAAGCCACAGTCCGAAACGGTCTGAAAGCGAAACCTTTTCCTCAACTGCTTCAGATGGATTGATTGCCGTTGAGCGTTCGTTCTCGATCATGTCCCGCGGCAAAAGATGACGCCGATTGGATGTTGCGTAGAAAATGACATTTGACGGACGCCCTTCGACACCACCTTCAA
Source organism: Rhizobiaceae bacterium (assembly GCA_019635795.1). GTDB lineage: Bacteria > Pseudomonadota > Alphaproteobacteria > Rhizobiales > Rhizobiaceae > Mesorhizobium_G. Next base: position 286,370 of record JAHBYV010000001.1, read on the forward strand.
GAGCCGCCTTCAGAGACTTGTAGGACGTGTCATCATGGTCGAAAGACAGATCGTCGCAAAACAGGATAAACCTGTATGGGGCGGACTTTAAAATACCCATCAGGCGGGGCAGGGTGTTGATATCTTCGCGGTGAATTTCGATGAGTTTAAGGGCGCTGCCGTCCTTCCCGGAATTGGCGGCGCTGTGCGCGGCCTTCACAAGGGACGATTTTCCCATGCCCCGCGCGCCCCAGAGCAGGACGTTGTTCGCGGGCAATCCGGCAGAAAAGCGCTCTGTATTGTCCAGCAGAATATCCCGGACATGGTCCACACCGCGGATAAGCCCGATATCCACCCGATTGACCCGCTGAACCGGATCAAGAACGCCCGACTCAGCGTTCCACACAAAACAGTCTGCCACAGTCAGGTCTGCGGGCTGTGGAATGGGTGGTGCCAGCCTGCTGATTGTCAAAATAAGCTCATCGAGCTTGGCGTTAAGCGTTTCGAGTGTCTTGTCAGTCATTTCGGGAAGCATTTTCGATTCAGGATTGGTCAAGTTTGCTCTATCACGCTCAGTGAATAGCGCAAAGGTGCGTGTTCACGCAGTTTCATGTGTTGCAATGGAGGCGTTAACGACTATATTCCGCCCACTTTGGGACGGGCGGATTGCGCCTTCAATTTAGGGAGTTCCTTATGTTCGTGACACCGGCTTATGCGCAGACTGGGGGCGCGGGACCAGAAGCGCTCGTGAGCATTTTGCCGTTCATCCTGATTTTCGTCATCATGTATTTCATGATTATCCGTCCTCAGCGCAACCAGATGAAGAGGCGCGCAGAGATGCTTGGCGCGATCCGGCGCGGGGACACAGTGGTTACCGGTGGCGGACTGCTGGGTAAGGTGACGAAGGTGAACGAGGGCAGCGATGAGCTGGAAGTCGATCTCGGCAATGGCGTGAAAGTCACTGCAATTCGGCAGACGATTTCCGATGTTCGCGTCAAAGGCGAACCAGTGGCCAATCAGAACGCCAAGAAATAGCCGGCCACAGAAGCTGACCACCGGCGGGAAATAGCCCGCCGGAGCGTAATGGAAGACGAACATGCTGTATTTTTCGCGCTGGAAGACGTTCTCTATTTGGGCGGTCGTGCTGCTCGGCGTGATTTTCGCGCTTCCAAACCTCTTCTCACAATCCACACTGGATTCCTTGCCGCGCTGGGTTCCAAAAACGCCCATGACGCTGGGTCTGGACCTGCAAGGCGGCTCACACATTTTGCTGGCCGTCGATCAGGAAGACTTGATCAAGGATCGATTGCAGACGACGCGCGATGATATTCGCACTCTGCTGCGCGACGCCAAGATCGGGTATACGGGCCTTACGAGCGTAGACCGCCATGTGACCGTGCGAATTTCGGAAGCCAACGAGGTCGAAAAAGCCAAGGAAGCTCTGAATTCCCTTACTCAGCCGGTTTCGTCAGGCCTGTTCGGTGGCGGTGCAATTCGCGAACTTGAGTTGCAAGAGCGGCAGCCGGGTGTGCTGCAATATAGTCTCACCGAAGAAGGCATTAATTACCGCGTTTCGACCGCCGTAAGCCAGTCGATTGAGGTAATTGGCCGTCGTGTCAATGAGCTTGGCACGACAGAACCTATTATTCAAAGGCAGGGCGCGGACCGGATTCTGGTACAGGTG
>JAHBYV010000010.1 GCA_019635795.1 Rhizobiaceae bacterium
ACAGCCAGAACCGTCTGTTCGTCAACAGGCTCACAGCTGAAGGTCTGGGATTGGCAGATGATGACTGGGTTTGGATTGAAAGCGTGAACGGTCGCGTCAAAGGCCAGATTCGTCTCGTCGATGGCGTCAATCCGGACACCGTGTGGACATGGAATGCGATCGGAAAAAGACGCGGGGCGTGGGGTTTGAAGGATGGGGCATCAGAGTCGAATACCGGCTTTCTGCTAAACCATGCAATTGGCGATCAGCTGCCGATGCTTGCAGGTGAGAAGCGTTATTCCAATTCCGATCCGGTTACGGGGCAGGCGGCCTGGTTCGATCTGCGGGTCAGGCTTGTAAAATGCGCCCCACAGGAATGTGGCTTCACCGAGCCCCAGTTTGAGCGTTTTCCGTTACCGCCGCAAACTGATCCATCTCCGCAAAAGCTATCATTCGGCCGCGAATTTCGGAGCAAGCGATGACCTGTATTCCGGCCCATACGGAAAAAAAGCTCGGTCTTGTGATCGATCTCGACACATGTGTCGGATGCCAGGGCTGCGTCACGTCCTGCAAGGAGTGGAACACCGGCGGCAGCATGGCGCCGCTGACAGACCTTAACCCCTATGACGGTGGGGTGGACGGCGTCTGGTTCAACCGTGTTCATACCTATGAGCAGACAACGGAAATGGGCGGAAGAACAGTTCACTTTCCTCGATCATGTCTGCATTGCGAACAACCGGCTTGCGTTACAGTCTGCCCAACTGGCGCTTCTTATAAACGGACATCCGACGGCATTGTTCTTGTCGATGAAGACAAGTGCATTGGATGTAAATTATGCAGTTGGGCCTGCCCTTATGGGGCTAGAGAATTTGATGTTGATGTCGGCGTGATGAAGAAATGCACGCTTTGCGTTGACAGAATATACAATGAGAATCTGGATCAGGAGGATCGCGTGCCAGCTTGCGTTGCAGCGTGTCCGACCGGAGCGCGTCATTTCGGCGATCTCGGTGATCCGACCTCAGCTGTCTCTCAACTGGTTGCCGAGCGGGAGGGCGTAGATCTGATGCCAGAGCTCGGTTATCGCCCAACCAACAAGTATCTGCCACCCCGGTCACGACATGGCCGTGCCGCAGCAACACCTGATCCGAAGCTGGACGCAATTAAAGCCGAAGGCGGCTTCCTGGGTTGGGTCGATAGAATGCTTTCCAGGTAGTCCTATGCATCCTGCTTTCTCGCTCGTCTTTTTTACTACCGCGACGGGGGCCGGCTACGGCCTGCTTGCTTTGGTTGGCATTTTCTCGGTGTTGGGCTTGGCCTCGCCGCTCACAGGTTTTTGCGTTGCCAGTCTTGGCCTCGCCTTTGCACTCATCATCAGCGGGCTGTTATCCTCGACGGGACATCTGGGACGGCCAGAGAGGGCCTGGCGGGCTTTCTCCCAGTGGCGAACATCATGGCTGTCGCGCGAAGGTCTCGCCTCTGTGATAACATTCATTCCTGCCGGGGCGTTTGCGATTGGCTGGATCTATCTTGGACCCGGTAACATCTGGGTTTCGATTGCGGGTATACTCGCAGCCGTGAGCGCAATGATCACCGTATACACCACGGGTATGATTTACGCGTCCTTGAAGCCGATCGCCCAGTGGCATTCCCGCTTTACCGCCCCGGGCTACATCGCATTTTCGTTGATGACGGGGAGCGTCCTTCTCAACGCAATGCTGCATGTCTTTGGTGCCGAATCGTTGCCGCCGACGATCGTCGCCCTGGCCACTACACTCTGGGGTTGGGCGTGGAAGTGGCGAACATGGTCACATAACGATACGCTTGGGTCAGCCATTTCTCTCAATTCAGCCACTGGGTTGAAAGAGGGAACCGTGCGGTCGATTGAGTGGCCGCATACCGAAGAAAATTATCTGCTGAAGGAAATGGGATTTCGGATTGCACGCAAACATCAGGCGCGTCTAAGGCTCATTACGCAACTTCTTGCGTTTCTGGTCCCTGTGTTACTCATTTGCGGGTCAGTCCTCTTGTGGCAGCCACTAGGAATTGTCTTTTCCATTCTGGCCGCACTTAGCCAGTTTTGCGGAATACTGGTCGAACGCTGGCTGTTTTTCGCTGAGGCAAAGCACAACGTTGCTGTCTACTATGGTAGGTGAGAAAGGCTGGGGCGAATAACTGCCTGCATGGAACCTTGAACTTGCTTTCCCGTTGAGGTGCCGAATATTTATGGAGGCACCGAATGACTAATCGTGATCTTCCACGCAAGCAAAGTACAGCGACCGCAACGCCTCATCCTTCCACTGAAAAGGTTAGCGGCGCTGGACCTGCGCTCGCAGAACATTCCAAAGACGCGAAAGCACCAAAGTCAGGGCGGTCAGAAGCCGCTTATGTCAAACCAAACCCCAAAACGGGTGACGAATAGAAAGATTCGGCTGGGGTCGTTATGAACAAGCTCCTCTTTCAATCTGCGGATTTCCTTTCGCGTCCTCCCGGATTTTATTTCGTGCTTGTCCTCATGGTGATATGCACAGCCTTGGTCCCGCTTGGATGGACGGATGTTGTGACCTATGCCTTATCCGTCGCGGCGATTGTCATTACCGGTGTTGTGCTTATTCAGGGCTATCGGGATACAGCGGCACTACATGCCAAGTTGGACGAACTGATCATTGCGTTGGAGCAAACCCGAAATGATGTGATCGGACTTGAACACAGGGATCCGAAGCAAATTAAAAAGGTCCTCGCTAGTTTGGAACATGAGGCTGGGTGTATCCAGCCGGGTAAGCGATAATCTTGATCGTTGCGGCACCGTCTCAGGGGTATTCCGATCCCCGTCATTGCATAATCACGACGGTTTCAGCTTCAGCAATCGTGAAAAAATCAAATTTAAATTCGAAAAATTGTTGACGTGGCAACCGCGCGCCACATAGGACTACCACGTATTGCGCGTGTAGCACGATTGGAATTCATATAAGGGCGGATGCTGCAAAGAACAACTGAGGCAAAGCAGGTTCGGCAACTTGCCTTGCGGGCAATGGCCTTGCAGTTGGGGAAATGGGACAGATGCTGACGATTGATCCACGTCTTCACCAATCACGGACTAAGGTTCGCCCCGAATGGATCGACCGCAATAATCATGTGAATGCAAGCTACTATCTTGCCATTGTCAAAGAGCCCGCTATCGAGTTGCATGAGCGTTGGGACTATGGACAGGATTTTGTGGACCGGACGGGTGAATCGAACTTCGTGATAAATGCTGAGGTTGTTTATCTTCGCGAAATGCTTCTCGGCGATGAAGTGACTGTCGTCTCGCGACTCGTTGATCTGGATGACAAGCGAATCCGTATCTTGTTCGAGATTGTAAATACGACCCGACGGTATCTCGCTGCTCTCGTGCAATATCATGTCATACACGTCAGGCTCGGGCCGCCGCCAAAAGCTGTTTCCATACCGCCGGATCTCAGGCAACGCCTGCAAACGCAACTGGACCTTAGCCGGTCGATACCCTTGCCAGTCGAAGTGAACAGGTTCAAAAGCTTTCAGCGCGCACAGGCCGTTCCGGAAAGTTCAATGGTAGGATAACGTTCATGAACTCCGATGCTTTGCTCAAACGTCCGGCGTCCGCGTCCCCTGCGCAAAAGGTGCGTGTGCCTGGCAAGGGAGTGGATGCTTCCGGAAAAAAGCTGAAGAAGGCAGACATCACGCGTGTCCGCATACTTGACGCTGCCGCTCATGTGTTCCGACAAAAGGGCTACGCGCTAACCCGCATCAGCGATATTGCAAAGTTGGCCCGAACCCAGTCCAGCAGTATCTACTATCACTTCGAATCGCGTGAGGCGATTGTCGAGGAAGTTCTCAGGATTGCAAATGGACGGACGCGGGAGCGGGTGATCAATGCCATTGGCGCGCTGCCACGCGATGCGAGCGTGCGCGACCGCATCGGTGCCGCAATCCACGGTCATCTCGAAATCGTCCTTGCTGGCGATCACTATATCGCCGCGCACATACGAATTTTCGATCAGCTTCCCGCCGACCTCCGCAAAAGATTTCTTCGGGTTCTTGATGAAAACGCGGAGCTATGGCGAACGTTGCTCAATGAGGCGCAAAGCGAAGGGATGATAAGGAGCGATCTCGACCTTTCCGTGATTCGCCAATTGTTGATCGGCATGATGAATTGGTCGGTCGAGTGGTATCGCGTCGGTCGCCTTTCTCCACCCCAGATTGCCGACCAGATCGCGGTCCTGTTCTTCGATGGCGTGACAAAGCGCTAGCGCGAACGTTAATATGGTGCAGGGCGATCTGTATCCTGTAAGCGTCAAAAAAAATAAACAAAACAAATAGATAGCGTTGATCCGTATCGGCGTGCTCGTGCTCGCCTTGCGTCCATTCCTGCCCGTGAAAAAAATCAAATTCGAATTCGAATTTGATTGACAGCCTGCAACCTGGTGTGGTGATCTTCCGCGCATCGCCGGAGGGAAACCGGAGATGATGAGAGGGTGCGCCCGAGTATTTCTCCGCACTCGTGACCACAAGGGAGGAACCTATGTCTTCGATTTCTCGTCGTTCATTCGTGAAGGCGGGGGCCGCCGCTGCCGCCGCAGGCTTGGCAAGCACCAGCTTCACAACCAGGGCATGGGCGCAGTCGAGCGCGCCGATTCGCATTGGTATTCTGCTGCCACTTTCAGGTGCGCAATCAACATATTCGGCTGATTGTCAGCTATCCGCGCAGATCGCGGTGGATCAGATCAATGCCGCGGGCGGCATCATGGGTAGAACGCTGGAGATTGTCTATAAGGACGACAAGGCGAACCCGAACGCTGCAATTGCGGCCGGAAAGGAACTGGTAGGAGAGGGGATCAACCTTCTCATCGGCGGTCTCAATACTCCCGGTGCTTTGTCGCTCGTTGGCATCATGCCGGAATCGAAAAGCACACTCATCACCATCGGCTCGGTGGCAGACTCACTCAACCATGAGTCCTTCAACCGCAACTTCTTCCGTATCACCGACAGCGCGTACAGCCGGGCACAGGCGCAAGCTCGTCTTGTTGCTGAAAAGCATCCCGACATAACAAATTGGGGTGGCATTCTGCCTGATGTCGAGTTCGGGCACGCGCTGTGGCGCTCCTTCTCAGCCGGCCTGAAGAAATTCTATCCTGAGCTGGCCAAGACAGAAGCCCAGATCACCGACCCTGTCTTGTTCAAGTGGGGTGCGATCGACTTCAAGAACCAGATTGCGAGCCTTGTCCGCCAGCCGGTTCAGGGGCTCTATCAGTCGCTCACCGGCGAAGACTTCCTGACGATGCTCAACCAGGCGCGTCCGTTTGGCCTTGCTGATAAGGTAAAGGTCTTCATGGATCTGAGCGGTGAGATCCTGTTCGCAAAGACTCTGAAGCAGAACCTGCCCAATAATTTCTGGTCGGGAAGCCATTGGTATTACGAGTCATATCAGGACATTAAGGCAGGTCGCGACCTTTACACGGCCTATGTGGAACGCACCGGCGACAAGACGCCGACCGGCTACGTTGGCCCGGCGCATATGGCTATCAACGCATATGCCCATGCAATTCAGGCTGCCGGCAATACCGAAACGGATGCAGTCATCACTGCGCTTGAGAATATCAATTTCGAAAGCGCCAAGGGACCATTGTCCTTCCGCAAGGAAGACCATCAGGTTGTTGCTGACATCAACATCATCAGGCTTGCTCCAAAGGATGAAGAGCCGGGCTGGAAAGTTGAGGATCATGTGAAATTGCCGAATGCTGAGCTTCTTGGTGAAGCGACGCCCGGCAAGGCGATCGTCGTCGAATAAATCTGAAACGCACGACGACGGAGACCGAAATGGCATTCACGGGACTTTCAGGCCGCGTCGCGGTGGTTTCCGGAGGTGCGGGTGCGATTGGTTCGGCAGTGGCGGAGCGTCTTTTGAATGAAGGATGTTCCGTCGTTCTGGCCGACCGGGACGGCGATGCACTTGCGTCGGCGTCCAGTCAATTCGTAACTGAAAGGCTCGTGACCGTTCAGGCCGATCTTGCGCAGGAAGCAGGCGCTCAATCAGCAATAGACAAGGCGGTCGAAGCGTTTGGCAGCCTCGATCTCCTTGCCAATGCAATTGGCATACTTGGCGCGTCGGGCCCGGTCGCAAATCTCAGCGTAGAGGATTTCGATCTGGTCTATCGCGTCAATGTGCGTGGCAGCTTCCTGATGTTGCGCGGTGCGCTACGACGCATGATCGAACAGGGGCGCGGCGGTGCCATTGTCAACTTCGCAAGTGTTGCGGCGTTGAAAGCTCGCGCCGACCGTTCCCTGTATGGCGCTTCAAAGCGAGCGGTGGTTGCGCTGAGCAATTCGGCGGCATTGGAAAATTCACGCCACGGTATCCGCGTCAATGCGGTGGCTCCGGGCGTTATTGACAGCAAAATGACGGCCGATCTGGCGGCAGGCGCCGGCACTGGCGCATGGGGCAGTGGCTTCCGAGCCATCGAACGAAACGGACAACCCGCCGAGGTCGCAGCGCTTGTATCATTCCTGCTCAGTGAAGACGCAAGCTACTGCACGGGTGGCGTTTACACCGTGGATGGAGGGATCATCACATGAGCGCTGAACAGGCCAAAGGTCCGGTTCCCGCCGCGATCACGACAGATTTTGCCGGCAAGCTTGCTGTGGTGACAGGGGCAGCGAACGGAATCGGCAGGGCTTGCGCTATCCATTTCGCCCGCAACGGTGCGGACGTGGCAATCATTGATATTCAGGAAGAGGCGTTGCAAGGGACGGCGGAAGAAATACGCCGTCTGGGACGCGCTGCGCATCCCATGGTGGTTGACTGTTCCAGTCATGACGCGATCGTTGATGCGTTTGCTCGCATCGACAAGGATGTGGGGCAGGTTGAAATCCTGCTCAACAATGTCGGGCAAAGCGCACGCGAGCGTGCATCGGAATTCTGGTGCTCAGAGCCTGAGGTATGGCAATTCATCATCAACCTCAATCTGATGTCCATGATGAGTTGTTGCAGGCAGGTTGTGCCGGGAATGCGCGAACGCGGACGCGGCAAGATCGTTTCGATTGCGTCTGAGGCGGCCTATATGGGTTCGCAGGGTGTTGCCGACTATGCCGCAGCCAAGGCTGGCGTGATTGGCCTGACGCGCTCTCTGGCACGGGAACTCGCACCGTTTCATGTGAACGTAAACGCTGTCTGTCCAGGGCCTATCCGTACGGCTGCCGCTGACAAACTCCCGATCTGGGAAACCTATCTTAAAGAAACGCCGATGGCCTTTGCGGGAGAGCCGCAAGATATCGCCAATGCCGTGATTTTTTTCGCCAGCGATCAAAGCCGGTATGTCACCGGCCAGTCGCTCATCGTCAATGGCGGGCGCTGGTGGAGCTGACCTTTCAACCTTTCTGAGGAGGAGACGACTTTTATGAAAGACATTTCACGGCGTAGTTTGCTGGCTGGCGTTTCAGTCGGCGCTGCACTGACGGGCATGGGACTGAAGCTTGGTCCTGCCTTCGCGCAGGAAGGTCCAATCAAGCTCGGTTTCCTCGGGCCGCTGTCAGGCGCGCAGGAAATCAATGGTGCGCCCGCGCTCATGGGTGCGAAGATTGCTGCCGCCCAGATCAACGCGGCTGGCGGCATAAATGGCCGCATGATCGAGATCGTTGCGCGCGACGACAAGGCCACCGGTCAGGAAGCAGTCGCTCAGGCACAAGCCCTGTTCGGCGAAGGTGTGCGGCTTATCCTGGGTTCGATTCAAACCGCAGTGGTGTTGGCGCTTGCCCCGTTGCTGGAACAGAACAATGCTGTTCTGATTTCCTGTGCTGCCGTTGCTGACAGCCTGACGCACGAAGAATTCGTGCCGAATTATTTCCGCATCAGCGACAATTCCTACATGCGTTATCGTGGGTTGGCCAAGGTGATGGCGGAGAAATATCCCGACATTACCACATGGACAGGCATCTTCCCCGATGCGGCCTATGGGCACCAGTCATGGGACGGTTTTACGGATGGTCTGAAGGAGTTCTATCCGTCGATCGCGAAGAAGGATGTCCAGATATCCGATCCGGTTCTGACGAAATTTGGCGCGACCGATTTCAAGTCACAGCTCAACTCGCTCGTTCGTTCGCCCGCAACCGGGCTCTTCAACAACACCAACGGCTCGGACGCGGTGACGCTTCTGGCTCAGGGTGCCAATCTCGGCTTGACCCGAAAGTTCCAGGCCATTGCCGACGGCGCGAACGAGTTCAACGTGCCAAAGGCGCTTGGAGCGCGAATGGTGCCCAACTTCTGGACGGCGATACATTGGTATTTCGGCGGCTATCAGGATAATCCGCATGGCAAGGCGCTCTACGAGGAATACGTCAAGCAGACCGGCGACAAATTCCCTCCCGGCTATCTGGAGCAAGGTCACGCGGCCGTTCTGGCTTATGCCAATGCCATTCGCGCAGCAGGCGACACGCAAAGCGCGGCAGTAATCAAAGCGCTCGAAGGCATGGAATTCGATACTGCCAAGGGCAAGCGCATCTTCCGCAAGGAAGATCATCAGGCCATACTCGACCTCAACTACATCACATTCGCGACCGGAGAAGGCGATGCCGGCTGGAGTGTATCGGACTTTGTCCGCACGCCAGGAACGGAACTTATCGAACCACCTGCGCCGGGCGTGCCTGTGGAGTTCAAGTTCAAGTAGGCGCTACCGGAGAATGACGATGCGGAAGGATGTGAGTGGCTGGATGGTCCGGTGGGACCCGGAGCGCGCGGCGAAATTGAAAGCCGACGGGTTCTGGGCCGACAAGACTATCGTCGATTATGCCCGTGAGATCATGGCCGGGGATCCTGAAAGGGTTCTGGTGATCGACCGGGACAAGCCGTTCACTGTCAGCCAGCTTATGGCTGAAGCGGAACGTTTCGCATCGGCGCTCGTAAAGCGTGGTTATCGCCCCGGCGATACGATCTCTTTCCAGTTGCCCAACTGGTATGAAAGCATTGTGATCAGTCTCGCCGCCACGATGGCGGGGCTGATCGTCAATCCGCTGGTACCAATCTACCGCGACATGGAAGTGGGATTCATGCTGCGCGATTGTCGCAGCCGCATGATCATCATTCCCGCCAGCTTTCGTAAATATGACTATGTTGAAATGATGCGTCGGCTAATGCCGACGCTCGAAAAGCCCGTCGATGTCGTGGTTTTGCGCGGCGATGCGGGGGAATTTCTTGCTTATGAGGATCTGCTTGCCGAGGGCGAGGTTCTGGCCGACCTGCCCGGTTCCGATCCGGATGCGCTCAAGATCATCATGTACACGTCCGGAACGACGGGCCGCGCCAAGGGCGTACTGCACAGTCACAATTCCATTCAGGCCGAAAATCGGATGCGTCTTACCCATCTCGATCTCAAGCCTGGCGAGGTCATGTTCAACCCTTCTCCGGTCACGCATGTCACCGGGGCGCTCTACTCTCTGATGTTACCATTCACATGCGGCATTACCACAGTCATGCTCGATGTGTGGGAGGCCGGATTGGCCCTGGACATGATGCGCAGGCACAAGGTCAACGGCATCGTTGCGGCGACGATCTTCCTGCAAGGTTTGGTGGATGAAGCCAAAGCGCGCGGTGAAACGCTGCCGGACTTGCGCTTCTTCCTGTGCGGCGGTGCGCAGGTTCCGCCTGATCTCATTCGGGAAGCCGCACGCGTATTTCCAAACTGCATTCCCTCGCGGATTTACGGTTCGACGGAAGTTCCCTGCATAACGGCAGGAGTTAACGACAGGTCCAATCTGGAACTCGGCGCGTCAACCGACGGGCAAGTGTGGATGGCTGACGCGAAGATCGTTGATGTCGCCACCGGTGAAACCCTGCCAAAGGGCGAGGAAGGTGAGATTGTCGCGCGCGCCCCTCAGATGTTCCTTGGATACGCGCATACAGCAGACAATGAGGACGCCTTCGATAGCGAGGGGTACTTCAAGATGGGCGACCTTGGCCGCTTCGTTGCAGACGATTTTATCGTCGTGACGGGCCGTAAGAAGGACCTCATCATTCGGGCGGGCGAGAACATCAGCCCGAAGGAAATTGAGGATATTCTGTTCAACCATCCGGCCATAGCCGACATTGCGATTGTTGCTATGCCCAATGCGCGGACCGGAGAAGCTGCCTGTGCTTTCGTAATCCCGCGCGAGGGGCAGTCGATCGATCTGGACGAGATCAAGCGCTATCTGATCGGCGTTGGCACGGCGATGCAGAAGATTCCCGAACGTCTTGAACTGGTTAGCGACCTTCCACGCACCAGCGTCGGCAAGGTACGAAAGGACATTCTGCGCCAGAAAGCCAAGGAAATTGTGCAGGCGGAGCAAACGGCATGAGTGGACCGCGCTTGCAGGGACGCAGGATCGTGATCACTGGCGCTGCCGCGGGGATCGGTCGGGCTACTGCCGAGCTTTTCGCTGCCGAAGGCGCTTCTCTGGCGCTGCTCGACAGGGATGCAACATCGTTGGGCGAGCTGGCAGGAGAGGCGATTTCTGTAGACGTTTCGGATGAAAAGTCTGTCGCTACTGCCATCACAAAAGCTGCTTCTGCGATGGGTGGAATCGATGGTGTGGTGAATGTAGCCGGCATCTTCCCGGTCGCCGCTCTTGAGGACACCTCGCTTGACCTCTGGGAAAAAACGATTGCGGTCAATCTGACCGGTCCGTTCCTGATTGCACGAGCTGCGCTGCCGCATTTGCGCAAGGCCGGGAAGGCGACGATCGTCAATCTTTCGTCTGCGTCGGCTATCGTGCCGTTCCGTGAGCTTTCGGCTTATGGAGCGAGCAAGGGAGGCATCATCACATTGTCGAAGGTATGGGCCTCGGAGTTGGGCCCAAAGATTCGCGTCAATGTTGTATGTCCTGGCATGACCCGCACACGGATGGTGTCTGACTGGCATCCGGATTCAGAAAAGCTCGCACAGACGGCCAAGGCGACTTATGCGCTGCAAAGGATTGCCGAACCGGTTGAGGTGGCCAAGGCCATTCTCTTCCTCACATCCGATGAATCCAGTTTCACGACAGGCAGCACAATGACCGTCGATGGCGGTCGGACGTTTCACTAGGCTCGTTCGGGTGTCTTAACCGGCTTCCCGCGCAATAGAAATGAACTGTTCGATGCCGAAGGGTCGGACGGTTGAAAGTAAAAAACGAATTCGAATTAGATTTTTGGAGTGGCATATGGATCTCCGGTTCACCAGCGAAGACGAGGCATTTCGGGAAGAAGTGCGCGCCTTCGTGCGGAAGGCGGTTCCTGCTGACATGGCGCGCCGCACGCGACAGGGTTTGCACACCACAAAAGAAGATCTGAAGCTTTGGAACAGGATTCTCTATGAAAAAGGGTGGGCCGCACCGCACTGGCCGAAGGAATTTGGCGGCACGGGTTGGTCAGCATTGCAGATCTACCTGTTCGAGGAAGAGTGCGCAGCTGCCGACGCTCCGTTTCTAAGCTATTTTGGCCTGCGTCTGCTGGGGCCACTTCTCTATACATTTGGTACGCCCGAGCAGCAGGAAAAATATATTGAGGACATACTGAGTGGCGAAACGTTCTGGTGCCAGGGTTTCTCCGAACCGTCTGCCGGATCCGATCTGGCAGCGGTCAAGACCACCGCCGTCAGGGATGGCGATGGCTGGGTTATCAACGGTCAAAAGCTTTGGACGACTGAAGCGCATTACGCAGACAAGATGTTCTGCCTTGCGCGCACCGATACAACAGTCAAGCCGCAGAAGGGTGGCCTCACGATCTTCCTGTTCGACATGAACCAGCCAGGCGTGACTGTCCGTCCGATCCTCACGCTCGATGAGGAGCACAGCGTCAACGAGGTGTTTCTCGACAATATTCGCGTCGGGCCGGAAGATGTCCTTGGTGGTGAAATTGGTCAGGGCTGGACACATGCAAAGTTCCTGCTCGGGAATGAGCGTGTTACCAATGCGCAGGTCCCCCGTTCCAAGCGCGACCTCGAGATACTCAAGAAAATCGCCTTGATGGAACGCGATTCAGATGGTGTGCCTATGCTCCAGAAGCCTGACATCCGCCAGCGTATCGCCCAGATCGAAATCGATCTCGCAGGTCTGGAATGGTCTGTCCTGCGTGAATTGGCGCAGGGCCATGGCGAACACAGTGCACCTATCGCCTCAGGTCTGAAGATAGTTGGTAGTGAAATCCAGCAGGATATTGCGACGCTTCTCGTCGATCTGCTGGGAATAAAGGGACTGGCCGTGCACACCGACCGGGAACAGGCAAACGATCTTCCTGCCGATGCGCCGGACTATGTGGTGGGCGCTGCCGCCCGGCAGCTCTTCATGCGTGCCGCAACGATCTACGCCGGAACCAGCGAAATTCAACGCGGCATCATCGCCAAGCAGGCCTTCGGGCTTTGACAGGCAGCTTGATGCATCAAGGAAATGATAATCAGGACGAGGTTGGACTTTGGATTTTTCTCTGACCGATGAGCAAAAATTGCTGCGTGAGACGGTGTCACGCTATGTTGCAAGTGGCTACGATTTTCAGGCTATGCGCGGCAAGCCGGTTGATGATCCGCTGAACGTGAGCCAATGGCGCACTTTCGCGGAGCTTGGCTGGCTGGCGTTGACTGTTCCCGAACAGGATGGCGGTCTGGGTGCAAGTCTGGAGGACGTTGCGCTCTTCTTCGAAGAGATCGGACGTGGGCTTGTATGCGCACCCCTTCTTTCCACACTGCTTTCAGCAATTATTGTTTCAAAGGCGGCAGAGTCTCCAACGCGTACCGAGGCGCTCGAAGCTCTGATGGGGGGCGAAAAGAAGATCGCCCTTGCGCTTGAGGAAGCAGGCTCACGCCATGACCCCGCCGTGTTGACGACACGTGCCGCGCAGAATGGTAGCGCAGCGATAACATTGAATGGTCGCAAAATCGTTGTACAGGACGGAGCGGGTGCTGACGGATTTCTCGTGTCGGCGCAAATGCCTTCCAAAGACGGTAAGGCTGGCGTGGGCATCCTGCTGGTTCCCGCCAACATCGAAGGCGTCGAGATACGCCGCTATCGGCTTATTGATGGCCGTGACGCTGCCGATATCGGCTTTGAAAATGTGAAGCTGGCCTCCGAAAGCCTGATCGTGCCGCCCGCTGAAGGACTGTCAGTGTTGCAGGATACGCTTAATCGCGCCTCTATCCTCCTCGCCGCCGAGGCTTTGGGGGCAATGGAGGCGGCTATATCGATTACCGCTGACTATCTGCGCACACGCCAACAATTCCGGCGCCCGCTCAGTGATTTTCAGGTCTTGACGCATCGCCTGTCGGATATGTTCGTCAAGGCGGAACATGCACGCTCGATGGTCTATCGCGGATTGTCGGCAATGAACGGGCCGCAAGAAGGTCGCGACAAGGCAGTGTCGGCAACAATGATTGCGATCATGCAGGCGGGCGATTTCGTTTGCGGCAATGCTGTGCAGCTGCACGGCGGCGTCGGCATGGCCGACGAGAATAAGATCGGCCATTTCTACAAGCGACTGCGCACCATCGGAAAAAGCTATGGCGATTTCAACTGGCACATGGACCGATACACCCGGCAGCTGACCGCCTGACGACAAGGAACAGGATGATGAAGATCGAAGATTTCGAATTTCTGCGGGTGGATGTTGCCGACAGGGTCGCGACAATAACCCTGAACCGCCCGGAATTGCTCAATGCAGTGAACGGCGAAATGCACCGCGAGCTCAAATATGTTTTTCGCGCAATCGCTGACGATCTGGCCTCCGATGTGGTTATCTTGACGGGCGCAGGACGCGGCTTCTGTTCCGGCGGCGATCTCGACTGGCTTCAGCACATGGTCGACAACGAAGGTAGTTTCAATTCGATCATTGAAGAAGCCAAGGCTGTGGTTTTCTCGATGCTGGAAATGCCCAAGCCAATGATCTGCCGGATGAATGGTGATGCAATCGGCCTCGGCGCAACGCTTGCTGTCTGTTGCGATATGGTCGTGGCTGACGAGAATGCGCGCTTTGGTGACCCGCACGTTCGTGCTGGCCTTGTTGCAGGAGACGGCGCGGCGATTTTGCTGCCGATGATTGTCGGCCATTTGCGCGCAAAAGAGATTCTTTTGACGGGAAGCATTTTGTCGGCGCGTGAAGCCCAGGCCATTGGCCTTATAAACCATGTGGTGCCGACGGAAGAACTGGATGAGCGCGTTGCCCTGCTTACCGAACGTCTGCTCAACGGTGCAACTCAGGCAATCCGCTTCACGAAAATAGCTCTGAACCGGATGCTGCGCAAAGCCGCACAGGACCAGATGGATGTGCTCATGGCCTACGAAGCACTTTCAAGCCGAACGCGGGATCATGCCGAAGCGGTTGCGGCGTTCCGTGAAAAGCGCAAGCCGAAATTCACCGGAGGCTGATGATGGCACTTGATCCAATTCGCCTGCGGCAAATCTGCATCCTTGTGCCGGAGCTTGAAACCGTTCTCGATCAGCTCATCGAGGTGGTCGGGCTTAAGGTATGTTACGGAAAGGCCGACCTCACGCGCTACGGTGTACCTTATACGAAACCGCCCGCGCATCAGGCTGCGTTCTTCGAAAAGCATGGATTGGCGAGCGCGCTGCTGCCAGTTGGTGACACGTTCCTCGAACTCGTCACTCCATTACGCAGCGACACGCCTGCCGCGCGTTATCTCGAACGCCGTGGCCCCGGCGGCTATATGGTCATCACCGAGATCGGAGACCTTGAGCCTTTCAGGCAGCGTATTGCGGACAAGGGTGCGCGTCTTGCCGGGACTGTGGGCTATGACGAGTATAACGAGTTGCAGCTTGATCCGCGCGATGTCGGCGCATCCATTCTCTCATTTTCCCTTCAGAGGGTAGGCAAGCCATTTGATGGCGGATGGTATCCAGCCGGAAAAGAATGGCGAGAAAGGGCCGCTGCGGGGTTCACTGCAATAAGAAGTGCCGAGCTTTCAGTAAGAAATCCGGCTGAAATCGCTGGCAAATGGTCGGCGTTGATCGGACGGCCTTTCGAGAGTGTGGGCGAGACATGCTCCATCGCGCTGGACAGCTCGACTATCAGGTTTGTGCCGTCATCCGATGGGCAGGATCGCCTGACAGCGATCGGAGTTGAGATGGACGATTTCGCAGACGCGCTTGAGCGCGCACAGGCGCAGGGATTTGCTCGTGGGTCCGAAATCAGGATCGGCGGCATTGCGATCCGGGAGGAAAAACAATGGGGCTGATTGATATAGCCTTTGCTTTGATCAATGGGTTGGCAACGGGGATGGCAATCTTCCTCGTCGCTGCGGGGTTGACCCTGATCTTCGGCATTCTGAAAATCCTGAACTTTGCCCATGGCGCATTTTTCATGATCGGGGCCTATCTGTCCTACACGATCATCGGCAGCAATCCGTCTTCTATCTGGCTCTTTGTCGTTGCTGCTCTGGTTGGTGGCGTCGTGGTGGCTGCGCTCGGCTATGTCACTGATCTGGTTGTGCTGCGGCGCCTGCGCAATGTTGATGAAGCCTTCATGCTCATCGCAACATTTGCGGTTCTTCTTGTCTGCTCGGGTGTGGTCAAGCTGATATGGGGCGTGAATTACGCGTCCATCAATCCACCGCCCGGCATCGACGGTGCCGTGATCATCGGCAATCTTTTCATCCCTTCCTATTCCATCTTCGTGATTGTGTGTGGTGTGGCCATTTTTGTTGGGCTGGATTTCGCGATTCGCCGCACATGGATTGGCAAGATGCTGCAATCAATCGCCGTGGATAACTGGATGGCAGCGCTGTTGGGCATCAATGTTCCTGTCGCGCTGACGGCAACGGTCATTGTCAGTTTCCTCCTTGCTGGTGTGGCCGGCGGGCTGCTGCTTGCCAATCAGACTTTGTCGCCGATCCTTGGAGACAGCTATCTGCTGCTCGCATTCATGGCGGTCGTTATCGGCGGCCTTGGCGATGTGCGCGGCGCATTCATTGCTGCGATCCTTCTAGGCATAATTGAAAGCTCAAGCTCGCTCATCATGCCGGATATGCCGGGCATGGCCACCTATCTTTTCGTCATCCTGTTCCTTCTCGCCAAGCCACAGGGACTCTTTGGAGATCATGGGATATGACCGGTCTTAAGATTCTGGCCGGCATTGCCTGCGCCTTTGCATTCATCACTTTGCCATATTGGGCAAATCAGGGCGTTATGTTCCTCGCGGGGTTGGCGCTGATCGAGATCATCTTCGCACTGGCGTGGAACCTTCTCTTTGGCTTTACCGGCCTTGCCAGTTTCGGCCATGCAGCGTTCTTTGCGATCGGTGCCTATCTGACAGGCTATGTGCTGAAGGCTGCCATAGGCATACCGTTCCTGCTGTTGATACTGGCCTCAGGTCTGGCAGGAGCGGTGGTCGCGGCGATTACCGGGCTGGTGCTGCTTCGCCGCACAACGGGCATTCATCTGGCTATCTTCACGCTGGCGTTGGCCGAGGTGTTGCGTTTGTTCATCGGCTACAGTACGGCCCTGGGCCGCGAGGATGGGCTGGCTTCCATCCCAAGGCCGGTTCTCGAACTTGGCTTCACGACAATCCAGATCACTTCGGGCAATGCCTACTACTGGTTTATCTGCGTCATGGCTCTGGTTCTTGGCGGCCTGCTCTGGGTAATCTGTCATGGGCCTTTCGGGCGTGTGCTGGTCAGTATTCGCCAGGATCCGGAGCGTACCGCATTTATGGGTGTGAATGTGCGTGGTTACAGGCTGACGGCATTCATCCTTTCAGGCGGCTTTTCCGCGACGGCGGGTTCGCTCTATGCGCCGTGGGCGCAGATCGTGACGCCCGAAACCGGTCACTGGATTCATTCAACGCAGCCAATGCTTGCGGCTCTTCTCGGCGGCGCCCATTCCTTCTGGGGGCCGGTGATCGGGACGCTGGTTTTCTCGGTAATCAACTATCTGACCCGAAATCTCATCGGTCTGTCTGAAGTGGTTATCGGCGTGGTGCTGCTGGTCATCGTCCTTGCTGCTCCGAATGGCATCGTTGGCCTTATCAAAATGATCCGCCGCCGCTTTTTCAGCACTCCGGGCTCAAGTCCCGCCGGGACAAGAAGCTAAGGGGAGGGGAGTATGAGTACAATTCTGGAAGTGTCGGACGTTCACAAGAGCTACGGCAGCCTCAAGGTTATAAAGGGCGTGACGTTCGAGGTCGCAAAAGGTGACACCTTTGCCATCATCGGGCCGAACGGTGCCGGCAAGACGACCATGTTCAAGGTCATTACCGGCGAGGTGAAGCGCGATAGCGGAACGATTCGTTACAAGGGCGAAGATGTTTCGGACAAGACCGAGTTCGAGCGCGTCAGGCTGGGCATGGGGCGCACGTTTCAGGTGGCGCGTACCTATCCTGATGTGACGGTGCTGGACAATATCGTTGTGGCAATTGAGGTGCGTCGGGCTGCCCGAAACGAAAATGCGCCGCACTGGTACAATGTCTCACTTCGCGCCGATATCGTTGCCGAAGCCGAGGAGCATCTGCGTGACCTCGGTCTTTCCGACAAGCGCGATATGGAAGCCCGTTTCCTGTCGCATGGTGACAAGAAGCGGCTTGAATTGGGACTCGCTTTGGCCGGAATGCCTGAAGTCCTGATGCTCGATGAGCCGACCGCGGGCATGTCGCCCCAGGATCGCCACGCGACGACCGAGCTCATTTTGCGGCTGCGCGAGGAGAAGAAAATGACAGTCGTAATCACCGAACATGACATGGACGTGATTTTCGAGCTTGCGTCCCGGATCCTCGTGCTCAACCACGGTGAGGCGCTCGCAGTCGGCACGATTGAAGAAATACGCGCAAATCCGCTTGTGCAGGACGTTTATCTCGGCAAGGAGATGTACAGTGCTGAAGGTTGAAAAGATCGATGCCTTCTATGGCGACAGCCAGATTTTGCATTCTGTCTCGCTTGAGGTCGAGGATGGCGGGCGCGTCGCGGTGGTGGGACGCAATGGGGCCGGAAAATCGACGCTTCTCAAAAGCATTATGAATGCCGGACCCACGGTGAAGGGTAAGGTCATCTGGAAGGGTACAGAATTCGGCTCGATGCAAACGTTCAGAAGGGTGCGCGAGGGCATTGCCCTTGTCCCTGAGGATCGCCGCATCTACCGGCACGTAACCGTGCGGGAGAATATTGCGATGTCAGCCTATGGCGTCCGCAAGGGTGAGACGCCGCTTGATGTCGATGAACTGATTGAGCGCTTTCCTATGCTCAAACCCATCCGCGACCGTCCCGGTGGCCAGCTTTCCGGCGGCCAGCAACAGATGGTGGCTGTGGCTCGCGCCATTGCCGCACGACCCTCGCTGATGATGCTGGACGAACCAACGGAGGGGCTGGCACCGGTGATTGTCGAGCAATTGGCGAAAGACATTGCGGGCATTTGTCGCGATACAGGTGCCGGGCTATTGCTGTGCGAACAGAATCTATGGTTTGCCCGCCAATGCACGGACAGGCTCTATGTGATTGACACCGGGCGGATTGTATTTGAGGGCGACTGGGCAAAGCTTGATGCCCAGCCAGAAATCAAGACGCGCTATCTGGCAGTGTGATGTCGGGTCAGTTCAGGGGTGATGTGATGCAGGACGCCGGTCGTTACGATTATATCGTCGTCGGAGCAGGCTCGGCGGGTTGCGTTCTGGCAAATCGCTTGTCCGCCGATCCAAAGAACCGGGTTCTGGTTCTGGAGGCAGGTGGTCTCGATAACTGGATATGGTTCCACATACCGGTGGGTTACCTGTTTGCAATCGGCAATCCCCGTGCAGACTGGATGTTTGAAACGCAAGCGCAGCCGGGGCTGAACGGTCGCGCCTTGCCCTATCCGCGTGGTAAGGTGATTGGTGGATCCTCGGCCATCAACGCCATGATCTACATGCGCGGACAGGCGCAAGATTACGACAATTGGCGTCAGCTCGGGCTGGAGGGATGGGGTTGGAATGATGTACTTCGCTACTTCCTCAAACATGAGGATCATATTTCCCCGCCAAACAATATGCATCGTTCTGGCGGAGAGCTTCGCGTCGAGCCACCCCGCCTGCGATGGGACATTCTGGATGCCGTCCGGGAGGCGGCTGCGGCAGCGGGAATAAGAAAGATCGCTGACTTCAACAGTGGCGACAATGAAGGCTCGTCCTATTTCGACGTGAATCAGAAACTCGGAAGGCGTTTCAGTGCGGCGCGGGCGTTCCTGAAGCCTGCTCTGAAACGCCCGAACTTGCGCCTCGAAACTGCCGCCTATGTTGAAAGGGTTGTTTTTGAAGGTCAGTACGCATCTGCGGTAATCTTCATCCAGAATGGCGAGCGCTGGATCGCACATGTGGACGGTGAAGTCGCCCTGTCGGCGGGCGCGGTGGCCTCGCCTGCCATACTTGAGCGCAGTGGAATCGGAAACGCCGGTCGTCTGTCCGATCATGGGATAGAGGTGACGGCGGATGTGCCGGGCGTCGGGGAGAATTTGCAGGATCACCTGCAGATACGCCCCATCTTCAAGGTCAGCGGTGTCAGGACGCTCAACACCGACTATGCCAATCTGTTCAACCGGGCGATGATGGGTGTGAACTATGCCTTCCGTCGGCGCGGCCCTCTGACGATGGCTCCGTCGCAACTTGGTATATTTACGCGTTCTTCGGATCGCTACGCCACGGCCAATCTCGAATTTCATATCCAGCCGCTCTCGCTCGACAAATGGGGCGACGGGTTGCATCGCTTCGGAGCGTTTACAGCAAGCGTCACCAATCTGCGTCCGACCAGCCGGGGCAGCGTTCATATCAGGAGCGCGGACACGTTGGACAAGCCTTTGATCGACCCGAATTATCTTGCGACTGAAGAGGACAGGCAGGTCGCCGTCGAAAGCCTCCGGCTGACCCGTCACATTGTCGGCCAGGTGCCGTTGGCGCGCTTTCGACCGGAAGAATTCCGGCCTGGCGCTTCCCTGAAAAGCGACAGCGAGCTTCTAACGGCTGCGGGTGATCTTGCTACCACTATTTTCCATCCCGTTGGGACTGCGCGCATGGGCGCGGCGGACGATGCGATGGCTGTTGTTGATGCGCGATTGCGCGTGCGGGGTGTTCAGGGTTTGCGGGTTATCGACGCCTCGATCATGCCGCATATTACATCGGGCAATACAAACGCGCCCTCCATGATGATTGGAGAGAAGGGCGCGGACATGGTGCTGAGCGACAATCGTCGCTGAGGGCTTAGCAAGAGCGGAGGATACAGCGATGCCGGACTACCAATATGTGCTCTACGAGCGGATAGGTGCAGCGGCTCGGATCTCGCACAACCGGCCGGAGCGACGCAATGCTGAGAGTTCGGTGATGCTTCGCGAGATGGATGACGCCCTTGCGCGTGCAATCGGTGATGAAGGCGTGCGCGTTATCATCATAGCCGGCACAGGTGATCACTTCAGCGCCGGGCACGATCTGAAGGAAGGAGAGGCGGAGCGCTCCGCATTTACTGTGGAAGAGCGATACGCGTTCGAAGAAGATCTCTATTACGGGCTTTGCATGAGGATCTGGGATTGCCCCAAGCCTACCATAGCGCAGGTTCAGGGTGCCTGCGTTGCTGGTGCCTTCATGCTCGCAAACATGTGCGACCTGATGGTTGCATCAGAGGATGCATTCTTTGCCGACCCTGTGGTGAATTCGATGGGCGCTGCGGCTGTTGAGGTTCTCATCCATCCGACAGTACTGGGTTTGCGACTGGCCAAGGATATTCTCTACACAGGCCGTCGCCTGGACGCCAGGGAGGCATTTGCCTGTGGAATGGTGTCGCGTTTGGTAACGCGGCCCAAGCTCGAAGAAACGACGCTCGCGCTGGCAGAGCAAATTGCTGGCTCGCCGCCATTCGCCCTGAAGCTCATCAAGCGTTCGCTTCACCGCATGATGGATATTGGAGGGCTGCGCGCCGGTCTGGAAGCGCATTTCGACACGCACCAGCTATCTCATGCCAGCAGCGAGTTCGCCCGCGTAAAAGAGGCTGGAATGAGCAAGGCAATCGGACAGGGAAAGAAGATGGTTTCCAGCTGACGGCAGGAAGCCTTTCATAAAAGAAACTGCGAATCGCGGTGGTGCAAAGTGCAGCACACCGCGATCGAGTCATTTAAGCTCAAGGTGTTCCAGCAAACGCTCCGGAAGAAAGCGGAAACATTATGCTTTTCTGGCTAACCTCAAAACGCAGCAGGTAAAGTGCTGATTGGTGGTGTTTGCAGGCTTTGGAGAACCAGTCTCCGAAGTGGAATTCCCTGATAACAGGGAAAATCCTGAAACTCGATCGTTTCAAGAGATTTTTGAGCCGAGTTTGCAGGAAGTTTCAAACAGTTGCCCATAATTCCCTGCACATCGAAACAAGGAAATTTATCTGCCCTATCAGTGAATTCCATCCAGCGTTACAGGGAATTGCAGGAGCACAAATTGGCACGCGCAATTGCCTGCGATCTGTGCAAGCCGCCGCTGCAAAAACTACGCTCTCCCCTAAACCGGACCGTTTTTGCCTGGAGTTTTCCACTTATGATCCCTTGATGAGAGAAGGAGAGTTCCGACGAAAGCATCGAAGTTATCGGAAACGCAGATAGCTTTTTATTTGAAGCAGGCTGAGGACGGCACCTGGCGCTGAAGCTGGCTCACGAGCCTAACGCCGATTGCGCCCGCTATGACAGTCTCAGGAAGACAATGGACCGCACCGAAGTGCTGGAACTGATGGGTGCACTGAAGCTCTACGGGTTTAGGTCGGCGTATGACGAGATCATGGGCGTCGCCACCGAACGGCAGCACGAGCCGCCGAGGATTGTCGGTGACCTGCTGCAGCCAGAAATCTCGGAGAAGCAAGCACGCTCAATCCAATATCAACTCAACATCTCCAAGCTTCCGCTGGCCGAGGACATCGAGGATCTCGACTTTACGGGTACGCCGGTCAACGATAGGTTGATCCGCGATCTCGCCGGTAAGGTTAAGGTCGGAAGTAGTGCTTCGCCAATGGCTCGTTGCGGCGGTGCAGATCGCAATTGGGGAATGGGCAAGCACCCGGTTTGCAGCCTTGAATTGGCTTGAAGTGCGCACAGCGATCGTTCACGCTATTGCTTGGGGCTTTCCCATGCTTGGAATAGTGGCCATGATGGTTAGCCTTGGGCCGGCGGTTCTCGATCGCACGGTTTCCGCGTAGCTGTTGGCAACAACACCGGGCGGTTTGCCGGAGATGACAATCGTAACTCGGGATATACGTCGCTTTTTTAGTCACATGCCACGTATGTGGGGTGCGACTTGGCTCAGCAGGAAGGCTTAAGCTTCAGTTGTCGTTTCTACTGTTATCGACGCTGCAAATTGCCTATTGCCTCGCGCGCGAAACCGACTTACCTATTGGCCGTTCTCAGGGCGGGGTGAAATTCCCCACCGGCGGTAGGCGGAAGTTCCGCGAGCCCGCGAGCGCCTTCCCAAGGAAGGGTCAGCAGATCAGGTCAGATTCCTGAGCCGACGGTTATAGTCCGGATGAAAGAGAACATGTATGGCCCTCGCCGGAGCAGGCGGGGAGTGCATGTGATCGCCTTTGAGTGACGCGTCGTTGCGAAAGGAGATCGTTGTGAGACCAATCCGTTATGCCTTCATAAAAGCCGGCTGGCATTCAGATGTGGTGAATGAGGCCCTTAAGGGTTTTCTGGACATCATTCCGTCAGATCAGGTTGACGTGTTCGACGTACCGGGCGCGTTTGAGATGCCTTTGGTGGCAAAGAAGCTCGCCGCTACGGGGAAATATGGTGCTGTCGCGGCAGCAGCGCTCGTGGTGGATGGCGGCATCTACAGGCACGATTTCGTCGCGCAAGCTGTGGTCAATGGATTGATGACCGTCGGGCTCGAAACGGGAGTACCTGTTCTTTCCGTGTCACTGACGCCGCATCATTATCATGAGACGGAACATCACAAGAAGATTTTCCGGGAGCATTTCGTCCAGAAAGGTCGCGAGGCTGGAGAGGCCGCGCTGAAAGCGGCTACCCTGCATGCAAGTCTGGTATCTGAACCGGGCGGGTATGTGAGCCGGGTTGCCTGACCCGCTCCGGTTGTAAGTACAATCGTTCGGCGCCGTTCCACTGCTTGTTTAGCGGCGACGGCGAATGAAATCGATCAAGACCGCGATCAACACCACCCCACCGACGACCACGCGCTCCCAGAAACCCGAAACGTTCAGCAGAGACATCCCGTTCGAAAGGGCGGCCATCAACAACGTGCCGAGCACGGTTCCTACGATTGTGCCCTGGCCACCGCTCAGCGACGTGCCACCTATAATCGCAGCGGTGATAGCTGGCATCAACCATGCTTCACCGACCGATGGTTGTGCAGAGTCCATGCGGCTTGCATAGAGGATGCCCGCGAGTGCAGCCAACATCCCGGAAATTCCATAGACGAAAAGCTCGACACGTGCGACGCGAATACCCACGAGAATGGCCGCAGTACGGTTTCCTCCAATGGAGTAGATATTGCGCCCAAATCTCGTATAGCCAAGCGCCCAAGTTAAAATTACGGCGACCAGCAAGAAGGTCAGCACAGGTATAGGCAGCCCGAGAATTGACGCTTGCCCGAACCAGTTGAATTCGGCACCCAGCGGTCGAACGGGATAGCCTTCTGTGATGACCAGATTCAGTCCCGCGAATATCTCCCAGGTCGCCAGGGTTACGATGAAGGGACTCAGCCGCATATTCGCGATGATCGCACCGTTGATAAGACCAAGGAACATGCCGAAGGCCATGGTAAGAGGTATTACGAGATAGGGATTGACGCCGTACATCGTCAGCAACAGTGCGCCTACGACCGCCGACAGCGCGGAGTTCGCGCCGACGGAAAGGTCAATTCCCCCAATCAGCAATACGAGCGTTTGTCCCAAGGCAATCAGCCCGACAAACGACGCCTGACGCGTTAGGACAGTCAGATTATATCCAGACAGGAAGTGCGGTGCCACGATGGTAATGGCTGCGCACAAAACGATCAAAGCTATGAGGATGCCAATTGCGTCCATCCGGAAGACTTGCTTGACGCGATCCATAGCGCTTGAACCTGACTGCGATTCGATTGAGTTTATGTTGGTCATCGCGCACCTGATTTTGCTACGTCATCGCTATCTGGAGCAGCCGCTCCTGCGTGACCGAGTTGGTTTCTACAAGACCTTTCATCTTGCCCTCGTGCATAACTAAGATCCGGTCCGAGACATCCAGGACTTCCTGCAGCTCGGACGAGATGAAAACGATTGACAGTCCTTTGTCGGTCAATTCCGTGAGGAGCGCCTGGATTTCGAACTTTGCGTTGACGTCGATGCCACGCGTCGGTTCATCCAGAATGAGTATGTCGCATTCCTTCATCAGCCACCGAGCTATGATTGCCTTCTGCTGGTTGCCGCCGCTAAGGGTTGAGATCGGAATTGACGGGTCAGCAGCTTTCAGCTTCATGCTGGAGAAATATGGCGCGGAGCGCTTGACCATCGCGCCTTGGCGCAGCCCAAAAAGTCCCTTGAAGCGGTCCAGACTTGCTATGCAAATATTTTCTGCCACCGAAAGGAGAGGAAAGAGCCCTTCCTTTTTTCGCTCTTCCGGCAGATAGATCAGGCCGTTCTGTATGGCATCAGAAGGGCTTGAATGAACGACCTCGCGGCCATTGATCAGTACCTTGCCACTGTCCGGCGGCTGGAGTCCGAAAAGGCATTTTCCAAGCTCGGTCCGACCAGAGCCTATCAGGCCCGAAATGGCCAAAATTTCCCCTTTTCGTAGATCGAAGGATATATCTTCAAACTCGCCTTTGCGGGTGAGGTTCTGAACTGAAAGAACAGTTTCTCTTTGGTCATTATTCTGTTTGCGCAGCCCGCTTATGTGAAGTGATTTTACCTCACGGCCGGCCATGAGATTGACCATCTTTTCTTTTGTCGCTTCGGCGGGGTCAATTTGGGCGACAAGCTCACCGTCCCTGAGCACTGAGATGCTGTCGGAAAGCTCCAGTATTTCGTTGAGCCGGTGCGAAACGTACAGCACCGATCCACCGCGCTGCTTGAAACGCGCTATGAACAGGAACAGCTTTTCGGCTTCCCGGTCGGTGAGCATCGCGGTAGGCTCATCGAAAATGAGCACGTCCGCATGCGATGCGGTAGCTCTTGCGATCTGAACCAGTTGTTGATGCGCCGCGCTCAATTCTCCCATCGGTGTTGAGGTATCTATGTCCTCATCGATCTCATGAAGAAATTGCTCAGCCAGCTTTCTGGTTTCACTCCAGCTGATGCCGAATGTGCCGCGCGGTTGAGCGCCAATCATAATGTTTTCAGCGACCGAGAGCATCGGCAATACGTTGAGTTCTTGCGGTGCTATCGCAATGCCGCTGGACTGCGCCTCGCGTGGTGATGCAAAGCGGACCTGCTTGCCGTCGCGCTGCAGGGTTCCCGTGTCGGGCTGAAGCCGCCCGCAAATGATACCCATCAGGGTGCTCTTGCCAGCTCCGTTTTCGCCAATAACGCTGTGAACCTCGCCCTTCCTCAAGGTCAACGAGACATCGCGCAGCGCATGGGCGTTGCCAAATTTCTTGGAGACGCCATGAACTTCCAGAGCGGGAATATCAGACATTTCACACTCACCATTTTTTGAGTGAGAAAGAGCCCGCCGGTCTATCCGACGGGCTCCCGTATAGCGGTTACTTGCCCAAGCTTTCCTTGGTCAGAAGCTTTGTGCCGGTTACGTGCAAATGGGGGATCGTATGACCCTGGTTCAAAGCGACGAGGTACTTAACGGCCCAGTATCCCATTTCCCACTGGCGATCTGAAGCGCACGCATAGATTGTGCCGTCTTCGATAAACGGAATGGTTTCTGGCAACGCGTTCGTGCCGACTACGAGAACTTTACCGGAAAGCCCCGCATTCTTCACTGCGCGTGCAGCACCTACCGGGTTCGAAGCGTTATTTCCGAAGACGGCAGCAAGATTCGGATGCGCCTGGAGAGCATTCTCCGTCAGCGAAACGGCTGTCTCCAGATTGTCGTTGTCTGGCCGTTCAAAGACGATCTTCATGTCGGGGTATTCTTGAAGAGCCTTCTTGAACCCGACCAGACGTTCGACGTGGTTAGGGGCCGTCAGGCTGCCCGACAGAACAGCGATATCGCCCTTTCCACCGAGTTTCTCGGCAAGCGCCTTACCGACATCATAGCCAACCTGCTCGGTATTCACGTCACCGATAAAGTTGAACTGCTCGTCGCAGAACGTGTCGAATGTTACGACATTGAGACCAGCAGAAACGGCTTCTCCAACCAGACGGGTGTTTGTTCCCGGATCCAGACAGGAAATTCCGAGACCGTCCGGCTTCTTGCCGATATTTGCCTCGATGCGGTTGTTGTGGTCAGCCACGTCAGCTTGCGGCGGAGCGTCCCAAACGACATTGACCTTGATGCCGGCTTTTTCCTGCTCAGCTACGGCCACTTCGATGCCCTTACGAACTTCTTCGTACCAGGGATGGATCAGTTTTGGCACAAAGATGAAGTTTAGATCTCGATCAATTGGACGGATGAGATCGCCCTGCTCAAAGGCATGGGCTGCACCCGACATCAATAGCGCCGAAACCGACGAGATGACCAGCTTCCTGAAGACAGATACTGACATACTTTCACTACCTCCCAAATTATCAAACCGCCAATCGGTTCGAATGGTTGTGTGGCCCCTCGCATTCGTGAGCCGGGTTTTCACCTGACCCGCAATTGCGAGCGACCTGCTCCTCTGCTTCTGACAACGATGGCGCTGTTGGCAGAAAGTGTAATGCGACTAGCCATTTGCATGCTTCCCTAGCTTCTCTTTAAGAGTGGCGAGGAACTGGGCAGCGGTGGCCCCATCAGTCGCACGATGATCGCAAGTGAGGGAAAATTCGGCGACGTCACGCCATTGCGGCTCGCCATTGTTCCAGACGAACCGCTTGCTTGCCGAGCCAATCGCCAGGATCGCTACCTGCGGCGGGTTCAGAATGGCGGTAAACCGCGCGACATCGAACATGCCAAGGTTCGAGATCGTAAATGTTCCGCCCACCATATCGGTGACGCGGAGTTGGCCGGTACGCGCCTTCTGGACAATCTGTCGGCGGCGTTCCGCAATTTGATCAATCGTGAGCGCTTGCGCACCGTGAATGACCGGCACCGAAAGTCCATTTTCGGACGAGACAGCAAGCCCGATATTGATGTCTTCGTGCTCAACGATGGCATCTTCTCGAAAATGCGCGTTGAGCTGCGGGTGGGCGGCCAGCGAGGAAACTGTCGCGGCCAATATCATATCTGTGACCGTTATTCCTTCCTTTCGACCTGAGACTGCTGCGCTCATGTCCACTTCCACCGTGACCGCAAACATCGGGGCCTGCCACGCTTCGTTCATGTGGCGAACCATGGTCCGTGCGGTTCTGGAAAGGGGAACCACCCGCGAATTGGCTGTCTCCAGGGCGCTCGTCACTTTCAATTCATCCTTCGGTTTCAATGATCGCGAGAACGGTGCGGACCTGAACTTCTTCGTTCTCCTGGACGAGTATTTCCGTAATGACGCCGCTGGCCGGTGCTTCCAGTTCCTGGGTGGCCTTTTCAGCCTCGATGTCGGCGATGATGTCACCTTCCTCGATAGAGTCGCCGACCTTCTTCTTCCACTCGACTATTGTTCCGGCGCTCATGCCCATGCCCCATTGGGGCAACAAGACCTCAACTCTCATTGCTAACTCCTGGAAATGTTGGAACTGGCTTCGGAAGCGCGCGAAGCGCAAACCGATTTAACCGCAGCCTTGATTTTCTCAGCTGTCGGATAGATCTGGGCTTCAAGCGAGGGGCTGAACGGGATTTGCATATCGGGTGAAGTCACCCTGACAATCGGCGCTTTGAGACTGCCGAACGCTTCTTCCGCAACTATAGCCGATATTTCGGCAGCAACTCCGCAGCTACGATGTGCCGGATCGACGACAACCAGGCGGCCTGTGCGCCGGACCGACTCGACAATGGTATCCTTGTCGAGAGGAACCAGCGTACGAGGATCAATTACCTCCGCCGATATTCCATCGGCAGCGAGCGCTTCTGCTGCTGTCAATGCGAGCGGTACGGCTCCGGCTATGGCGACGATTGTGACGTCGCTGCCTTCGCGCCTGACACGGGCAACCCCGAAAGGGATCCGGTATTCTTCTTCGTCAACTTCTTCCTTCAGTCCCCACAGCAGACACGTCTCAAAAATGAGAACCGGGTCATTGCTGTCGACAGCTGTGCGCAACAGCCCCTTGGCATCCGATGGTGAAGCCGGCGCGACGATCTTCAGTCCCGGTACATTCATGAACATCGGGTAGGGGCGATCCGAGTGATGCGCGCCTGTGCTGAGGCCGTAGAACATGGCGGAGCGGAATACGACCGGTATCGAATTCTGACCGCCGAACATGTACCTGTTCTTGGCAGCCTGATTTACGAACTGGTCCATCGCCATGTAGAGAAAGCTTGAGTAGGACAAGTCAACTATAGGCCTTAAACCGGTCATTGCCGCGCCAATCGCGGCGCCGACAATAGCTTCCTCCGATATTGGGGTATTGCGTATGCGGTTGCGGCCAAATTCCTGCAGGAAATCGCCTTTTTCTGCGCGAGCCTTGCCTGCGCCGGTCGTTCCATAAACGTTTGCCTCGACGTCTTCCCCGATAATGACGACACGGGGATCAGCCTGCATTGCCTCGCGCTGGGCGGCGCCGATGGCGCCGATATAGGTCATTACAGTCAAGATGCGCGCTCCAGCTCATAGGTATCTGTATAGAGGTCCTCAAAGGCGACGCCGGGTTCGGGGTAGGGGCTCTCGTCTGTGAACTTGACGGCGTCTTCCACTTCTTGGGCAACTTCAGCTTCAAGCCCGTCGAGCGCCGCGGCATCGGCGATCTGCTTTTGTATCAACGTTTCGCGGAAGAGCTTTATCGGGTCGCGGTTTAGCCAATGCTCGCGCTCTTCAGCGTCGCGATAATCGACGGCCAACCGCAAACCCTCAGCATGTTCGCGGAAACGATAGGTCATGACCTCAATCAGAGTCGGACCGTCGCCCCGGCGGGCACATTCAACGGCCTCATGAACCGCGTCATGAACTGCGATAACGTCCTGTCCGTCTTCGACCAGTACTCCGGCCATGCCGAAGCCGGCAGCTCGCTTCCAAATGCGCCCGCCTGTCACAGTGTGTGCGGGGGTGGACAGGGCATACTGGTTATTCTCACAGAGAAAGATGACGGGCAGGCGCCATGCCGATGCGAGATTCATGGCCTCGTAAAGAACGCCCTGATTGGCGGCGCCGTCTCCAAAGAATGACAAGGCAACCCGGTCTTCCCCTAATATCTGTGCTGAGAATGCCGCGCCGACCGCGATCGGAATCGAAGAGCCTGTAATTCCCGATTCACCCAGGCTCCCGATTGAAGCGTCGGCCAGATGCAGCGATCCCCCCTTGCCTCGGCACACGCCGGTGGCTTTGCCTACAAGCTCGGCCATCAACGGTCCAAGCTTTGCGCCTTTGCCGATAGGGTGACCGTGGCTGCGGTGGTTGCCTGCAATGTTGTCTTGCGGGCGTAGCGCCATACATGCGCCAACAACCTGCGCCTCCTGACCTACACTGGTATGTAAGGTGCCAGGGATTTGTCCGCGCCGGACCATTTTGGACGCGCGTTCTTCGAACAGCCGGATACGCAACATTCGCCGCTGCATTTCCAACATCATGTCGCGGGGGATCGTTGGCCCGCGCTCGGTTTGAGTATTGTTCATTCAGTTCATCATCTCATATTGGCGTGGTCACTGAGCCTGCTGGCGGCTCGACGTAACGGGCAGGCCGCGAGAGCGGGCAACGGCGCGCACCCATTGATCCCTTTCTTCCAGACGTGCTCGGGTATCGAAGTGGGGTGAAAAACGCTCGGTCCCGCGATCAAGCTTCGCAAGGGCATCGAGCGTAAATAGTCCGGCGCTCACACCTGCAAGCTGAGCTGCGCCGAGTGCAGAAAGTTCGGCCACGGGCGATCGCTCCACGGGAACACCCATGATGTCCGCCTCGAACTGAAGCAGCTGGTTGTTACGGGTTGGGCCGCCATCCACCAGCATCCGTTCGACCGGAGCGCCTGACGCACGAAAAGCTTCGATTACGTCGGCAATCTGATGGGCGATGGAGTCAATTGCCGCCCGCGCGAAGGGCGCACGGGTGACGCCAAATGAAAAGCCGGAAGCAATGGCGCAAGCGCCCGGGTCCCACCATGGTGCAGCAAGCCCACTGAAAGCTGGGACAAGCGAAACACCTTGCGAATTGGGGACCGTAGAGGCTAGAACGGCAAGCTCGTCTACAGATATGCCGAGAAGTTCCGCTACCCATACCAGGGTTGATCCGGAACTGCGGTTTACGCCCTCGTAGGCCAATGCGGGTTTATCGATTTGCCACGCGATGGTCAGGCAAACGCCGGGCGCACCGGCCTGTCCGTCAACGACCATTTCACGGTCAACCAGACCCATAACGGATGAACCTGTGCCATGCGTTGCTTTTACCAAACCGGGCGCAAGCGCGCCGTGGGCGAACAGTGCAGAGTGCGAATCCGCCAGGACTGCACCGATCGGGGTGCCGTCGGCCAATGGCGCCAATCCACGAATGTTCGGAAATGGGCCGGTTGATCCGACAACCCGGGGCAGTGCTGCCAGAGGTATGTTGAATATTTCAAGGAGATCCTCGTCCCAGCGGCCTTCGACAACATTCAGGAGCTGTGTGCGTGATGCATTGCCTGCTTCGATAACAGCATCGCCGCCAAAGCGCGAAAGAATGAAGGAGTCGATGGTCCCAATGCAAATGTCGCCAGCTTTCGCGCGTTGTTGACCTTGGGGGATACGATCCAGCAGCCAGCGAGCCTTCGCCGCAGAGAACATCGGATCAAGCGGAAGACCGCATCGCGAACGAACAGTATCGGCATGCCCCGCCGCTTCGATGTCAGAGCACAGGCTTTCGGCACGCTTGTCTTGCCAGGAAAGAACGGGCGACAGCGCCTCACCCGTCCGACGGTCCCATATCACGCAGGACTCGCGCTGATTGCTAAAGCCTACAGCAGCGATGTTCTTGGCTTTTTCTGAATCGAGCGCATCCTGAACCGCACGAAGCACGCTCCCCCATATTTCTTCGGCATCTTGTTCAACCCATCCGGGTTGTGGAGCGGAAATCGAGACCGGTGCCTGTGAAATCGAAACGACTTTGCTGTCAGCGTCGATGACAAGTGCCTTTGTCGATCCTGTTCCCTGATCTATGGCAAGAATCTGCGAATTAGGCACTTAAGCTCTCCCCTCCCTGTTATTCGGCAAGAGTGGACTCCAGGGTCACGCTCAATTGCCAAACTTATGCATGGTGTGAATTTTTATTCACTAGTGCATATATACTTTAAGGTAGCAAAATGCGTTCGGGTGTCAAGTCTGTTTGGAGGTAGCAAACAGGCGAGTGCACGCATAGATTGAGAGGCGGCACTGGCGCTTTCCTCATTTGCGGTTCGATGCAGGAGGGCGTCGATCCGACTGTGCAGCATGGCGCCCATGCTGGCATAGGTCTTTATAGTAGCCCTGAGGCTAGGTGCGTGCGGAGAATGTTAAAGAAGCTTCTCGGCGGTGAATCGGTCTGTCACGAGCACGTTGATAAGCTTGCCTTTCATGCAGGCTCGAATAGCCTCAACCTTCTGCTGGCCGCCAGCAACGCCGATTACGCGGCGCACCGACTTTAGTTCGTCAAGGGTAATACCAATGACCCGGTCATCAAGTGGCCCGCGAACTGGCTTGCCCTCACTGTCAAAGAAACGCAGAGAGGATTCCCCGACGGCACCACTGCGTGCAGCACCATCGATTTCTTCATCGGAAAAGGCACTTCCGGAATTGGCAAATATTGCCGAGGGCCGGAGCGCACCGATCCCGACCAGTGCGATTGTCAGACGCTTGAATTGGTCCAGTGCGGCGCGCACGTAGGTATCGCCGACCATTACCTTTTGTGCTGCCGGCGAACTCACCACGCCGCGTGCGGGCAATAATTGGGGCTCCGCGCCTGTGAGTGCCGCAAGGCGTGTGACCATCTGGGTGGCGTGGGTTTGGACAGACGGGTTGCCAATGCCGCCGACTATTTGAACAACGCGCTCGGCTTTCAGATGCTTGCTTGGCCGGATTGCATCGACCGTGCGCAAAAGCGACGTGCTCCAGGACGACACGCCGATAACCTCACGTTCGCCGAGTGTGGTCTCTATATAGTGAGCCGCCGCTGAGCCGATTGCAGAAAGAATCGGCTCATCCCGGTCTTCGTAGCATTCAGCAATGATAGCTTCATTGAGACCGTATTGTTGTCGTAGTCCATCCTCCAGTTGGGGATAGGTACCGCGGGGAACATTAATAGATACGCGAACGACGCCCTCGACTTCTGCCCGCTTCAACAGCCGCGAAACCTTGGCTTGCGACATGTGAAGTTGCTGGGAGATGTCGGCCTGTTTGAGTTGGCACTCATGATAGAGATGCGCGACCCGAAACATCATTCGCAGTTCGTCAGTGCGGCTCATTGTGCTCCGTTCTCTGCGTTACGGGCTAGTGCAATGTTGCTGCATAAGGCACCGACAGCCAATGTCCAGTCAACAACTACGCACGTAATTGAAAATCGAATGAACATTTTTTGCCGCGAAAAGTTTGCCTGCATTGCAACGTACGTCAAACACTTGACATCAGGACTCATTCCGCTATCGTGAAATATATACACGGATGAATAAAAATTCATAGCGGTGCGAAGCGGTCTGTGAGATTTGCAAATCAGATCCTCTCGTAAGACTTCGAACGAACGGCTTCGTCGAGGATTTCCCGCTACGAATCCAGCCGATTCACTTCCGGAATGCGCGTCCCGCATTTCGGGGACAGCGACGATGACCGAGACACGATTGGGGAGGAATATGAGCGAGAATATCAGGCGCTTCGAGAATCAAACTGTTCTTATTACAGGTGCAAGCCGGGGCATAGGCGAAGGAATTGCCCGGCGTTTTGCGAGCGAAGGTGCAAATGTCGCTGTCAGCTCAAACACTCCGGACATCGAAGAAACCGCTGCGCGCCTGCAAAGTGAGACAGGAGCAACCGTCATTGGAAGATTCTGCGACGTGACGAGCCGCGAATCTGTCGAGGCACTCGTGGACGAAGTTGTTGACCGTTTTGGGCGGCTTGACGTGTCTGTCCAAAATGCGGGCGTGATTTCAGTCAAGCCAATCGCGGAGCTTACCGAGGGTGATTGGGATAAGGTTCTCGACGTTAATACCAAGGGCGTGTTTCTTTGCTGCCAGGCAGCGGCAAAGCACATGATGAAGCAGAAATACGGTCGTTTGATCAACACCGCCTCTGCCCAAGCCCGGCAGGGGTTTATCTACACGCCGCATTATGCGGCCTCGAAATTCGGGGTCATGGGCGTCACGCAAGCGCTATCGCGCGAGCTTGCACCTTTCAATATCACCGTGAATGCGTTCTGCCCCGGTATCATTGAAACGGATATGTGGGGCCATCTTGATGGCGCCTGGGGTTCGCTGCTTGGAGATTACAAGCCCGGCGAACTTATGGCGGAATGGGTTAGCGCGATCCCCATGAAACGGGCTGGAACACCGGAAGATGTTTCAGGCCTGGTTGCATTCCTCGCTTCTAAAGATGCGGCATATATCACCGGCCAAACGATCAATGTTGACGGCGGCATGGTCATGTCGTGACCGTGCAACAGAGTGGGATGTTCAGGCCAATGCCCGCGCCATCTGGTGCGGGCTAGCGACTGTCTCTCACGATCGGGTCCAGCGCGAGCAGGGCCTTGGCTGCGGCTTCATCCGTGATCAGGGTTGTGGCGTTTGTGGCGAGTATGCCCGCGCGGATAGCCTCGACCTTCCTTACACTGCCAGATGACAGCACCACGCGCGGAATCTTGCGCAGTTCGTTCGGGTTGATTGCCATCACGCGCTTGTTCACGGGGTGGTCAATCACCTGCCCGTTCCGATCAACGAAATGGCAGAGCACGTCACCGACGGCACCTGCTTCCTTGAGGCTCATTCCCTCTTCCCAGGTAAGTAGCTTGCGATGAAAGATCGAGGCGTTCTTACTAATGTCGGATACGCTGACAAGGGCGAGGTCAATTTCTTGAGCTTTACGATGAAGTTCCTTGAGATCATTTTGAGCCCACAACAACTGCGCAAGATGCTCGTCGCCCGTGAAAACGGGTGCCATTATCTGATACAGCTCGGTGTTGTAGACGTCCGCCAGCCTCCACGCGGCGGCGGAGGGATTGAGTAGGGTTGTATGCGAAAGTCCGCCGAGGAGTGAGATCACCGTCACATCCTTCACTTCACGCCACGATAGCGAACGCATACTGACCTGAAACGTCGACCCCCAGCCGACGCCGATAGTCAGACCATTATCGATATGGGATGAAATGTACCTTCCCGTTGCGTGACCTACGACCGTCGCAACGCTTTCATCCATGTCGCTGCTTGAAGGAACTACGATTGCTTCTTCCAGACTGCAGTGCTTTTCAAGGTCGCGCTGAAGGCGAATGTTCGGCTCAGCCTGGGTGTTGATCGAAATCTGCACAGAGCCGTCCTGACGCGCAGCCGCAAGCAGACGCCATGCCTTGATACGATTCATACCAAGACGTTCAGCCACCTGCTCTTGCGTGAGACCCTCGACAAAATAGAGCCAGGCGGCGCGAATCTTCAGCTCCTCCTGATTAGCCTGAAACTCCGTCTTCCTGGCCTTCTTCATTTCGTGTCTATCTCCCCCACGGTTTTCTTTCATCTTTGTGGCCCCGATTGGGTGCGGCAACGTCAGGCAACGCCCCGAAGCATTATTTCACCGATACCGCAATTGCTGCGCAACAAAATACTCACTGTTGACTTTTGAACGTTTTCTCTTTTGTGATAACAAAAGATCATTTATGTTCGACGCGATCGTTTCAGGCGGTAGCAGCCGTCGTAATTTTTTCGGTTCAGATGCGAAGGTATGACCATGCGAATATTGATATCCAACGACGACGGGATCGACGCGCCAGGCTTGGCGGTTCTGGAGCGTGCTGCCGCACGCATTAGCGACGATGTCTGGACGATCGCACCGGACGGAAATCGCAGTGGCTTCGGACACAAAATCGGTCTTCGACAGAGCTTTTTGGTGAAGAAGGTCTCGGAAAAGCGTTACTCTTGCTCCGGTACGCCAGTGGATTGTGTGATCTCGGGATTGAAGTGGCTTTTTAAAGACACGCAGAAGCCCGAGCTCGTGTTGTCCGGGATCAACGAAGGACGCAACGTTGCGGAAGACGTCTCTTACT
Organism: Rhizobiaceae bacterium; assembly: GCA_019635795.1. GTDB lineage: Bacteria > Pseudomonadota > Alphaproteobacteria > Rhizobiales > Rhizobiaceae > Mesorhizobium_G. The sequence continues at coordinate 35,270 of JAHBYV010000010.1, forward strand.
CGGGGACTGTCGCCGTAGCGCGCGAGGCCGCATATTGTGGTATTCCCTCGATCTCTCTTTCGATGCCGCGTGACAGCTCGGAAACGACAGAGGCCGGAATCACGTGGCTTGGTGATCGTTTGCAGGGCTTTTGGGATTGCCGCAAGGAATGGGCGCAGGATGGGCATTGGCTCAACGTGAACCTTCCGCGCGTTCTGCCTGCACCGCTTCGCGCCGCGCGGATTGGCCGTGATAAGGTTGTCGCCAGCGTCGTGGTTCATGAGGAATCCGAGAATCACGCCTGGATAGAACCTCTCGCGGATCGGAACTACTTCGCAACTGATGGCGACGAGAACCATTTGATAGACAGTGGCATTGCGTCCGTTACATGCATCAACTGGTTTGGACAGGCGAATGTGCCACACAGCAGCCTCTTTGAACCAAAGGCGTGATAAGCGCCTGCGAAAGCGCCCGGGTCTCACAGACCCGGGTAAACCTCAGCAACGACATCTTCGAGATGATGATTGACCAGCCCTTCGGGGACGATCATCGCCGTTTCGACCTCTCCATTTTTCCGGAACCGATGAACAAGGTAGCCTACCTGTCGGCTTCCGCCCATTTCCGGCACCAATGACGGGCCTGTGGTGAACGCAGTTGATGGACACCATTCAAGGTTGATCTGCCTGTACTTGCGGGAGCGCTGCTGATGGAGATGGCCACTTCCTACAAGGCGCAGGTTTGGATGATTAATCAGCGTGCTCATGCGCGTGTGGCCTACAGGATCGATGCTCCAGTAGTTCAATGTCAGGCCATCTTCGGGCGTATCAACGAAAATCGGCAGATGGCTGAACAGGGCAATAAATCGCCCATCCAGCGTTTCCATCTGGCTCGAAATCCACTCGTACTGCTCCTGTTCCTGGAGCAGGTTCGATCCAATGATCATTGCGTTGACGCCAATCACCCTCCAGCTGCCATGGTCGAAAGACCACCATGTGCTGCCGAAGTAATCTTCATGGCGCCGCAGGCGCTCTGCGTTCAAAGCGCTGCCATTCTCATCGGCTGCCTTAGCAAATTTGGCATTGTCACCTATGTCATGATTCCCCGGCAGGCACAGGACCGGCCTATCTATGATCTTGAAAAATTTCGAACTGTCCTCGAAGTCTTTCGGATGGCGGATGCCATCGAGAGTTATGTCGCCTGTATGGACAATATAGTCGCAGTTTTGACCCGCTGCAGCGAGCGCACTCTTCCCGTTGTTACTGGCGTAGTAGCCAAAGCGATCCGATAAATGGGTATCCGAAAGTTGAAGGACTGAAAACTCGGTCATAGGCGCCTCGCATTGATTTTAAGGTAGGCATATTTTCGAACAAACATATTGACCATTGAAAAATAGTTCAATAGTTTTCAATCTATGGTGGAGGTTGTCGCTCTCGGCGTATCACGCGTTTGGAGGGCAAAGCCCTGGTACCATTCCGTTGGAGGGCGACGATGTCGGGCATTGAGATAAGGAACCTCTGTAAGCAATGGGCTGCGTTTGCTGCGGTTCAGGACGTCAGCTTTGAGGTTCTGCCTGGCAAACTGACTGTTCTGCTTGGCCCCTCGGGGTGCGGAAAGTCCACGACATTGAGGCTGATTGCAGGTCTGGAGATGGCTACGTCCGGTCAAATTCGAATCGGCGGACGTGATGTGACGTGGTTGCCCCCAGCGCAGCGTGGCCTTTCGATGGTCTTTCAGTCGTATGCGCTTTTTCCTCACCTGACAGTGGCGGAAAACATCACCTTCGGTCTCGACGTGAGGAAGGTACCGAAAAAAGAAAAGAAGGAAAGGCTCGAATACGCGGCGCAAATACTCGGACTGGATGCCTTGCTGCATCGCAGACCTTCTCAGCTTTCGGGAGGGCAGCAGCAGCGCGTGGCGTTGGGTCGAGCAATCGTTGCAAAGGCTTCGGTTTGCCTGATGGACGAGCCGCTATCCAATCTTGATGCGCAGCTTCGCCACGACATGCGCGCTGAAATCAAATCGCTTCAGCGCTCACTTGGCATGACAATGGTTTACGTAACGCACGATCAGGTGGAAGCAATGAGTCTGGCCGATGAGATTATTCTCATGCGCGCCGGAAAGATCGAGCAGAGAGCTGCGCCTGCGGATCTTTACTCAACCCCGGTGAGCACCTTCGCGGCCCGTTTCATCGGCACACCAGCAATGAGCATACTGTCGCTGGCCGACGGAGCGCATGGTGCGGTCATCAGTGGCACGCAGGGTCCGGCACTGTTTGGCGGTAAGGGCGAAGGATTTCTGCTCGGCATCAGACCGGAGCAAATTCGTGATGACCCTGATGGCCCCATCGATGCGAAAGTGCGGTCTGTGGACTACCACGGGGCAGACAGCATCCTGGATTGCATAATTGGCGATCAGACCTTGCAGGTCCGGGTGGAAGGCGTTCGCCGCTATGGCGCTGATGAAGCCATTCGTCTGGGATGGGATCCGCAGGCTATGCACATTTTCGAGGCCGAGAGCGAACGGCGCGTTGAAAGAGCTCCGCTGGATTTTGCATCAGGAAAGAAGCGTCCCGCCGCGCGTACAGCACGGCACAACTAGCATTCTCGTGCAGCCGCAGTTTGATTTTGAACTTAAAGGGAGGAACTTACATGCGTAAGGTATTGAAAGGTATGGCGTCGCTATTGGGAGCGACGTTCTTGACTATTTCCGCAGCATCGTCCGCTCAGGTTGAACTGGACTTCTACTACCCAGTCGCCGTTGGAGGGCCAATCACCAAGATCGTGGAAGACATGATCGGGCGTTTTGAGCAAGCTAATCCGGACATCAAGGTAAATGCTGTTTATTCCGGAACCAATCCAGAAACGCTCAGCAAGGTTCTGACAGCATCTCGTGCGGGCAAGCCGCCGGCAATGGCCGTCATGACAGCACTCGACATGTACACGCTGGTCGATGAGGACGTCATCGCGCCTATCGACGATTTTTTGAAAACCGAGGAAGACAAAGCCTGGTTGGCCGGGTTTGAACCCGCATTTATGTGGAACAGCCAGCATGACGGCAAGACATGGGCTGTCCCGTTCCAGCGCAGCACAACGCTCTTCTATTGGAACAAGGATGCCTTCAAAGCTGCCGGGCTGGACCCGGAAGTTGGCCCGCAGAACTGGCAGGAAATCATCGATTTTGCGACCAAGCTTACTGTGAAGGATGCTTCGGGCAACGTGACCCAGTGGGGCGTGCAAGCGCCATCGACGTTGGTGCCATACTGGATTTTGCAGGGATATGCCGCGCAGAATGGTGCCAGACTTGGCGATGAAACCGGGACCAAAACCTATTTCGACAAGCCCGAGGTTGTTGAGGCATTGCAGTTCTGGGCTGACCTTGGCCAAAAGTACAAAGTCATGAAGCCCGGCGTGATTGAATGGGCGACGAACCCCAAGGACTTCCTTGAAGGTCGTGCAGCCATGATTACAACCACAAGCGGCAATCTGACCAACATCAAGAACACGGCGAAGTTCCCGATTGGCGTGCAGATCATGCCCGGACACAAGCAACGTGGCGCACCGACTGGTGGGAGCAACATGTACATTATGAAGGATGCACCTGCGGAACAGCAGGAGGCTGCATTCAAGCTTGCCAAGTTCCTGGCTTCAACCGAGCTGGCTTCTGAATGGAGTATCAAGACGGGTTACGTTGCAACTCGTGCAGATGCCTGGGAAACAGATGCAATGAAGGCATATCTGAAGGAGTTCCCTCTTGCCGGTGTGTCACGTGAGCAGTTCCCTTACCTGATCCCCGAGTTTTCGACGCACGATAGCCAGCGCGTTCAGCGCGCAATCGATGATGCGATCCAGGCTGTATTGGTCGGATCAAAGAGCGCAGAAGAAGCGCTCAAAGCGGCCCAGCAGGAGGCCGAACGCATCCTGAAGCCATATCAGGATTAAATTGAATTGTGCGCCGGGACCACATGGACTCGGCGCACTTTCTGGCTGCCCGACTGGAGGTTAGCAACGAATGGCGAGATCACGGTTTCAACTAGCGCCCTGGATACTGTTGCTTCCGGCAACTGTCCTGCTGGTTGCGTTCACGCACTATCCAGCCGTCATGACGATGGTGAAGAGTCTCTATCGTCTACCGAAAGGCAGCAGACCCGCGAAATTTGTCGGGACGGAACATTACGTCTCAATGATCAATGATCCCGTGTTCTGGGCTTCGTTGAAAAACAGCATGATCTATGCGCTGGGTACTGTGCCAATGGCGATTGGCCTTTCGATGCTTATGGCAATCATTGTAAATTCCGCGATCAAGGGTCGTTCCCTTATGCGGATGTTTTTCTTCTTGCCAACAATCCTGCCGATGATTGCAGTCGCAAATATCTGGCTGTTCTTTTACACTCCCAGCTACGGTTTGATTGACCAGTTCCTGTCGCTGTTTGGTTTCGAGCAACATAATTGGCTTGGTGACCCCGATACCGCGCTTGGCAGCTTGATGGTCACGGCTATTTGGAAAGAAGCCGGCTTCTTCATGATATTCTACCTGGCGGCCCTTCAGCAGATGAACCCGACGCTCGCCGAGGCCGCCGCGCTTGAGGGAGCGGGGCGTTGGTATTTCTTCCGACGAGTCACGTTTCCGCTGCTGATGCCGACGACCCTTTTCGTAATGATCAATGCGATCATCAACTCGTTCCGCCTCATTGACCATGTCATTGTTTTGACGCGTGGCGGTCCCGACAATGCCAGCACCATTCTGCTTTACTACATTTATATGGTCGCATTCCGCTATTGGGATACAGCCTATGCTTCGGCGTTGACGATGGTGTTGCTGGTTATTCTTGCCGGTCTGGCGTTCATCCAGTTTGGTATCCTCGATCGTAAGATACACTACAAATGATACAAGCTAACGCATCGCCGATTGCCGGTACGAATGGAGCCTCCAGAGCACTGGAGACGGTAGGCGCTTATATGTTAGCGCTGCTTTGGGCATTGCCATTCCTGTATGTGGTGTGGACGGCATTCCACTCCGCCGAGTATGAGGTCAATTTCAACCTGTTTGCGCCCATCACTCTGGAAAATTTCGTGACCGCGTGGCACTCAGCGCCGTTTGCGAGGTACTTCCTGAACACATTCATGCTCATAACCATGGTGCTGGCCTCTCAGCTTGTGGTGTGCACGCTCGCCGCCTATGCGTTCGCAAAGTACGATTTTCCCGGGAAGACGATCCTCTTCTTCCTCGTCCTGGTGCAGCTTATGATTATGCCTGAAGCACTAATGGTCGAGAACTATGCAACCGCTGCCTCACTTGGGCTGGTCGACACCATCGTTGCGATGGGCTTGCCTTATCTTGCATCCGCATTTGGTATCTTTCTGCTGCGTCAAACATTCATGACCGTGCCAAAGGAACTTGACGACGCCGCACGGATTGAAGGCGCAGGTCCACTTAAAATCTTGCTGAAGGTATATGTTCCTCTCGCGAAGCCGGTTTACATTGCCTACGGCCTGGTTTCCGTAAGCTACCACTGGAATAATCTTCTGTGGCCGCTGGTGGTTACCAACTCGGTTACGACCCGCCCGCTGACTGTAGGGCTACAGGTGTTTTCATCGCCGGACCAAGGCGTGCAATGGGGAATTATCTCAGCCGCGGCTCTTATGACTTCCGCGCCACTTTTGATCGGATTTTTGCTGTTTCAGCGTCAGTTCGTTCAAAGCTTTATGCGGGCAGGTATCAAGTAGTTAGACTCAGGACTTCGGTAGCGAGGCCTTTCCAATCAAGCGATATTGGGCGAGCGCAATGGTCCGCCGTATCTCGCTGAAGCCCGCTTTGCTCACCATCGCGATCGACCGGCTGGCTGTTGTCAAAACTCTCATCCCAGATGCATCCATCGTCGAACACGATCGGGAGAATGTCATCACCACTTTTGTTTGCCCTCTCACGTTCAAGCGCCGCGGCGTCGAGATGCGCATGCTCTTGGACAATGCCGCCAATCAGCATCTTGAACCGATCCCAATCTCGTTCTGTTGGCTCTGAAAGCTCGGCGCTACCTCGCCATGCTTACTGACGGTCAAAACAGGAGCATCAACGAGGTCGCAAAGTCAGAGAACGTGGCACTTGCTGATGTCAGTTGCATTCTGCCAATCGCTTTCTTGGCGCCATCAATCACCGACAGCATCCTTACTGGTCAACAGCCAGTGGGCCTGACATGGCAGTGCCTCTCAAGGTCCATTGATTTGCCGGCATTCTGGCGGCAACAGTCGGAGCATTTGGCGCGCTTCTGACATCATCAGGCAACCATCCTGGCGATGCACTTCACCAAACATTTGGAACCAGAAATGTGCCTGCAGAGACGGGTCGGCTAAAACCGCGTCCGATTCGTTATAAACAGAGATATTTGGCCAGGTGTTGTCTGACAGCTGCCCGTAACCCACGGAAAACACGCGGCTTTATTGAGATAGGCACAAAAGGCAGCAAATACGAGGACTGATTGGTGGAGCCAATCGGAATCGAACCGACGACCTCTTGAATGCCATTCAAGCGCTCTCCCAACTGAGCTATGGCCCCACTGCCAGTTTTGCTGGCGAACGGTGTTTGGGAGCACCGTACGAGGGCGGCTTCTAGACCGCCCTCAATCCAATATCAAGGGCAAAAAAACTTATCCCTCGTCATCCTCATCGCCGACACCGATAATGTCCGAAACATCATCGTCGCCTTCCTCTTCTTCCTCGAGGAAAGTGTCGTCGTCATCGCCCAAATCGACGTCATCGTCGTCCAGATCAGGCAGGTCATCACCGGCAGCTTCGCTGTCAGCGTCTTCCAGCGAAACCAACTCAGCGCCATCTTCTTCGGCGTCGAGTTCCTTCGTTTCAACCTCTTCTTCTTCAATGCCTTTTTCACTTTCGGCATCGAAATAGGAACGTGGATAGCTCTTGCCCGTATAGGGTGAAACTATCGGATCCTTGTTCAGATCATAGAATTTGCGCCCCGTCTCCGGGTCGATGCGCTTAGTGCCAAGTTCAGACTTCGCCACGTCAAGCCTCGTCGAAAAAACAGGGGGTCCCCTTACTCACACTTTACCGCCCTGTCAAAGATTAATACCGCTCTTGTGAAAAAGCGCTCGTTCGTATGAATTTTGAGGGGTATTTGAGGTGGTGACGTTACTGGCACTCCATGATAGTCAGGCAACGCAAAAATTCAGATCAGTTCTTCAGGATAGCCGAAATGGCGCATGACGCCGTACTTTCTCCCGCAACCGCGCGGCGCTCGACCGCACTTTCCGGAACAGCCCGTGTGCCGGGCGATAAATCCATTTCACATCGCTCGTTCATGTTCGGCGGTCTAGCCAGCGGTGAAACACGCATTACCGGGCTTCTGGAAGGCGAAGATGTGTTGCGGACCGGCGAGGCCATGAAGGCCATGGGTGCGCGCATTGAAAAGCGGGGTGAGGAATGGATTATCAGCGGGGTAGGCAATGGCTGCCTGCTTGAGCCCGAGGGTCCGCTGGATTTCGGCAATGCCGGCACCGGTTCGCGCCTGACCATGGGACTGGTTGGCACATACGACATGCGCACAACCTTCATTGGCGACGCATCACTTTCAAAGCGACCCATGGGCCGTGTGCTAGATCCTTTGCGCCTGATGGGTGTGCAGGTGCTCGAATCAGCGCCGGGGGATCGTATGCCGCTCACCCTGCAAGGGCCAAAACATGCCTCTCCGATCCAGTATCGGGTTCCGATGGCCTCGGCACAGGTCAAATCGGCTGTGCTTCTGGCGGCGCTTAATACGCCCGGCATTACGACTGTGATTGAACCGGTAATGACCCGCGACCACACGGAAAAAATGCTCAAGGGATTTGGCGCCGACTTAAGCGTGGAAACGGACGCTGCAGGTGTGCGCCATATTCACATTACCGGGCAAGGCAAGCTTGAGGGGCAAGTCATTGCTGTGCCCGGCGATCCTTCCTCTGCCGCGTTCCCGCTGGTGGCTGCTTTGATTGTCCCCGGCTCGGACATTGTGATTGAGAACGTTCTTATGAACCCTACGCGGACGGGTCTTATCCTGACCCTTCAGGAGATGGGCGCAAGTATAGAGCTCCTCAACCCGCGAAACGCAGGCGGGGAAGATGTGGCCGACCTTCGGGTTCGCGCGTCAGACCTCAAGGGGGTAATCGTGCCGGCTGAGCGCGCCCCGTCCATGATTGACGAATATCCCGTTCTTGCGGTCGCCGCAGCCTTCGCGGAAGGCGAAACGCTGATGCTGGGGCTAGAAGAGCTTCGCGTCAAAGAATCGGACCGTCTTGCGGCTGTTGCGCGCGGCCTTGAGGCGAACGGCGTCGACTGCACCGAGGGCGCGGAGGCCCTCAGCGTTCGCGGGAAGCCGGGCGGAAAGGGTATAGGCGGCGGGACAGTTGCCACCCATCTGGACCATCGCATTGCAATGAGCTTCCTCGTGATGGGCCTTGCTTCCGAAAAGCCGGTGACTGTCGATGACCGCAATATGATCGCTACAAGCTTTCCCGAATTCATGGGCCTGATGCGTGATCTGGGTGCGGAAATAGACCCAGGTTGAGACTTGGTTGAATAGCTGGAATGCAGACAGCTATTTGCAACTGAGTGTCAACTGACGCATATTGTCAGCATGACGACGTCCTCGATTCGCAAACCAGACTATGAGCGCATGTTGCGAAAAGCGGGCGTGCGAATAACGCGCCCGCGTAAGGTGATTGTCGGCATCCTGTCGCAGAGCGACGACCATCCGGATGCCTTCGAGATATTCCAGCGCGCCGTTGCGATCGACAAGACGATCTCGCTATCCACCGTCTACCGGACCATGAAGTTGCTGGAAGGCATGGGGGCGATTCACAGACATGCTTTTGAAGGCGGTCCCTCGCGCTTTGAGCAGGCAGGTGGGGACCATCACGACCACCTCATTGATCTGGATACTGGCGATGTGATCGAGTTCAAGTCTGACCGCATTGAACAGCTTCAGGATGAAATAGCGCGCGCGCTCGGATATGAAATAGTTCATCATCGGCTGGAGCTTTATGGGCGAAAGAAACGGGCCTGATTCGTATTCTTGTTGACGCAGTCTTTCGCCGGGTCAAAGATTGCCCTCCCTATGCACCGCATTGATTGCTCAACAGGGAGTTGAAAAATGGCGCAAGCCGAGATCGGCCTAATCGGCCTTGGAACCATGGGTTCAAACCTTGCGCTGAACATTGCGGAAAAAGGCCATACAATCGCTGTTTTCAATCGCACAGTTTCGCGCGTGGATGAATTCAAGGCGAATGCTGGGGCTCTTACTGACCGAATAGTTCCCTGTCATTCTCTGGACGAGCTGGCTGCGACTATCCGTCCGCCACGTCCGACTATCCTGATGGTTGTGGCAGGGCAGGCTGTTGACGATCAGATTGCGAATCTGCGGCAAGTTCTTTCACCCAACGACATCATCATTGACGCCGGCAATGCCGATTTCAACGATACCCGTAGACGATTTGCTGAACTCGCCGGAACAGGGCTGACATTCATTGGCATGGGCGTGTCTGGAGGTGAGGAAGGCGCGCGGCATGGCCCCTCCATTATGGTCGGGGGCACGCAAGAGAGCTGGCACCGCGTTGAGGATGTGATCCTTGCTATTTCGGCCAAATATAACGGTGAGCCTTGCGCAGCGTGGCTGGGGCCGGATGGCGCAGGACACTTTGTAAAGACCATACACAACGGCATTGAATATGCCGACATGCAAATGATTGCCGAGGTTTATGGCTTGTTGCGTGATGGCCTGGGCATGAGCGCGAAGGAGATTGCGCCAGTCTTTTCCAAATGGAATGACGGTCGGCTGAACTCATATTTGATAGAGATAACGGCCAAGGTGCTTGAGGCAGATGACCCGGCAACCGGAAACCCTGTGGTGGATATTATTCTCGATCGCGCGGGCCAAAAAGGCACCGGGAAATGGTCTGCAATCGAGGCGCAGAAACTCGGCGTACCGGCCACTGCTATAGAGGCTGCGGTGGCGGCGCGCGTGATTTCTTCCATGAAGACCGAGCGAGAGGCTGCGCAGGCCGCATACGGTCGGACATCGGGAAACATCAGGATTGATCGAGACCGGCTTTTCCATGATCTGGAACTCGCGCTGTTTGCTGGAAAAATAGCGGCCTACGCGCAGGGCTTTGCAGTGATGGACGCCGCCTCAAAAGCGTTTGACTGGAATGTGCCTCTGCCGACCGTCTCCAGAATATGGCGGGCTGGTTGCATTATCAGATCGCAATTTCTGGGAACGATTGCGGATGCGTTCAGCTCTGGTTCTGTCGCAAATCTCTTGATGGCACCCGCATTCGTGCAAATGATGGGTGAGGCGCACCCGTCATTGCGCAAAGTCGTGTCGATTGCAGCAGAAGCAGGCTTGCCGGTCCCGGCTCTGTCCGCCGCGCTAGCGTATTTCGACGGGTATCGTCAGGGCCGGGGCACATCGAACCTGATTCAGGCGCAACGCGACTTTTTCGGGGCGCATGGATTCGAGCGGATTGATCAACCCGGAGCGCACCATGGACCGTGGAGCTATAGCGCGTGAAACGTCTGCTTATATCTGGTAGGACCAGATCTTGACGGCGGCCTGAATCCCGTACAATCTGCACGTATTCGACGCTGCAAGGAGATTGATCCGCCGGCAGGTCCTGCTCGCGGCGCAGTGTGGCGCGGCTGAATGCGGAGCGTAACGCACGATCTGGAGGGTCTGACGAGATGGCGACGACGATCAAGGGGCCTGCAATCTTTCTCGCGCAGTTTGCGGGAGATGAAGCGCCCTTCAACTCACTCAAGAGCATTGCTGAATGGGCTGCCGGGCTGGGCTACAAGGGCGTACAGATTCCTACGTGGGACAGTCGTCTGTTTGACCTTAATAAAGCTGCTGAATCGAAGGCTTATTGCGATGAGGTCAAAGGTATCTGCGCGCAAGCGGGCGTGGAGATCACCGAGCTCTCGACACATTTGCAGGGCCAGCTTGTCGCTGTTCATCCTGCCTATGATACCCAATTCGACGGCTTTGCTCCGGCAAAGGTCCATAACAACCCCAAAGCGCGGCAGGAATGGGCCGTGCAGCAGATGTTGGCCTGTGCCAAGGCGTCCCGCAACCTTGGGCTGAATGCCTCGGTGACATTCAGCGGTGCGCTGGCGTTTCCGTATCTATACCCGTGGCCGCAAAGACCGGCAGGGCTGATCGAAGAGGCGTTCTCGGAACTGGGTAAGCGCTGGATGCCAATACTTGATGCCTATGACAATGCGGGCGTTGATGTCTGCTATGAAATTCATCCGGGGGAGGATTTGTTTGACGGCGCGACCTTCGAGATGTTCCTCGAGGAGGTGAAGGGTCACAAGCGTTGCAACATAAATTATGACCCTTCGCATTTCCTGCTTCAGCAGCTCGACTACCTTGAATTCATTGATATTTATCACGAGCGCATCAAGGCATTTCACGTGAAGGATGCCGAGTTCAATCCCACGGGGCGACAGGGCGTATATTCCGGCTATCAGGGCTGGATGAACCGCGCTGGCCGGTTCCGCTCTCTTGGCGACGGTCAGGTGGATTTCGGGGGGATTTTTTCGAAGCTGTCAGCTTACAACTACGATTCATGGGCAGTGCTGGAATGGGAGTGCTGTCTCAAGCATCCCGAAGATGGCGCTGCTGAGGGCGCACCTTTTATCCAGCATCATATAATTCGCGTGACTGAGAAGGCTTTCGATGATTTCGCGGGCGGCACGACAGACAAGAAGATGTTGCGCGCCATGATGGGTATCTGAGAAAACGGGAGGAACTCATGGTTAGCGGCAGATCGATCGAGTCCGGTAGCGGACCGATCCGCTATGGGATGGTGGGCGGCGGTCAGGGTGCGTTCATTGGCGCGGTTCACCGCATTGCTGCACGGATGGATGGCGAATTTTCTCTGGTTGCCGGAGCGCTTTCAGCCGACCCGGATAGGGCGAAGGCATCCGGCAAGGAATTGGGCATTTCGCCGGATCGCACCTATGGTTCCTTCGCTGAAATGGCAAAGGCTGAGGCCAGGCGCCCGGACGGAATTGAGGCGGTCTCAATCGTCACGCCTAACCACATGCATTACCCGGCGGCAAAGGCGTTTCTGGAAGCCGGCATTCATGTCATCTGCGACAAACCCCTGACATCCAACCTCGCTGACGCCAAAAAGCTGGCGGCAATCGCGAAAAAGTCGGGCTGTGTGTTTGTGCTGACCCACAACTATACCGGCTATCCGATGGTGCGGCAGGCGCGCGAGATGGTAGCAAAGGGTGTTCTGGGGCCTATCCGCGTTGTGCAAGCTGAATACCCTCAGGATTGGCTGACAGGGCCCACAGAAAAGTCCGGTTCCAAGCAGGCTGAATGGCGCGTTGATCCCAAACGCTCCGGTGCAGGCGGCGCAACCGGCGATATCGGTACGCACGCCTATAATCTCGCGCGTTTCGTTTCGGGGCTCGAACTGGACAGCCTGGCGGCAGATTTGTCGGCCTTCGGCGATGGCCGCGTTCTGGATGACAATGCCAATATCATGCTGCGGTTCAAGGAAAAGAACGGCATTTCCGCGCGCGGAATGATCTGGGCCAGTCAGGTGGCTCCGGGCAATGAGAACGGGCTCATGCTGCGCATTTATGGAACGAAAGGTGGGTTGGAATGGGTGCAGGCGGACCCGAATTATCTTTGGTACACGCCCTATGGCGAGCCGAAGCAGCTTCTGACCCGTGGCGGCGCCGGTTCGATGCCAGTTGCAGCGCGCGTTACGCGCGTTCCGCCCGGACATCCTGAGGGCTATCTTGAAGGCTTTGCCAACATCTATGCTGAGGCTGCGCGGGCCATCCGCGCTTCTCGCAAGCGCGGCGGAAAGTCGCCGAAGGAAGTTATCTTCCCGACTGTTGATGATGGGGTTGAAGGGGTGGCCTTCGTCGAAGCCTGCGTCAAATCTTCAAAGAGAAACGCGGCTTGGGTCAAGCTCTAGTGCAAAGGGGCAAGGCGCTAATGCGCCTCGTCCCAATTTTGCGCTGCCCGCGCATCGACCTGCAAGGGTACTGACAGAGATACCGCTGGCATAGCAGCGCCTTCCATCACCTTGCGGACAACGGGAATCGTTGCCTCAACCTCGGAATCAGCGGCCTCGAAAATCAATTCGTCGTGGACCTGAAGCAACATGCGGGCAGATAGCCCTGCTTCACCCAGCGCATCCTCCATGCGGATCATGGCGCGCCGAATGATGTCTGCCGCTGTGCCTTGAAGGCGCGCATTCGTGGCAGCGCGCTCATTGAACGCACGCACGGAAGGGTTCGGAGAGCGAATTTCCGGATAGTGAACGCGCCGGCCGAAAATCGTTTCGACATAGCCATTCTCGCGCGCAAAGGCTTTTGTCGCTTCAATATAGTCCCGAATGCCGGGGAAGCGTTCAAAATACCGCTTGATGTACTCGCCTGCCTCCTCCCGCGGGATTGAGAGCTGATTTGCAAGCCCAAAAGCGGAAATGCCGTAGATAATTCCGAAATTGATAGCTTTCGCCCTGCGTCGAATTTCGGGCGGCATTCCCTCGATAGGCACGTTGAACATCTCGGAAGCTGTCGCGGCGTGAATGTCTCGACCATCGGCAAAAGCCTGCCGCAATTGCTGAATCTCCGCGACATGGGCAAGCACCCGCAACTCAATCTGGCTATAGTCTGCGGAAATGAGCTTATGCCCGGGATCGGCCACGAAGGCTGTGCGGATTTTACGGCCCTCCGCCGTGCGGATCGGAATATTCTGCAAATTGGGATCGGATGAAGAAAGCCGTCCCGTCGTGGTTGCCGCCAAGGCGTAGCAGGTATGGACGCGCCTGGTTTCAGGGTTGATGAAGCCCGGCAACGCATCGGTGTAGGTCGATTTCAGCTTTGTAAGCTGGCGCCAGTCAACGATCTTACGCGGCAATTCATGTCCGTTGGCGGCCAGATCTTCCAGTACCTGCGCGGACGTTGACCATTGCCCGGTCTTGGTTTTGGACCCGCCCGGCAACCCCATCCGGCCAAACAAAATGTCTCCCAGTTGCTTGGGTGAGCCTATTGTGAAGCGCTCGCCCGCAAGCTGATAGATTTCTTCCTCCAGCCTCGCTGCTCCCTGTGCCAGTTCGCCGGAGAGACGGGAAAGTATCTGCCGATCTACCGAAATGCCGCGCTGTTCCATGCGCATGAGAACAGGCACGAGGGGTCGTTCCAGCCTTTCATAAACAGTCACCACTTTCTTGATGGGCAGTCGGGGTTTGAGCACGTTCCACAGACGCAATGTAACGTCGGCGTCTTCGGCGGCGTAAGCTGTAGCGCGGTCCAGAGGAACGAAATCGAACGTGACCAGCGACTTGCCGGAACCCGCTACCTCCTTGAACGGGATCGGGGTGTGACCGAGCCAGCGTTCTGACAAAGCGTCCATGCCATGACTCGTATTCGTGCCCCCATCCAGCGCGTAGGAAATGAGCATGGTATCATCGGCGGGCGCTACGTCGATGCCGTGGCGCGCCATAATCTGAGCGTCATATTTGAGATTGTGCGCGACCTTGAGCACTGATGGGTCTTCCAGAAGCGGCTTGAGCAAGGCAAGCGCATCCCGGACAGGAATCTGGCCTTCTATCAGCCCCCCGCCAAGCAGATCGCCCGCGCCGTCCTTGTGCGTTAAGGGAACGTAGGCCGCATGCCCCGGCGCCGTCGCAAGCGAGAACCCGACAAGCTCGGCCTGCATCGGATCAAGCGAGGTCGTTTCCGTATCGAAGGCAACGACTTCAGATGCTCGTGCCTGGGCTACCCAATCAGCGAGTGTCTGGGCGTCACGAATGCAAAGATAGGCACTGGTGTCGATCTTGCTCGCAACTGCCGCGGCTGCGCGCGCTTCCGAAAGGCTGGCAGGCGATAGCTGGTCGTCTTTTGGCTCGTCCGGTTTCGGTTCCAGCGTTGCTTGCGCCGGTTCAGCGACCACAACATCCGGTCCATGTGCAAACTGGCCGCCCTCGATAGTCAGTTCTGCGGGCTCAATTTCTGATGGGTCGGCGCCGCTCGCCTCTGCTACACGGCGGGTGAGCGTGGAAAATTCCATCGCCTTGAGAAATGAGATCAGCCTTGGACCGTTTGGAGGCTGTAACACAAGCGACTCAAGACTGTCAGTCACAGGCACATCAATCTTGAGGCGTACGAGTTCGCGGGAAATGCGCGCGGCATCCGCATTGTCGATAATTGTCTGGCGCCGCTTTTCCTGTTTAATTTCACCCGCCCGCGCAAGAAGCGTGTCGAGATCACCAAATTGTTCGAGCAACTGCGCTGCGGTTTTTGGTCCAATTCCCGGAACGCCGGGAACATTGTCGATCGAGTCACCCGTAAGGGCTTGCAGATCGATCATTTTTTCCGGTGGAACACCCCATTTTTCGATCACTTCCGGAATGCCCACCTGACGGTCCTTCATGGGATCGTACATGCTGACCGTTGGCGTAACGAGTTGCATCAGGTCCTTGTCGGATGAGATGATGGTGGTATCGCCTCCGGCTTCAGTGGCGAGCCGTGCATAGGTCGCAATCAGATCGTCAGCCTCAAAGCCTTCCATTTCGATGCATGGAAGCTCAAACGCGCGAGTGGCCTGCCGGATCAAACCGAACTGCGGGATCAGATCTTCGGGTGGCGCGGAACGGTTTGCCTTGTATTGCGGATAAAGATCGTTGCGGAAGGTCTTCGAGGAATAGTCGAAAATCACCGCAAAGTGAGTGGGAACAATGCCAACATCGGTGTTTCTGGCATCGCGCATCAGCTTCCAGAGCATGTTGCAAAAGCCCGCAACAGCATTGACGGGAAGCCCGTCCGATTTGCGATTGAGCGGGGGCAGGGCGTGATAGGCCCGGAAGATGTAACCGGAACCGTCTACGAGGAAGAGATGATCACCTTTTTTCATGCATGGATGGGTAGCGCCACAGGCTTCGTGTGTCTATCTCCCGGTGATAAATACTGACAGCACCCGACAGCCGCTAAAACCTCACAAACAGGTTACAAACTTGTAATCTGGCTGCCCTTGAATCGCCATGTTCGACTCGCCATTTACAGGGCATCGGCTTCGGCCGTATCCGGAGTAAGGCCCGTCCCCCGCCTTTACCGGATAGTTGCGGCAGCCTCATCCCCCTCTCCGGGCTGCCGCATTATTTTTAGAAGCGCCGCCGTGGTATTCCCTCCGCCACGGCGGCATTTTTTTGGGCGGTCCGCCTTGCTGGCTCAATAGCTCTTCTTTGCCTTTCCCGCGCTTCCGGCTAGTTTAGCGCGAGATTCGAAAGGCCCACATATGACCGCTACGCATATTGACCCCGTGCTGGAAGAAATCGACCGCTCACTTGATGAGAGCGTGCAACGATTGTTCGACCTGTTGCGCATCAAGACCATTTCCACCGATCCCGCCTTCGCGGGCGAGTGTCGTAAAGGCGCTGAATGGCTGGTCAATGAGCTGAAGAGCATTGGCTTTGATGCAAGTGTGCGGGACACACCTGGCCACCCCATGGTCGTTGCGCACCATCCCGGCGCGACGCCGGATGCCCCGCATGTCCTTTTCTACGGTCATTATGACGTACAGCCGGTCGATCCGATCGATCTTTGGCATGAGGATCCCTTTTCTCCGCGCATCAGCGAGAGCGACAAAGGCGCCAAGATCATTACCGGTCGCGGATCGTCTGATGACAAGGGCCAGTTGATGACCTTCGTCGAGGCATGTCGTGCCTACAAGAAGGTGAACGGCTCCTTGCCGTGTCGCGTCACGGTGTTCTTTGAAGGCGAGGAGGAATCCGGTTCGCCCTCCATGAAGCCATTCCTTGAGGCGAACAAGGATGAGCTGAGGACTGATATTGCGCTTGTATGTGATACGTCCATGTACGATCCCGAAACGCCATCGATCGGTGTGAGCCTGCGCGGACTTGTTGGAGAGGAAATCGTGGTCAAGGCGGCCAGCCGTGACCTGCATTCAGGCTATTACGGTGGTGCAGCCGCAAACCCGATCCGCATCCTGTCCAAGGTGCTGGGCGATATTCATGATGAAAGCGGGCGGGTCACTATTCCCGGTTTCTATGATGGCGTTGAAGAAACCCCAACCCAGGTGCTGGAGGCGTGGGACAAGCTGGGCAAGGCGCCAGAGAAGTTTTTGGGCAGCATTGGCCTATCCATTCCTGCCGGCGAACAGGGGCGTTCAATCCTCGAATTGACATGGGCACGGCCCACTGCCGAGTTCAACGGAATTTCCGGTGGCTACACAGGCGCCGGTTTCAAGACGGTCATTCCCGCCGAGGCATACGCGAAAGTTTCGTTCCGTCTGGTCCACAAGCAGGACCCGGACAAGATTCGCGAGGCTTTTCGTGCCTTTGTCCGGGCACGCATCCCGGCAGACTGTTCGGTCGAGTTTCATCCGCACGGCGGTTCGCCCGCGATCCAGCTTCCCTATGACTCACCGGAACTTACAAAGGCGCGGCAGGCGCTCTCTGATGAGTGGGGCAAACCGGCTTTATTGCTTGGTGGTGGCGGTTCCATACCGGTCGTCGGGGATTTCCAGACCTATCTGGGTATAAATTCGCTAATGGTAGGGTTCGCGCTGGACGATGATCGCATTCACTCGCCCAACGAAAAGTATAATCTGACCTCCTTCCACAAGGGACAGCGTTCCTGGGCGCGGATTCTCGCAGCGCTCGCCAAATAGGATATTTTATGAGCAAGATACGTTTTCACAAAGGCGACCTGCCGGACCTCAGTAACTATGCGGGGGATGCTGTCGCGATTGACACCGAAACACTTGGTCTCAACCCGCACCGTGACAGACTGTGCGTGGTTCAGCTTTCGCCCGGTGATGGAACTGCCGACGTCGTGCAGATCGAGAAAGGGCAGAAGCGTGTGCCAAATCTCGCTGCGCTCTTGCGGGATTCCCGGAAAACCAAGATTTTTCACTACGGTCGCTTCGATATTGCTGTGCTGTTCAACGCCTTCGGGGTTATGACGACGCCCGTGTTCTGCACGAAGATCGCTTCGCGTTTAACGCGCACCTACACTGATCGCCACGGCCTGAAGGATATTTGCAACGAGCTTCTGGGTGTCAGCCTGTCCAAGGTTCAGCAGTCATCAGACTGGGCCGCCGAAACGCTGTCTCCGGAACAGCTGGAATATGCCGCATCCGATGTGCTCTATCTGCATGCAGTGCGTGATGCGCTTGTTACCCGGCTCCAGCGCGACGGTCGCCTGAAGGAAGCAGAGGCCTGCTTCAAGTTCCTTCCAACGCGGGCCAAGCTGGATCTGATGGGCTGGGATGAGCAGGACATTTTTGCTCACAGCTAGGCGAAACCTTTTTGGCGAGCACAAGTTCTTGCCTTTGTCTTAGCGTCTCATGTGTTCAGCGTGCATTCATGATGGATGCCCGAGAGTGATGGTCAGGAGGATCGATATGAGCAGGCAACCCATTTCGACTGCGCCGCGCGACGGTTCCAAGGTGACAGTCTTCTGGACTGACCGTGATGGGCAGGAAAATGAGTCCATTGCTCAATATCGCTCACTGGACAGGCTCAAAGCCATAGGCGGCGATTGGGATGAAACCGATGCGGGGTGGTGGGCGTTTACAGACGCTAACACGCAAATTCGCATTGAGCCGCATGAATGGTCGTCCAAGCCGGATGAGGAATCCGAATGACCTGCGGAGCATCATAAAGGATATCTGACGAATGCTGAAATCACTGAAGTTGACCGCACTTGCAGCCGCAGTTGCGTTAAGCAGCATGGCCTATTCCGCGCCTTCCGTGGCGCAGGACGTGGAATTTCTCATTGGTCCCAATGGCGTGAGAATTCGGACCGCTGATTTTTGCGAACGAAATCCAAATGATCGCCGTTGTAGGGCCTATGTCGATCGCCATCGCGACAGATTTACCGGTCCGGATCGCAACTACCGGATGCCGCGAAAAGGGCGCTACGGACGTCAGTGCGATTCAAGTGATGCGCTGAACAAGGCGCGGGATATGGGCATTCGCCGGGCGGAGGTTGTGCGTGCCAATGATCGCCGGATAACCGTTCAGGGCGTTCGGAGAGGTGATCGCATCAGGGTAACCTTCGGCCGCGACGGTAATTGTTCGGTTCTGCGATAACTCTGCTTTTCGCGCAATTTGCTGAGAATTGCGCGAAAATTTTATGGATTTAACCCCACCTTAAATTGCCGCATTTAACCTTCACCCACGCGCCACGGCGTGAAACGGGTGAAGGTTGGCATGGCCAAACGCGGCGCCAACAGGCGCATAGAACCGAGTTTTGACGAGCCCCGTCGGGTATCGTCGGGTCGCTTCGCATTGAGCGAGGATGACCGCGTTTTGCCTTCAGGCCGCAAGCGCAAGCAGAAAGCAACTGCGAAGACACCGCGCCGAAAGGCGAGACGGCGCGGCGGCATGGGCCTTTTGGGACGCCTTGTATATTGGAGCCTTGTGCTTTGTATTTGGGCTGGCATCGCCGGGCTGGGCGTCGCTGCATTTTACGGGGCGCAGCTACCAAGCGCTACGACATGGGCCGTTCCAAAGCGACCGCCAAACGTCAAGAT
The DNA here is from genome assembly GCA_019635795.1 of Rhizobiaceae bacterium. Classification (GTDB taxonomy): domain Bacteria; phylum Pseudomonadota; class Alphaproteobacteria; order Rhizobiales; family Rhizobiaceae; genus Mesorhizobium_G. Next base: position 54,821 of record JAHBYV010000010.1, read on the forward strand.
CATTGGCGCAGATGACAAACTATTGGCGAACCGCGGGGTGACCGGCGGCGAAGCGCTGGGGCTGCACGAAATGTCGCCCTATATTCCGCAGGCTGTGATTGCCATTGAGGACAGGCGCTTTTATTCGCATTTTGGCATCGACCCGCTTGGTGTCGGCCGAGCGCTGATGTCCAACATAATTGGCGGGCGCACTGCGCAGGGAGGCTCCACATTAACGCAGCAGCTCGCAAAAAACCTTTTCCTGACGCCGGAAAGAACAATCAGGCGTAAGGTTCAGGAAGTCGTGCTTGCGCTTTGGCTGGAGCAGAATCACACCAAGGACCAGATACTCGAAATGTATCTGAATCGCGTCTATTTCGGTTCTGGCTCTTATGGCGTTGAGGCTGCCTCTCGCCGCTATTTTGGCAAGTCGGCCCGCAACGTCACGCTTGCGGAGGCTGCATTGCTTGCTGGCTTGCTCAAGGCACCATCCAGGTTTTCACCAGCGCGCGATCCGGATGCGGCGAACGGGCGGGCGGAAATTGTTCTGGCCGCAATGCGCGATCAGGGCATGATAGGCGACAAGGAATTGTCCGTTGCGATGAAGGCCGAGCCTACGCGCGCAGCGGCCTATTGGAGCGGGTCAGAGAACTACGTCGCCGACTATATTATGGACCAGTTGCCGGACCTGATTGGCGAAGTCAGGACGGATATTGTGGTCGAGTCCACCATAGATATGACATTACAAAAGCTGGCGGAAAACTCGATTCGTGAGCTGATAGCTTCGGATGGAAAAAAGCTCAGTGTCAGCCAGGGAGCATTGGTGTCAATCGACAATACCGGAGCGGTGCGCGCTATGGTCGGAGGCTACGATTATGCGGCCAGCCAGTTCGACCGCGCTTCCGAGGCGAAGCGGCAACCGGGTTCAGCTTTCAAGCCTTTCGTGTATCTCGCAGCAATAGAACATGGGCTGACGCCGCAAAGCATCCGCAATGACACGCCAATTCGCATTGGCAACTGGACGCCGCAAAACTACAAGGGCAAATATTACGGTCCGGTGACGTTGACCACCGCCTTGGCCAAATCCCTTAATTCCGTGGCGGCGCAGCTTGCAGCGGAAGTGGGGCCGGCAACCGTGGTCAAAACCGCGCAGCGACTCGGCATAAGCTCCAAACTACAGGTAAATGCCTCAATCGCGCTTGGAACTTCGGAAGTCACGCCCCTGGAATTGACTGCGGCCTATGTACCGTTTGCCAATGGCGGCTATCTGCCGAGACTACATTTTATAACGAGCATTTCGACGGCGGGTGGCAAGCAGCTTTATCGTGCCCCTGCAGCCAGCGCGCCGCGTGTCCTTCAGCCTGAAACGGTCGGGATGATGAATACCATGATGCAGGAAACGATCAGGGACGGGACAGCCGGCAAGGCTGATTTCGGTTGGCCTGCTGCGGGAAAGACCGGCACCAGCCAGAAGTCCAAGGATGCCTGGTTTATCGGCTATACGGCCAATCTGACGACCGGCGTATGGTTCGGCAATGATGATGGTTCTCCCACGAAGAACATTACCGGCGGTTCGCTGCCGACCGTTGCCTGGCGTCAATTCATGGCAGCCGCGCATGAAGGCGTTCCCGTTCGTTCCTTGCTGGGCGAGTCGAACCGCAGACTTGCCCCGCCTGCCGACGTTGGCCAGCCAACCGCCGATGCAACAGGCAACAACAGCTTGATCCGTTCGCCGCGGGCCGCAGATACGCCCACGGGCTCCATAAAGCGCCCGCAGGCGGAGGTTGGCGGAGCCAAAGTCAAGGCAGAGAAGTCACTGCTGGACATCATTCTGGGCAATTAAAAGCTGAAACAACCGCTTTCTCTTGCGTTTTGGCCTTTCCCTGATAAAGCCGAGCGCCATGACAACGCCGATTTCCCATATCCGCAATTTCTCCATCGTGGCGCATATCGACCACGGTAAATCGACTCTCGCCGACCGGCTTATCCAGAATACGGGTGGACTGGACGCCCGCGAAATGGCCGGGAAAGAGCAGGTGCTCGACAATATGGACATTGAGCGTGAGCGCGGTATCACGATCAAGGCGCAGACCGTGCGGCTCAATTATCGGGCGAAGAATGGCGAGGAATACGTCCTTAACCTCATCGACACACCCGGTCACGTTGACTTTGCCTATGAAGTTTCGCGGTCGCTTGCTGCTTGCGAAGGCTCGCTGCTCGTCGTCGATGCCAGCCAGGGCGTTGAGGCCCAGACATTGGCGAATGTCTATCAGGCCATCGACAACAATCATGAAATCGTCGTCGTCCTGAACAAGATCGACCTGCCCGCAGCCGAACCGGAGCGCGTGAAGGATCAGATCGAGGAAGTCATCGGCATCGACGCAAGCGAAGCTGTAATGATCTCGGCCAAAACCGGCATTGGCATCGAGGATGTGCTTGAGGCAATCGTCAACCGTTTGCCCGCGCCGCGTGAAGGTGATGTAGCGAAGCCGCTCAAGGCCATGCTGGTGGATAGCTGGTACGACGCCTATCTTGGCGTCATCGTTCTCGTGCGCGTGATCGACGGCGTTCTCAAGAAGGGCCAGACGATCCGTATGATGGGAACCGGAGCGAAATATCCGGTCGAGCGCACGGGTTTCTTCACCCCCAAAATGATTCAAGCCGATCAGATCGGCCCGGGCGAGTTCGGCTTCATCACCGCCTCGATCAAGGAAGTTGCAGATACACGCGTCGGCGATACCATCACTGAAGATCGTCGCCCCACAACGGACCCTTTGCCGGGTTTCAAACCGGCGCAGCCTGTGGTGTTCTGCGGTCTTTTTCCGGTCGATGCTGCCGATTTCGAAGATTTGCGCGCCGCCGTTGGCAAGTTGCGCCTCAACGACGCCTCGTTCAGCTATGAGATGGAAACGTCTGCCGCGCTCGGCTTTGGCTTCCGCTGCGGCTTCCTGGGTCTGTTGCATCTCGAAATCATTCAGGAGCGGCTGGAGCGGGAATTCAACCTCGACCTCATCGCGACCGCGCCGAGCGTTGTCTATCGCATGAACCTGAATGACGGCACGCAAAAGGAACTGCACAACCCGGCAGACATGCCCGACGTGGTGAAAATCGCATCCATCGAAGAGCCCTGGATTCGCGCAACGATCCTTACTCCGGACGATTATCTCGGCGGCATATTGAAGCTGTGCCAGGACCGGCGCGGCATTCAGGCGGATTTGTCCTATGTCGGCAAGCGCGCAATGCTTGTCTACGACTTGCCTCTGAACGAAGTGGTCTTCGATTTTTACGACAGGCTCAAATCTATTTCCAAGGGATATGCGTCGTTCGACTACCACCTGACGGATTATCGCGAAGGCGATCTGGTCAAAATGTCGATTCTGGTGAACGACGAGCCGGTGGATGCGCTTTCCATGCTGGTGCATCGTTCCGCAGCCGAAAAGCGCGGTCGCGTCATGTGTGAGAAGCTGAAGGAGTTGATCCCCCAGCACATGTTCAAGATACCGATTCAGGCGGCGATTGGCGGGCGTATCATTGCGCGTGAAACCATTTCAGCCTTGCGCAAGGACGTGACGGCAAAGTGCTACGGCGGCGACGTTACGCGCAAACGCAAGCTTCTGGAAAAGCAGAAGGAAGGCAAGAAGCGGATGCGTCAGTTCGGCAAGGTGGACATTCCGCAGGAAGCCTTCATTCAGGCGCTCAAGATGGGCGAAAACTGACGCTGGTCAGTGTTTGCGCGCAACGACCAATATGCCCTCGATTGGCTCGTTGCGGTCCATCCGTATGGTCTCGGTCGTCATGGCCAACGGGTCATAGCCGCTGGAAGCCAATACTCTCTCGACATATGGCTGGCTGTGCGCATAGCGGCGCGAGGTAAGAAGCGCGAAATCTTCAATCCCTGTATGCCGTTCGACTGAAAATGCGAACAGCCCGCCAGATTGCTGCATGGCCGCGATTCTGCTCACGATCTCATCGAGAGCGCCCACGTAGTTAAAGACGTCAGTCGCTGTGACCAGATCCGCAAATGTGGTGAATTCACGCAGATTGTGGAGATCGGCTCTGGTCAGCAGGTCGTAGATGCCCTTGGCCCGTGCCCTCCGCAACATTTCTGCTGAAATGTCGAAGCCTTCGAGACGGTTCACATTCGGCCGCAATCTCTCGCCCATGAGGCCAGTGCCGCAGCCGAGATCGCGCGCGAGCTCGAATGGCCCAAGCTGGATGTCATGAATGGCACGCAGCAAAAGGTCCGGTAAGCGGTAGCCCAACTTTTGCAGCAGGGAAAACTCGAACCGGTCGGCGTACTGATCGAACAGCGCTTCAACAAACGCGCTGGGTGGTCGGCTTGAATGCGGTATAGCTCCTGCAATAGCCAGTTTGAGCGTAGCGCCTGCGCGGTCTGAGGGGTCAATCTTCAGCGCCATATTCCATGCCTCGACCGCCTGACTCATCTCTCCGGCAGCTTCGTAATACTCACCGAGCCGCAGCCATCCGATCGACCAGTTAGGAGCGCGTTCGAGCGCATCCATCATTAGCGATGCAGCTGCGCCGTAGTCGCCGTCTGCAAATAACATCTCGGCGAAATCGGCACGCCGATCAGCCAAACTATCATGCGAGGATGTATCAATTGGCATGTGCCGACCGGAAAGGATGACTAGAATCGAGTTCAGCTAAAAAAGGGAAAGCTGTATGCGCTTGTCAGCAGGCGTTGCGCAATGGGGTTCAAACCAGAAAAATAACGCTTATCTTCAGAAAATGCGTCCACGTGATCTGCTCCGCTCGCGCCCGGAAGGGCTCTATTGCCCGCCCGGCAATTTCTTCATCGATCCCGTGCGTCCGGTCGAGCGCGCCTTGATCACGCATGGACATTCCGACCATGCGCGGGCGGGGCACGGCAAAGTGCTTGCGACACAACAGACGCTCGACATTATGGGGCTGCGATATGGGGAGAATTTTGCTGGCGAAACACAAGCCATGAGGTGCGGTGACCATCTCACAATAAATGACGTGGAGATAAGTTTTCACCCCGCAGGTCATGTGCTCGGCTCAGCGCAAATTTGCGTTGAATCGCGCGGACTTCGAATTGTCGCGTCGGGAGATTACAAGCGGCAAGCCGATCCCACCTGCCAGCAATTCGAGGTGATCCCCTGTGACGTGTTCATTACGGAAGCAACGTTCGGCCTGCCGGTTTTTCGCCACCCGCCCGCCAGAGCTGAAATCGCCCGGCTTTTGCGTTCGGTCGAACAGTTTCCCGAGCGCGCCCATCTCATTGGTGCATATGCTCTCGGCAAGGCGCAGCGCGTAATCAGGCTGATCCGGGACGCTGGCTACGAGGCTCCGATCTATCTCCACGGGGCGCTTCAAAAATTATGCGACTATTATGCCGGGCAAGGTATCGATCTCGGCGAACTACTACCAGCAACTGTTGAAGCGAACCGAAAAGGCGAATTTGCCGGGGCAATTGTGGTGGGCACGCCATCCGCTTTTGCAGATCGCTGGGCTCGCCGGTTTCCTGATCCAGTTTCTGCTTTCGCCTCCGGCTGGATGCGCATACGCCAGCGCGCCAAACAGCGTGGCGTGGAGCTGCCTTTGATTATTTCCGACCACTCGGATTGGGACGAGCTGACTGCGACGATCCGCGAAACAGGCGCCGGGGAAGTCTGGGTCACGCATGGGCGCGAAGAAGCTCTTGTGCGTTGGTGTGAGTTGAATGGAATAGCAGCGCGCCCACTCCACCTGATCGGCTACGAGGACGAGGGCGACTGATGAAACGCTTCGCCGAATTGCTGGACCGGCTTGTCCTGATGCCATCACGGAACGGCAAGCTCAAGCTGCTGACCGACTATTTTCGTTCTGTGGAAGACCCTGATCGCGGCTTTGCCCTTGCAGCCATCACAGGCGATTTGAGTTTTGCATCGGTCAAGCCCTCTATGCTGCGTGCGCTTGTTGCCGAGCGCATGGACCCGGTTCTTTTCGGATATTCCTACGACTATGTCGGAGACCTTGCCGAAACGGCATCTCTCGTTTGGCCCCAGGCTGCGGTGGCTGATCCACATGACTTGACCCTTGCTGAAGTTGTGGAGGCGCTGCAGCGCGTCAGCAGGTCGGATGCGCCAAAAGTGCTTGCCATGCTGCTAGACCAGTCGGACGTGTCATCACGCTTTGCGATCATCAAGATCGTTACGAGCGGCCTTCGCATTGGCGTTTCCGCACGCCTGGCCAAACAGGCACTCGCCGATCTTGGTGGGGTTGATGTTGTCGAGATCGAGGAAGTTTGGCACGGACTTGAACCGCCTTATACCTCGTTGTTTGCATGGCTCGAAGGACGGGCGCCGCGCCCGGAACGTAAGGCTGCAGCACTCTTTCGACCCGTGATGCTGGCGCAGCCGGTGAATGATCCCGATTTGGAAAGGCTTAATCCTTCGGATTACCTCGCGGAATGGAAATGGGACGGCATCCGGGTGCAAGCTGTTGCCGAAGGTGGTTTACGCAGGCTGTATTCGCGCACGGGCGATGAAATCTCGGCTGCCTTTCCTGATCTGATAGAGGCGATGGATTTCGAGGGTGCGATAGATGGCGAGTTGCTGGTGGGCGATCCGCAAGGCAAGACGGGATCTTTCTCCGATCTGCAGCAGCGATTGAACCGCAAGAGCGTCACCGCCCGAATCCAGTCCAGCTTTCCTGTCTTCATCCGTGCCTATGACCTTCTGCAACGTGAGGCAGAAGACCTTCGGACGCAGACTTATCTGGAACGGCGCAGCACCCTCAACGACCTTGTTGCGGGGCTTGATCCCAACAGGTTCGACATTTCACGGAATTTTGCCTTCGCCGATTGGCATGCGCTGGAAGAAATTCGCCGCTCGCCACCACACCCGATCATTGAAGGGGTGATGCTCAAACGAAAGGACGCGCCCTATTTACCGGGTCGTCCAAAGGGACCCTGGTTCAAATGGAAGCGCGACCCGCATACAATCGATGCGGTATTGATGTACGCGCAACGCGGGCATGGAAAACGCTCCAGCTATTATTCAGACTATACTTTTGGCGTCTGGACAGGGGAAGAAGGCGCGGAGCAGCTTGTCCCGGTTGGAAAGGCGTATTTCGGCTTCACCGACGAGGAGTTGCGTCAGATCGACAAATACGTTCGCGATAACACGATCGAACGCTTTGGGCCTGTGCGTTCCGTCCGGGCGGATCGTAATCACGGGCTTGTGCTGGAGGTGGCGTTCGAAGGGCTTAACCGTTCGCCTCGCCACAAATCCGGTGTTGCGATGCGTTTCCCGAGAATCTCGCGTCTTCGCTGGGACAAGCCTGCCGCTGAGGCGGACAGGCTGTCCACACTGACCGCTATGCTGGACAAATAGCTATTCTGCGACAGATACCTTTATCTCATAGATATCTACCGATTTTCCTTCATTGTCGAAGTCAGAATTTATGGCAATTGTTCCAGCCGCGCCGGGTTTCTTGTCAGGAATGTTGATTTCAAACAGATAATCCGCACGCCCGATGCCAACGGCATAGCGCTTTCGCCCGCAATCACCGAGTTCACCGAAATTGCAGGTTACAGACATTTGCGTGTCCTGACCCTCTTGTGCTTTCGCGACAATGTCGAAGGTCGCGCGCTTGCCGGCGATCTGTTCCAGTACGCCGGGGTTAACGTCGATCAAGACAGCCGCGCCAGAACCGCCGGAGCGCACGCGAACGAAGCTGACGCCTTCGTCTTGCAGCACTTCGGCAGTTGCGTCTGATGGTGCGCTGATTGCGCCGGAGTCGCTGGCATTGAAAACAGGAATCCAGTTTCGATTGGCGTCGGCCTGGCCCGGTGTCACGGGTGCTTCATCTGCACCGGGCTCGTAGTCGTCGTCCTGAACCGGTATCGACGTGATGGTTTCAGATTGCGTTGTGTTTCCCAGAAGGCCGGTCTGCATCGCCCACCAGATTCCGATGGCAAGGATGGAGAACAAGGTTACTGCCACAAACATGGCCGCCATAGGCCGGCGCCTGCGCTCTTTGACATGCACGACCCGCTCAGCCGTCAAACCATCTGCGGCGGATGGAGCGGCGGTCCGTTGCCCGGAGACGGGCATCACAGGATCGATCGAGGGAGCGCTGCGTTCAGTTTCGTAGGTCTGTGGGGAAATTTCCGGAGCAGTGTGTTCGACTTGGTGTGTATGCGGGGTAGCCACGGGCTCGACATACACATTTACCGGAACGTTTTCCGGTTCGGGTTCGGGCTCGACATAGGTGGCAACAGGTTCATGCTGAACGATAGGGGGCTCTTCGGCAACCGGCGCGGCCACAACAACGGGTTCGGGTTGATGCACGACAGTTTGTGATTCGCCTGTGGGAAGCGGCGGCACTTGCGCAAGCAGCGGATCTTCAGCCGGTTTCGGCCTGGGATTGACGAATTCCTGCTCTATCTCCACGATCTTGGCCTGCAAAGACTTGCGGCGCTTGATCGCGGCCTCCACCGTAACACCGGGATTGGCTTGCAGAACGCGATCCAGCGCAGAGAATGCTTGCCTGTACACACGTTCCCGGAAAGCCTGATCGGACGAATCGCCCTTCTCGAACGCGTTACGGATCGCCTTTTCTATGACGTCCAAGAGCTGATTCCTCACCTTGTGCGTGACTATTCACGTCTGTTTATACGATTCCTACTATACGAAAAATCCGCGAAGGGAAGTCGCAGGCTGGCCAAGCGGCATCTTATCAAGGCCGAATAGTATTGGAACAGGGCTGGACAATGTGCATCAACAGCAAATGCGCGTCTTGATATTGATCTAAAATATGTCTATCAGGCTCGCATTCCGCAGCCAATTCGCTGGCACGGGCCGCTTTAGCTCAGTTGGTAGAGCACATCATTCGTAATGATGGGGTCAGGTGTTCGAGTCACCTAAGCGGCACCAGACTTAACATTCCACACGGTTCCTGGTTGTGCGATTGAGCTCTAGCGTCCGCAGGCACTCTGGAAATTCCGCAATTACTGCTACCGGCGGTCATCTACAGAATCACTCGGAAGTTAAGATATCAGGCACAGATCGGCCATCGCGGCTTTCCGAATGGGACAACCGTAAGCTACTTTGACTGAATGGAATCATATGGCTTCAGGCGGGATCAATGAGCGTCACCAAAATCATCGGGTCTGACGAGATTGGGGGAATTAAAGAGGCAGTTTATCGAAGCGGTATTGGCACAAAGATCGTCCAGGCACCGCTTTATCCGCTCTACTCGGACGTTGCCCATGCGATACGGCTCATGGATGGCGAACCCGTCCAACGTGTTCGCGACTTGATCAGCAACATTGCCAATCAAATGGGGACGCCGCAAAATCCAGTCGATTGGTCGGATCCGGACACTTGGATTGGGGAACGCCTCTCCGGGGAGTCTGAAACGCTCGCTCGGAAAATATGGGATGGCAGCGGCAAGACGCTGAATCCGCGTTATCTCAATGGCTGCTATCTTTTCATCAACCCCCTGCACCTCTTGGAAAAGGATGCAGGCGTCTACCGGATAGGTGAGCGCGGTCGACGCTTCCTCGATAATGACGAAGTACTCTTTCGGGAGCTGGATGTCATCGAAGGGATTCCGAAGCTCCTTTCGTTGGTTGCCGAACGTTCGCCTTGCAAACGTGGTGACATCCTGCCGGCATGGTCGGATTATCTAAAAGCGGTTTCGCTGTTTTCAACGCCGAAGACCTTTACTGACACGCTGCGGAGACGGTTGGTTAGCGTCGCCGAACGTGGGCTGATCACCCGCGAGGGAAATTTCTACGCCATCACCGATGCTGGGCTGCAATGGCTAAAGGGTTTCAGTGGGAAAGCCGAGTCAACCACTGTCGCAGCGCCTTCCTCAAAACGGACAACCGTCGCCGAAGCAGCTCATGCCCACAACGAGGAGCAGTTGACGGCGTTTCGCGAACGCCTCATGCAACTTGATCCAGCGCAATTTGAGCATTTTATCAAAGAACTCCTCGACGCGATGGACTATGAAGACGTTCGCGTCACAAAGGTCAGTGGCGACAAGGGTGTCGATGTTGTTGCCCGCGTACAGTTCGGTATTACGGAAATCACAGAAGTTGTTCAGGTTAAGCGGACGGAAAACACCATCACTCGACCAAAGGTCGACGAGCTTCGGGGTGCGCTCCCGTATTTCAAAGCCATCCGGGGCACCATCATCAGTCTCGGCAGTTTTGCGAAAGGTGCACAAGAAGGTGCGCTGTTTGTCGGCGCGGCTCCGATCACGTTGATCGATGGAAAGCGTCTATTGGACCTTTGCATCAAACATCAGGTGGGTGTGAAACGCCGCCCCGTGGAAATCTACGAGATAGACGAAGCGTTCTTTGCCGAGAAATTTACCCGGGACGAAGTTGAAGGTGCTGCGCCGGTCACCGGCGATCTCGCGGAGGAAGGTGCCGATGTCTGACGATAACCTCATCCTCTACACCACGGAAGACGGCCGCAGCCGGATCGAGTTACGCGCGATTGACGGAACGGCATGGATGACACAGGCCCAAATGGCCGAGTTGTTTCAGACGTCTCCACAGGCAATGACCCAACAAATCGGAAGCATTTACGACGAGCAGGAGTTAAGCGAAGAGGCAACTTGTAAGGAACTCTTACAGGTTCGAACCGAGGGGAATCGCACGGTTTCCCGTTCATTGAAGCATTACAATCTCGATATGATCCTTGCCGTAGGATACCGCGTTCGGTCGGCGCGCGGAGTCCAGTTCCGCAGATGGGCCACAACGACGCTGACCGAGTACCTGGTCAAAGGCTTCGTGATGGACGACGCCCGGCTAAAGCAGCCGGGTTATGATCATTTCGACGAGCTGCTTGAACGCATCCGCGACATCAGGGCATCGGAAGCGCGCTTCTATCAAAAGGTACGGGATATCCTGGCGCTGAGCGAGGACTATGATCCCAACTCAAAATCCGTGAACACGTTCTATGCGACCATCCAGAACAAGATGCTGCACGCGGTCACCGGCCATACTGCTGCCGAGCTTATCGTCGCCCGCGCCGACGCTACAGCACCGAACATGGGACTAACCTCATGGAAGGGGTCGCGGGTGCGCAAGTGCGATGTCGTGACCGCAAAAAACTATCTGGCACAGCCCGAGATTTCGGAACTCAACCTCATCGTCACGATGTTTCTGGACACGGCCGATTTGCGCGCCAGGCGTCGCCAGACCATGCGGTTGGCGGACTGGGAAGGTGTCCTCGACAACTTCTTGCGCTCCAACGAGCTGAATGTCTTGAAGAATGCCGGCTCTGTATCGCACAAAAAGGCTGCGGCGGTTGCCGAGGCCCAATACGAAAGTTTTGACGAGGCTCGCAAAGAAGCCGAGCGCTTGGCAGATGCGAAGATCGACGAGCTGGATGAATTGAAACGTATCGCCGAGGACATGAAGAAAGGTGGACAGGGCAAGGGTTGATCCTGGTTCTATGCCGTGCGTGATTTAGCAGGCAGGGCGGCGCTTGCTTCCGAGCTTTCAGTGTTCATGTTTAGTTGCCGCGCGCCAGTTGAATGATCTTTGCAATGGCGGGGATGTTTTCACCGAGCGAGGCCGCTGCTTTCCACATTCATTGCGCAGGGACTGAAAAAAGTTGGCGCGCGCCGCCAGAATATGCGCGCGCCAACCCTTGTTGCACCAGCCAATCATTGATCAGCTCATCATCAATGTAAATTTTGGCGAGATAGCGCCCGTATTTCTCGCGTTGTTCAGCGCTCGAGTTGTCGTCCCTGATCGTGCAAATGATCACACCCTTACCTAGGATGCGGGATCGAAGCGCGTCGCGTGCGGCTAATCCCAATTCCCGATCTGGACCTTTCAGTTCCGGCGTATCGATCCCGAAAAGCCGAAGCCGTTCACCGCGGCGCCAAGTGTTAAAACCCAGATCGATGTCGGCAGTAACAGTGTCGCCGTCATAAACGTCAGTGATTTCGGCGTGGTATTGATAGAGACCGCATGCAGGCGCGGCGTTCGAAACGGACGGTAAAGCCAGAAATGCGATGAAGGAAACGGCTTGCAGCGTTCGCATCAATTACCGAGCGACCTCCACATGCACAGAGCGCCCGAATCCGTTGCTGCCCCAGATTTCCACGCGAACAAGCACGCCGCCGGAGACGATGTCGCGCGCGGCGGAGCTTGAAATGTATCCACTTGCGAGCATGGCTTCCATCTTTGCGCGGTTCGATCTTGACTGGAAGAATGTGTCGCCAGTATCCATGCGGTCAGCGCGTCCGAACTGATGGTAATTGGCGCGGTCCTGACGGATGATCTGCCACGGAGCAGTTAGTCGTACGCCGTTCGAATTGACCAGATCCTGCGGGCCAATATAGGCCACATACTCGTCGATAAGGTGATCACGCGGCGGAGCGTTCGTTATGGTGGATTGTGAAGCAGCGCTGGTTATTGGCCCAACGACCGCAATTAAGGCAATCGCAAACTTCTTCATGGCTCCTCCGGCAATCTCTAGTTGCAAATCACATAGATGGGTCTGACGCAAGTAGAGCCGCAACTATAGGTTCACCGGTAGTTAAAGAGCTGACGAATATAATTGTCTCCGCCTATCCGCGAGGTATGGGTTGAGCTTTCTCGACATACTGATATAAGGCGCTGCCTGTTTCCTGCTGAGCAGGTATCATCCACTGGTTGGAGAGGACGCCATGACGAGCGACGCCCTCTTCCAATTGGGGACTGGTCCAACCGGAGTGGTCAACACCCAAGCGGAAGAACCCTTAAAGTTGCGACCCATCCATTCGCGCATGGGAAATCTCATTGTTGATGCGCGGTTGGCGCGCACGCCCGAGCATTTCAGAGGCAATTGCGCCAAAGCGCTTATTTATCTGCGATAGCCACGCAGCTCACTTTGTGATGGCGCACTGATTGCACCGGCGAGCTCCTGTCAGGAGGCTCAGGCCGGGCATATCTTCCGCAGTTTATCTCTCTCCAGTTTCAGAGAATCCCATGTCCACACAGTCTGAACCACGAACTCCATTTTATCTCATCGACAAGCGTAAGCTGCTCGCCAACATGGCTATAATCGATCGCGTGCGAGAGCTTTCCGGCGCAAAGGCGCTGCTGGCTCTGAAATGCTTCGCAACATGGTCGGTATTCGATCTGATGCGTGAGCATATGGATGGGACAACTTCTTCCTCGCTCAACGAGGTCAGGTTGGGCCGCCAGCGTTTCGGCGGGGAAACACATGCTTACAGCGTGGCGTGGGCCGATCATGAAGTTGATGAAGCGGTGAGCTATGCCGACAAGATCATCTTCAATTCGATCCAGCAGTTGGAACGCTTCGCAGGCAACGCGTCCGGCATAACGCGCGGATTGCGACTGAACCCGGGCATATCGTCATCTACCTTCGACCTTGCCGATCCGGCACGTCCTTTCAGTCGGCTGGGCGAATGGGATGCGGACAAAGTGCTGAATGTCATCAATAAGATCACCGGTTTCATGATCCACAATAACTGCGAGAACTCGGATTTTTCGCTGTTCGACCACATGCTTCACCAGATTGAAGAGCGGTTCGGCGAGTTGTTGACCCGCGTGGAATGGGTCAGCCTTGGTGGCGGTATCCATTTTACCGGCGACAATTATCCGCTTGAAGAATTCTGCGCGCGACTGAAGTCGTTCTCCGAAAAATTCGGCGTTCAGGTCTATCTGGAGCCGGGTGAGGCTTCGATCACCCGGTCAACGACACTGGAGGTGACGGTGCTTGACACGCTGCATAACGGCAAGGATCTGGCCATCGTCGACTCATCGATCGAAGCGCATATGCTCGACCTTCTAATTTATCGCGAGAGTGCGAAGATTGCACCCAATACGGGCGATAACGAGATCATGGTCTGCGGAAAGTCCTGCCTTGCCGGTGATGTATTCGGGACATTCCGTTTTCCCGAGCCGCTGAAAGTCGGCGACCGAATCTCGATCAATGACGCTGGCGGCTACACCATGGTCAAGAAGAACTGGTTCAATGGCGTTGCGATGCCAGCCATCGCCATACGCGAACTGGACGGCTCAATCCGCACTGTTCGCGAGTTTGGCTATTCCGATTACGAGAGCAGCCTTTCCTGAAATAAACCTCAACATCACACGGAGAATTCCTGCTGAAATGAAAAAGAACGTTCTCATCATTGGTGGCGGCGGCGTGGCGCAAGTCGTCGCGCACAAATGCGCACAAAACAACGATCTGCTGGGTGATATTCATATCGCGTCACGCACAGTTTCGAAGTGCGAGAACATTATTGCGTCCATTCAGGAGAAGAGTGCTCTTAAAGTCGAAGGTAAGCTCGAAGCTCATGCGCTGGACGCGTTGGAGGTTGATGCCACAGCGAGCCTCATTCGAAAAACTGGTGCGCAAATTGTCATCAACGTTGGCTCGGCCTTCCTGAACATGCCAGTCCTTTCGGCATGCATCCAGACAGGGGCCGCCTATATCGACACCGCGATTCATGAAGATCCTTTGAAAATTTGTGAAACACCACCGTGGTATGCCAATTACGAATGGAAGCGTCGCGAGGAGTGCGAAAAAGCCGGCGTGACTGCAATTCTAGGCGCGGGCTTCGATCCCGGCGTCGTCAATTCATATGCCAAGCTTGCCATCGATGAGTACTTTGACGAAATAGACTCGATCGACATTATCGATATCAACGCCGGTAAGCATGACCGCTGGTTTGCGACAAACTTCGATCCGGAGATCAATTTCCGCGAGTTCACCGGCCGCGTTTGGTCCTGGCAGAATGGGGAATGGACCTCAAATGCCATGTTCGAGATCGGCAAGGAATGGGACTTGCCTATCGTTGGAAAGCAAAAGGCATATTTGACCGGCCATGATGAAGTGCATTCACTGTCACAGATTCTCGGTGTCAAGAATGTGCGCTTCTGGATGGGGTTCGGCGACCACTACATCAACGTTTTCACGGTGCTTAAAAATCTCGGCCTGCTTTCCGAGCAGCCTGTGCGCACGGCTGAGGGGCAAGAGGTCGTCCCTCTCAAGGTGGTGAAGGCAGTTCTTCCCGACCCGAGTTCACTTGCGCCTGCCTATACGGGCAAGACATGTATCGGTGATCTCATCAAGGGCAAATCGAAAGGCAAGGAACGAGAGATATTCATCTATAACGTTGCCGACCACAAGGAAGCCTTCGAGGAAGTCGGCTCGCAAGGCATCTCTTACACAGCCGGAGTGCCGGCAGTGGCTGCAGCCTTGCTGATCGCCAACGGCGAGTGGGATGTCAAAAAGATGGCCAACGTTGAACAACTTCCGCCGCGACCATTCCTTGGCTTGCTCAATCGCATCGGGCTCCCGACCCGGATTCGCGACGAGCAAGGGGATCGCCCGCTCGATTTCTGATAGGCAGTGCGGCCCCGATTTCGGGGCCGACTTCATTTTGCACGGTGAGATCGAGAGGTGTGCTCTATTGGACGCCGCGCTTGCGGATCAACTTGGCGAATTCCGTTTCAACTGTCGTTGCATAGCGGCTTTCGTGGCGCAGCATCATGAAATGGCGCTTCTCTAGCGGATAGTTAAGGGCGACAAGTTTTCCGGCTTCAATACTGCTTTCCACGACACGTCTGGAAAGTACGGCAGCGCCTGCACCGGATTCGACAGCCGCGCGCACGGCTTCGTTGGATGGAAGCGTCAGTGCGCCATTCAGCTTGTCCAGATTGATATCCTGCTGGTCGAGCATTGTAGCGAGCATGGCCCTCGTTCCTGAACCGGGTTCGCGTGTGACCCACTGCGTTGACGAAAAATCAGGGATAGTTCGTTTTCGAAGTTTGGCCCAGGCGTGGTCCGGTGCAACGACCAGAACCATGTCGTCCTCTGCGACCAGATCAATCTTGAGCGCGGGCTGATCGACCTTGCCCTCCACAAACCCGATATTCGCCTCTCCTTTCAGAACCAGGGAGGCCACAGCTGCCGTGTTGTCTATGACAAGGCTGACAGAGATTCCGGGATAAAGCGTGTGGAACTGCTTTATTATCTCCGGGAGCCAATAGTTCCCTGCGGTTTGGCTGGCAGCCAGGCTAAGGGAACCAACCCTCAGCCCGGCGAGATCTGCCAGCACGAGTTCTGCAGCCTTCGCGCGGGCCATCACTGCACGCGCTTCGGGCAGGAACATTCGGCCCGCAGGCGTCAGGGCGATATTTCTGCCCACCCTGTCAAAAAGCTTGGTTGCGTAGCGCGATTCGAGAGCCGCGATAGCAGCGCTCGCAGCTGATTGGGTGAGATTAAGCTGCCGTGCCGCCCGGGTCATATGCTCGAGTTCGGCAACGGCTATGAAAACGCGCAACTGCTCAAGCGTCATGCAGCTTCCTTACGCGAAGAGTTTGATCAGCGTGAGTGAAGAGGAAGCGATAAACAGAAACGAAAAAAGAGCAAGCAACAAAGGACGCATGCCCTCTTTGCGCAGGGCCGCAATATTGGTCTGTAGTCCCAGTGCCGCAAGTCCGGTGCTGAGCAGGGCGGTTGTTGTGAGCGCGAGCGCCTGCCGCACTTCTGCAGGTATCGTAATGAGGCTGTTCAACACGACGACAGCCAGAAACCAGAGGGCGAACCACGGAATGGTTGCCTTGGCGCCGGATTGCGCACCGGCCTGCCTGCTGATGAAGAAGCCTAGGGCGAGAACCACAGGCGCGAGCATAACCACGCGGGTGAGCTTGGACACTGTGCCAATCTCACCAGAAACTTGGCCGTTCTGGAACGCAGCGCCGACAACCTGTGCGACTTCGTGAATGGATGCCCCCGCCCATATACCGAAATCATGATCCGAGAGGCCGAACACAGGTGCCAGAAACGGCAGGCCGAGCATGGCAATCGTACCGAAAAGGGTGATGCTTGCGACGGAGTACGCCACGTGTTCTTCACGTGCGCGCACAACGGCATTTGTGGCAACGATTGCCGAGGCCCCGCATATTGAAGTTCCGGCAGCGATAAGACAGGCAAGATTTTTCTCTACCCCCAGCGCACGTCCCAGGAGCATGGTCAGCACGAAGGTGAGAATGAGAACTGTAGCGATTATTGCGATTCCCGACGCCCCGATCGTTGAGACCTGGGTCAATGTCAGCTGGAAACCCAAAAGCACGATTGCAAATCGCAGCAAGCTCTTTTGGCAGAAAGTAATGCCGGGCTTTGCGTGGTCGGGCATACCCACGATATTGGCATAGAGTATTCCGATTGCCACCGCGATTATCATGGGGCTGAGGACTGCCAGTCCGGGCAATTGACGCAGCTGATAGGCTGCAACAGCAGTCAGCCCGGCAATCATTATGCCGGGCAGCAGGGAACTGCCGAAAGGCTTGTGAAGAATTTGAGTTTGGGAGGATGCAATCGACATTTTTTCGTTCTGGGAATGATTTTCCCGCGCTCATGCCACTGCGGAGAATTCAATTCCAACAGAACTTTTTTGTGTGATTGATCGATTTCGGCGATGAAAGCACGTGCGGCGATCCCAGCCGCCGCACGTCGCCCAACTCGCTAGACTCTGCTTTCGCCCTTCAACACCACATAAATTGCGGGAATTACCAGCACAGTCAGCAGCGTTGAAGAAGCAAGTCCGAACAGCAGCGAGATCGCCAGCCCTTGAAAGATCGGGTCGGCAAGGATGACCGCGGCGCCGATCATCGCGGCAACTGCGGTCAGCAAAATAGGTTTGAAGCGGATAGCCCCAGCGTCCAGCAGGACCTCCCTCAATGATCTATCGGAACCCTTGGCATGGCGGATAAAGTCTGCGAGCAGGATGGAGTTGCGCACGATAATGCCAGCCAATGCTATGAATCCGATCATTGATGTAGCTGAAAAAGGCGCGCCAAACATCCAGTGGCCCAACATGATGCCGATAAAGGTCAGCGGTATGGGTGTCAGGATCACCAGCGGCAGCTTGAACGAGCCGAACTGCGCAACAACCAGAATGTAAATTCCCAGCAGTGCAACCATGAATGCTGCACCCATGTCGCGGAACGTCACCCATGTGACTTCCCATTCGCCATCCCATAGAAGCGTCGGATGGGATTCATCGTCGGGCTGGCCGTGAAGGGAAATCACAGGTTTTGGCAGGCTGCCCCAATCCGTGTTGTCGATTGCATCCCTGACAGCAAGCATGCCGTAGATTGGCGCTTCATACTCGCCCGCAAGTTCTGCGAGAACCATTTCGGCATCGCGCCCATTGTGCCGGAAAACCGGATATGAGGTGGGTTCGCGGTTGACCGAAACGACATCACCAAGCTCAACCACATCGCGTCCGCCGGGCAGGGCATTTGCTGGCACGGGCGTGGCCAATGCCTGTTCGCCAATCGTCGTCCGACCTTTGGAAAGTGCCAGAGTAATGGGAATGGGTTGTCGGCCATCACCACGATGCGAATATCCGACCGTGGTTCCGCCATACAAATAACCGAGCGTGTCATAAACGTCCGATTGCTCGACGCGATAGTATTCCAGATTGTCCTGGTTGATTGACACGCGCACCCGTTCAGTCTGCGTGTGGAAGCTGTCATCCACATCGACAATGTAAGGAACGCTCTGGAATATCTCGCGCAACTTGCTGGCAACCGCCCGCCGCGTCTCGGCGTCGGGGCCGTAAATCTCTGCAAGCAGGGTTCCCACTACAGGTGGGCCGGGCGGCGGCTCTACCACTTTGAGTACAGTGCCTTTCGGCAGGTCGAGCCCATTTATCAGGTTCCGCAGTTCAAGAGCGATCGTGTGACTGGCGCGTGAACGCTCGCTCTTGGGTACGAGATTGACGACAACCTGACCCTGTTCGGGATTTGCGCGCAGATAATAGTGGCGAACAAGGCCGTTAAAATCGAACGGCGCGCCTGTTCCGGCATAGGTCTGGAACGATTCAATTTCCGGTACGGCTGCCAGTTTGTTAGCAATTGACTGCAAGGTGCGATCGGTGTCTTCGACGCTTGAGCCGGTCGGCAGATCAACCACGACCTGCAGGTCTGATTTGTTGTCGAAGGGCAGAAGTTTCACGGTCACGTGCCCGCTGTAGATCAGCCCGAGCGAAGCAATTGTAGCAATCCCGACGGCTATCAGGAACGACCATGCTCGTTTGCGGCTGGCCAGAATTGGTTTTGCGACCGACACGTAAAGACGGCCCAGTCTGCCACCCCCTGCGTCGTCGTGACCGCCGTCATGTCCGGCCGTGGAATTCCTGCTCATCTTGAGCATCAGCCAGGGGGTCAACATGACCGCCACAAAGAACGAAAACACCATCGCCGCTGAAGCATTGACCGGGATGGGGCTCATATACGGACCCATCATTCCCGAAACGAAAAGCATTGGCAGCAGTGCTGCAACAACAGTAAGCGTTGCCACGATGGTCGGGTTTCCGACTTCGGCCACCGCATCGATTGCGGCCGTGGCCCGGCTTCGCCCATCGCGCATTGCCCAGTGTCGCGCAATGTTCTCGATAACGACGATCGCATCATCCACGAGGATACCAATTGAGAATATCAACGCAAACAGCGAAACGCGGTTGAGCGTGTAACCCATCATCCATGAGGCAAACAGGGTCAGCAGGATCGTGGTCGGAATAACAACCGCCACAACCACCGCCTCGCGCCAGCCGATGGCGAGAGCTACGAGGATAACGATCGACACCGTCGCAATGCCCAGATGCAGCAGGAGTTCGTTTGCCTTTTCGTTGGCGGTCTCTCCATAGTTGCGGGTCACGGTCATTTCGACATCATCGGGGAAGGTCTGACCGCGTATCTGCTCCAGGCGCTGTGTGATTTCCTCGGCAATTGTGACGGCGTTTGTGCCAGCGCGCTTCGCAATCGCGAGAGAAACGGCAGGTGCGCGGTCAAGGCTCTCACCGTCCCGGCGAATGTCGGTCACCCGGCTTTCCCGAGGAGAGGTTTCCAGCACAATATTCGCTACGTCGCGCACGTAAACCGACCTGCCATCTCGCGCGGTCAGCAAGAGATTGCCAATTTCCGACAGTGTTTGCAGGGTTTGACCCGCAACGATAGGGCGCTGGCCACCTTCGTCGCGGATCGTCCCAACGCGAAACGAGCGGTTTGCTCCGCCAAGTTTGGCGGCAAGCTGCTGAAGTGTTATCCCATAAAGCGATAGCTTCTCCGAATCCGGCTCGACGCGGAACTGTTCAGGCTGCTCGCCGACAATGTAGGTCAGGCCGATATCCGGCAGCTTTGAAACCTCGACCTGAAGCTCGCGGGCAAGGCGCGTGAGGTCGTTGGCCCTCCAGCGCGCGGACGCCTCGGGGGTAGGGCGCAGCGTGACGACGACGATTGCCACATCATCAATGCCGCGACCGACGATAAGGGGTTCGTTGATGCCAACGGGTATGCGGTCCATATTGGCGCGCACTTTTTCGTGCACACGAAGAATGGCAGCGTCAGAGCTTGTGCCTACTTCGAACCTTGCAGTTACCAACGCGCCATCATCGTCAGTCCGTGAATAGACGTGCTCCACCCCATCGATGCTTTTTACGATGGTTTCGAGTGGCTCGGTGACAAGCTTGACGGCATCCTGAGCCCGCAATCCGTTTGCGCTCAGATGAATATCCACCATCGGGACGGATATTTGCGGCTCTTCCTCGCGCGGCAGGGTAATCAGCGCAATGGTGCCAAGTGCCAGCGCCACGACAAGCAGAAGCGGCGCCAGTGGCGACGTTATGAACATGCGGGTCAACCCGCCTGCAATACCCGGCTTCATGGCAGCATAGCCCTGTCGCCCGCTTGCAATCCTGAAAGGATTTCCACGCGGTCCTTGCCCTCATGACGGAACTTTTCTCCAGGAATGACGGCTACGTCGATTTCTCCGCCCGCGGTTGTCACGCGCACATAATCGACGCCATTGAGAGTGCGAACGGCTTCAACCGGAACAGCAAGGACGGTCCGTTTACCCACCGGAATAGATACAAGGGTACGTTCGTTCACAAAATAATCGCCGACACCCTCTATCTGGACGTCGGCTATGATGCGTCCATCCGAAATTTCCGGGTAGACGTGTACGATGCGACCTTGCTGTGCATCCGCATTGCCGTCGCCGGGCTGTGTGATACCGCGTGCGCCGACAGATACCTGTGCGCCCTGCACGATTTGCCCCGCATGGCGCTCCGGCAAGGACAGGCGAAGATAATAAGGGCCGGGCGCAATCCGCACGACCTCTTCACCTGCCATTATGACGGAGCCGAGCGTAACCGGCACTGTGAGCACACGGCCTGTCGCGGGGGCCAGAACGCTCCCTTCCTTTTCGCTTTGCTCAATGACAGCCCTGTCTGCAACTGCTGCCGCCACCTGATTGGAGATTACCTCAAACTGCGTGCGGGCCTGATCGAGTGTGGCTTGCGAGCCTGCTCCCGTACTGCGCAATTGCTGCGCGCGTTCAAGTTGGACGCGCGCATTCTGGAGCTGTGAATTGAGAGCCTCAATGCTTGCGTTGGCGGCATTCAGGCGAAGGGCCAGCTTTTCGTCAACAATTGTTGCAACGACCTGTCCCTCCTGCACCTCGTCGCCTTCGCGAGCGAGAACTTCTTGCACAGTGCCGCCGATACGCGCGCGCCCTGGTACCACAATTCGGCTTTTCACCTGCCCAAACACGGCTTTCATTTCCGTCATGGTGGTGGGTTCAACCACGTATTCGCCTGCAAGAGCAGATGTCGTCTGCAAAGTCAGGCCGGCTACGAACAGCCCGGCGACTATATAGCCAATTGGTCTAGGCATGAGTGCACACTCTTGGAGAAAGCCGCCCCTCATCAGCCAGAGGCGGCTGAATGGTTCAGTTAAACGCGCAACCGGTCTTTATGCCAAGTTTCCTGAAGAATATCGCGGCCGGACAAAATCCGGTAATCGAAGCCTGAATTAGGTTCAGGCCCACAAAAGCAGTGAGCAAAAGCCACCAAGACGAGACGTACAGCGCCAAGCCGAGTGATAACAAGATCATAAAGCCTGCAAACATCATTACTGCGCGATCAAGTGTCATTTCCCGTTCCTCCGTGTTTGGTGGGGCAAAGCATCAATGAAATTCGGCGGTTGTGCTTCGGATCGAACTGCAAGTATGTTCCAAAGTATCTAACCTTGCCCTTGCATATAACATTCAGAGAATGTAAATTCAAGAACATGAATGTTTTGGATATGGTCCCCGCCGCTGAAGCGGCCGCCGAGTTGATGCGCAGCCTGTCTCATCCCCAGCGATTGCTGGTGTTGTGTACCTTGGTTGACGGCGAAAAATCAGTTGCGGAATTGCGCCAGCTACTCGGCATAGATCAGGTCCCTATGTCGCAGCAGCTGATGCGTCTGCGGGCGGATGGGCTTGTCGAAGCGCGGCGGGAGGGGACAACCGTCTATTACCACATCGTGCGGCCGGAAGTGCTTACCATTGTCACGTCACTGCATCGGGCGTTTTGCGCTGGCCTGACAAAATAGTTTGCGCAAAGCCGGCACCATTCAACGTGAACATTGCCGGCCTGCTTGAAGGCTATTTTCCCTTAGCGCCTGCCGCTCTTTTCTTCGCGGCATCATCCATGAGTTCGTACCACATCGCGTTCAGCACCGCGAAGGCGGCGGCGAGTGGCAAACCGAGTAGCCAGGCAAAATACCACATGTCTGTCTCCTTCAGGCTCAATAAGCGTGGCCGGATTCGCGTTCGATTTCTTTCTCTTTCACCTTGCCCCATAGCACGCGGTAGACCCAGCTTGTGTACGCCACGATAATCGGGATGAAGATCAAGGTGACGATCAGCATGATGAACAGGGTGAGGTGACTGGAAGAAGCATCCCAAACCGTCAGGCTGGCATCGGGGGCGATGCTGGACGGCAAAATAAAGGGAAACATGGAAAGCCCGACGGTCGAAATAATACCCAGAATCGAGAGCGATGAGGATAGCATCGTCGCCACTTCCCAACGCGCTCTCAAAAAGAGCAGGGCTCCTGCCGCGCCGATGAAGCCGAGGGCTGGCGCAATCATGGTCCAGGGATGCGCGCCGTAATTGGCAAACCACGCCCCGGGGGCCATCTCGACAGTCTTGCTCAAGGGATTGGAATGTCCTCCTGATGCGATCTCGCTGGTAATCCGGTAGCCGTCGATTCCCGCCCAGAGCCAGAGTCCACCGATTGCGAACAGGACTATTGTTACGATGGCTGCCACGCTTCCGTAAGAGCGCGCCCGTGCCGCTACTGGACCTTCCGCCTTGAGCACCAGCCATGCCGCGCCGTGCATGACCGTCATGGCAACGGACAACAGACCGGCAAGCAGTCCGAACGGATTGAGCAGTTCAAACAGCGTCGTGCCTTCGTAGAAAATTCGCAGGTCCGAGCTGAAGCGGAACGGCACGCCTTGCAAGACATTGCCGACAGCCACGCCCATGACCAGAACCGGAACGAACCCGCCGATAAAGAGCGCCCAGTCCCAGCGGTTGCGCCACGCGACGCTGTCGCGCTTGGACCTGTATTTGAAGCCGACGGGCCTTAGAATGAGCGCAAAAAGGATTGCGAACATTGCGAGGTAGAAGCCGGAAAACGAAACGGCGTATAGTGGCGGCCATGCGGCAAATATGGCACCTCCGCCGAGGATAAGCCAAACCTGGTTGCCTTCCCAGACGGGACCGACAGCGTTGATGACAACCCGGCGCTCCAGATCATTCTTCCCGACAAAAGGAAGCAGAACTGCCGATCCAAGATCAAATCCATCCATAACGGCAAAGGCAATCAGCAGGATACCGAGCAGCAGCCACCAGATGACGCGCAATGTATCGTAGTCGATAAGGTCGTGAAGAATCATTGTCTTACTCCGCCGCTACGAGTGATGAAGGAATGAGTTCGGCTTCCGGTCGGTCGTCCGGTTCCGGTCCCGTACGGATCGCCTTCAACATCAGCGACATCTCAATGATGAACAGCACTGTATAGATGAGAACAAACCCGCACAATGTGAACAGGACCGTCGTTGCGCCGAGGTTCGACACAGCGGCGGCTGTAGGCAACACGCCCTCGATAATCCACGGCTGACGGCCGAATTCGGCAACGATCCAGCCGAGTTCGGCTGCAATCCATGGCAAGGGTATGGAGAATACCGCAATGCGCAGCAGGAACGGATATCGGTCGAACCTGCGTCGCGCCGAAAGGTAGAAGAACGTCGCCATCAATGCGATGAAGTAGAAGCCAAGGCCAACCATAATACGGAATGACCAGAAAAGGCCGGGCACATATGGGACAGTGCTCCACGCGGCCGCGCTTATCTGCTCATCGCTGGCTTGCCGCGGGTCATCTACAAAGCGCTTGAGCAAGAGGGCGTAGCCAAGGTCAGCGCCATTGTTTTCGAATGCGTCGCGCGCGCTGGAATCGACATTGTTTGCTCCTCCCGCCTCACGGATTTTCTGGAGCGCATCAAACGCGACGATACCATCGCGAATACGCACCTCGGCGTGTTGCACCAGCTCATCGATTCCAGGAATGACTGTGGTCAGCGACCGCGTTCCGATGAGACCCATCACCCACGGAACCCGCACAGCATAGTGCGTTTCGCGCGCTT
Source organism: Rhizobiaceae bacterium (assembly GCA_019635795.1). Lineage (GTDB taxonomy): Bacteria > Pseudomonadota > Alphaproteobacteria > Rhizobiales > Rhizobiaceae > Mesorhizobium_G. Next base: position 79,296 of record JAHBYV010000010.1, read on the forward strand.
CCTGATCTGGAATGCCGAACAGGGTGAATGCAGCGGGAGCCGGTTCGGTTTCCCACATGCCCTCAATCGCGGCCAGTTTCATTTTCTGATGTTCGGTTGAAAGGTATCCGCTTTCGTCGCCCAGCACGACGACTGAAAGCGCCGCAGCAAGGCCAAATGATGCGGCAACTGTCATTGAGCGCTTTGCAAGATCAACAAAACGCCCATTGAGCAGGTACCAGGCCGATACACCCAGGACGAATATGGAAGCGGTCACATAGCCTGCGGAGACGGTATGAACGAACTTTGCCTGCGCAACAGGATTGAACAGGACCGCAAAGAAATCATCGACTTCCATTCGCATGGTTTCGGGATTGAAGGACGAACCAACCGGGTTCTGCATCCATCCGTTGGCGATAAGGATCCAGAGTGCTGAAAGGTTCGAACCGAGCGCTACAGCCCATGTCGCCATGAGGTGCCCGACCTTCGACAACTTATCCCATCCGAAAAAGAACAGGCCGACGAAGGTTGCCTCAAGGAAGAAGGCCATCATACCTTCAATCGCCAGCGGCGCGCCAAAGATGTCGCCTACATAGTGGCTGTAGTAGCTCCAGTTCATGCCAAACTGGAATTCCATGACGATGCCCGTGGCAACGCCGAGCACGAAATTGATGCCGAACAACGTGCCCCAGAATTTTGTCATCTGGCGCCAGATCAGTCGCCCGGTCATCACATAGACCGTCTCCATGATGGCAAGAAGCATGGACAGGCCCAGCGTCAAGGGCACAAACAGAAAATGGTAGAGCGCAGTTGTCGCAAACTGCAACCGCGAGAGATCTACAATGTCTAGTTCCATCTGATTTGGTCCGGTTTTGCCCGGCCTCCTTTGGATGATCCGTCTCCGGAGTGGCGAGTTAGTTGCCTGTGCACGTTCAATCCGCCCGCAGCCTGTTAAGTGCTTCGTCGAAACCTGGCGCTCCTCGCCTGAGGTCGGCGGCAATTGCGCCTTGCTCAAGAACCACGAGGCGATCAGCAATTTCAGCCTCGCGCCGAATATGGGTGGCGATTACAATCGCTCGGTTGCCCGCCTGAGACAGGAGCCGGCGCAGCACATCGCGCGCTGTAGCGGAATCAAGTGCTTCAGTCGGCTCATCAAGCAGCCAAAGCGGAGTTCCTCGCAAAAAGACCCGCGCCAGAGCAAGCCGCCTTGCTTGCCCGCCAGAAAGCCCATGCCCGCCTTCGCCAAGTTGTGTTGCAAGGCCTTCAGGTAAGGCTTTTACGTCATCATGCAGGCCCGCTGCCGCCAGTGCTTCCAGCAGATCGGCGTCAGTCGCATCCGGGTCGGCAAGCAGGAGATTGTCCCGCAATGTGTCGAGAAACAGCTCCGTGCGCTGCGTTAGCAGGGTTGCGGACGGGCTGATAACGATACCGCTTTGCGCGACGTTCTCACCTGCGAGAAGCCCGAGGAAAGTGGATTTTCCAGCGCCACTTGGTCCAATAAACGCCACGCGCTCGCCCGGAGCAATTTGCATCGAAACGGAGTGCAGCGCAGGTGCGGCGGCCCCAGGATGGCGAACAGATACGTTCTCCAGTCGAACCGGCTGGGCGTGGGATGCAGTCACCTGCACAGGCTCAACATTGTTGGCCTCAAGGCGTGGCGCTATGCGGCGAGCTGCAAGAAGCGTCTTGCCCAGCTCGATTGCGCCTCTGCTGAGGGCCGAGAAAGGCTCAATCGCAGCAAAAGCAAGAAGCAGACAGAGCGCAGCGACTGGCGCGCCGATAAAGCCGGATTGGGCGAGCAGTGCGACTGCGACAAGTGTACCTGAAAGCAGCGCCGCGCTGGCGATGCCGAATCCCATGTTGGCGCGCGTTTCAATCCGGTTCAGCGCATCGTCGGCCTGAGAAAGATATGACTCCGCGCTGAGGATACGGCGCTGCTGATCACCGAGCTGTCCGGCCATGATCCATTCAGTTTTGCCTGACACCAGCTCAATGACGCGCGAGCGCAATATTTCGAGGCCATGTGCCCGCCGCCGGGAGGGCTTTAGAGCTGCCCGAGCTGCAAACAGTGGAATTGCCAAACCGGCAACAATCAGAAATGTCGTGACAGCCAGTCCGAACAGGGGTGTGACCAAGCCAAACGCAATGCCAGTTGCCATGGCCATTGCGAGTGCGGCGAAAATCGGAACCAGCACGCGCAAATAGACCGAGTCGAGTGCATCAATATCGAGCGTGAGGCGAAACAGCAGCCGCGCCGGACGCTTCGCGAGATCAGCGGCACCACCTGCCACGGCCCAGCCACGAAACAGCCGCTCACGCAATTCTGCCAATATGCGAAGCGTCGCGTCATGTGTTGTAATCCGCTCACCGTAACGCGAAAAAGTGCGTGCAAGCGCAAGGAAGCGAATTCCGGCAGAGGGTGCAAACACATCGAAGGCAAGAGCGGTCGCGGTAGATGCACCGGCAATTGCAGTGGCTGTGATGAACCAGCCAGACAATCCCAACAGGGCGGCTCCGGCGAGCGCCGTCGCGATTGCCAGCGCAACGCCACCCCACATCATTCTCTGATTGGTTGACAGGAACAGTTTCAGAATTGTGTGCAAACTGTTCATGCCGCACCCGTCAGTCGCACGATGCGGTCCATGCGCGCCGCCAATGCGGGATCATGCGTTGCAACAATCAGCGTACGCCCATCAGCGAGCGCCAGCAGACTATCGGTAATGTTGCTGGCCGTCTGGCTATCGAGATGTGCGGTTGGTTCGTCCGCGAGTATAAGGCCTGTGTTATTCCGAGCCGCAATTCGGGCAAGCGCAAGTCTGGAAGCTTCGCCGCCGGAAAGGCCAAGGCCATTCTCGCCGATTGGTGCGCTGTCGCGCTTTGCGGCTGCGTCGGCCAGTCCTGCGAGCCGCAAAGCCTCGGTGATTTCCAGCTGGGCAATGTTGGGCCTGCCCAAGCGTACATTGGATTGCATTGTGCCTGCAAGGATATGCGGATGCTGCCCGATCCAGCCCATGTGACGACGTAACCGGCTGGCGCTACTGGTGGTCAATCGCTCACCGTCAATGCAAATTTCGCCTGCGTCGGGCAAGGCCAGACCGGCAATCAAGGCTATCAGCGTGGATTTTCCTGCGCCGCTTGGCGCTACCACGGCCACGTGTTCGCCGGGAGCGACGTCGAGATCAAACCCGTCCAGCACGGTTGCCTCCTGCCCGGCATGCCGAAAGGACAACCCCTTAATGCGAACCGAAACTGCTGCGCGCACGCTCTTGTCGTCAGACGTGTCAGCGCCGGGAAGCGATTTGCCCTTCTTCGAAAGATTATCCAGCGCTGCCACCGCGGCTTCGCCTGATGCCCTGTCGTGCCAGACGGTGGACAATTCACGCAGTGGCTCGAAAAACGCCGGGGCAAGCAGCAGAATGAATAACCCCTCGCTCAATGAAAGCTTTTGACCCCACGCGCCGAAAGGAAGCTGGCCGAGCAGGTGAAAGCCGACATAAACCGCGACCATCGCAACGCCTAGGGCGGCGAAAAGCTCAAGGACAGCCGATGAAAGAAACGCGATGCGCAGCACAGCCATTGTCCGCTTGCGCAAACTTTCCGCGTCCTGCCTGAGGCGCTTTGCGGTCAGGTCCACAGCGCCAAGAGTGCGTATTGTTGCAAGGCCCCGAAGCCTGTCCAGCAGGAAGGCATTCATGCTGCCCAATTCAACCAGATGGGCTTCGCTCGCTGCCTTTGCCCGCCAGCCTATCAAGGCCATGAACACAGGTATCAGAGGCGCAGCAATGAATAGGACCAGCGCGGCAACCCACGACCAGACAAACACGACACAGAGGATTACAAGCGGGACAATAGTCACGCGGAGCCTGACCGACCGGAACCGCGAAAGATAAGGGACAAGCGCTTCTGACTGTTCGGCAAGCGTGCTTGCAGCAACACCGGACGATGCTCGACTGGTATCAAGCGGAGAGGTGCCGGCAAGTGCTGCCAGCGCCAACTGCCTGCTAGAAGTGAGAACCGATCTTGCGCACCGGAAGGTCATACGCGCCCCGCTGGCATCCAGAATGCTGCGTAGAATTCCGAGCACAAGCACACCGACCGCGCACCAGATGATCGGCTGGACGGCCCCGCCTGCGGCAATCACTCCGACCGAATAGCTCAACAGTGCCGCCTGACCGATCCAGATCAGCGAAGCCAGCACTTGTGATATCGCGCCGAATTGCCCCAAACGGTCAGTGTTTTGCGTCTGGGGAAGGGCGCTGTGTCGATCCGCAGTCCCTGCAATTGTCGTTGGCTGCAACTTCGCCGCCGACGCATCATTCGCGGTTCGAGCAAGCGGAATTGAGGCAGTCCCCGCCACTACTTCCCCTCCTCGCGCTCAGGCTTTCTGCGCGCCATGGAAACGATCTTGTCCTTGGCTTCAAGCAGTCTGGTCACTTTTGCGCCAAGGCTCAGAAGGGCGGAAAGGCGCTCGGTCTCCAGCTTCTTGACGTCATCATACCAGTTTGTCAGTTGCTCGATCAGGCCGTGCATTTCGGCCATACGGGTTTGGGCGAAGCGCTCGGTCTCACCTTGCGGCTTCTGCATCAACAATTCACGCAGAACTGAAAGCGTAGGGTCAATTTCTCGCTTTTTGCGCTCTTCCGCCAGAGTGCGTAAAATTTGCCACACATCGTCAGGCGCCGTAAAAAAATCGCGACGGTCGTCGGGCTTGTGCTTGAGTAGCACAAGGTTCCAAGCCTGAAGCTCACGCAAGCTCATCGATACATTTGAACGGGAAATTCCAAGTGCGTCAACGATCTCATCCGCGCAAAGCGGCTGCGGTGAGACCGACAGCAGCGCGTAAATCTGCCCGACGGTGCGGTTTATGCCCCAGCGACTTCCCATTTCGCCGAAATGAAGAACAAACGCCTGAATGAGAGGAGGTAGATTCATCTGTAATGACAGAACTTTCAAAAATTTCTGAAATTAATATAGCCACCTCTGTGCCTGCTGGCAAGCATCGCATCAACAGGCTTAGGATAGCGCATGTTGACATAAAGATGTCTTTATGTGATTTGGCTCCGATCCAGCTACCGGAATGAAGACCGCCTATGCCTGCCTTGAATGATCTCTTCGGCCCTTTATCTGCAAAGCCTCACGGTGCGGAAGTGCTGGCTGCCCTGCAATCTGCCGCGCGTGAACGCATTCTTGTGCTGGACGGGGCTATGGGAACCCAAATCCAGAGACTTGGCTTTGGAGAGGACCATTTTCGAGGAGACAGGTTTGGCGGCTGCGCATGTCACCAGCAGGGTAACAACGATCTTCTGATCCTCACCCAGCCTAAAGCTATTGAGGATATTCACTACGCCTATGCCAAGGCTGGCGCGGACATTATCGAGACGAACACCTTCTCTTCAACTCGCATCGCGCAAGCCGATTACGGTATGGAAGAGCTGGTCTATGAGCTGAATCGTGATGGTGCGCGGCTCGTGCGCCGTGCCGTGCTTCGTGCGCAACAGGAAGACGGAAGGCGGCGCTTCGTAGCAGGTGCGCTTGGACCGACAAACCGCACCGCATCCATTTCGCCGGATGTGAACAATCCGGGCTATCGCGCTGTGTCATTCGATGATCTGCGCATCGCCTATGGCGAACAATTGCGCGGCCTGATTGACGGCGGTTCAGACATAATACTGATCGAAACCATCTTTGATACGCTGAACGCAAAGGCAGCAATTTTCGCCTGCGAGGAAATATTTGCGGAAAAGGGCGTGCGGCTTCCGGTTATGATTTCCGGTACCATCACCGATCTCTCCGGCCGCACCCTCTCAGGGCAAACGCCAACTGCATTCTGGCATTCGGTGCGGCACGCAAGGCCGTTTACAATCGGACTGAACTGCGCGCTTGGCGCTTCTGCAATGCGCCCGCATCTTGCCGAGCTTTCCAGTGCTGCAGATACATTCATTTGCGCCTATCCAAATGCTGGCCTGCCAAACGCTTTCGGGCAATATGATGAAAGCCCTGACTTCATGGCCGCGCAGGTGGGCGAATTTGCCCGCGAAGGTCTGGTCAATGTCGTGGGCGGTTGCTGCGGTTCAACGCCCGAACATATTGCCGCGATTGCGGAAGCCGTGTCGGGCCATGCGCCGCGCAGCGTTCCGTCGCACAAGCCAATGATGAAGCTGTCCGGGCTAGAGCCATTCACGCTGACAAAGGATATTCCGTTCGTGAATGTCGGCGAGCGTACCAATGTCACCGGCTCGGCCAGGTTCAGAAAGCTGATTACCGCGGGCGATTATACGGCCGCGCTCAACGTTGCGCGCGATCAGGTTGAGAACGGCGCGCAGATCATTGACGTGAACATGGATGAGGGCTTGATCGATTCTCGCGGCGCGATGGTCGAATATTTGAACCTCATTGCTTCCGAGCCGGACATTGCCCGCGTGCCAGTCATGATCGACTCGTCGAAATGGGACGTTATCGAAGCCGGTCTGAAGTGCGTTCAGGGCAAGCCGGTCGTCAACTCGATTTCCATGAAGGAAGGCGAAGAGGCTTTTCTTCATCAGGCAAGGCTGTGCCGCATGTATGGCGCGGCGGTCGTCGTCATGGCTTTCGACGAACAGGGTCAGGCAGATACAGAAGCGCGCAAGGTGGAAATCTGCACCCGCGCCTACAAGCTTTTGACCGAGAAGGTTGGCTTCCCGCCTGAGGATATCATCTTTGATCCGAACATCTTCGCCGTCGCTACCGGCATTGCCGAGCATGACAATTACGGCGTGGATTTCATCGAGGCCGCGCGTAAGATCACCGCAACCTTGCCCCACGTGCACGTGTCCGGCGGCGTTTCAAATTTGTCGTTCTCTTTCAGGGGCAATGAACCGGTGCGCGAGGCCATGCACGCGGTGTTCCTTTATCACGCAATTCAGGCGGGCATGGACATGGGTATCGTCAATGCCGGCCAGTTGGCCGTGTATGAATCGATCGATTCCGAGTTGCGGGAAGCCTGTGAGGACGTGGTTCTCAATCGCCGGGCGGACTCCACGGAGCGATTGCTGGAAATTGCGGAGCGCTTCAAGGGTTCAGGTGGCAGGGAAGCGAAGGAAAGAGATCTTGCTTGGCGCGAATGGCCCGTGGAAAAGCGGCTCGAACACGCGCTGGTCAACGGCATAACGGAATTCATTGAAGCCGACACGGAAGAGGCACGCCTGAAAGCGGAGCGGCCGCTGCACGTTATTGAAGGCCCGTTGATGGCTGGAATGAACGTCGTCGGCGACCTGTTTGGCGCAGGCAAGATGTTCCTGCCGCAAGTCGTGAAGTCAGCGCGTGTCATGAAGCAGGCGGTTGCGGTTTTGCTGCCATTCATGGAAGCCGAAAAGGCCGCGACGGGCGGTTCAGGGCGCGAAAGCGCGGGCAAAATCCTGATGGCAACGGTCAAGGGTGACGTGCACGACATCGGCAAGAACATTGTTGGCGTCGTTTTGGCCTGCAACAACTACGAGATCATCGACCTCGGGGTCATGGTGCCCGCCAGCAAGATCCTTGAAACCGCCAAGGCGGAAAAGGTGGATATAATCGGCCTTTCCGGCCTCATTACACCTTCGCTTGACGAAATGGCGCATGTTGCGTCGGAGATGGAACGCGAAGGCTTTGACATTCCGCTTCTCATTGGCGGTGCGACGACCAGCCGTGTTCATACAGCCGTAAAAATCCACCCGCGCTATGAAAAAGGGCAGGCGGTGTATGTGACGGATGCCAGCCGTGCAGTGGGCGTGGTTGGCAGCCTTTTGTCTCAGGACATGAAGCCAGCTTACGTAGAAAATCTGCGCGCCGAGTATCGGAAAGTGACGGAAGCGCACGAGCGGGGCGAACGGGAGAAGCAAAGACTTCCGATTGTCAGGGCAAGGGGTAACAATTTCAGGATTGACTGGAAGGCCTATGAGCCGCCGCGGCCCAAATTTATCGGAACGAAAACATTCGAGACGTGGGACCTTGCAGAACTCGCGCGCTACATCGACTGGACGCCATTCTTCCAGACCTGGGAGTTGAAAGGTCGCTATCCCGCTATCCTGCAGGACGAAAAGCAGGGTGCGGCTGCGCGGCAGCTTTTCGATGATGCCCGGTCAATGCTTGAAAAAATCGTGAAGGAAAAATGGTTCGCGCCGCGCGCTGTCGTCGGCCTGTGGCCAGCGAATTCCGTCGGCGATGACATCCGGCTTTTCACGGACGAACTTCGGTCCGAGACCCTTGCGACGTTCTACACTTTGCGCCAGCAATTGCCCAAGCGCGACGGCAAGGCCAATGTTGCGCTGTCGGATTTCATTGCGCCGGTGGAAAGCGGGAAGGCCGATTATATCGGCGGTTTTGTTGTTACTGCCGGTATTGAGGAAATAGCCATTGCGGAGCGATTTGAGCGCGCAAATGATGACTACAATTCCATTCTGGTGAAGGCGCTGGCGGATCGGTTTGCCGAGGCATTCGCGGAACGACTGCACGAGAGGGTGCGCAAGGAATTCTGGGGCTATGCTCCCGATGAGGCGTACCAGCCCGAGGAACTGATTGGTGAACCGTATCAGGGAATTCGCCCGGCTCCGGGTTATCCGGCGCAGCCCGACCATACCGAGAAGGTGACGCTCTTTAGGCTTCTCGAAGCTGAGAAGAAGGCGGGCGTACGCTTGACCGAGAGCATGGCGATGTGGCCGGGTTCATCGGTATCCGGCCTTTATCTGTCGCATCCCGATGCGCACTATTTCGGCGTTGCCAAAGTGGAGCGCGATCAGGTTGAAGATTACGCGGTCCGAAAAGGCATGGATGTCGCGCAGGTCGAGCGTTGGCTGGGTCCGATTCTCAACTACTCGCCGGAGCGTCTGTCGCAAGCTGCGGAATAAGTTGAAAGCTGGCGCTCGCGGGGTGGTCAGCCATGTGGGCACCGGGTATCCTGATGGCCGACTAACATTTGGGTGAGTATGTCAGGATACGGTGCAGGATGATGCGCTTCCTCCCGGTGCGGGCCGGTGCCTTATTGGTCGAGCTGGACGGTCTTGACGAAGTGCTCGCCCTGATGGCGTCCCTCGAAAATGACCCGCTTGAAGGTATTGTCGAACTCGTCCCTGCCGCGCGCACAGTGATGGTGAAGTTCGACCCGCATCGCTTTCACTCTGATGAATTGATCGCCGATCTCTCACTGCGCAATCTTTCGGGTTTGGTTTGGCGACACGCAGGTCCATTGGTCGAGATACCTGTTCGGTATGATGGTGAGGACCTTCAGGAAGTCGCTGACCTCGTCGGCGTTACGCCGCAAGAAGTCGTGCGCCGCCACACTGCTTGCGAATATGTCGTGGCCTTTACCGGCTTTGCTCCGGGGTTCGCCTATATGGTCAGCCCCGACGCCAATCTGGTCGTTCCCCGGCGAAAAACGCCACGCACCCGCGTTCCTGCGGGTGCCGTCGCGCTGGCAGACACATTCAGTGGCGTATATCCGAAGGATAGCCCCGGCGGCTGGCAGTTGATAGGTACGACAGACTTGCCAATGTTCGATCTGGATCGCGAACCTGCTGCGTTGCTGCAACCGGGATCGCGGGTGCGGTTCATAGACATTTCGACAACACGTAGCGTTTTCAAGCCAACTGCAAAGCCGGCACGAATTGCAAAAGGGCCGACCAAGCGAGCCGCGACGATTGAAGTGATTTCCACCCTCTTCCCGCTGACCTTTCAGGACGAAGGACGGCCCGGATTGTCCGCTCAGGGGGTAAGCGTTTCGGGCGCGGCCGACAAGGCAAGCTATAGGATTGCCAATCGCCTTGTTGGAAATCCTCCGGGAACACCAGCAATAGAAATTACCCTTGGCGAAGTTCGTTTCAAGGTAAAAGGTCATGTCGTCGCTGCTTTGACAGGCGCGCCTCTGCTGGCCAGCATTGAACACTCCGACGGCTCAAAGTCATCTGTTGGCCGATATGAGGTGATGGTTCTCGCTGACGGTGACGTAGTTTCGCTCGGCCCGCCCAAGCGTGGCCTTCGATCATATCTCGCTATCCGCGGCGGGTTTGATGTCATGCCTGTCATGGGAAGCGCGTCGCGCGATGTTCTTGCCCAGATAGGTCCCTTGCCATTGGTGGCTGGTGCGGAGATACGCATATTGCCTGCGCCGCGAAGCGCGACGGTTTCAGCAGGAGAAGGCGAACCTTTCTTGATGCCTGCGGTTGGTGAGACAGCAAGGCTGGATGTAAGCCTGGGCCCGAGGGATGGCTGGTTTGCCAAGGATTCGATTGGGCGATTTCTGGAACAGGAGTGGACAGTCTCGCCAAGATCCAGCCGTATTGGCCTGCGCTTGCAGGGCGAGCCATTAGCTTATCGCGAGGAGCGGGAATTACCCAGCGAGGCCACATTGCCGGGCGCAATACAGATACCCCGCGATGGTCTGCCTGTTGTCTTTCTGACGGACCATCCTGTAACCGGGGGATATCCTGTTATTGCAAATATTGCCTCTCACCATCTCGATCTCGCTGGCCAATTGCCTCCCGGATCAAGGGTAAAGTTTTCCGTCTTCCCGCAGAAGTGAGTTTGTGGCGAGCAAATTCGGTCTACGATAGCCGAAACAGCGGAGGAAATGAATGAAACGACTTACGGCAAAGGATTTCCCGCAGGAACTGCTCGAACTTTATGACTTTTACGCGCATGGCAAGATCTCCAAGCGGGAATTTCTGGAAAAGGCTGGCAAATACGCTGTAGGAGGCATGACGGCCGCAGCGCTGCTTTCGACACTCAGCCCAAACTATGCGCTTGCCCAGCAAGTGCAGCCCTCTGACCCTGACATCGTTGCAGAATATATTTCCTATCCGTCGCCGAACGGTCATGGAGAGGTCCGTGCCTATCTCGTACTTCCTGCGAATGCTGGTCCAAAGTCCCCCGGTGTGGTCGTAGTGCATGAGAATCGCGGTTTGAACCCATATATCGAAGATGTTGCGCGCCGTGTGGCCAAGGCCGGCTTCATAGCGCTTGCGCCCGACGGCCTAAGCTCGGTGGGTGGCTATCCGGGCGACGATGACAAGGGACGCGAGCTGCAACAGACCGTCGATCCGCAAAAGCTGATGAATGATTTCTTCGCCGCGGTCGAATTTCTGATGAATGACGAACGGACAACCGGCAAGGTCGGGATCACCGGCTTTTGCTATGGCGGCGGTGTAGCCAACGCAGCGGCGGTTGCCTATCCCGAACTTGCGGCGGCGGTTCCATTCTACGGACGGCAGCCGAACCCGGCTGATGTTCCACGTATTAAGGCCCCAGTTTTGCTGCATTATGCCGGGTTGGATGAAAGGATAAATGAAGGCTGGCCCGCATATGAAGAGGCTTTGAAGGCTGCGGGTAAAACCTATGAAGCGCACATATATCCTGGTGTGAATCACGGTTTCCACAATGACACGACACCGCGCTATGACGAGGCGGCGGCAAAGCTTGCCTGGGAACGCACAGTGGACTGGTTCAAGAAATATCTGGCGTGAGCTTTACATTCGAGAGGCAACGTGGCGGGCAATCGCCACGGTGCCCTCAAGGCCGATGTTGGTGGTGGTGATCGCCGCATTTCTTTCGCCTGAAAAGACATAAACCGCATAGAATTGCGTGGGGTTTTCAGACAGATCAAGCGCCCACGCGTCCTCGGCAAGCTCAGGGACGGCAACGAACTCGCCTGGCTCGTGCAGCTCCTTCTCTTTTTCGATCATTTGATCGAAGATCGCCCGTTCCTTATCTCTTCCACCGTCAGATGGCTTGAAAAGCATTACCTTGATTGATATATCGTGGTTCAGGCCTTTCCATGAGCAGGTATCTGCATAGTCAGGCTGTGACTGGTTATCCTCAACAAACACCGGCTCACCCGCGTAGGCCTCGATCTCGCGTGCAATCACAAGTTTACATGCAGCGGGTTCCAGATTGGCAGCTGGAGATGGCGGCACGGGGCTCGAGCCGGACGCTAACGTCGGGAAACAAAAACAAGCGGAAATAGTAAGGAGCGCCGTCCACATAACCTCTGGTTGCGACCATTTTGCGCGGATTGCAAGTACGATTGATTGGCACAGTGGCACTAAAACCACCTCATTCTCGCCGATATTGAGCTATAAGCGACCTTTTGAGGGTAATTGCCTGTCACTATGGAACAAATAAGAGCTGAAACGATTTAATACAATACAATCATGAAATGAGGGTTGTTACAGAGGGGGTCAATGCTGAGGGAAATGGAGAGAGGCAACCACCACCACTTGCCAAGTCTGGATGGGTTGCATGGCCAGTCAATTGAGGTTGCGTCATTGCTTAAGGCTTTGGCTCACCCGGTAAGGTTGCAATTGGCAACCAAACTTGCTGAGGGTGAATACTCGGTTGGCGCACTTGAGAACATGATAGGCGTTCACCAGCCTTCGCTGTCGCAACAACTTGGTGTGTTGCGCACGGCAGGGATAGTCGATACGCGCCGTGAGTCAAAGCAGATATTCTATCGGCTTTCGGACGAACGCGCTGCATCGCTGATTCAGTCGCTGGCTAACATCTTCGTTGTTCTGGAGTAGGTGGTCGCTTCTGCAAAATGCAGAAGCGTTTTGTGCAGCTTTAAGCCGGCATTCCGACCTTCGGGTCGGTTCGATGGCGCTATAGACACAAGTCGAAGAGCTGATGCTTCCAGGATCGGCAGCAGGCGGTGCGGTCTGAAATATTCAAGCGCCAGGTTGCACTGCGTTCAGGTGCCTGTTGAATTCTGGCGTTTCCATCAGAGCCTTGCACCGGGCAAAGCGCCCATCGGCATAAGCGCGAAAGTCATCCGCAGGATTGTTGTTTGCTAACTGGATCAGCCCCCAGAGCGTCCAGAGCAAATCGCACATGGCTTTGTAGATTATCACCCGCCCGCGCTCTTGCGGGCGGGGTTCTCCGCCGAAATAGGCGGTAAGCATCTCATCTTCCTGGCGCTGATCGAAACTGCCTTCGACGGAAAGGTCGCCAAGGTCCCACATTGGATCGTTCATGCCGGAATATTCCCAGTCCACGATCCACATGCGTTCGCCATTGTCGATCAGGTTCTCGCAAAGCGGGTCACAATGGCAGGCGACGATGTCGATGGTATTGGCGGAAAGTGCGGTGCGGACCCGCTCAGCTTCCCGCACGACATCGTGATAGCCGTTTGGCAACGCGACATCCTTGGTCGACAAAATCCTGAGGTAGTCGTCAATCATCGCAAAGAGTTCAAAGCGGAAGGGAAACTTTGCTCCGGATTTATGCAGTTTGCGAAACGCTCTTCCTGCCCGCGCAGGCGCGCCTTCAACGGTCTTGAAGCGATCGGCAGTCATTGTTGCCGCACCATGGATGAAGCGCGTTACCATCACTCCGGTTGACAGGTCGAAATATTCAAGCGCTGGCGAAACTCCGGCCTTTGCCGCTTCGCGCGCGGCGACTTCCTCATTGGCGCGATTGATGTATTCCTCGGTTCCTTTGCCAGGAATGCGCAAGCAATAATCCCCGACGCGAAACACGAGATTTGTCAGGCCACCCAGACGCTCGGGCTCACCCAACCCATTCAGGAAAGGGATGGAACGCATCGCATCCTTTGCCAGAAGAATGTCGTCCGTCATGCCTTCAGCCTTTCCATTGCTGGATCGTACAGAACACGCGGGCCGCGCGTTGCGCGGTATGCCTTGCCGAATGCCTCAATTTCGAAGCTTGTTTCATTGGCAAGGGAAACCGGCAGATAGCCGAAGGCGATAGTCTTGCCGAGCGTATAGCCATAGCCAGTGGAAGTGGTGGACCCGACCACTTCGCCGCCTGAGAGTATGGCTTCGCCGCCGTGGAATGGCGCGAAACCATCAACAGTAAACGAGGAGAGTTTGCGCTGAACACCTTGGGCTCTTATGGTTTGCAGGGCTTGGCGACCTGAAAAATCTCCCTTGTTCAGAGCCACCGCAAACCCAAGACCTGCCTCGTAGGGATTATAGTCCGGGGAAATATCACCCGACCAATAGAGATAGCCTTTCTCAAGCCGACACGCTTCTATCGCCCGATACCCTGCATCAGCAATGCCATGCGGCTGCCCGGCTTCCTTCAATGTGTCATAAACGTGAGCCGCGAATTCCTGCGGGATATAAAGTTCCCATCCAAGCTCGCCAACATAACCGACCCGCACGGCCAGCGCCGTTGCATCGCCAACATCAATGCGGCGTGCGGTCAGGAACGAGAAGGTCGCGTTGGAAATGTCGTCGTCGCTGACTGACTGAAGTATCTCGCGCGATTTGGGACCGCAGATGTTGATAACCGCATATTGGTTGGTGATGTCTCGCAGCGCCACAGTACCGGGCAATTGCCGCTCTACCCAGTTGCGGTCGCGCACGCCGAACCCGGACCCCGTGATCAACCACAACAGATCATGCCCCAGATTCAGGATCGTAACATCCGCCTCAATACCACCGTTCTCGTTGCAAAGCTGCGTATAGACAGCGCGGTCTGGCGTGTCGCCGAGATCATTGGCGGCAATTTTCTGCATGGCTTCCAGCGCACCCGCCCCGGAGATCTCGAATTTGGAGAAGGAAGTCTGGTCAATCAGCACCGCGCGTTCGCGGATCGCCTTCACTTCCTCCCCAACGGCGTTAAACCATCCTGGCTTGCCTTCGAAACTGCCAAGTTCGACTGCGTCGCTATCTGGCAACGCGAACCAGTTGGGCCGCTCCCATCCGAATTTTGAGCCGAACACCGCACCGTTGCGACGCAATTGTTCATGCAGTGGTGAGCGGCGCAATCCACGCCCTGCGTGGGCTTCCTCTGACGGCCAATGGATCTTGTAGTATGAGCCGTAAGCCTCGATTGCACGTTCTTCGAGATAGCGGCCCTGCGCATGAAGCGGACCAAAGCGCCGCGTGTCGAAGGCCCACAAATCCATTCCCGCATCGCCGTGCAGGATCATGTTTGAAAGCGCAAGTCCCGCGCCGCCGGAAGCAGCGATGCCTGCGGTGAAGCCACAACCCGTGTAGTAGTTGTCGAGTTCTGGAACGAGGCCGATTATCGGTTCTCCGTCAAAGGAAACCGGGATAGGTCCGTTGATGACGGTTTGAATGCCGATCTCGTTCAGAACCGGCAAACGTTCGGCGGCGTGCAGGGCAAAAAGCTCCAGCCGGTCCATGTTCGGCTCGAACAATTCACGCCCGAAATCGAGCGGCGGCTTGCCGCGCCAACACCCTTTCGTGCCATCCTCCCAACCGCCAATGGCAAAACTGCCTGTATCAGGCTTGAGGTAGAAATTATTGTCCGGGTCGCGCAATGTGGTGAGGTCGGGCGCGAGCTGAAGCTTCTTTTCAGTCAGAAAATACTGGTGTTCCACAACAGTTGCGGCAAGGGAAACACCGGCCATTTCGCCAACGCGCTTTGCCCATAGACCGGCGCAGTTTACCAGAATGTCACAGGCAATATTGCCAACATTGGTTACGACGCCAATTGCGCGCCGTCCTTCAACCGCAATCTCTTCAACACACACGCCTTCTTCGATCTTTGCGCCGTATTGGCGCGCGCCCTTGGCATAGGCCATTGTCAGAGAATACGGGTCGATATAGCCATCGCCGGGGATGAAGGCCGCGCCTTCGATCCCGCTTTCCACGATGAACGGAAACCGCTGTTTTGCTTCCGACGCTGACAGCGCATGACATTCCACGCCAAAGCTCTTGGCCTGCCCCATAGAGCGGCGAATTTCGCTCCAGCGTTCCGGGCTGCCGGCCAAACGAAGCGAGCCGACTTTCTTCCAGGAAATGGCCTGGCCGGTTTCCTCCTCCAGCCGGTCAAACACAGCAACGGAGTTCTGCATCAGTCGGGTGAGATTGCGCTTGGATCGCAACTGTCCAACAAGCCCGGCCGCGTGCCATGTGCAGCCGTGGGTTAGTTGCGATTTTTCGACAAGCAGGACATCGCTCGCGCCGTCGCGTGCAAGATGATAGGCAACGGAAGTTCCTACGACCCCGCCGCCGATAATGAGAATGTGTACGTGCCGGTCTGCGTGGAATGTCACGATTTCACCCTCGACGCTGTGGGATCGTAAAGCGGTTCAAGATGGATGGTCGCAGGCACGTTCCGCATGGCGACAACCAGTTCATAGGAACCGGATTTCAGGAACTCATCCGAAACGCCTTGGGCATTGCGCACATAGCCAAGGCCGATGCTCTTGCCGATTGAATAACCATAGCCGCCGCTGGTGAGATAGCCGACCGGCTCGCCGTTGCGCAGGATCGTCTCGCGGCCAAGCAAAACCACATCAGGATCATCCACCGTGAATGTCGCAAGCTGCTTTTGCAACGGTTTGCCGCTGGCTGTTTCCAGCGCGCGCCGACCGAGGAAATCAACATTCTTGCGCAGCTTCACCGCCCAGCCGAGACCTGCTTCGATCGGGTTGTCATTGGCGGTAATGTCAGAGCTCCAGGCGCGGTAGCCCTTTTCCAATCGCAGCGATTCAATCGCGCGATAGCCCGCAAGCTTGATGCCGACAGGCTCACCGGCGCGCATCAGCGCATCGAAAACCTCGCCGGTTGCTTCGATTGGAACGTGCAATTCCCAGCCAAGTTCACCGACATAGGTCACGCGCAGCGCGCGCACCACAGCGCCCGCGATTTCGATTTCGCGCACATGGCCGAACGGAAAGACTGCGTTCGAAACATCTGCCTTTGTCACCGCAGCCAGAACATCGCGCGCCTTCGGGCCCATCAGCGACAGTGTGCCGAACCGCTCTGTCACATCCGTAAGCCTCGCATCCAGATCCGGTTCGATATGGTCGGCGATCCATGCCAGATCGTGCGTGCGGAAGCCGGTTCCCGTAACGATGTAGAAATGATCCTCAGCGAGCCGCGCAACGGTCAAATCCGCCTCAATGCCGCCGCGTGTATTCAAAAGCTGCGTATAGGTCAGCCTTCCGGCCGGTTTGGAAACATCATTGGCGCAAATCCAGTCCAGCGCTCTTTGCGCATCCTTGCCGCGCAACTCGTACTTGGCGAAAGAAGATTGATCGAACAGCCCGGCGGCCTCGCGCACCTGGCGGTGTTCCTCGCCAACCGCGTCGAACCAGTTCTGCCGCCCCATCGAATAAATGTCTGTGGCCTGCTCGCCCGCTCGCGCAAACCAGTTTGGCCGCTCCCAGCCAAGCTTTGAACCGAACACAGCGTTCCGTGATTTCAGCCGCTCATAAAGCGGCGAAACAATCGCGGGACGTCCGGATTCATATTCTTCATGCGGAAAGCCGATTGTGTAGTGCTTGCCATAGGCCTCCAGCGTGCGGTCCTTCACCCATTGGCGGTCGCGGTGCAGGCCCGAGAAGCGGCGAATATCGACGACCCATAGATCAAGCGGTGCTTCCCCATCCATTGCCCATTGTGCAAGCACCCAGCCAGCACCCCCGCCAGAGGCGATGCCGAACGCGTTGAACCCCGCGCCGACGAACATATTGGTGCATTCGGGTGCGGAGCCCAAAATGAAGTTGCCATCGGGCGTAAAGCTTTCCGGCCCGTTGATCATCTGCTTCACGCCCACATTTTCCAGCGCCGGAACACGGGCTATAGCCTGCGTCATGTGCTGCTCGAAATGATCGTAGTCGTCGTCAAAGAGACGGAACTCCCAATCGTTCGGCACATCGCCGCCCGCAAGTCCCGTTTCCCAAGCCTGAGGGTCAGGCTCATAGCCGCCCATCACCAGCCCGCCGACTTCTTCCTTGAAGTATGTGCGGCGGTCAGGGTCACGGATGGTCGGCGCATCGCTCGATAGCCCGTCTATCTTTTCGGTAATGATGTATTGGTGTTTCACCGGTTGCAGCGGCACGTTAATGCCTGCCATAGCGCCCACTTGCCGCGCCCATTGACCAGCGCAATTGATCACGATCTCACAGGCAATATCCCCTTGCGCGGTTTTCACTTTGGTAATGCGCCCGCCATCCATCTCGAAGCCTATCACGCGCACGTCTTCAATGATCTTTGCGCCGTGCATCCGCGCGCCCTTGGCGAGCGATTGCGTAATATCGGAAGGGCTTGCCTGTCCGTCGGTTGGCAACCACGATGCGCCGACGAGATCGGATGTATCCATCAGCGGCCACATGCGCTTCACCTCGTCAGGTGAAATCAGATGCATGTCCATGCCAAAGCTCTTGGCTGTGGTGGCGAGGCGCCTGAATTCGGTCCAGCGATCCTGATTGGTGGCAAGGCGCAGGCAGCCGGTCATCTTCCAGCCCGTTGCCAGCCCTGTTTCTTCATCCAGTCGCTTGTAGAGATCGACGGAGTATTTCAGGACGCGCGTAATCGATGCGGATGATCGCAATTGCCCCACCAGACCAGCCGCGTGCCATGTCGAGCCGGATGTCAATTTCCCCTGCTCAAGCAACACCACTTCGGCCTTATGGTCGCGTGCGAGGTGATAGGCAGTCGAGCAGCCGATTATGCCGCCGCCGATAACGACCACGCGGGCGTGTGATGGCAGGCTCATTGAGAATACTCCCCGATTAAGGCTGGTTTTTTTGTCATTGCAGGCCAAGCCTGGTTCTGGTGCGTTGCGCACCTGCTGCTATGAGCCGGTCAGCGATGATGGCTATGAATGCGACGGCGAGGCCCGCGACAAGACCACGACCCGTGTCGGCCTTCGTCAGTGCGATATAGACTTCCTGCCCAAGGTCGCGCGTGCCGACGAGCGCGGTAATCACCAGCATGGAAAGCGCGAACATAATGGTCTGGTTCAGGCCGAGCATTATGTCAGGCAGCGCGAGCTTCAGCTTGATCTTGGTGAGCAATTGCCAGTTGGTGCAGCCCATGGCGCGGCCAGCTTCGATGAGGCGCGGGTCCACTTTCTGCAAGCCAAGCGCGGTGTAGCGGATTGCTGGCGCGATCGAATAGGCGACAACTGCCAGCATGGCGGTGAAATCGCCGACGCGAAACAGCATCACTGCTGGCATCAGGTAGACGAAGGATGGCAGGGTTTGCAGCGTGTCGATAATGGCCTGCACCACGCGCCAAAGCTGCTTGCGCTCGGCTGAAACAATCCCCACCGGTATGCCAATCAAGGTCGCCAGCAGCACGGACACGCCGCACAGATAAACCGTTATCATTGCCTTTTCCCATTGGCCCGTTGCGGCAATGAGGAAAGCCAGAACAGAGACGAGAATGGCCAGGCTGAGGCCGCCAAGCCGCCAACCCGAATAAGCAAGAAGGCCGACGACCCCGAGCCAGGGCAGGCCACCCAGAAACCGCTTGAACGGTACAAGTATATTCAGGAGGAAGAAGTTCTTGATGGCTTCCAGCGTGTCGAAATAGTTCACATTGATCCATTCCACCGCCTGTCCAAACGCCGTTCCGCTGGAGACTGTCCAGCTCTTTGGATAGGTCTGGAAGGCAGGGATCAGCAGACCGATAGCCGTGGTCACGGCGACCAGAACGAGGGCTGCTGTCAGATAAGGATAGCGCCCCACGAAACCCGTCTTGCCTGCGTGCCCATGAAACTCACCCATCTTCAGCGCCATAGCCTGACTGAGACGGTCCAGCGCGACCGCGAGTGCCACAATGGCAAGCCCCGCCACCACACCCGCGCCAATGTCGAGCCGTCGCAAGGCTGCGAGCACGTCAAATCCAAGGCCGCCTGCACCGATCATTGATGCAATAATGACCATGTTCAGGGAAAGCATTATGACCTGATTGACACCAACCATCAGGCTGTCCCGCGCCGAGGGCACCATGACGCGCCACGTCATTTGCCGACGTGTGCAGCCAATCATGCGGCCAAGGTCTCGAACCTCGGAAGGCACAGCGCGCAGCGCCAGAACGGTTATACGCGTCATGGGAGGCATGGCGTAAATCACTGTTGCCACAATTGCGGCAGTTGGACCGAACCCGAACAGAAATAAGATGGGAACGAGATAGGCGAACACAGGGATCGTTTGCATCAGATCAAGCAGTGGGCGCAAAGCGGCGTCAAAACGCGGCCAGCGATATGCAGCAAGACCGAGAAGCAGGCCGCCGACCACACCTATCGGCGCGGCCACCAGTATGGAAGCCAGCGTCACCATGGCGCTGTTCCATTGGCCGAAAATGGCGAGGAAAACGAAGCAGCCAGCGGCGAAAATCGCAAGCCGGGCGCCGCCCGCATAATGGCCGATCATGCCTACAATTGCGATGACCGCAATCCATGAAAGGGGCGGAGCGAGTTGAATTGCCGACGATCCGCGACCGGAAAGGAAACCGGTAGACAACAGACTCAGGGCTGCCTGGTATGGCACTTCAACGACCGCCGCAATGAACCGCGTCAATTGGGTGAATGTGAACAGGCCGAATGTCGCGTCATTCAACAGCCACTTCAGTAAATTGCTGATCCACTTTGCAGCCGGGATTGTCCACGTTTTCGGGTAATCAAGCGCCCATTTTGCGACCGGCTCGCCATACCGCCAAAGCAGCACAAACGCAGCCAGGATCAACAACCATCCGATGATTGACCGGCCCTGCGTCATGGCATAGCGCCTACCATCATCATGGTCATCCCCGCATCAACACGTCAACGACGTCGGCACGGTGCAGGGTACCAACTGTTTTGCCGCTTTCGTCCTGAACGGTCAGCGCATCAATGCCCGCTTCGAATAAAGGCGCTGCATCCGCAATGGTGGTACGCATGGAGATCGGCGGACCGTTAGATGCACCGGGCTTCATGATCGAATGCGCGCGCAAGACTTTCGCTTTCGCCACATTGCGGGTGAAGGCCGCCACATATGCATCTGACGGATTCAACACGAGGTCTTCCGGGGTTCCGGCCTGAACGATTTCCCCGTCCTTCATGATTGCAATGCGATCTGCGAGCCGGATGGCCTCGTCGAAGTCGTGCGTGATGAAAACGATCGTCTTTTTCAGCACGGACTGCAAACGGATGAACTCGTCCTGCATTTCACGCCGTATCAGTGGATCCAGCGCGGAGAAGGGTTCATCCAGAAACCATAGCTCCGGTTCCACAGCCAGCGAACGGGCAATGCCGACGCGTTGTTGCTGTCCGCCAGATAGCTCACGTGGGAAAAACCGTTCGCGTCCTGAAAGTCCGACAAGTTCAATCATCTTCATGGCGCGGGATTCACGGGTTGCACGGTCCACCCCCTGCACTTCCAGTGGAAAAGCCACGTTGGCCAGAACGCTTAAATGCGGAAGTAGCGCGAAGTTCTGGAACACCATCCCCATTTGGTGCCGGCGAATTTCGATCATTCGCGCATCAGAAGCGGCGAGCAGATTCTCGCCGTTGAAGATTATTTCGCCTGAGGTCGGTTCGATCAACCGCGAGAGACACCGGACCAGCGTTGATTTGCCGGAACCGGACAGCCCCATGATAACAAAAATCTCGCCGGTGCGGACCCCAAGGTTAACACCCCGAACCGCACCGACGAGTCCTGACTCCCCAAGCTGTTCAGGCCTGGGGCTGCCCCCCGTGGCAGCCAGAAATTCACGTGCCCCAGAACCAAAGATTTTCCAGACATCGCGGCAAACAATCTTTTCTTCCGCCATTGCCCCGGTCAGCCAATTCTCGTCTGAGGTTCAAATGAATTGAAAAGTGCCCGCCGCAGCCCCGGCGGCGGGCTTCCCCCCAAATCTCCTACTTCTTGATCCACTCAGACCAGCGCGGCTCGTTCTGGGTCATCCATTCCGCCACAACGTCGTCCACCGATTTGCCCTCAAGATCGACCTTGGTAATCATCTGGCCCATCTCATCATTGTCCACGGTGAATGCCTTGATTGCGGCATAGGCCCCCGGCCATTTGTCCTTGACGCCGACCCAGCCCACTTTCCAGATTTCGCCGAACGGCTTGCCGCAGTCATACAGCGCATCGGGGTTCGAGCCCCAAGCCGGATCGGTGTAACATTCCTTGGTATATTCCGGGAATTCCACCCATTCGCCCTTGTATTTTGCGGGCGCCCAGTGCGGTGCGTAAATCCACAGCATGATTGGCGCTTTGCGTTGGTAGGCCGATTCAAGTTCGGCAAACAGTGCCGCGTCGGTTCCCGCGTGCACCACCTCGAAAGGCAGCTCCAGCGCCTCGACGCGTTCGTCGTCGAAGCCACCCCATGTTACCGGACCGCCAAGATAGCGTCCCTTGGGTGCGGTTTCGGCGGTAGAGAATGCCTCGGCGCATTTTTCATCCTTCAGCGCTTCCCAGTTGGGAAGGCCGGGGCACTTTTCTTTCATATACTCGGGATACCACCACTCTTCTTTGGCCTTCATGCCGGTTGGGCCGATATTCTCGACCTTGCCTGTCGCGGTGGCAGCATCCATCGCGTCGCGTCCCGTGGTTTCCCACATTTCCATTGCAACACTCAGGTCGCCGGTTTCGAGGCCGGCAAATTGTGCGAGATAATCCGCCTGAACGTACTCGATGTTGTAACCCGCCTTTTTCAGGACTTCGCCCATGATGTGGGTGGTGATGAGCTGCCCGGTCCAGTCATGCAGGGTAAGCTTTATAGGATCAGATGATTCTTGTGCCTGAGCTGCTCCGCTAAGAGCCAGTGCCATCAGCGCCGCAGCGCCAGTGCAGCCCAGCAAAAAACGCCGTGCCCGATTCATGCGCATTCTCCTCTGGCAGGTATTTTTATTTTTGTTTAACGCAGATTGTTGCGCTGCATTAATCCTCTCGTCAACAGGAATGTGTGGCATTTCATGGCTTTTTGACTGTTACGAGTTCACATTTTGGCGACAATGCCGCAAAATACCTCACGCGATCGTGGCAGGGCCGGTTCCATGCACTCCAAACGACATGGCGAAATCATGCGGCTGCTCCAGGCGGAAGGGACGATCACGGTCTCTGATCTGGCTGAAAGACTTGGCGTTTCGCTTGAGACCGTGCGCCGCGATGTTAAGCCGCTCGCCGACGAGGGCGCGGTTATCAAGATGCACGGCGCAATCGGGCTTCCAAACCTTACGGGCGAAGCGCCCTTTGAGCGGCGTATGCGGGAGAATGCAGAAGCCAAGCGCGCCATTGGCCGCCATGCCGCTGGAACCATTCGCGACGGCGATTCAATCATGCTGGATACCGGCACGACCACCAGCTATCTCGCGCGAGAGCTTTTGGGGCACAGGCGACTGACGGTCGTTACCAATTCTTCGGATGTTGCCCGCACGCTGGCGACCGTAAATGAGAACCGGGTCTATATGGCAGGCGGCGAATTGCGCACGGACAATGGTGCTGCTTTCGGCGTTTCTGCAATCGAGTTTGTTTCCCGCTTCAACGTTACGCACGCCTTTGTTACTGCAGGCGCGATCGACACCGCATTAGGCCTGATGGATTACAATCTGGAAGAAGCCGAATTTGCCCGCATGGTGTTGGCACGCGGCGCACGAACGGTGGTGGTTACCGACCACAGCAAGTTTGGCCGCCATGGTCTGGTTCAGGTGTGCGGATTTGAAGGGTTTGGAGAACTTATCACAGAACGCCAGCCGCCGCGTGAAATTGCCACGGCAATCCGCGACGCAGGGGGAACGCTGATCGTAACAGGCACTTGATTCAGCTTGCCCTACGCCGCTGTTGTTTTGTTTTGCCATTGCTATAAACCAATCTCTCTTGTTCAGCAGGGAGAGCGTGATGACGGCATCTGATCCACGAAAGACGCTGGTTTTGACAGGCGCCAGTCGTGGCATTGGCCATGCGACGGTCAAGCGGTTTTCGCGCGAAGGATGGCGGGTCATCACCTGTTCGCGGCAGGCGTTTGCGGAAAACTGTCCATGGCCTGCCGGTCCTGAAGACCACATCAAGGTTGATCTTGCCGACCCTGAAGATGTGGGGGGTGCTGTAGCCGAAATCCGGCACCGTCTTGAGGCTCACGGCGGACAATTGACCGCTCTGGTTAACAATGCGGGCATTTCGCCAAAGCTCAAGGATGGCGGGCGAATGAACTCGCTCGATACCCCCATGCACGTCTGGCGTGATGTGTTTCAGGTGAACTTTTTTGCACCGATCATGCTTGCGCGCGGCCTGTTCAAAGAGCTTGAGGCTGGCAGTGGCTCCATCGTCAATGTCACGTCCATTGCCGGAACGCGCGTCCATCCCTTTGCGGGAACCGCCTATGCGACATCAAAGGCGGCACTCGGCTCGCTGACACGGGAAATGGCTGCAGACTTCGGGCCATATGGAATCCGCGTCAATGCAATCGCGCCCGGCGAAATCGACACCGCCATCCTGTCTCCCGGTACGGATAAAATCGTGGAGACAATACCGCTACGTCGCCTGGGTTCTACTGCGGAAGTGGCCGACATTATTTATTTCCTGTGCTCGGGCCAATCCTCTTATGTGACCGGTGCCGAAATCCACATCAATGGCGGACAACACGTCTGATCGGCTGGTTCCTCTTGCCTTGGAACCGTCTTTCTGTCCCAATAGCTAAAATACCCCTGAGGATGGTGCCATGAAGGGCAAGACACAGTCCGCCGATGTGGAGGTGACGGACCTCCCGCAAATACCGATTCGCAAGACGACTGCGCAGAAGTCCCGAAAGGCGGAAGCCTCTCCGCCCCCAGCAAACACGCCTGAACACACTGGGCACGGCATTGCTCGCAATCCGGGAATGCCTCTCGATCTCGGCTTCATCGAATCCATGCGGGCCGTGAATCGCTCTGCCTTGGAGCGGCGCGTGCAGACAATGACCAAACGCCGCTCGATCAAGGGTGACAATCAGGCGGCATGGCTGTTGCGCGCCTTGGCGGTCATGGACCTGACCTCGCTCAATTCCAACGACACGGATGAACGCATCTTGCGGCTTTGTGCCAAGGCGTTGCAACCCCTGCGGCGAGACATCGCTGATGGCCTCGGCCTTGGAAGCACGGTTATTCGTCCGGCTGCCGTTTGCGTGTATCACCCGTTCGTCGCGACAGCCGCTGGTGCGCTCAAGGGTTCCGGCATTCACGTCGCCGCAGTTTCCACCGCCTTCCCGCATGGATTGGCGCCACTCGATACACGGCTGAAGGAAATTGAAGCTTCCGTGAAAGACGGGGCGGATGAGATTGACGTCGTTATTCGGCGTGGTCTGGTTTACGGTGCCAAATGGCAGGAGCTGTACGATGAAATTGCGGCTATGCGTGCTGCCTGCGGCGATGCGCATTTGAAGGTCATTCTCGGCACGGGCGACCTTGCGACTTTGCGAAATGTCACTGTTGCTTCGATGGTGGCGATGATGGCGGGTGCCGACTTCATTAAAACGTCTACCGGCAAGGAAAGCACAAACGCTACGCTACCAGTCGGCCTGGCGATGGTGCGTGCGATCCGCGCCTATTTCGAGGAAACCGGCTATATGATTGGCTTCAAGCCTGCTGGCGGAATTTCAACTGCAAAGGCGGCGCTGGATTGGCTGGTTCTGATGAAGGAAGAGCTTGGCCGGCCCTGGCTGGAGCCGGAACTTTTCCGGTTCGGGGCATCGAGCCTCTTGACGGACATTGAGCGTCAACTTGAACATCACGTTACAGGCCGTTATTCGGCTAACTATCGTCATTCTCTGGCTTGAGGATTTTGGACGATGAACATTCTCGAACGTTTTCATGCAATGGAATATGGTCCTGCCCCGGAGAGCCGCGAAGAGGCGGATTTGTGGCTTTCGTCACGTGATTTAGACAAGTCGATTTTCATTGGGGGTGAATGGCGCGCAGCTTCAGACGGCAAGGCGTTTGATACGCGCGATCCGTCTACCGGCAAGGTGCTGGCCAGATTGTCCGAGGCAAGCAAATCCGATGTTGATCTGGCAGTAGCGGCTGCTCAGAAGGCGCTGCCGAAATGGTCAGCCTCTACCGGCTTTGAGCGCGCGAAAGTGCTCTATGCAATCGGGCGAGGCATGCAACGCCATCAGCGCTTGCTGGCAGTTCTGGAATCGATGGACAATGGCAAGCCTATCCGCGAAAGCCGGGACGTTGATGTTCCGCTCGCTGTTCGCCATTTCCTGCATCATGCCGGATGGGCGCAATCCCTCGAAAAGGAATTTCCCGACCAGAAGGCGGTTGGCGTCGTCGGGCAAATAATCCCCTGGAATTTCCCCTTGCTGATGCTGGCATGGAAAATTGCTCCCGCGCTCGCGGCAGGCTGTACCGTGGTGCTGAAACCCGCTGAATTTACCCCGCTGACGGCTATTTTGTTCGCAGAAATTTGCGAAAGGGCAGGTGTTCCCAAGGGAGTGATCAATATTGTTCCCGGTGGACCGGAAACGGGTGAGGCAATCGTCAACCATCCGGCCATCGACAAGATTGCGTTCACAGGTTCCTCTGAAGTCGGCAAGATCATCCGCAAGGCCACTGCCGGGTCGGGCAAGAAATTGTCGCTCGAACTTGGTGGAAAATCTGCCTTTATCGTTTTCGAAGATGCGGATCTGGACAGCGCCGTCGAGGGGCTGGTCGATGGCATATGGTTCAATCAGGGGCAGGTGTGTTGCGCTGGTTCGCGGCTTCTGGTTCAGGAGAGTGTGGCCGAGGCGTTGCTTGCCAAGGTCAAGCAGCGCATGTCGCGTTTGCGGGTTGGCTCACCGCTGGACAAGAATACAGACATCGGGCCGCTTGTTGATAAGAGCCAACTGGACCGCGTGAAGGGACTTGTGGCTCAGGGGGGAGCGCAGGGCGCGCAATGCTGGCAACCCGACTTCGATCTGCCAGCCACCGGCTTCTACTATCCGCCAACGCTCGCAACAAGTGTTTCGCCGGCTAATATTCTTGCCCAGGAAGAGGTGTTTGGCCCGGTTCTGGCGGCAATGAGTTTCCGCAATCAGGAAGAAGCGATCGAGCTCGCGAACAACACTCGCTACGGCCTGGCCGCTTCGGTCTGGAGTGAGAATCTGAATGTGGCGTTGGATGTTGCACCCCAGTTGAAGGCAGGTGTCGTCTGGATCAACGGCACGAATATGTTTGACGCGGCTTGCGGCTTCGGCGGCTATCGCGAAAGCGGCTTTGGCCGCGAGGGTGGCCGCGAAGGCATGTATGAATATCTCACGCCAAAGGCGGCTCCCGGCGCGGAAATCAAGCCGGCAGGGAAAGCCCGTTATGAGAGACAGGCTGATTATGACCTTCTTTCAATCGACCGCACGGCCAAGTTGTTTATCGGCGGGAAGCAGGTGCGCCCGGATGGGGCCTATTCATTCCCTGTTCTGGACAAGAAAGGCCGCCTGGCAGGCGAATCCGGTTTGGGCAACCGAAAGGACATCCGTGATGCAGTCGCCGCAGCCCGCGCCTGCAAGGGTTGGGGTGCCACGACTGCCTGGAACCGGGCGCAAGTGCTGTATTACTTTGCCGAGAATTTGTCCGGACGCGCCGGTGAATTCGCCGCCCGCATCTCGCAATTGACAGGTACGCCGTTAGCTGCAGCGCGAAACGAGGTCGATCTGTCTATCGAGCGCCTGTTCTACCATGCGGGAATGGCTGACAAATTCGAGGGCAGGGTGCATCAGCCGCCAGCTCGCGCTGTTACACTTGCGCTCAACGAACCGGTTGGTGTGCTCGCGGTCGTTCCGGGCGATGACGCGCCGTTGCTGGGCCTCATATCGATGGTCGCGCCAGCGCTTGCGATGGGAAACACAGTCGTTGCCGTGCCCTCGGCGCGTTCGCCGCTGGTAGCTACGGGTCTTTACGAGGTCATTGAATATTCAGACATTCCGGCTGGCGCTATCAACATCGTTACTGGTCAGGCCGCCGAGCTGGTTTCTGTTCTTGCGCGGCATGACGATGTGGACGGCCTATGGGTTGTTGCGGATGCTGACACATGCATGGATGCTGAAGCGCAATCAGCGGGGAATCTCAAGCGCGTGTGGACCAGCAATGGTCGTGCGGTTGATTGGAGTTCCGATGCGCTGAATGAGGCTTTCCTGCGCCGGTCGGTCGAGATCAAGAATGTTTGGGTGCCCTACGGGGATTAACAGCACCTTGCGAGGTGATCTTGGCCAGCGCCTCAGCGGGGTCGAAGTCAAGAATTTCTGCAAGCTGCAGAAATTCAATTACGTCGATTCTTCGTTGCCCGATTCGAGGCGGGCAACGAAGGACTGATATTCTCCTGGTGCTTTCGCAAGGTCCGTCTGCGTCATTCCAGCGGCCTCCTGTTGCTCGATCAGCAACGATATGAGCGCGCTATGCAGTTCCGACCCAAGTGTTTTGACCAAAATTGCCCCATGAGCGGAACTACTGTGTGAAAGGACGCCGGAAACATGTCGGCTGCCCGTAGAGGTAACCGATCCGGTCTATCGCTTCGAGCAACGGTTCATGTGAGACAAGCATCGTGTGGCCGTTGGCATGGATAATCGTGTCCGGGTCGGTCAGGATCGCCACATGGCCTTTCCAGAAAACAAGGTCACCGCGTTGAAGCCCGCTGGCGGGATCGATCAGGTCGCCAACGGTTGCTTCCTGCAGGTCGGTATCCCGCAGCACATATTCACCTGCCATCGCCATGGCGGTTTGTACCAGCCCTGAACAGTCAATACCGAAACCGCTCGTGCCGCCCCACAAATAGGGGGTGTTGAGAAAGAGTTCAGCCACCGAAACATAGTCGTTTGCGACTGTTCCGATGGGTTGCAGGTGCCGGTCAACCAGCGCCTCGCCGTCGGCTGTTATGGCATACAAGGTGCCACGCGCTTCAACCCGTTCCACAATCGCCACGGTCGAACCGATAGACAAAACGGAGTGCCGAGGCAGTTTGAGATCAGGGCCGGGATATGCAAATGTTCTTGGGACTGAAACGCGGTGCGTCGGGCGTTCCTGCGCCTCGGCAAGGACATCGGCAGCCATATAGCCAACATAGCTATCCTGCTCTGATTGGACCCACGCCCAGCCATCCTCTTCACAGAAAAGCAGTACGGGCGCACCGTAGATGAGTTGGGTATCAATCCCGGCGGTCTCAGACGGCTTTCGTTTAAGATCGGCTACGGGTGCGCGCACAAAGGCCCTGCGTCCTTCAACGTAACGCGGAACTTCGATAATGCCTTCAAGTCGTGCATCCGCGACATCGGGACGAATGGCGTTAAGTCGCGGGTCGAGTGTGTTCAAAGCGGAAGTTCCCTTGCCTTGGCAATGATCGTATCGCCAAAACGCTCGACAAATAAAGCACCCTCAACGGTTCTGCCTATCAACACGTTGCGCTTGTCGCGCTCGTCCCTGTGGCGTGTGACAAGCTTCAGCGCGCCCATCGTGTCCAATGCCCGTGAAATCACCGGCTTTGTCACGCCGAGCCTTTGAGCAAGACCGCGAACAGTATGGGGTGGCTGGTCCAGATAGATGCAGAGCAAAATGGCGATCTGACGCGTGGAAAGATCTGGCCCGTCCGAAAGGACTTCGGACAGAGCCACCTGCTGCCACAGCCGCAGAGCTTGTGTGGGGCGCAAAACGATTGCCATACTCCAAGCGTACCCTGCAATCGTTTCGTATCCGTTACAGTATCATCCCCTGTACCTTTGGGACAGAACCTGCTCCAGCGCGTGAATGCATTGGGCTTCGCCGCCAACGGGCGACCACGGCTTGGCGGTTGGATTCCATCCGTAAACGTCGAAATGCGCCCAGCTTGCCGCCTTCTCAACAAAGCGTTGCAGAAACAGGGCTGCCGTTATCGAACCCGCGAAACCGTCCGTCGTAACGTTGTTTGTATCGGCGATACGGGACTCGAGTTTCGATTTGTAAGGCTGCCACAGCGGCATTCGCCAAAGCGGATCGAACACGCGGGCTGCGGCGTCTTCCAGTTCGGCGGCAAATTGCTCGTCATCCGTATAGAAGGGCGGCAAATCCGGCCCCAAAGCAACGCGAGCCGCACCGGTCAAGGTTGCCATGTCGATCAGCAACGCTGGTTCTTCTTCGTCTGCAAGCGCGAGTGCGTCTGCAAGGATCAAACGGCCTTCCGCATCGGTATTCCCGATTTCCACGCTTATGCCTTTGCGGCTTTGCAGCACATCACCCGGCCGGAATGCATTGCCGGAAATGGAATTTTCGACTGCAGGAATCAGCACCCGCAGGCGGACATTCAACTTGGCACCCATAATCATAGAGGCAAGCCCAAGAACATTTGCTGCCCCGCCCATGTCCTTCTTCATCAGCAGCATCCCGCTTGCGGGTTTGATGTCCAGCCCGCCAGTGTCAAAGCAAACGCCCTTGCCAACCAGCGTTACCTTAGGAGCACTGAGCGGCCCCCAACGAATGTCGATGAGCCGGGGTGCGTGCGCCGACGCGCGTCCAACCGCATGAATCATAAAGAGTTTTTCAGAAAGCAGAGCCTCACCGGCAGTCACGGAGACATCGGCACCGTGAGCAGTTGCGAGTGTGCGGGCAGCAGCTTCGAGCTGTTCCGGACCCATATCATTGGTCGGTGTATTGATAAGATCACGCGCCAGACAAATGCCGTCTGCAATGCGATTTGCGCGGACAATATCGGCATTTTCCGGCGCCACGAACCGGATCGACCGACCGCTTTCCTTGCGGTAGCGAGAGAATTCATATGCGCCCAGACGCAGCGCAATGGCAGCCAATGTCGGGTCGCACAACTCACCCTCGATGCGCCAGTCACCGTCGGGAAGGCCTTTGGAGAGCGCCGCAAGGTTAAGCATGGCATCTGGCTTGTCGGAATGGCCGAACAGCGCGCTTTCTATTGCACCGTCTTTGCCGGGCACTATGAGCAGTTTGCCCTCAGCCGCCTTGAATGCGTTGGATTTTGCCCATGAAAGAGCGGGCTCTCGCACATTCCCAAGAGAGTCTCCATCGACCAGGTCAAGAGGATGCGCGTCAGCTTCGGCGCTCAAAAATTCAAACTGCATAGCCATTCCTTAATGAGACGGGGCAGCAATTAACCAACCGTTAGGGTTAACAGAATATTTCTTCCCTACATCGCGGTTTTGGGCCGCAGCGGAGTGAGGGAAATGCTGGCGATTTGGACCAACAACACCGGGAACGCAACGGGCAAATCCATGATTCGGGTCGCAATGGTAATAGCACTTACTGCAAGCGTCTCTGCTTGCGCGAACAGCAAGATGACAACGGGCTCAATAAATAAGACCGGTTCCGCCGGCCAGCAGATGGCAATCGCAATCGGGGACACCCGTTCGCTTGGTGAGGCTTATGCTGCAAGGCCAAGCGATAAATCGATCGCATTGGGATACGCAAATGCGCTGCAAAACGATGGCAACGCCACTCAGGCGCTGGCGGTCGTTCGCAAGCTTGCGATCGAGTATCCCAAGGATCGTGAAGTCCTTGCGGCATATGGCAAAGCACTGGCTTCGTCAGGTCAACTCGAACCGGCGCTTGACGCGGTTCGCAGGGCGCAAACGCCTGAATATCCTGACTGGAGGCTGATGTCGGCTGAAGCATCTATTGTGGATCAGCTTGGCAATCGTGAGCAGGCAAGGGACCTTTACCGGAGGGCGCTGGACATCCAGCCCAACGAACCAAGTGTCCTGTCTAACCTCGCAATGTCCTATGTCATGGAAGGCAATCTGAAGGTTGCAGAAGGCTATCTGGAAACCGCAGTCAGGCAACCGGGAGCCGATAGCCGTGTTCGGCAAAATCTGGCGCTGGTCGTTGGTCTGCAGGGTCGATTCAACGAGGCTGAACAGATAGCATCGCAGGATATTTCGCCCGAACAGGCGAAGGCAAACGTTACTTACCTGCGCCGCATGTTGTCCCAGCAGAATGCCTGGGGGCAGCTTAAGGACAAGGAAAAGAACACAAACTGACCGGGTTTTATGGCTCCAAAACACCCATTCCCGACGCAAAACAGTCTGTTTAGACAATAATACGACCGTAAAAGCCCGCTTTTTGAGCGGGCTTTTTGGTATTTACGGTGCAAGACGGTCCTAGCGGGCGTTGCTGTTCATCATCCCAGCAAAGCCGCCCTGGGCGCTGATCTGCATCCCCGCCGGGCCGAGAATGATAAGGAACAGAACCGGCAGAAAGAACAGGATCATCGGCACAGTAAGTTTGGGCGGAAGGGCAGCAGCTTTCTTCTCCGCAGCAGTCATACGCGCTTCCCGGCTTTCGGCGGCAAGTACACGCAATGCGTGTGCAACGGGTGTACCGTAGCGCTCTGCCTGGATCAGCGCCTGAGTGACGGACTTGACCGACTCCACACCGGTTCGGGCCGCGAAGTTTTCGTAGGCCTGACGGCGCTCCTGAAGGAAGGAAAGTTCGGCAGTGGTCAGTACAAGCTCTTCGGCAAGGTCTACCGATTGCGCCCCGATTTCCTCAGCCACCTTCTTGAGGGCGGCCTCGACCGACATGCCGGATTCCACGCAAATGAGCATCAGATCGAGCGCGTCGGGAAAAGCCTTCTGAATCGACTGCTTGCGCTTGTTAGCGCGGTTGTTGACGTAAAGGATCGGAGCATAAAACCCGGCATAGGCGCACAGGATGCAAATGAAGAAGCGGATTGGCGCGGCCTGCTCGGCGAACTCGCCAAGGCCATAAACGTAGAACAGTGCAGCGCCAAAGAACACAAAAGGCAGAATGAGGCGGAAGAACAGGAACCGGGTCAGCGGGTCATTGCCTCGAAACCCGGCCACTTTGAGTTTGGCGATGGTGTTTTCGTCCGCAAGGGCGCGCCGCAGGTCCAGCCTGTCAACGATAGACCGCATCCCCTTTGATTCTTCAACGCGCAATCCGCGCCGACGGTTCTCCGCTTCCGCCAGTCTGGAGCGCTGCTTGCTGCGAAGCTCTTCGCGCTCAAGCGCGACGGTTTTCATGCGCGATTCAAGGCTATTGCCGCTGAAGGACGGGATAAGGGTCAACAGCGAGGCGAAAACGGCGATGGCGACGAACAGGGATACCAGAAACGATCCGTCCGTGAGCGTGGAGTAAACGAAGCTCGTCATTGCTCAAACCTCGAAATTCATCATCTGGCGCATGATGAAAATACCAATACCCATCCAGAATGCGCCAATTCCCAGCATGAGATTACCCGTAGGCTCGGTGAAGAGCGGCATGATGTAGGTGGGGCTTGTCAGATAGACGAGAAAAGCCACGACCACCGGCAGCGCGCCGATAATGACCGCCGAGGCTTTTGCTTCCATGGACAGGGCCGAGACCTTCGCCTTCATCTTCTTGCGGTCACGCAAGACGCGCGAGAGATTTCCAAGGGCTTCTGACAGGTTACCACCGGCCTGCGACTGGATCTGGATCACAATCCCGAAGAAGCCTGCTTCGGCGCAGGGCATTGTTTCGGTCATGCGCATGGCCGCTTCAGGGATAGGCATACCGATCTGCTGGGCTTCAACGATGCGCCTGAATTCCCTGCGCACCGGCTCGCGTGCCTCGGTGGCAATGAGCCGGATACCATCATTAAGCGGAAGGCCGGACTTGACGGCGCGAACGATAATGTCCAGCGCATTGGGGAACTCTTCAAGGAAGTGCTTTACCCGGCGCTTGCGCAAGAATGAAACGACGAAACGCGGCAAGCCAACGGCTCCCACAATGATCAGAGCAGGCAGCAGATAAAGCGGCAGGCCGATAAGCAGCCCACCGAAAGTCAGAACAACCCCGGATACGGCCGAATACATGTAGAACCGCTCCATCGATGTATCGAGACCGGCTTGCTTGATCTGAATTTTGAGGGGAGGTCGCAGCGTGTTGCGCTCGCGTGTTTTATGGCGGTCCTCAAGGTCCTTCAGTGTTTCCTGCACAGCCTTGCGGCGCTTGGAAATGTCGGCCTGCCGGTCGCGCACCAACTTTGCGGCGTTGCGCTCGTCTTCAGCCCGCTTCACGCTTTCATAGCGCTTTTGTTGATGCTTTTCTTCCCGCACGCTGTTGTAAAGCAGGGCATAGGCGAGCGCGCCCGCGGAAATTGCCGAAAGCACCAGCACCCCGATGAAGGTGAGATCAAACCCGAACACTTGCACCACCTTACTCAAACACCGAACAACTCAAAGGCACCGAAACGCGGCACTCTTCAAACTCAATCCCTTTGAACCTCCATCGACTCAAGGGCGTTGGCGAGGCGCTGCTCCTCGCCGAAATAGCGGGCGCGCTCCCAGAACTGCGGACGCCCAATGCCTGTCGAAACGTGACGGCCGGTCAGTTTACCGTTCGCATCCTCACCCGTGATATTATAGAGGACGATGTCCTGCGTGATGATGACATCGCCCTCCATGCCGATCACTTCGGTGATGTGGGTGATGCGGCGTGACCCGTCGCGAAGTCGCGCAGCCTGAATTATAACGTCCACCGAACCGACGATGATTTCACGCACGGTTTTCTGCGGCAGGGAATAGCCACCCATCGCGATCATGGATTCCATACGGTTGAGACATTCGCGTGGGCTGTTGGAGTGGATGGTTCCCATTGAACCGTCGTGACCTGTGTTCATGGCCTGTAACAGGTCAAACACCTCGGGTCCGCGAACCTCGCCGACGATGATGCGCTCAGGGCGCATACGCAGGCAGTTCTTGACGAGGTCGCGCATTGTAACCTGGCCTTCACCTTCGAGATTGGGCGGGCGGGTTTCAAGACGCACTACATGCGGCTGCTGAAGCTGCAATTCCGCGGAGTCTTCGCAGGTGATGACGCGTTCCTCGCGGTCAACATAGTTGGTCAGGCAGTTCAGCAAGGTTGTCTTGCCCGAACCTGTGCCGCCGGAAATAATGACATTGCAGCGCACGCGACCGATAATCTTCAGGATTTCGGCGCCCTCTGGCGAGATGGCACCAAATCGAACAAGCTGATCAAGCGTCAGCTTGTCCTTCTTGAATTTTCTGATTGTCAGTGCCGCGCCGTCAATCGCAAGCGGCGGCGCAATAACGTTGACGCGCGAACCGTCCGGAAGGCGGGCGTCGCAGATCGGCGAGGATTCATCCACGCGGCGGCCAACCTGACTGACGATGCGCTGGCATACGTTCAAAAGCTGCTGGTTGTCACGAAAGCGGATGTTGGTCTGCTCAACCTTGCCATTAACTTCAATATAAATCTGCTTTGCGCCATTGACCATGATGTCGGCAATGTCGTCGCGGGCAAGAAGCGGTTCCAGCGGTCCGTAGCCAAGAACGTCATTGCAGATGTCGTCGAGCAGTTCTTCCTGCTCGGCAATCGACATGGCAAAATTCTTGATTGCGATAATGTCGTTGACGATATCGCGAATTTCTTCTCTGGCGGCTTCAGCCTCAAGCTTGGCAAGCTGCGAAAGATCAATCGTGTCGATCAGCGCCGAGAAAACCTGGCTCTTGGTGTCGTAATAGGCCTCGCTGCGTTCACGCGTAACAGATTTTGGCGGCTCCGGGGCCCGTGCGGGCTCTGGTGCGGGACGTGCGGCAGGGCGCGGAGCAACCGCAACAGCCGAAGCCGATGCCGGTTCGTGTTCGCGCGGAGGCGGGGCAGGAGGAACAGCTACCCGCGTCCCATTGCCTCTTGGCTCCTCATTGCTTCTTCTACCGAACATGGTCTTTACACCGCTTCGCTTGTCTAACGTCTCAAACGGGGTTCACCCTCTCGTTCATCTTACTTCTTGCGCTTGATGCGCCCCAGCAAACCGCCAAGCGAACGCTGTTTCTTTGCTTTGATTTCGCTGCGCCCTGTCAGAACCCGCGCAATTTCTGCAAACTGCGCGGTAATCGGGCTCTTGGCGTCCGTTTCGCCAATCATTCTCCCGCTGTTTCCAGCCTGTCCGAAAATTTGCGGATCGAATGGAATGACCGCCACAGGTTCTATCCCCAGCGGATCGGTAAACTCTGCAGGTTTGATCTCCGGGCGTTTCGGCATTCCGACCTGATTCAGGATCAGCTTGGGAGGCGCATCATTGGGGCGCAGCTTCTTCAGCATATCGATCATGGTTTTCGCGTTTCGCAAATTCGCGAGTTCCGGCGTGGCGGTAATCACCACATCGTCGGCGCGTGTCAGCACCTGTTTGGCCCATCCGGTCCAAACGTGTGGCAGATCAAGAATGAGGATCGGCGCGCTGCGCTGTGCCGTGTCGATGATCTGGCTGAACGCATCAGTGTCGAAATCATATGTGCGGTCGAGCGTGGACGGCGCGGCCAGCAAGGAAAGATGTTCGGCACATTGGGTCAGCAGCCGGTCAAGATAGACCTCGTCCACACGATCCGGCGCGAACACTGCTTCCGCAATGCCTTGCGGCGGGTCCTGATCGAAATTGATATTGGCTGTGCCGAACGCAAGGTCGAGGTCTGCAACCACGACTTCAGACTGGAAAAGCGTTGAAATGCTCCAAGCGACATTGTGCGCGATGGTTGATGAGCCAACGCCGCCCTTGGCGCCGACGAACGCTATCGAATGGCCCATCGGGGCCGCTTCAGGATCAACGAAAATTCCGGCGACGACGCTAATGATCTCCGGCATGGTCACAGGCGCAACCATATATTCGGAAACGCCCGCCCGCATAAGTTCGCGGTAAAGGCCAACATCGTTGTAATGGCCGATAACGATGACTTTTGTTGCGGGGTCGCAATATTCCGAAAGCTGATGGAGCTGGTCCATCAGATCTTTCGGCTCGCTGCGCGATTCCAGAATGATGAGGTTGGGCGTTGGCGCGGTCTGATAAAAATCAAGGGCGGTGGCGATGCCGCCCATGTGCACCTTCAGGTGGGTTTTCATCATACGCCGGTCTTGCCCGACACGCTCAACGGTTCCCGCAACCGCTTCCGTCTCGCAAAAGGCCTGAATGGAAATGCGCGGAATCGGCCTTACACTACGCAGGGCGGTGGCTTCCCCATCATCCTCGTCTATGTGTGCCTCATATGCCAGATTGCTCATGTCAGCCTTCCCAGCCCTCAACCTCTGGATGCAGCATAATTTTCTAATTGCTTATTAATAGTTGATAGTCGGTAAGAACGGTCTCGAATTTACGCGATAATCCTCGATAACGATGCTGCGGTTCTCTGCGTCGATCGTTGTTGACTTGCGTGGGCCAAGCAGATCGTTGGGATTCGATATCTGCGCGGCAATGTTGTTCTGGTACGCGCAGCCGAAATTGGCATAGTGCCTGTTGTCTTTTGTGTTGGTCAGGTCTTCGGGCCAGGAACCACATTGGTTTGTTTGGGCCTTGACCACCGAATAGGCGACCCGAACCGGCGAAGACAGTCCGGCCTCTCCGGCCTGATAGGTCACCACCGAGATGCGCGCTGCAGGTACGCCGTTTGCCTTTGCGACGCGCACGAAATCATTTGCAGCACGCGAGGCCGCCAGATCATTCCTTGCACCAACGGGGCGCATGATTGTCAGCATGGGCGCGGCGCGCTTGTCGTAATTGACAAGGAAGCCTTCGAGCGTCTCGACCTGTGCTCTAGTTGCGCCGCGGTCGCCCGCGCCAACCGCAAGGTCAATCGTCACTTCCTGCTCTGCGATGGTAATAGGATGGTTCGTGCGATAGTCGTCAGGAATAGACGCGACCTTCATCCGGTCGGCACATCCGGCCAGCACGATCAGGGCCAACGGGGCAGCTATTTGAACAATCCGCTTGGTAGAGCGCAGCATGATGGTCCCCTCACATCACTTATAGATATAGCCGACCACGCCATGATACTGGCCGGTTGGCATAGCGGTTTTGGTGGTGCCGTAAATACGGTTGACCTTGCCCATGAACATGCCGTCGAGATCGCTTGCCGGATTGAAATTATCCGTCGGCAGGGCCTGCTCTGAACGAGCGGTCGGCTTGGTCAGATATGGGGTGATCAGGATCACCAACTCCGTTTCATTGCGAACGAAGTCGCGGCTGCGGAACATGGTGCCAAGAACCGGGATCTTGGATGCGCCCGGCAAGCCATTTATGACCTGACGCACATCATCACGAACAAGTCCTGCAATCATCATTGTGCCGCCGGAAGGCAATTCGACAGTGGTGTCGGCAAGGCGCTTGCGCAGGGAAATGATGTTGGTCTTTCCGCCAGTCGCGAGTGAGCCTTCATTGGTTGGCTCCGAGACGCTCGTGCGAACCTTCAGGCTGATGCGTCCGGCAGACAGCACCACCGGCTTGAACTCAAGCCCGATGCCATATTCGATGCGCTCATGTTCCCAGGTCGGATCGCCGTCCATATTGTCCTGAGAGCGGTTCTGGGTGAAGCCTGTAACAATGTTGAATTCGCCGCCAACGCGGAAGGTGGCCTGCTCGCCGGATACGGCGGTAAGCGTTGGTTCAGCCAGCGTCTTCATCACGCCGGCCTGTTCCATGGCGTCCAGCGAAGCATCAAGGGCCGTAACGCCGGTCTTGACCAGCCCGAGCGTTGATCCGCCGCTTCCGATCAAGGATTTGCCGAGGCCGAACACATTGTCGGTCAGAGCGCCGAAGGAAATGCCGTCATTGTTGGTGTTGCTCACCATCAGGTTCACGCCAAGCTGCTTCATGACGTTGCGGCTGACTTCCGCGACCGTGACCTTGAGCATCACCTGATCTTCGCCAATGATCTGAAGAAGATTGACGATCTTGGAGACCTGACGCTGACTGTCCGGGTTGTCGATCGAAACGCCGCCGCCATCTGTAGGCGCGGAAGCTGTCTGCGAATATTGTCCGGTGGTCGCTTCACCGCCGGTCACGAAGATCTGGGCGAGTTCGGCTGCGCGCTTGGCGTCCAGCGGCGTATCGACAGTGCCCGTAAGCACGACATTGTCGTTTAAAAGCTCAACCGTGACATCGGATGTTGGCAGGATCTTCTTGATATAGGCCTCAAGCCCCGCCACATCGCGCTCGATCTGAAGGTCGAGGCTGGCAATCTGTTCGCCATTTGCGCCGAATACAAAGATATTCGTTTCACCTACAGCCTTGCCGAACAGATAGATGCGGCGCGATGTGCGGGTCACGGCGTCCGCAACCGCAGGATTGGCAACCAGAATATCGTAGGCGTCGGATGGCAGGTCGATCACGATGGATTTGTTAAGGCCAAGCTTGATACGCTGGCTTGCGGTCGTGGCCGTGACGCGCGTGGATGCCGCCAGCGCCTGAGAGGGCTGCCAAACAGGCGTGGCAGCGAGCATCGCGACAGTCGATGCCATGAGAATCGCTGCTTTAGCAATATTTAAAGTGCCTCTCATTTCCTGCCCCCTACCTCTGTTACTTCGCCGGATTTTATGAGCCGGATTGTGCCCGTCCGCCCTTCGCCGGACACAAGATAATCGGCCTCGCCTCCTGGCTTTTCCTGCGCATCCGCCACCGATCTCAGCGCGAGGGTGAGCCGGTCTGCCATTTGTTGCGCTACTGTTATGATTTCGGCCTGCTGGGACGTCAGTTCGAGCGTAGCCGTGTCGCCAACCCGGACTTTCTTGCCGTCCTCGTCTTCCTGAATGGTCTGGTCGATTGCCAGAACCTTTATGTTCTTGAGGATCGTTTCGGTGGTGAATCCGTTCGCGCCGCCCTGTTGGGCGTCGGCTCTGCGGGTCATGATGACGTCAACAAAATCGTTCGGCAAAATGAAACCGCCAGCGGACGTGTCCGCCGCGATCTGAACAGCCACCGCGCGTCTTCCTGCCGGAAGAATGGATGAAAGGAAGCTTTGACCGTCGCCGACAAGCTTGTTGCGCCGCAGCGGCTCTCCTGTGTAGAGCGGAACGCGGGCAAGCGAGGAATTCAGCTTTTCAAGCGCGTCAGGGGTTTCCTTGCGTGTGATGAATCCCTGCGCGACATTACTGGAGGGCCACCCCTGCCAGGCAATCTTGCCCTGAAGTGTAGCGCCCATCGGCACATCGCCGGTCAACACCAGGACATCTGTCAGGGCTATGCTTGGGGCGCTGGTTTCCACCACCACGCGCTGGGGGACAAGCATTGTCTTTGCCACATAGCCAGCGCCGATCGCTGCTGCGACCGCCACTCCAAGTATGAGGACTCTCGATGCTGCCATTCGACTGGCTCCTGCGTACGGATCACCTGTTGTGACCGGACATTGCAGTGCCAATCGTCAAATTATGGTTAATAAAACACTTACCGGTGTGCTTAATTTTGTACTTAAATCTAATATGCCCGTCAGCCTGCCAGCCTGTTCAGAGCCCAGACTACCAACGGCGATTCGGAGAATGCGAACATTCCGCCTGCTCCAAGAGCGATGCCATAAGGAACGCCTTTAACATCGGAAGCGAAATTGCGCAGGAACCTGTTCTGGTAGGCGAGATAGTGCCAGGGCGAGCGACGGAACAGGAGTATGGCCAGGGTCAGTTGCCCGCCAACAACTGTAATAGCCATTAAATATGTAACCAGCGACGGGCCGAACCCGAGCCAGACGGCGCTGGCTGCGATGAGCTTGGCGTCGCCACCACCCATGCCACCGATTGCAAAAAGCGTGAAGGTCACGGCCAGTACTGCTGCACCGGCCAGCAGGTGCATCCCTATCGCGCTCGCTGCCATGCCTGTCATGGGCGCGACAAGCACAAAGGTTGCAAGCAGAACAAGTGGCACGATGTTGTTGATCTTCATCGAAAGCACATCTGAAATGGCCGAATAGACCATGCAGAAAGGAAAAACGACGAAGATGATTGCCTCTGGCATGGATTGCGTCCCGATTGTCAACGCGCTTCACGAACGGAAAAGGCCGCCCCAGGGGACGGCCTTTATATGGGCCTTGATAGAGGCCCCAAACCAGCCGTCGGTTACTGAACGTTATTAGCGTTGTCGACCGTGGTGGAGATGTTCGAGAAGGTTTCATTCAGCTGGGAACCCAGCGAACGAGCGCCAACGATGATGGCGACTGCGATAAGGCACGCGATCAGGCCATACTCAATTGCGGTTGCACCGGACTCGTCATTTACGAAACGTGCGATCAGTTTGGACATTGCCTTACTCCATTTGTTTGCAGCTCTCTGTCCGTCTGCTTTGTTTCTGCAGATCGGATGATTGCAACCTAGACGGGAGGCGTTGCGTTCGACTTAAGAAACAGCCTTACTGAATAGTTTATTTATTCAGGTCCGTTATGTAGTTAATACTGACTTATCAGTATGAAAAAGTAAAAGATGCAGGATTTAATTAAAAATCGAAATAAAATCCATGTCTATATTATAAGGTAGTTTTCGCGCTGGGGTTGAAGCTGAGATCGGGGTTTAACCGTTAGTTCACCATTTTGATTCACTTTCCGTTGGAATCACATGGCTGGAGCCTTCGCATGAACTCGTCATTCGTCAATTGTTGCGCTGCCTTAGCGCTCGTTTGCACACTGATGCAGTGGGGCATTCCTGCATCGGCGGCGGAAGGCATTCAGGTCGAAACCAATCAGGCCCGGATCGTCAAGCTGCCCCGCGCAGCAGACACCGTTATTGTCGGCAATCCCGAAATCGCCGATGTTGCGGTTCAGGATGACCAGACGATTGTGCTGACAGGCAAAGGTTTTGGTGTGACCAACCTTGTCGTGCTTGCGAAGGATGGCACGGCCATTGTTGACCAACAGGTAACCGTTTCGCGGCAGACCGTTTCGACATTGCGTGTTTACCGGCGAGCGGATGTGCAGACTTTATCCTGCACCCCAATGTGCGAAGCAGCATATCTGAGCAATTCTGAAGCCCGTTCCGACGCCTCAATGGGTGCCCAGTAAATACTGGCGCAGGATATTGTTAGTTAATCGACGGTAAATTTCCTCGCTGCATTTCACGTTAGCCATCAAACGCTAATTCAACGTCTTTCATTCATATTCCGACCCGGTGGGAAGTATCAGGGTTATGGGTATGAACAACAAGACGGGCATGGCAGCTCGCCCCCGCGGGACACGGCGGCGCTTTTTGCTGTCTCGGTTCTATCGAAATTCGGACGGTGCCACAGCGGTAGAGTTCGGACTGCTGGCTATCCCTTTTCTGATGGCGCTTTTCGCCATTCTTGAAACAGGTGTGCAGGTGGCCGCCCAGCAATTGCTGGTAAATGCAACGGACGACGTGGCGCGGCAGATCCGTACAGGTCAGATCACAAGCACCAATCAGGCACAGCTTCGAACGATGATCTGTGAGCGCATAGAGTTGCTGGTTACTTCGGGTTGTCCGGGACTGCGGGTGGATTTGCGCACCTATCCAAGCTTTCAGGCTGTAGCGAACCAGAACATCGACGTTGTGGGGAATAATATCGTGCTTGAGTACGGCTCCGGCGGAGTTCCAAAGGCTCTCAAGGCCGAAGTTGGGGCGGGTGGTGCCAAGCAATCCATGCGCACATTTTACTTTTGGCCCGTCATGGTTGGCCTGCTGAATGAATCGTTTGGAACTGCGGGAAATGGAACCACACTCCTTTCCGCAACCCAAACCTGGCAAAACGAAGCCTTTTGAGCGCCCGTCATGAACCAGCTCACCAAAAACAAGATCAATATCGCAGCCGGGAAAATCTCGCAGATGAAGCTGCTGGCCCGGTTTGGCGCAGATCGCCGCGGCATTGCCGCTGTTGAGTTTGCAATCCTGATGCCGCTGCTGCTGTGCATCTATTTCGGGTCTGTCGAGCTAATCCAGGCAATCGAAACAAACAGAAAGCTTTCCCGCGCGTCGGCCCAGATTGCCGACCTCATTTCGCAAAACATCAACACAAACAAAGCCGATATTGATGCGATCATGCAGATCGGTACGGCTTCCCTTGGCTCATACAATCGCTCGACGCCAGATTTCCGCATAACCGCCATCAAGATGACCGACGACGCGATCCCGCAAGCGACCACCTTGTGGACGCGCAATCGCGTTGCAGGATCTTTCAGCAGTGGCGGAAAAGCCGGTGATCCCGGAGCTGTACCCGCAACATTCAAGGCCAAAAATCAGGTTGTCATCAAGGTTGAAACTTCTCTTGCCTATAATCTGATGCTGGCCTGGGACGGAAAGAGTGCGTCAAAATACGGGGTCGCCGGATTTTTCAGCGGCATTCCAATGACATCGACCTATTATTTCCGGCCACGTGTTGGCGATACGGTGAATTGCAGCGACTGCTGAACGGGCGCGCAATACGGCCCTGATTTGCCAAAGCGCTCGACCAACATTATTTCTCACCTGTCAAACAGATGGGTGAACCTTGGCAAGGGCGTTTCTTTTTGTACTGGATTCGTTTGGCGTAGGCGGTGCCCCCGACGCTGAAGCCTATGGCGATGCAGGCGCAAACACTTACGGACATATAGTTGACGCTTGCCGGGAAGGGCGCGGAAACAGGCAGGGCCTGCGCGAAGGTCTGCTTGACCTTCCCAACATGCGCGCATTGGGTCTGGACAACGCCGCTGCTCTTGCGGGCGATGCCATGCAAGGAGCGGGAACGGCGCTTTTGCCCGGTTCATTCCACGCTGCTGCGAGCGAAGTTTCAAAGGGCAAGGACACGCCTTCGGGACATTGGGAAATTGCCGCAGTGCCCGTGACCTTCGATTGGGGGTATTTTCCGCATACGCAACCGGCGTTCCCTTCTGAGTTAACCGCTGCGATAATCAGTCAGGCTGGCCTGCCCGGCATATTGGGTGACCGCCACGCATCCGGGACTGAGATAATCGAAGAATTTGGAGAAGAGCACATCCGGACCGGCAAGCCGATCTGTTACACGTCTGCCGATTCTGTATTCCAGATAGCTGCCCACGAAACGCATTTCGGACTGGAGCGACTTTACGAACTGTGCGCCATCGTGCGCAAGCTCGTCGATCCACTGAACATTGGACGCGTTATTGCGCGGCCCTTCATCGGCGAGCGCAAAGGCGAATTTGAACGCACGGCCAACCGGCGCGACTATGCCGTGCCGCCCCCGGAACCAACCTTGCTGGACAGGCTGGTTTCTCGTGGCTCCAGGGTAATCGCGATTGGTAAGATAGGCGACATTTTCGCCCATCAGGGCATTTCAGAAGTCCGCAAGGCCCCAAACAATGATGCTTTGTTCGATAAGGCGCTTGTCGCCATGGATGAGGCACAAGACGGAGATCTCGTTTTCGCCAACTTCGTGGATTTCGACACATTGTTCGGGCACCGGCGGGATATACCCGGCTACGCAGCCGCGCTGGAAGCTTTTGACCTGCGATTGCCCGAAGCTCTCGCGCGGCTCAAGGTGGGGGATATTCTAATCCTGACGGCTGATCACGGATGTGATCCCTCCTGGAAAGGCACAGATCACACACGCGAGCGCGTGCCGATACTCGGTCTTGCGCCGGGACTGACTGGCGGATCGGCACGCTTGCGTTCCAGCTATGCCGACATTGGCGAGACTATAGCCAGCCATCTTGGCCTGCCGCCGGGAAGACATGGAACTTCGTTCCTGAGCGAGATTGCTGGCCGTGCCTGAGCTTCCAGAGGTTGAAACGGTGCGGCGCGGTCTTGCGCCAGCGATGGAAGGCGCGCGCATATCCGCGGTGACGACGCGCCGGGCCGATTTACGGTTTCCGTTGCCCCTGGATTTGGCTCGCAGCCTGACGGGGCGAACCATCACATCAATTGGCAGGCGCGCAAAATATCTTTTGATTGAAACGGAAGGTGCACCGCTCCTGATTTCGCATTTGGGAATGTCTGGCTCTTTTCGCATCGAGCAAATGGAGGGAGCAATCACGCCCGGCCAGTTTCACCATGCACGCGGCAAGGATGAAAAGCATGATCATGTTGTGTTCGACCTGAAACATGCGGATGGACGG
Source organism: Rhizobiaceae bacterium (assembly GCA_019635795.1). GTDB lineage: Bacteria > Pseudomonadota > Alphaproteobacteria > Rhizobiales > Rhizobiaceae > Mesorhizobium_G. Next base: position 123,704 of record JAHBYV010000010.1, read on the forward strand.
GGCTATCGCGTAGTTTACAACGATCCGCGACGCTTCGGGTTCATGTTGTTTGCGGACGAAGAACGAATGCACCCGATGTTGTCGGCGCTCGGCGTTGAGCCAACCGGCAACGCTTTTGACGGAGCAATGTTGGCGGATTTGCTGCGTGGTAAAAACACACCGTTGAAATCTGCGTTGCTCGATCAAAGGCTCATTGCAGGATTGGGGAACATCTATGTTTCCGAAGCTCTGTGGCGGGCCGGAATTTCTCCCTTGAGAACAGCAGGTAGCATTGTGCCGAAACGCGTTGCTGCCGGATCAAGGCCGGACAGGTTGGCTCAGGCAATTCGCGCAGTAATCGCAGAAGCGATTGAGGCGGGCGGCTCGTCACTGCGCGACCATAGGCAGGCGGATGGCTCGCTTGGCTATTTCCAGCACAGTTTTGCAGTCTATGATCGCGAGGGACAGCCATGCCAGCATCCTGAATGCAAGGGTACAGTGCAGCGCATTGTGCAGGCGGGGCGCTCGACTTTTTATTGCTCTCAATGTCAGCGTTAGCTAAAGGACGCTGAAACCGAACACGTGTTGGAGGACCTACCGTGAGCTACGAAACAATTCTCGTTGAAACCCGCGACAAGGTCGGCCTGATCACGCTGAACCGCCCGCAGGCGCTGAACGCGCTCAACAGCCAGCTTATGACCGAGGTAGTGGCTGCTGCGCAGGCTTTCGATGAAGATGCGAACGTTGGCTGCATTGTCATTACCGGTTCTGAAAAGGCATTTGCTGCCGGTGCGGACATCAAGGAAATGCAGTCCAAATCCTATGTCGACATGTACCTTGCCGACTTCTTTTCGCATTGGGATGGGCTTCTGCGTGTTCGCAAGCCAGTTATAGCGGCCGTTGCCGGCTATGCGCTGGGTGGTGGGTGCGAACTCGCCATGATGTGTGATTTTATCATTGCCGCTGACAACGCAAAATTCGGCCAACCCGAAATCACGCTCGGCGTTATGCCCGGAATGGGAGGCTCTCAGCGCTTGACGAGGTTTGTTGGAAAGTCGAAAGCAATGGATATGTGCCTGACCGGCCGCATGATGGACGCCGCCGAGGCTGAGCGTTCCGGCCTGGTGTCGCGCGTCGTTCCTCTCGACCAGTTGCTTGAGGAAACGATGAAGGCCGCCGGGAAAATTGCATCCTTCTCCTTGCAGTCTGTGCTGATGAACAAGGAATCGGTCAATCGCTCCTATGAGACGACGCTGACGGAAGGCCTGCGTTTTGAGCGGCGCGTGTTCCATTCAATGTTCGCTTTCGAAGACCAGAAAGAGGGGATGAACGCTTTTGTGGAGAAGCGGCCTGCAAATTTCCGCAATCGTTGAGCCTTGGGCGTTGACGAGGGCGGCAAGCTGCACTATAAGCCGCGCCAACTGAGGCGGCCTTTGGCTGCCACTTTATTTTTGGCACCGGATCGTTTCCGGTAGCCAGCCACCGAAAACGTCTAGAGAGGCATCATGGCCAACACTTCCTCGGCCAAGAAAGCGACGCGCAAGATCGCCCGCCGCACCGAGATAAACAAGAACCGCCGTTCGCGGGTCCGCACTTTCATCCGTAAGGTGGAAGAGGCAATCGCAGCAGGCAACAAGGCGGATGCGGAAGCGGCATTCCTTGTTGTGCAGCCGGAATTGATGCGCGCTGCCACAAAGGGCGTACTGCATAAGAACACCGCGTCCCGTAAGGTTTCGCGTCTGTCCAAGCGGGTTCGTGCTATTCAAGCCTGATCTCTGACGGATATTCTGAATTTGAGAAAAGCGCCCGATGGGCGCTTTTTTCGTTTGCCGGTATCAGTTCCGACGAACCGGCAATTTGTGGCATTTTTTCCTAAGTTTCAGCGCGCTGATGCTTTCTTTTGCCCGACCTCGTTTTTGCGAGCCGCGAGCCTCTGAAAATTTGTCCAGAAAGATCAATCGGCTAATCGGTTGACACAAAATCGACTTCTGGTTGCGCTTAGTATCTCGCGAAGATTATAAAGTAAAAACAATATCTTAGAGAACAATCGAGACTCGGCGCGTGTTCCGCGCTCGTGCGAGGGGAACGCTTCCGGTGTCAGCGGAAAAAAACTTTGGCGACTCGCTTATAGCAGCACAATCTGAAAAAGATTGAATCACAATGCCTTGCCGTGTGAGGTCAACAGACGAGCCGTTCGTCAAGCCCCCAGCCGTTAAAAAATCGTTAGTTTCGCCCTTGCCCTCGCGGGTTCGAATTCGGTAATGTCTGCCCATCAAACAACGGGCCACGCCCGACAAACCAAGCCAAAGCGGCGGCATTTCCAACTCCGGGATTCGATTCCGGGGAGGATGAAGGTTTGTCTGTATGTGGCGGGGAACGAGGTTAGTTTTTTTAGTCTGTGTGTTCTTTGCGTCGGTCGTAGTTTTATGGCCGGAGGGAATCTTTTTGCGCAAGGAGCACCTGCCATATGTTGCGCGCCTGCCGGTTAGGATGCCCCCCAACCGGGCGTGGCGCGCGTCAATAAGAAGGAAGGGTGGATGTCGATCAATACGGGTTCAGCGCAAGCGCAATGGACAGAGGAAGATGGCGACAAGGTTACCAGCAAGGTCGATACTGCAACGCAGACATTCGAACGCGTTAAGGCCCAGCTGAAGGCGCGTCTCGGCACTGAAGTATATTCAAGCTGGTTCCAGCGTATGAAGCTGGCAGAGGCTTCGCGCAGCCTGGTTCGCATTTCGGTTCCAACCGCATTTCTGCGTTCATGGATCAACAGCCACTATTTGGACCTCATCGTCGAGTTGTGGCGCGAGGAAGAGCCTGATCTTCTCAAGCTGGAGATCGTAGTGCGCTCTGCTACCCGTCAGGCGCATGTCCCGGTTGCTCCAGCTGTGAACACATCGCAGTCTGCAGCTCGCCCGGCAGCCGCGACCAACGCGGTTTCCCACGCCGCACCGCGCGCAGAGAGCGGCGTTACCGGCAAACCCGCCGTTTCCTCAGCTCCATCTGCCGAAATTGGCCGCTCGCTGGTGCTCGGCTCGCCGCTGGATGCGCGCTACACCTTCTCCTCTTTTATTGAGGGTCCTTCAAACAGGGTCGCTTTTGCGGCGGCGCGCGCAGTGGCGGAATCCCACGCTAGCGCGGTGCGCTTCAATCCGCTCTTTCTTCACGCCTCGGTAGGGTTGGGCAAAACCCACCTCCTGCAAGCCATCGCGGCCGAGTCTGTCAGGCTGAATCCGAAAGCGCGTGTGGTTTACCTCACCGCAGAATATTTCATGTGGCGTTTTGCGACCGCTATCCGTGACAACTATGCGCTGGTTCTGAAAGAACAGTTCCGCGATATTGACCTGCTGATTATTGACGACATGCAGTTCCTTCAGGGCAAGTCGATCCAGCATGAGTTCTGTCACCTTCTGAACATGCTGCTCGACAGTGCAAAGCAGGTTGTCGTTGCGGCTGACCGCCCGCCATCAGATCTCGAATCTCTGGAGCCTCGTGTGCGCTCGCGTCTAGTTGGCGGCGTAGCGCTGGAAATGTCCTCGCCGGACTATGCCATGCGTCTCGACATGCTCAAGCAAAGGCTGGAAGCGGCGAAGACACAGGACGGTTCGATCGATATTTCTTCCGAAGTTCTGGAACATGTTGCGCGGACAGTTTCGGGAAGCGGGCGCGATCTGGAAGGTGCGTTCAACCAGCTTCTTCTCCGCCACACGCTGGAACCTCAGATCACGGTTGATCGTATCGACGACATTCTCGGCAGAATTTACCGCTCCGGCGAACCAAAACGGGTTCGTATCGAAGATATTCAGCGAATCGTCGCCCGACACTACAACGTGTCCAAAACCGAGCTTTTGTCGAACAGGCGCACGCGAACCATTGTCAAACCGCGTCAGGTTGCGATGTTCCTGTCAAAATCCATGACACCGCGGTCGTTGCCTGAAATCGGGCGCCGTTTCGGTGGACGCGACCACACGACCGTTCTCCATGCCGTGCGCAAGATTGAAGATATGTCTGCGAGCGACCAGACCCTGGCGCAGGAGCTTGAATTGCTGCGTCGGCTGATTGTCGATCAGGCTTGATCTTCGGCAGGCGGTGCGCCTGACGCACCGCTACGCAGCGCGTCCTCGACAGCTTTCACACGAACAACCGAGACGGAGCATTTCGCCTCGGCGACAACTTTCGTTGAAACCGAGCCAAGATGACGTCGCATAGCCGACGAGGCGCGCGCGCCCACTACGATATGGCCGGCGTGGTTGCGCTCTGCAAAATCGAGGATTGCGTCGGCGGGGCTAACGGCCTCAAGGACGTGAAAGCTGGCGCGCCCATCCGGCAGATGCAGAGGGTGCGCCCAATCCTTCAATGAAACCAGCATGTTGACATAGTTTGAGCGCCCTTCCGCATCGACCTGTGGGGTGTCGCCGATTATTTCAGTCTTGAGGACGGCAACGCAGGCCAGTCGGGAATCTTTGCGCGCTGCCAGAACAATCCCCGTTTCCGTTCTTATCTGCTCTGCAAGTGCGTCTACACCGGCAGACAGATCGACGGCAGTGAGCACCACAGGCGGGCCGTCGCCGACGTTTGAGCTTCTTTTGAGGACAAGCTCCGCGCGCTTTTCGCCACCGCCAAACAGGCGGAAGAGAAAAGCCTTAAGCCCCGTTGGCTCAGGTTTGCGCTCAACAATCCTGACCTGATCGGGGTTCTGCAAATCGTGGACGAGTTGCCCGGCGTCGGAATAGCGGCGGGCGCGATCCACCTCCATGCATTTTTCAACGATCTGCTCAAGCCATCGGGGGATTTGCGCGTTGATAGAGCGCAACGCCGGTGCCTTGTGAAACAGGCGCCGCCGCATACCCGCCGTGGTTTGCGGCCACCCGAAAGGCTCTTCGCCGCTCGCGAGCTGATAGAGAATGCAACCCAATGCAAATATGTCGCTGGCGGGGTCGCGGCGTATGCCAAGCACCTGCTCAGGCGAAATGTAAGCGGCAGTACCCATTGGGACATCGCTTTGTTCTGCCAGCAGATCCGGTAACTCGGCGTGTCGGGCAAGCCCGAAATCCAGCAAAACCGCACCGCGTTTCGCCAGAATGATGTTTTCCGGCTTCAGGTCCAGATGCGTGACCCCCTGTTCGTGAAGGGCTGCCAGTGCCTTTGCGGTCGCTATGCCGATACGCCGGACCTCCTCAAACGGCAAAGGCGCTTCAGCCGCGATTTTTGCGACGCTCGTTCCCTCCACAAATTCCATTGCAATATAGGGCACATCGCGCAAATCGCCGAATGCGTGGAAGCGGGGAACATGTGGGCCAGTCAGACGGCGAGCAATCATGTCCTCGACTTCGTAGCCGATTACCACGGAAACATCCTGACCCGGATCGAGAAACGGTATTTTCAGGACGACAGGGCCTTCAATATCATCCCTGCGAGCCTTCCAGATCGAAGCCATGCCGCCTGAGGGCATTCTTTCAACAAGCTCGAAGCCGTCAATCACCATACCGGGCGCAAATTTCCGAGCCACAGCCTATCTCCCGATCTTGAGTCGCATTCCAAGCCATGCAGGCAGGCCGGCGGCGCTTATTTTTTCCGCCGTCTTGTCCCAATCATAGGCCACACGCAGCATCGTTGCGGTCATTGCGTCCGTGTCCAGCAGGCAGGCGCAGGCGGCTGGATTTCCGTCGCGCGGTTGCCCGACAGCGCCGGCAACAATCACGCTTCTGCACGACGAAAACAGCGGCGCTGGCTTGTTTGGAAGGGGTGTGAAGCTGGTGACTGCCCCCTTGCGCGCGCAATAAAAGATCGCTGGAACGTGGGTGTGACCGCAAACGGAAATTTTGGCATCTTGCGTTTCGAACACGCGCTGCGCATCGGCGGCTTCTTTGACATAGGGCCATCCTTGCGGCTTCCATGCGCCGGCGTGTGTGTAAAGAACATCGCCCTCGCGCAGCGAAAGTGGCTGCGTTGCCAGAAATTCAAGCTGATCGGAACTCAGTTGTTTTATAGTCCAGCGAATGGCATCGCGCGCATTCTCGCTCATGCCGGAAGTGTTGCCGGTCGCGGCTGCTTCGTCATGATTGCCAAGCAAGGATGCAGCGCCAGCCTCGCACAGCGCTCGGGCACGATCCACAATGTAAGCAGGGTCCGGCCCGTAGCCCACCAGATCGCCAAGAAGAACGATACGCTGCGCCCCGGCGCTTTGCATGGCCTCAAGTGCCGCGTCAAACGCTTCACGATTGCTATGTATGTCGGAAAGAATACCGATCAACATGGCATGAATATGCGCTGGTCTGGAGCGTGCATTCGCCTTCCTCCCTGGCTGGCTGCATCGCCATACCATGCGGGCTTTTCCAGCACGATTAGGCGAAGGTCTATGACTTCAACGCTATGCTGGCTGCAGTCGGGATAAAATCGCAAAAGGCTGTGAAAGCCTTGGCGAACAGGCGCTAAAGGCCCCCACTGGTCTTGCGCTTGATGTGTTTTTCCTGTCATTTGGGCTAAAATTACGTGTGCGTGGTCATCCTGTTTGGCCGCGCCTGTTTGCCAAGTGAGCTGCAATGCGTGCCATCATTGAACGATCCAACCTGCTGAAATCGCTCAACCACATTCATCGTGTCGTGGAACGCCGCAATACGATTCCGATTCTGTCCAACGCTCTGTTGACCGCCGAAGGCGCGACTCTGGAAATGAAGGCGACGGACCTTGATCTGGAAATGAATGAGGCGACGCCCGCGCGTGTCGAGCAGGCGGGATCAACGACTGTGCCGGCACATTTGCTTTATGAAATTGTGCGCAAGCTGCCCGATGGCGCGGAAGTCATGCTGAAGGTGGATGAAGGCGGCACGTCGATGGCGGTCATTTCCGGGCGCACATCATTTCGCCTGCAATGCCTGCCTGCATCGGACTTTCCTGCCCTTTCCAGCGGCTCTTATCCGCATATTTTCCGGCTGGATGCATCCGCGCTCAAGGGGCTTATCGACAAGACGCAATTCGCGATTTCGACCGAAGAGACCCGGTACTACCTCAATGGCATTTATTTCCACACACACGAGAATGGTGGGAAGCTGAAATTGCGGGCAGTTGCCACCGACGGTCACCGCCTTGCCCGTGCTGAAATGGATGCGCCCGCTGGCTCGGAAGGTATGCCGGGAATTATCATTCCCCGCAAAACAGTGGGCGAATTGCAGAAGCTTCTGGATACACCGGATGTCTCGGTGACGACGGAAGTTTCCGAAAGCAAAATCCGGTTCACGATCGGACCTGTTATTTTGACCTCAAAGCTGATTGACGGCACATTCCCTGATTATCAGCGGGTTATTCCGGCCAATAACGACAAAAAGCTTGTGCTGGACAGGCAGGCATTTGCCTCCGCCGTTGATCGTGTTTCGACCATTTCGTCGGAGCGTGGCCGTGCGGTCAAGCTGACGATTGCCGACGGACAGGTGACGCTTGCCGTCAACAATCCCGATTCGGGCAGTGCAACCGAAGAAGTGGCCGCGGACTATGCCTCTGATCCGATCGAGATCGGTTTCAACGCGCGCTACCTTCTGGATGTCGCGGCGCAGTTGAGCGGTTCCGAAGCGCGGTTTCTGTTGGCCGATGCAGGATCGCCAACATTGATACAGGATGTCGCTGACGAACATGCGCTCTATGTTCTGATGCCGATGCGAGTCTAGTATGGCGTTTATAAGTAAGCTCACGCTTACTGATTTTCGTAACTATTCCAGCCTGGGGGTCGGCTTTCATCACGGGGCTGTTGTTCTCACCGGTGACAATGGTGCGGGCAAGACAAACCTTCTGGAAGCAATCTCCTTTCTGGCTCCGGGCAGAGGATTTCGCCGGGCGCTCTTGGCTGATGTGGCGCGGGAAGGCGGCAGCGGTACATTCGCCATACATGCCAGCATAGACGGGCAGGACGGACCCGCCGAACTCGGAACAGGTACAACTTCCCCCGATATATTGACCGGCGAGTCCAGCCGCAAAGTCCGTATTAACGGAGCAAACGCACGCAGCGCCGAGGCATTGCTCGAATGGCTGCGGGTCATGTGGTTGACACCCGCAATGGATGGGCTGTTCACGGGTTCCGGTGCAGACAGGCGGCGCTTTCTGGACAGATTGGTTGTTACCGTCAACACATCCCATAGCCAAACGACTTCGGCATATGAGAAGGCGATGCGGGACCGTAATCGTATGCTTACGGATAATGTTCGCGACGATTCCTGGTTTGCCGCGGTCGAGGCTCAAATGGCTGAAGCTGGAACAGCAGTGGCTGCGGCGCGGGCCGAAACCCTGCGCCTGATCGCAGCAATGGTGGAAAAATTGCCGGGAGGCGGGCCGTTTCCGCAAGCAGACCTGATGCTTGATGGCGTCGTGGAGTCACTTGTTTCTGAAATGCCAGCGGTTGAGGCGGAAGAGCATTTTCGGGCGTTGCTCGCGCAGGGGCGTGAGCGCGACCGGGCTGCGGGCCGCGCAATAGAGGGGCCGCATCGGTCGGATTTGCGGGTTCGACACAGGCCGAAAGATATGCCCGCAGAGCTTTGCTCGACTGGCGAGCAGAAAGCCCTGCTGGTCGGGATAGTTCTATCCCATGCGCGTCTGTGTGGCGAAATGTCGGGTCTGACACCCATTCTTTTGCTGGATGAAATCGCGGCCCATCTGGATGCGGGCCGCAGGGCAGCTCTATTCGAGATACTGGACGATCTCGGAGGCCAGTCGTTCATGACCGGAACTGAAGCCGCATTGTTCTCCAGCCTGAGGGGCCGCGCACAATTCCTGCGGGTCGATCATGGCAGCGTCACAAGGGAAGACTGACAACGGCGAAATCCGGCGCTAATGTTCGCGCATGGATAAATCAGCGCCACTTTCCGACAGTGAACTCGAACGATATGCACGACATATCGTTCTGCCGGAAATTGGCGGCGCGGGGCAGCAGAAATTGAAACGCGCCAAAGTGCTGGTGATTGGAGCGGGAGGCCTGGGAGCCCCTGTTCTGCAATATCTGGCGGCCGCAGGGGTGGGAACCCTTGGAATAGTTGATGACGACAGGGTTTCCCTGTCAAACCTGCAAAGGCAGGTCATTCACGGCACGGAAACTGTTGGGCAGCTCAAGGGCGAAAGCGCGAGAGATGCTTTGCAACGGAATAATCCAAACGTAAGCGTAAAATTACATAATGTCAGGCTGAATGCAGAGAACGCGAGCGAAATTGTCCGCGACTATGACGTTGTGGTGGACGGGTCAGATAATTTCGAAACGCGGTTTGCGGTGGCTGACGCCTGTGAAGTGCAGATGCGACCACTGGTCCACGCAGCAGTCGGGCGGTTCGACGGCTCCCTTACAGTGCTGATTCCTTTTGAAAAGGACGAGCAAGGCAGGCAAAATCCGGGGTATCGTGATCTTTTTCCCGAACCGCCGCCATCCGGGCTTGTGCCCTCCTGTGCGGAGGCTGGTGTTGTAGGCGCGCTTACCGGTGTTATGGGAACCCTGCAAGCTATGGAAACGATCAAGCTTATCGTCGGCGCAGGCGAGCCGCTGATTGGCCGCCTGCTGCTCTATGATGCGCTTGGCGCGCGCTTCGACACCGTCAAATACAAACGGCGGAACGCAGTCTGATCGAAGTGAACCGTCTCAAACCCGATTTGGCAGCACCCTGTCGGGCGGACGGTGACCATCTGCGAAGGCGCGAATGTTGATGATGACCTTTTCGCCCATGTCGATACGGCCTTCGATCGTCGCAGAGCCCATGTGCGGCAGCAGGACAATCTTTCCCTTGGTCGCCAGATCCAGCAATTGCGGGTTGATCGCGGGTTCATGCTCGAAAACATCAAGCGCGGCGCCTGCCAGCTTGTCTTCCTGAAGGAGCCGGATAAGCGCGTCTTCGTCGATAATATCGCCGCGCGCCGTGTTCACGATGTAAGCCGTTGGCTGCATAAGCTGAAGGCGGCGCGCTGACAACAAGTGAAATGTCGCCGGCGTGGACGGGCAGTTGATGGAGATGATGTCCATGCGCACAAGCATCTGGTCGAGGCTTTCCCAATAGGTTGCCTCAAGTTCGTCCTCAATGCGGGCGGCGACACGATTGCGATTGTGATAGTGGATGGATAGCCCGAACGCCTTCGCACGGCGCGCAACGGCAGTTCCGATTCGGCCCATTCCGACAATGCCGAGCCGCTTGCCCCAGATGCGGCGTCCCAGCATCCATGTGGGCGACCATCCCGGCCATTTGCCATCCTTTATGAGCATCTGCGCGCCCACGGTAACGCGCCGGGGCACGGCCAGCATCATGGCCATGGTCATATCGGCAGTGTCCTCGGTCAAAACATTCGGCGTGTTGGTAACCGTGATGCCCCTTTTAGCCGCCGCGGCGACATCGATGTGTTCAACACCATTGCCGTAATTGGCAATAAGTTTGAGGTTCGGACCGGCGCGCTCGATAAGCGCGGCATCGATCTTGTCTGTGATGGTGGGAACCAGAACCTCGGCCGTTTGCAGGGCCTGGGCCAGTTCATCGGCGCTCATGGGGTGATCGTCGAGATTTAATCGGGCGTCGAACAGTTCGCGCATCCGGGTTTCCACCGGATCCGGCAGTTTGCGCGTTATCACCACAAGTGGCTTTTTTCTGCCCGCCATTATTTCCTCGAATCGGACCCTGTTGAGACCTCTTTAACCAAGACCGGCGAAACTGAAAACCGAATTGGCCTGAAGCGTTCTAGCAAGGCCGGCGCGCGATGCAAAGCAGTCGAGAGGAGAAGAAAGTGGCGGGGTCGTTCTGGCGGTATCCGGCGGTTGCCGTGGCGGTGGTTTTGGCCGCTCCTGTGGCTCATGCCGAGGACGCAGCACCCGATCGCCAGCCAACCGGTAGCATCCAGCGCGGGCCAAGCGGTTTGCCTTTGCCGCGATTCGTAAGCCTGAAATCGGGTCGCGTGAATGTACGCACAGGCCCCGGCATCAATTATTCGGTCGAATGGCTGTACCTGAAGTCCGGCCTGCCGATGGAAATCTTGCAGGAATACGACAATTGGCGGCGCGTGCGTGATTCGGAGGGCGCAGAGGGCTGGGTCAACCAGTCGTTGCTTTCAGGCAAGCGGACTGCCCTTGTTGCGCCCTGGCAAAAGGGCAAGGATATTCACATAAATTTGCTTCGGGACCCCGACAAGAACGCACCAGTGGTTGCGATGCTGGAGCCGGGCGTGATCGGGAAGATCAAATCTTGCAACGGCAAGTGGTGTGAAGCTACGTTCGACGGCCACACAGGCTGGATCAGCCAGGTTCTGATCTGGGGTGCATATCCCGATGAGCAGGTGAGCGAATAACCCGATCAGCGCTTGGGGCGTAAACGCACGACCACATCGACATTGACGATTTCCATGCCTTCAGGTGGCTCCGGCAAATTGGAAACGCAAATCGACGCGCCATCCATCTCAATATCGAAAACGCGGTCCTCGCCTTCCACGTAAAAATGGTGGTGGTCGGATGTATTCGTATCAAAATAGGTACGAGAACTCTCAACCGCCAGAATGCGCAACATTCCGGCTTCCGTGAACTGGTGGAGCGTATTGTAAACTGTGGCAAGCGAAACAGGCACGCCGGCCTCGACTGCTTCCTCATGCAACTCTTCTGCCGAAAGGTGCCGGTCACCCTTTGCAAACAGCAGATTTGCCAGCGCAATGCGCTGCCGGGTAGGGCGCAAGCCCGCCGCCTTGACGCGCATATCTGCTGTCTCGCGCATGATCTTGTGGTCGTGCGTCATATCGCCCTTGCTATCAATCGGCCGGGAAAATGCGAGCTTGCAATTTGCCACCAATCCGAAAATTCCTTTTTACATATATTCGGTAGGGCAGTTACGATCAATAGCGGCACATTGACCGCGGGCGACCGGCAGTTTAACCGTGCATCGAACCGGCGAAGGCCAACAGGTGCAACTAACGACGGCAGCCCATGCCGACCAAAAACGGGGATGATTTATGGCGGAGCGAAAGTCCAGTTACGATTATCAGGACCTGCTGGCCTGCGCCAAAGGCGAGTTGTTTGGGCCAGGCAATGCCCAGTTGCCATATCCTCCGATGCTTATGTTTGATCGCATAACCGAGATAAGTGAAACCGGTGGTGCATTCGACAAAGGTTTTGTCCGGGCAGAATTTGCGATCCACCGCGACCAATGGTTCTTTCCGTGTCACTTTATCGACAATCCGATCATGCCGGGTTGTCTGGGACTTGATGCCCTGTGGCAGTTGACGGGCTTCTTTCTCGGCTGGCTTGGTGAGCCGGGCAAGGGGATGGCCCTTTCAACCGGCGAGGTTAAATTCAAGGGAATGGTCACGCCAAAGGTCAAGCTTGTTGAATACGGCGTGGATTTCAAGCGCGTGATGCGCGGTCGACTCGTGCTGGGTACGGCAGACGGCTGGCTCAAGGCGGACGGCGAGACAATCTATACGGCGACTGATCTTCGGGTCGGCCTCGCCAAGCAGGAAGTTGCCGCGTAAAAGCGCGTCAGGCAGGAACGGAGTTGATCATATGAGACGTGTCGTCGTCACGGGCCTTGGCATCGTGTCCTCAATCGGTAACGACGCTGCCGAGGTTCAAGCCTCGTTGCGCGACGCAAAATCGGGAATCAGCTTCAGCCAGGAGTTTGCCGACCATGGCTTTAAATGCCAGGTCTGGGGTGCGCCAACGCTTGATCCCACTGAACTCGTGGACCGGCGCGCCATGCGCTTTCTTCACAAGGGCGGCGCGTGGAACCATGTGGCAATGCAGCAGGCTATCGCGCAGGCCGGCCTTGAAGAATCCGAGATTTCAAACGAACGCACCGGCATAATCATGGGCTCGGGTGGTCCATCGACTCGCGTCATCGTCGAGGCTGCCGAAACAACGCTGAAGAACAATAGCCCCAAGCGCATCGGGCCGTTTGCCGTGCCGAAGGCAATGTCATCGACGGCTTCGGCCACGCTGGCGACGTGGTTCAAGATTCACGGCGTGAACTATTCGATTTCCTCCGCTTGCTCGACATCTGCCCACTGCATCGGCAATGCGTTTGAGCTTATCCAGTGGGGCAAGCAGGATCGCATCTTCGCGGGTGGACATGAAGATCTGGACTGGACCATGTCGGACCTGTTCGATGCAATGGGTGCGATGTCTTCAAAATTCAACGATACGCCTGCAACTGCCTCGCGCGCATATGATGTAAACCGCGATGGTTTCGTGATCGCAGGCGGCGCAGGCGTACTGGTTCTGGAAGCGCTTGATGTTGCCAAGGCACGGGGTGCAAACATTCTGGCAGAAGTTGTTGGCTATGGCGCGACATCGGACGGCTATGACATGGTTGCGCCTTCCGGTGAAGGCGCTGTGCGCTGCATGAAGCAGGCGCTATCAACCGTGAGCGGCCCCGTCGACTATATCAACACACACGGCACTTCGACGCCGGTGGGCGATTCCCGTGAAATGGCCGCTATCCGTGAAGTATTTGGCGACAAGATGCCCAATATCAGCTCGACAAAATCGCTGACAGGCCACTCGCTTGGCGGCGCTGGCGTTCAGGAAGCCATCTATTCACTGCTGATGATGCAAGGCAATTTCATTGGCGAGAGCGCGCATATTGAAGAGCTCGACCCTGAATTTGAAGGCATGCCCATCGTGCGCAAGCGTATCGACAACGCGAAGATTGACGTTGCGCTATCGAATTCGTTCGGCTTCGGCGGCACCAACGCAACGCTGGTTTTCCAGCGCTACGCATAGGAAATCGCGTCATGGAAGGACTGATGAAAGGCAAGCGCGGCCTCATAATGGGTGTCGCGAACGACCATTCGATTGCCTGGGGCATTGCACGAACGCTTGCCGAACACGGTGCCAAGCTGGCTTTCACCTATCAGGGCGAGGCGTTTGGACGGCGTGTTGCACCGCTGGCCGAGAAGGTGGGCGCGAAACTGCTGCTGCCATGCGATGTCGAAGACAGTGCATCTGTAGCCGCCGTGTTTGAGTCGTTGAAATCCGAATGGGGGAGCATGGATTTTCTGGTTCATGCCATCGGTTTTTCCGACAAGAACGAGCTAAAGGGCCTTTATGCCGACACCACGCGGGACAACTTTACCCGAACAATGGTCATTTCGTGCTTCTCGTTCACAGAAGTGGCGCGGCAGGCTGCTGCACTTATGCCGGATGGGGGATCGCTGCTGACTTTGACATATGCAGGGTCTGTTCGGGTCATGCCTAATTACAACGTCATGGGCGTTGCAAAGGCTGCACTTGAAGCAAGCGTGCGGTATCTGGCCAATGATTATGGTCCCAAGGGTATCCGCGTGAATGCGCTTTCGCCCGGACCCGTGCGAACCCTCGCAGGTGCCGGTATTGCCGATGCGCGCTATATGTTCTCATTTCAGCAACGAAACTCACCTCTGCGCCGCCCCGTGACGCTGGATGAGATTGGCGGTTCCGCACTCTACATGCTTTCCGATCTTGGCAGCGGAGTAACGGGCGAAGTTTTGAACGTCGACAGCGGTTATCATATCGTGTCCATGCCAACACTCGACGAGCTGAAGCGTACAGACTCAGACTGATGATAATCGTACAATATCAAGTGTTTACCGGCGCGAAAGTCTGACACACAAGTTTCATGGCAGCAATCTATCAAGCAGTTCTAATGGAACTAGCTCGGGGATGTTGCCTGCATGTTGTTTATCGATAGGCCCTACTATCGTCCGCTGGATAACCCTGAACCGGGCGCATCGCTTGAAGATGCACGAAACGACAGGGTTGGCCGGCTGGACGTCGGCAGCCCGGTGCGATCCGCAATCGAAGCATCGGGCGATCAGGACTGGTTTGCTGTCCGTTTGACGCGCGGCACAAGCTACAAGATCGATTTGAAGGGAAGCCCTTCTGGCAGCGGCACGCTCTCTGATCCCATGATTTATGGTATCTATGATGCGGACGGCATTCTGGTTCACTATGGCAATGACGACAATCCTGGTCTGGAGTCGAGCCTGGAGTTCGTACCCGTCAAGGACGGCATTTATTACGTTGCTGCGGGTGCCTATTCTCAGAACACTGGCACATACGAACTGTCGGTTTCAGCAAATTCCAACGAAGTCCGGGCGCCGCACCCTGAGCCTGAAACTCCTGCATCCTCCAGCAGCGCGACTTCTGTATGCGGCCAACGAACCAATGTTTCAAATGAATCCGTGACCGGATATGGTGTTTCGGCCTGCGGGTCAGATAACCGTATAGCGGACGAAACTCTTACGGGTTTCAGCTTGAGTGCGTGCGGGGAAAGATCGACCGCGACTGGCAATTCTGTGTGTGGGGCCAACGTCTCGGGCTGTGGCTCGAATAATTACGCGCTGGGTGAACGGGTGTGTGGCGCAAATGCATCTGTCTGCGGCGGCAGGGCAACAGCGACCGGACTTTCCTCCTGTACCGCAAACAGTTCGATGTGCGGCGCTTACTCGGCTGTCGTAGGAGCCAGTGTGTGCGGGGCAGCAAGCAGCATGTGCGGTGCGCGTACCAGCGCTGCGATGGTAACAGTATGTGGCGCAGATGCGTCGGTGTGTGGCGTGCGTTCGACCGCGATCATAGCCTCGGGCTGCGGCATAAACTCATCAGCCTGTGGCGTACGAAGCGGTATAGACGCTTGCGCCGCTTACTCATCGCTTTGCGGAATTGACCTCGGATTCGGCGTGGACGTTGGCGTATGCGGGATCAATATCGTCCCTGGTCTGCCTTCATGCTGAAAACCAGCCTGAGTTCCCAGCCCTTCGAGCCCGCGCCTGTGTTGACTCATAATTAGAATATGATAATATATTAAAAAATGGGTCGGGCAGGTCAACGTGTTTCGCAATCGCCGATAGCGACAGAGGCGCGTTCACTATATTAAGGGGTTAATTCGATGTCCGTTAATTACTACACAAGCGACCAGCAGTCTGCTGATCCAATAAATTATGCTCAGGCTACAACTTACGCGCAGCCTGATACTTACCAGATCGCTGCTTCCGAGCCAGTGCCGGCTAGCAGAACTGTAGCTCCGGAATATAATAATGCGCCTGAAATAATCAGCGATCAGGGTTATGATCTTGATGGTGACGGCGCTTGGGATGTGTGGGAGCGTTTAAGCGCAGTGTCCACCCTCGTAGACTACAATCGCGATGGAAATGTGGATGGTCAAACGACCTTGTATGTCCGCGAGTTGGCGTCAGACGAGAATAAAGATGGCGCTGCCGATGTTGTAGAAACACAGGTCTACGATCCTGCCTTCAGCTCGACTGATCCTGTTTCGCATACGGTGAGATATCCCGGTTACCAGAATCCTTATGGTGGTTATGTTCAGCAGTCGGCTCCGGAACCCCAGATGACCAGGGTTAAACCTGTGGCGAATGCAAAGCCGTTGTCTGATGCTGAATCTGCGCAGATGGCCGATCAAGATCCGGAGAAGTTGCTCCGCATAGTGCCGAAAATGGATGAGTGGTCCAAAAACGAACTGCAGCGATTGAACGAAGAAAAGAACGGCGAAGTAAATAACGGCGATGAGGCGGCACCGGAACCAGTCGCTGAGTCTGCAAAAGAGCCAGTCATTGAACCTGCGAAGGAGCCAGTCATTGAGCCCGCCAAGCGGCCGCAGGCAGTTGCGTTGCCTGAACCGGATCGGTTGGTCACGCTCAAGGGTGGGCAGCAGGTGTCGTTCAATGCGGTGAAAGACGTGTTCGCTCAGCGGGCTATGGCGGCAGGTAAGAAAGGCGCAAAGGGTTTGGACCAGGATTTTTCCCAGTTCCAGCTGAAGCCTCAGCCATTTCAAAATTTCATTCAGGCGCAGCCAAATGGGTCCACGTCGCAGGATGGTAATTTGCATTTTATTCTAATGCCTGCTTGAAATTTTTCAAATCGCGAAACGGCGGTTTGAAGTCGGGGTATTAGATAGGATTGCTTCCTGCGGAGCTGGTGTGGGATTTCTTATGCTCACTCTCTGGTTTTAGGCATTTAACCAAAATTTGTAGGCGGCACTCTTCTGAGTGTCGCCCTTTTTTGTATTCTTGAAAGACGGTGTTTATCGAAATGAACAACAAAGAAGCGGATCAGCTAATCGTAAGGCATTCACGAAACCAGCTCGCAAACAGCACGGCGAGCCAAAATTCCGGCCAATCGAGCCTCGCAGTTCGAGGCGGATCGTCGGACATATCTCACGTTGAACTCGATAGTTCAGATATGATCGAGTACGGTTTTCGGCAAAGGTCCGCGCCCTCTGTTCAAGTTTCTTTCCACGACAGCTCAGATTGGTCAGTACGCCTTGATGAGCCGGCCAGCTGGGACGAAAACGAAGATTTCACACATCAACTGTCCGATATCGTGAAATTCAAATCCGAATTTTATAACGGTGTTATGGACGAGTTTACTTACCCGATTTGGCCTCTGGTCAGGGGATACACGACGAGCCATTACATTGTTCCGGTGCCGCCGCTGGGCGAGGAGCCACCACAAGTTGTCAGCAATCAGGCAACGTCGGATATCTATCTCAGCTTCGCCAGCGATCCGGATGCCATTCAGTTCTGGGACCCCGCGCTCAGCTTCGCCTCAAATGAATACCTGGATACAACAGTCAGCCGCGATTCCTGGGATGACGTGGTGCAGGGTTGGGTGAACGGCTCCTACCAGTTCGTAGCCGAGCAATCGTCGCACGAACCGGGATTTTTGTCTGCAAGCAAAACGTCCTCTGTTAGCGTAAAAACTTCTGTATTAAGAAGCCTGTCAAATGGCTCGATCGTGCCAGCTAACGAAGGTCCATTTGGTGGCACAGGTATCCAGATCGGGGGCACGACCGAGTTCGATGTTGATCGAGTCTATGGCCATCAGGATTCATCCGCTAGTTCGCCCAGCGCCAGCAGCGGTCAAAAGGCCTATCTTCTGAAGCAGGAAGGGAACCCGGACGGAATCGATACCCGTTTGGATATGTCGATTCCGCAGTTCCGGGGCCAGAATCCACCAATTATGCAGTACGGGTCCGCCAGCCGTCGGCGGCAAGCTCCGCAGTTCGAACAGTTCCACACGGCGGATCGCGGCGGGCTGACAGACATGTTTAACCAGTTTCACTGATCTCGGGACGCCTTATTCACGGATTGCTGGCGCAGCCATTGCCATTATATTAGATAAACAGCATATACAGGCCAGGGTGCGGGTTCATACCGCAAACGACGCGGTTAGTTGCGGCTTCATGCGGCAGCGAATTGCGCGGGGTAAGTTGCAGACAAGGTATATGCGCAATGCTGCTGCTTGATGATATTGCTGATCTTGTCCTGAGCATCGATGATGTGTGCTCGGTCGATGTTGGCCGACTTTCCAACCCCGCCAAGTTTCGCAAGTTTGCTGCAGGGTTGAGGCTTGATGAGTCCTTTACCCAGAATGACCGTTGGCTACAGTTGGAGCCAGCGCGCTCGCCGGGATATGCATTCGGCACTATCATGCATGAGATGCTGCCGGTTGTTTATGATGCAGCATGGCTTGACAAACAGGGCGGCCAGATGGGCATCCGCATCACTGGCGTCGGCGACTATTCAATTATGACATTGGCCCACCGGGTCATTGTTCTGGGCGGGT
This sequence comes from Rhizobiaceae bacterium, assembly GCA_019635795.1. Taxonomy (GTDB): domain Bacteria; phylum Pseudomonadota; class Alphaproteobacteria; order Rhizobiales; family Rhizobiaceae; genus Mesorhizobium_G. Next base: position 142,236 of record JAHBYV010000010.1, read on the forward strand.
TGCCAATTGATCTGGAGACTGATGCGGAGCAACTCGATTTCGAGATTGAGCCAACGGTTATGCTTGGCTACTTCCGCCGCTTGTTGCTGGAGGCAGACAATTCCATCCTTGGCGAGGAAGACGAAGACGAGGATCGCGAAATTACGCCCGGCGAGCTCGCCATGAACGGAATGCCCGGCGGCGCGCACCTGGCAAGCAGGCCGATGCTGCGAGCTGCCGCGACTGGCACACTCTCACTTACTTCTTCTTCTGTGCAGGCACTTAATCCTGACAGCGAAGTCAATGAGCCGATCGAGCAAGAGTCCGAACTGCCGCCGACAATCGACGGCGGCATGTTCGCCGAAGAAGATGAGCATGGTGGGCACGAAGAGACCACCCATGTACTTGCTCCCGCGCCAGTTTCGATGCCCGAGCCTATTCCGTCCCCGCCGGAAAAGGGTTCTTCATTTGCCGACACTCTTCGGCAGTTCCAATCAGGTAAGGTTCCCGCACCCGGATTGGGTCACGATACTTTTGCCGCTCCAACGCTTCCTGCTGCGCCTCAGACTGTCAGCAAGGACGCACTGGCGTCAATCGAAACGAAATTCATTGCTGAGAAGTCCGAGCAGAGAAGCTCGTGGGGCCGAGGTGGGCCGGATTCAAGCGAAGGCGCTGGCGAGCACTTTGAAAATGTTGACGCTGTTTGGGAAGCACAAAAATCGCCCGAAAGTGGCAGCTACGATCCAAATGCACGTTCCGCGTATGGCAGCCAAGTGAAAAATACCTACGAAGAACTACTCGCATCATACCTCGATGGCGGAAAAAAATCGGCAGAGCCTCCGCAAGAGGTCAGGGTACGGCGACCTGATACCGAAAAAGGTTTTCGGCACGCATATCCGGAGCAAACCCTCTCGTTTGGCAAGGACCCAACACCACCCAATCGCTTCGCCGGGTTCCAAACGGGACAAAGCTTTGAGAGGAGAATTTCGCAACTCCCGATCGAGGAGCGGGCTGTTCCGGAAACGAGGCAGCCAAGGGCGAAGCATTCTACCGGCTTTGCTACCTCCTATGAAAAGCCAAATATTGCAGGCGGCCTCAACATGCCGTCAGCGGTGACCCAACAGATCACGAAGCCGCAAAGTTATCGCACGGAACTTGCTTACACTT
>JAHBYV010000011.1 GCA_019635795.1 Rhizobiaceae bacterium
GCCGGTGAGCCCGGTGAATGATGCTCCCGATGCACGAGATGATAGCAGTTCCGCAAAAGGCGGCGAGACCATTCGCATAGCAGTCCTTGGAAATGACCGTGATATTGACGGCGATCCGCTGCGCATTGTTGCCATTAACGGTGTATCTGTCACAGTCGGAAGGCCGGTTTCCATCGCCAACGGGACGCTTGTGCTGAATAATGACGGAACAATCAGCTTCACGCCGGATAGTGGCTATTCCGGGACACTCAGCTTCACTTACACAGTGACTGACGGTAACGGCGGGTTTGATACCGCTTCGGTGGTTGTTGATGTTTCGGCAGGCTATATCGAGATCGATCCACCCTTCAGCCCGCCACAATCGCAAGATGGGCTGGGACCGCTAGTCAGCGCAGACGGCATGATCGCCAGTTCGATTGGCGACCTCAACAGCACGGTTCTTGATGCCAGGGGCATGATCGACGGCGTCGCCAATTCGATACGCTATCTGAACGGCATTTCGGGCTTAAGTGTTGATGGTGTTGTTGAGCAGGTGGTTCAGCAGGTTGACCGTTGGGCTTACGCTGAAGAGCGTCTGGCGCAAGTGTCAGATACGCTTTTCGATGGCGGCTCGGCCCGCATGTCATCCGGTGGCGATTCCGGCGCGTGGTTTTCTGTCGAAACCATTGTTCGTGACGGAGTCCTGCACGTTTCTGTGCTTTCTTCGGATAGCGGACGCGGAGCCCTTGCCGGAGGAGGGCAGAGCATTACGCTTGCCGATGGACGTGCCCTGCCGGGCTGGATAGAGCTTGCCAGTGGCGGAGTGCTGGTCGGGCGTCCGCCTGCCGGGCTGCCATTCCTAGACCTCAAGATTCAGGCAACCGACAAGGACAATCGTACCGTTGCGGACACGGTACGTATCGACCTGCTGACCGGCGCAGTGGTCAGCCATGGGCCAGATCAACGCGCGGATGCTGGTGGAATGTTGTTCTCCAGCCAGACAATGGCCGGTTTTGAAAGGTCCATTGAGCAGGCGAATTCCCTCGCCAGCGCGCTCAATGGCTGGTCTGCCTTGCGCGACGAAACGCGACTTGCTTCCTGACAGGAAAACCGGTCGGCTTAAACAGGCTGACCGGTTACAGGACTCTGAGTCCTCATGCTATGAAGCATATCTTTCTCGATGGAGTCAGACCGTAATGACTGCTGACCAGCGCGCTCTCGACTGGATTGGAACAACGGGACCGCGCCTTGTTCAACGTCCGGCGCATCGGCGCTGGTTGTTCGAGCGCGCCAGCGATCTCTTTGCTTTCTTCGGTCGAGCTACGCACAATCCCCATGGTGGCTTCTTCACCCTTGATGCGCAAGGACGTCCGAATCGCACAAACGCTACGGCCGGCGTTGAACGTCAGCTTCATGACACGACTCGTATGGTTCATTGCTATGCGATTGCGAACCTGCTCGGCATACCCGGATCGGACAGGGTGATTGATCACGGAATGTCGTTTCTTTGGAACAGGCATCGCGACGCAGCGCATGGTGGTTATTTCTGGGCCGTCAATGACGATGTACCCACCAATGCGACCAAGCAGGCTTATGGCCACGCCTTTGTACTGCTGGCGGCTTCATCCGCCAGAATTGTTGGCCATCCGCTGGCCGACGCAATGCTTTCCGATGTGACCGAGATTTTGCGAACGCGCTTCTGGGATGCTGCGATTGGGGCGACAACGGAGGAATATGCTGCTGACTGGTCTGCAATCAGCGACTATCGCGGACAAAACTCCAATATGCATTTGACTGAAGCGCTGATGGCTGCGTTTGAGGCGACCGGTGACCGCGAGTATCTCTCAATGGCCTCCCGCATCGCTGAGCTTATTATCAATCGCCATGCCCGCGGGCAGGGTTGGCGGGTTGCCGAACATTTTGACAACGGCTGGAATGTTGACCGGAATTATTCCGGCGATCCAATGTTTAGACCTCGCGGCACGACGCCGGGCCACGCGCTTGAATGGAGTCGACTTCTCATCCAGTTATGGCAACTGGGCGGACGGCAGAGTTCGTGGATGCCGGAAGCTGCCAGTGCTTTATTTGCCCACACTGTTGATATTGGCTGGGATCGGGCAACTGGCGGTTTCTTTTACACGCTCGACTGGGCAGACAGACCCGACCAGCCGGACCATTTCTGGTGGCCTTGCGCGGAAGGCGCAGCCGCAGCCGCCGTTCTGGGCGATGCTTTAGATGATACCCTCTACGAGGCTTGGTATCGGCGAATATGGGGAACCATAGCAAATCATTTCATCGATTGGACGAATGGCAGCTGGTTTCCGGAACTCGACGCCCGGATGAAACCTGTCAGCCGCGTGTTCATCGGAAGGCCCGATATTTATCACGCCGTTCAGGCCTGTCTCATTCCGCTGCTTCCCTCTACAGGAAGCGTTACACGCGGCCTTGTCGAGACGGGGCTGAAACTGGATTAGGCCCTGAAGCTCAAGGCCATCGCGGCAAGGTCGTGCCGTGGGTCATGACGCGGGGTCCAGCCCGCCTTGTTGAGCGCGGAGCCATCGACGACAAGATCGCCAAACAGCTGGTCGGCCATGTGCGACCTTCCCATCGCATTTAACGCGCCTTGCATCATCCAAATCGGAACCGGGTACAAGCGCTCGGCCATGCCGACACTTTGCCGGATTGTGCTGACGATTTCGCGCAAGGAAATCTCGCGAGCATCCGTCACATGAAAGACTTTTCCTTCAACCTGCGGTGCAGTGACAAGAAATGAGATTGCCTCAACAAGATTGGACAGCCCGACCATGCTGCGACGATTGTTGACAAGTCCGAAGGGCAGCGGCCAGGGCGAAAGCGCCAGTCTGGTCAAGCTGGCAATGTTCGCCTTTGCATTCGGCCCATAGACCAGAGGCGGGCGCAATACCACCGGCCCGATTTCATTGACCGAGAGGATCGCCTGTTCGGCCCGAGCCTTCGATTCCCCGTAGGGGCTAAGCGGGTTAACAGGCATGTCGGGCGTGAGAATACCCTTGTTTTTCGCCACAACATTGATCGTCGAGACAAAGACAAAACGCCGTATTCCTGCATTTCTCGCCTGCTCTGCCAATGCACGGGAGTAGAGATGGTTTGCACGGTCGAACGCTTCGGGAGACGGTGCTTCGTCGCCTATTCGATGGGCCAGTCCGCCGAGATGTACAATAGCGTCCAGGCCGTCGAGAGACGTCGTTTCTTCCTGATGCCGGATCGTCCGCAACTCATGGCCAAGAGAACTCATAAATGGCAGGAGCGCTGTGCCTACGAAACCTGTTGTTCCTGTAAGGCCAATACGCATGGTCAGCCTGCCGTCTTGTCGCCTTGCCCGGCGCCGAGCACAGTAGCTGCAATGATTTTCACGTCAGCGCAGATGGAGCGCTTATAGGTGGCGTCCAGAACAGCAAGCCTTTCAGGGTCTGACATATCGACACCCGCTATTTGAGAAACACCAGTTATGCCCGGGCGCATAGACAATACACCTTGTCGACGACGTGCTTCAATCAGTGCGGTCTGAGAGGGAAGGCAAGGGCGCGGGCCGACGAAGTTCATGTCGCCTCGCAGCACGTTCCAAAGCTGTGGCAGCTCGTCGAGCTTTGTGCGCCTGAGAAAATGACCGATGCGCGTAACAGCAGACTTCCCTACCTCATGTGTCGGGCGATTGCCCGTGTCCGCGTACATGGTGCGAAGTTTCACGCAAGTGAATGGCTTCCCGTTTTGCCCAATTCGGGTTTGCCGTAGAAATGCCGGACCAGGCGAATCAAGGCGGATCAATAGGGCGCAAACCAGCAGAACCGGCCAGACCACCAGCAAGCCTGCCGCTGCGGCGATTACGTCAAGGGTCCGTCCGCTTTTGTTCATGGGTCGTGGTGCAATCGCATTGGCTGGAAATATCCGAGCACCTAACAAGCGCTCCCGATGGCCGCAAGTGCTGTTCGGTCTCGCCGGTCAACAATCATATATGTAAATATCACTAATCTATGTTATGGTAATATATTGCGGGGGTGTCAAAAGCCACTCACGCAATGGGGATGGTCGTGCCGAGCTGTAGCAGGTGCGCGGCAGTAAACTTAAAACTTGGGGTTAAATAATCAGAATGCCTATTACAGTAAAAACCTATGGGACCGGCGCTGCTACCAAGGCGCCTGTTGCGTCTAAAAGCGCGCTTCAGCAGACTGCGACGATTAGTGCGCCGCGCGCAACCTATCAAACGCAAACATACGGCAATGCACCGTCCTACACCTACGTGAATAGTGCGGGTGCCCGGCCTTCTCCGTTGAAGACGAAGGCTCAATATCCTTCGACAGGAAAAAAGAACATTGTCGAAACAGATATTGTGAGCACAAAAATTTTTCAATCCGGGCAGTATGAGTCGGTATACTACGAGCAAACTTCCTACGTGAATCACGCTCCGATTTCGGGTGGCAGGTTAACCTTTGGCTCTCCTGCCCGGCAAGTTGCTTACGGCGGAACGCAGCAAACTCCGTCTTTCGAGCGTCAATACACGAGGGCTGTGCAAACGCCTCAGTCTCAGGAAAGTTATAGCGAAGAAGAAAAAGTCAGCCTCTTCAGATGGGATAATGCAGCCAATCAGTGGGTTGGACGAGATCCAGATAGCGTGTGGCGTGAAATCAACGGCGATGAGTTTGTCCGTCCGCTATATCCGACAAGGCCGCAGGTATCGGCTGGCACAGATAACACAGATAATTATCTCTCATTCTCGCGTCCAGATTATGATCTATCGGAAGGGGAAAAGCGTAGAATCCTGCAATTATTTGAGGAAGATAGTCGAGTCTACGCGCCAAAGCCAAACTCGACGGACTTCCAAAAGTTCGCGGGGACCCAACCTTACGTCGAGACCTCTTCGTCAGGTGGCAGCAGAAGCCAGTCCTCTTACTATTCGCCTGAGCAAATAGCTGCAATGTTCAATTAACGACGCGATTGGTTCGCGTCAGCATTCGCGTGTGAGCATAAGAGCTGCAGCTTGGCGCTGCAGCTCTAACGCAAACTGACAAAGGGTGACTCTGCGCTTGCCCGCTGTTTAATCATCTGTGCTAAAATTGTTGGTCGATGCCCTCCAAGGAGTTCGATCACATGAAGCGCGCGATGGCTCTTACGGAAGAAATGGTGGCGCGCTGCCATCGCGTTATCATCGACACCGGCCCTGAGCCTGGGCTGGACTACCTTGATGAGTCGGACTACGCGCAGATCATTGACGTTGCGATGGCGATGCGCCCACCCGGACCGATCTGGCTATTCGCCTACGGATCGCTGATCTGGAAGCCCGAGGTCGAGCATGTTGAAGAACGCATCGCCACTGCGCGCGGCTATCACCGTGCGTTTTGTATCCATCAGACTCGTTGGCGCGGTACTTTGGAGCAGCCGGGATTGATGATGGGTCTCATGCGCGGCGGCCAATGTCGTGGCGTCGCGTTTCGGGTACCAGACGGGGAGCCTGCGGAAATCCTATCAAGGCTGATCCGGAGAGAAATGACCGCAAAGCCCCCGACATACCTGCCGACCTGGCTCAAGCTCGAAACTGTCGATGGGCCGCTATCCGCTCTGGGATTCGCTGTTAACCCGAAAGGGCGCACTTTCGCGGGAAAGCACAGCGATGAGCATGTCGCGCATGTTCTGGCGCGGGCATGTGGCCATATGGGCTCGGGCGCCGAGTATCTGTTTCAAACAGTTCGAAATCTGGAAGCACGTGGCATTCATGACCGCCACCTCTGGAAGCTGCAGCAGCTTGTGGCCCAGGAGCTATCTGCGGGCGAGTAGCGTTACAGGTATTTTGCAAAAGTCTGCATTCACTTGTTCTCTGCTATAATTTCAAACAGGCGAAGTTTTGTTGTCAAACATAATTCTTCATTCGGGCTATCATCGCTTTCCATGAGCTCTTGGGCGAAGCGTAGTCTTTTTACGTCATGAAGCCTTTTTTGATCGGGGTCTTTATCGTTGTAGCCCATCTTTTCGGCCACTTTGGCCAACGCTAGCGCTTGCTCGTATTAGTATAGCCTGTTGTTCCGCCGCATGCGTCGAGGTAGCCCCCAAGCTGGGCATACAGGTCAATGCCTTCCATGGGATTTGTGCTTGATTCATCCGCCCATGACGGGCGTTGCATGACAGAACTGAAAGTCGCTATTACAACAAGAATTGCTAAAATATTGGGTTTCTGCGGGGTCACAACTTTCTTGATCCCTGTAGTGAAGGTTAGAGGCCGCAGGAGCGGTAGGTAAATATTTGCGTAGAAATTTGAGAGAAGGCGTAAAAACTTCAATCGGACCTCACTGAATTTTTAGTCTGCGCAGCGGACTTGTTCTCACAATAGGAAGTCTACAAATGCGCGCATCACCCGAACGGGGGACGCATGACCACAGCAAATTTCGGGAAAACCCGTACTCTAATGCCATCAATTCCTGATCTGTAATATTATAATTATTCTAAATTATTGATTGCAAGGAAGCTTGGCGATGCACTAGCTCCCCGATACCCTTGCCAGCATCCTCATTTCGAGTGCGGTGCTTTCAAAATCCTTCTCCGTGCCGCTAAGCGCATTCACAAATTCGCGCGGGCCATGTTGGTTGGCAACGCCCTATGCCGCAGCGGCTGATGTGTGCCGGTGCTGTGGCTAGTCGCGCACTATTTGAAGCAGGGGTTCGAAGCTGTAGAGTGCCGGACGCCGACCAGCTGCAGTCTCCAGCGTGCGAATAAGTCCGCGTTCCGTCAGTATGCGGGTAAATCGATGGGCCGAGGTCTCTGGAATTCCCGATTTCTTTGTAAACACATTGTTCCGGAAGACGGGTCGTGAAAATAAGAAGTCGAGTGCTGCGGTGCTCCATTGCGACGACAGGATTTGAGGAAACTCTCGTTTAAGCTCTTCATACAAATCGCGTATGCGCTCTGCCGTGGCTAAATTTTTCTGAGCCTGAGCTTCCAGAGCTTCGAGAAAGAAAATAACCCAATCAGTCCAAGCTCCGGATTTCGAAACCTCTCGCATCCGATCAATATATTCATCTCTCCGGTCCTCAAAATAGCTACTGATATAAAAATGGGGTGCTGAAATAGCTCCATATTTCCACAGCATGAGCGTGATAAGCATTCGGCCTATTCTGCCATTGCCATCCTTGAATGGATGAAGTGCTTCAAATTCAACATGGGCGATGGCGGTCTTGATAAGAATTTGCCATTGATTGGATTCTACGAACGAAAAGAGGCGTTCCATTCCGTCGTTTAGTTGTTCCGGTCGCATCGGAATGAAATGAACTTTTCTGCGCATCCGGTCAGCAAGATAGTTTTGTTCCGTCTTGAACTCACCGGGGGAGAGATTGGCGCCTCGTCCGAATCCGAGCAGGACGCGATGCGCGCTTCTGATAAGGAAACTGGAAAGTGGGGCTCCTTGCTCGATGATACGCTGTGCTGCACTGAGTGCACGTCCATAAAGAAAGACTTCGATTGCTTCGTTGCGATAATGTCCACCTACACCGTCACCGTTTTCTTCTTGGTCGGCCTCGTATCGTAGCACTTCATCCAATGTGCTGACTGTGCCTTCCATACGCGATGAGACCACCGCCTCTTGATTCCGAAGTGGGGGTAGGAGAATTTCACTATTATGCATCGCCTTAAGCATTTGATCGTAGCGGGCTAGCGCTGCCGATGCTGAAGCTATCGGCATAATGAGCCGATTGGCATCAATTCCTTGAGGCGGGAATTGATCGTAGTGGTAGTTTACCGCCTCAGAGAGATCGAGACCGGGATGCGTAATCATGTTGGCTTCCAAGTTGCATTATTTTTGATGCACAAAGTTTGTTGAGTGCTTGATGCGATAGCCAAAGCATTTTGTCTACCAAAATTTCAAAATTATGGAACTCAACGTAATTTGAGTCCCACCGATATCACTCAAGCATTCTTGCGTCCCAAAAATGGCTTGGTTTGAACGACAAGGTTCTAGCTATCCTTGACCTCAGGGTAGGCAATAGGTTGCTACAAATACGCTTATGATCGCCAAGGCGAAATTAATCCGACTGTTCGAGAGAGCAGCTTAGGAACGCGATTCCTTCAAATTCATATGATGACGAGCCTCTCGCACATCTATCTTCGCCGCGATCCCATGGCGCTCCAACAGATGAAGTAGATTCGCCCCTGTCATCAGAGTGATAGGTTTCTCTGCGGAGAATTGATATGCGTCCGGCCCATAGTCGGTAGTCGTGACCAGAATGCCCCTTGATGCTCGTTCATGTTGCATCGTGCCATAAAGGTCTCTAACGGCGGCTACCCCTACAGTGCGCGTGTAGCGCTTGGCTTGAATGACTATTTTGCCGCCGGTGATTGGATCGGGGTCAAACGCAACAGCATCTACTCCACCGTCACTACTAGATTGGGTGATTTTCACTTCACCACCACGACGATCAAACTCCTTCTCGAAAACCTCTCTCACCAGATGTTCGAAATCTTCCCAGTCCATCGCAGCCAGATTTGTGCTTTCTTCAATATTACCCACGATGGCCTTTGCATCAATAAACCGTCGATCTTCTTTGTCGAATTTCATGACTGGTGCGATGGGCGCAAGTGCAGCGAGGGATGCTGCCGAAACACCTTTCAGGCTCTTGAAGCAAAGCTTAGGATCGACGCGTAACAGATCAATTTTCATGAATGTTTCTCGGTCGAACATGATCGACATAATCGTGCTCGTTACCTGCTGGCCCGTAGCGCGATCAATAAACTGCGCGATCCCATTGAATAAAATATGTTGAATATTATCGTGCTCGTCAGCTTCGAATATCTCGTGCGCTGTTCTTAGGCAGACTTGGTAACAAACGCTATCAAAGTTTGCCTTCTGATCGCGCTCAGAGATGAATGTCTCCTTCAACTCGCCGCTTGCAGATATGAAACGAACAGCTTTTACTTTTGGCATCTCATCCGGCGAGGGGAGTCGATATTCGAGTAGTAAGGTCCGTGATTCTTGTTGATAGTCTATGTCGATGGATTTCTCGAACAGATCACCATAGTCGGAACGATCTAGGACGATTGATATGTGGTCAATAACTGACCTGAGCTCGCCCTTACTTACCCCCGCTTTCAGTTCATCGACCAGCTTGTTTTGATCGGCTTGCTGGCGTTCAAAGGCTTCTTTTCTCTGCGCATATTCGACGTTGAACTTGTCTCGTCGCTCTTCCCAAGCAGTGCGTAGTTGGCGATATTTCGCTTCCGATGCGGCTTCATCTGACAGCCATTTGGCTTTAGCCTCTTCAAAATGCGCTTTTGCCTGCTCACGCTTTCGAGAAGCTCTCCCCAGTAAGCCATCCCAGAAAGATATTTCTGGTGAAACATAATATGGCTCGATGTGTTTTGTGCGCTTAGGCAATGGTTCTGGAAACTTTGAAGATTCCGAGAATACTGAGAAGTCTTTTAGGCTATCCCAGTCGACCCGGTCATCTACAGATAGGGTGTGCCGAAGAATCGTCGAAAGTGTCTCAAGTTTTTCAATGGCGGCAATCGTCTGCGCTTCAGCTTCTGCTTTGCCGCTGTTGACGAGGTTCTTCAGCTGGCGATCGACAGTGCGTTCATCCCACTGCTTGATTAGAGCATCGACCTTGTGCTGCAACAGGAATATTTCTGGGGCTTTAAGCTCCTTATGGATGTTGAGCAGTTTGTGTCTCAAATCGATCCTGTAGCTTAGAATATTTCCTTTGACGCCATAAACTGCGTCCAAACTGCCCATTTCAATAAACCGAGGATGGTTTGATTTGACCGAGATACCCACCACCACGACACTTCCCCTCAAGAACGCATCCTAATTCGATATACGTGCTTATGCTCATGGAGCAGGTTCCATGCAATCTAAATCTAGCTTCCAGCTTTTTCGAAAACTAAGCGATGTTTCGATGCAGGGTTGTTCGACATGGCCGTGGTCATGAACCTCCTCCAGATTTTTGTATATCCCGTCAATCAGGCAGAGGGGCGGTGCGAACGGTTAACCGAAGGACAGATCATTGGATGCTGAGGGAGCGAGACGCCCGCGGGAATACGGCGGATGTCTGCCGCAAGCGGATGCCGAGTGCGCGAAGGCCGAATGCTTAATCAAGGTCAGTGCTGAAACATTTAAACCTTCTGGCGGAGAAGGAGGGATTCGAACCCCCGATACCCTTGCGAGTATGCCGCATTTCGAGTGCGGTGCTTTCAACCACTCAGCCACTTCTCCGGGCCAATTGAAGAGCAATTTCCTGCAACGCTGGTGGTTGGCAACGCTGCTTCTGCCGAAATTGCTGCCGGATGTCTCCGACGCGCGCCTCTCTAGCCTTATCCATGGGCATTCGTCAACGCGCGAAGATCAACTCCTGCACTCATTTTTCTGCGTCGTCGTGGCTATCTGTGCCGCCAGGCCTGCGTTCGCGTCAGCAGAACCCGCGAAATAGCGCCGTGCAGCAGCCTTGCCGCCACGTTGGTGTAAAATATCATCATGCCCATTGCCGCCGCTGGCGCGATGTCACCTGCGTCGTCCATGTTCAATACGGCAACGGACGCCAGTTGCGTCTCGGCCGAATATAGAAACACGACTGCCGAAACGGTCGTCATCGCGTTTACGAACAGATAGATAGCAATGTCCAATATTGCGGGCAGGCACACAGGCACCGTCACGCGCAGGAAGAGCTTGTGAAACGGTTGCTTCAATGAAGCGGCCACCGGCTCGAATTCCCGGTCCATCTGTTTCAGCGCCGTCAGCGCGGTGAGGTGCGAGACGGTGTAAAAGTGGGTGACTGTGCAAACCACCAGAATCGCCATCGTGCCATAGATCGCGTTGAACGGGTTCGCCGGATTGTTGAAAAAGAAGATATAGGCAAGGCCAAGCGCCATGCCGGGCACTGCCATCGGCAGCATGGCAAGGAACTGGAACAGCGTGCGGCCCGTTCTGAAGCCCTCGCTCTTTTCCACCATATAGGCACCGGTGAAGACAATGACGGTTCCGAAAAGGGCGGTCAGCAGCGCCATCCTGATCGAATTGTAATAGGCACCCCAACCGCCGCCATCCATGAGATCGAATCGGAAATTGCGCAGGCTCGGTGTCAGATCGTAGGGCCAGAATTTCACAGTGGCAGCGAGTTGGCAAACGCCGATCATAACCAGAATAAAGGCCGCGATCAGCGAGCAATACGTAAAGCAGGCCCAATCAAAACCGGCATTCGGTTTGGGCTCGTAGGGAACAGACCGGGCCGATAAAAGCGCGACCTGCTTTTTCTGAATTGTGCGATCTACAAAGAAGGCAAGCACTGCCGGAACAAGCAGCAGAACCGAGACCACCGCCCCCATCTCGAAATTCTGCTGGCCAATCACCTGCTTGTAGATATCGACGGCAAGCATGTTGTACTGGCCGCCAATAACCTTTGGCAGGCCGAAATCGGTAATGACCAGTGTGAAAACCACGAACGCAGCCGAAATAATGCCATACCGAGCACCGGGAACAGTCACTGTCCAGAATGTGCGCCATTTCGAGGCCCGCAACGAAGCCGCCGCCTCATAGTGGCGCGCATCGGCAACAGAAAGTGCCGTCGAGATAATCAGCAAGGCGTGCGGCAGAGTGAAGAAAACCGACCCGATCACAATGCCGATTGGGCCGTAAATCGAGTTCCCCATCATCCAGCTTTTCAGCAAGCCCTGATTGCCGAACAGGTAGACGAGCGCGATGCCCGGCAGCAGGGAAGGGACCAGAATGGGAATGGTCATTATCAGCTTGAAAACGCTTTTGAACTTCATCTGGCTGCGGTTGAGCGCATAGGCGAGACCAAAGGCGATTGATATAACCAGAACGGTACTGATCGCCCCGATCAGCAACGAGTTCTGAATAGAGTTTGCAAGGGCGGGGGTCGAAAAATAATTGACGAAATTGTCCAGTCCGATCGTCCTGCCGGGGCGCAGAACAACGCGCCGAAAGGTATTGGAATCAAGCTCGACCCATTCCGTGCCGCGTTTCAGCTCGGAACCAACCAGAAAGGCCGCGCTGTCTGTTGTTCCTCGAATCCGGTATTTTACCGGGCTGCGGAAAGAGAAATCCTTGAAAAGATTAGTGACGGAAAGCCTGCCGTCGGACCCCGTAGCGAGTTGCTCGGGTGCAATTGCCTGCACTTCGGCATTGAGTTGGGCGACAGTCCTTGCGGGGCCGAAGTTCGTGCCGGTTTCATCGCTGCGCTGGATTTCGAATGTATCCAGATCGAAATGATATGTCGAAAGTGATTTGGACAACAGGACATAGAGCGGCAGGGCAAGCGCAACAATCAGATATAGTGAGATGACAAGCATCAATCCGCGCTTGAGGACATCGTCGGATGAAAGTTGCGGGCGGATTGCGCGGCCTGCCGGCATCGTGGTGGCAAGTGAAGCCATGGGCTATTTCCCGAATACCAGCATTCTGCCCTGAGGCAGCTCGATACGCATATCGCCGCCGATTTCTATGCCAAGCCGTCGCACGGCATTGATTGAGAAATCAGCCACGACTATGCGCTCGCCAAAGCGGGGTGACGACAGGCGGCAGCGCCAGAACCCGCCAAGAAATTCCATTTCTTCCACGACTACATCAATAAGGTTTTGCGGCGTTCCAACCTGTTCCGATCCCGAAAGCGCATGAGGAATAATGTCGACCGGGCGAATAACTGCCGTGACTTCTGTTCCGGGTGCCAGCTTGCTGGGCGCACAGGCAAGTTCGGTATGTTCCAGCCGGATGCGCTCTGGTGTAAGCACAGTGGCCGGTAGCTGGTTCGTTTCGCCGATGAAGTCAGCAACGAACAATGTTTCGGGGTGGCGATAAACTTCGGTAGGCGTACCGACCTGCTCTATGACACCGTGGTTCATAACCACGATACGGTCGGCCATTGAAAGCGCTTCTTCCTGATCGTGCGTCACCATAATGGTTGTCACGCCGAGTTTGCGCTGAAGCTCCTTGATCTCGTGGCGGAGATGGACACGCACTTTGGCATCAAGCGCTGATAGCGGCTCATCCAGCAGCAGCAAACCTGGCGAAACGGCCATTGCTCTGGCAAGGGCGATGCGCTGCTGCTGGCCGCCGGAGAGTTGGGCGGGGTATTTTTTTGCCTGAGAAGAAAGTCCGACCAGTTCGAGCAGTTCGGCGACGCGTGCATTTATCTCGGCTTTGGACCGCTTTGCGTTTTCCAGACCGAATGCAATGTTTTTCTCGATCGTGAGATTCGGGAACAGGGCGTAAGACTGAAACACGATGCCATAATCGCGTTTTGAAGGCGGCAAGGCGGAAATGTCTTTTCCGGCTTGACGGACCGTGCCGCGGGTTTGCAGATCGAGACCCGCAATCGCGCGCAGCAAGGTTGTCTTGCCGCAGCCCGAAGGGCCCAGGAAACAGATAAACTCGCCTTCTTTGACTGTAAGTGAGACACCCTTCAGGGCGAGGAATTCGCCGAAGGATTTCCACACATCCTCAATGACAAGATAATCCGCTTTCACAGATCCCGCCTTATCGTCAATTTGCGCAAAGCTTACCTGCGTTTCCGCTGCCTTGGCTACGGTTACGTGTCTCATCGCCAGAATCCGCGAAGTAGAAGAATAAAAAGGGCGTCGCTTTCACGACGCCCTGTTCAAGACCGGTCAGGTTTTTGGCTCCGACTTGGAGTCGTAACGCTTGGCCCATTCGGCAAGAATTGCCTTGCGATTATTGGCCGCCCACTCGAAATCATTCTTGATCATGTGGTCTGCCACATTGTCCGGCAGATTTTCGACAGGCTTGGCAATGCCCGGATAGGCAAGGACGGCGTAGCCCTGATTATACATTTCGTTGGCTTCTTTCGAGACGGAAAAGTCTACGAGCTTTTTTGCGGCTTCAAGATTGGCCGTGCCTGCGATGATAGCTGTTGCTTCTGCTTCCCAACCTGAACCTTCCTCGGGGAAGATAATATCGATAGGAGCGCCGGCAGACTTGGCTTTGGCACCGGGGAATTCAAACGATACCCCGACAATGGTTTCGCCAGCGCCTGCCATCTTGCAAGGCTTGGAGCCGGAATGCGTGTAAGCGGAGATGTTTTCATGGAGACCGTCCATGAACTTCCAAGCTTCTTCCTCACCAAACATCTGCAACCATGCCGAGACGTCAAGGAAGCCGGTGCCGGATGAGTTCGGGTTTGGCATCACGACGTGGCCCTTGTATTCAGGCTTGGTCAGGTCCTTCCAGCTTTTTGGGGCTGCAAGGCCAATCTTTGCGGCCTCTGCGGTGTTGAAGCAGATGGCGGCGACGTAGGCGTCCATTCCTGTCCATGTGGGCGGTGTGCTGGTGTCTACAAAACGCGGATCAAGCTTCTCCACACCTGCTGGTGCGTAAGGTTCAAGCATCCCTTCGCCCTTGAGCAGAAGCAGCGAGGTAGCAGCCAGTCCCCAGACAACATCGGCCTGCGGATTGTCTTTTTCGGCCAGCAGCTTCGCTGTCATAACGCCGGTCGAGTCACGAACCCAGTTGATCTTGATGTCGGGATAAGCCTTCTCGAACGTTGCCTTGTAACGGTCCAGATCAACAGCTTCCACGGCGGTATAGACGGTCAAAGTGGTTTCAGCATAGGCCGCGGTGGCGGCCAGCGTAGCGGCAAACGCGGCTACGATTGGGATGAGGCGAGATTTCATTGCGGGTTCCCCATTCGGTGTCACATTCTGCGATGCATTGAGACGGTTGCAAGCGGCAGTTCACCAACCCGGATAAGGCCGATGCGTGTCGTCTGTTTGACACCGTATGAGTCGAGCAACGATAAAGAAAATCTATTTATTCTATATAACGATAGCGCAGGCTGATATTTGTCGCATCATTGTCACGTGCAAATTTGAGCGCCGGGAACATGGTTTCGGGCACAATATGCGGCAAGGCCTTAGAACAGTGCGGAAATTGTCTCTTCGCCTATGGAAAAGCCGGTACTCGCCCCGGTTCCGCTCGTTATCATGACCAGCCGGATGTCGGGGTGTGGCTCGTCGATAAAATAGGCGTGATCGGGTGCGGATGCATATGTACCGACCCATCTGGCTTCGACTGCGGGCAGGTGCCCAAACAATGTTCGGAACTCTTGCAGGATCAGATCGTCTACAGCCTGTGAACCGAAGGGGTCTGGTGTGTGTCCATAGTGGTGGGAATCTCCCACGACCAATGAGCCATCCGCGCTTTGTGTCACTATCAGATGGACGCCGTTGGCGAGAGCGGTTGCGCATTCCGCCTGTAGTCGCGCACGCAAGGCTTCCGCTTCGGGCAACATCGCGTAACCCTCATATCGCAGCAGGCTGAGGTCCGAGACCAGCGCGCTTTGCAAACGAAAGCCCGGATTTGCCAGCCGGAGCATCTGCAGTTTGCAGCGCTGGACACTGCGCGCCGCAATGCGTTCGGGAAATAGGGTAGAAAGATCGTCGCCCGGACACACAACAATTTTGACGGCTTCAATTTTGCCTGTGGAGGTCTCAACGATCGGCGGCGTCACGGCTTGGACTGCGCATTCGCGGCTGAATACGACACCATATCTTTCAGCGAGCATCGCGGCGAGCTTCGGGATGGCCTGACGAGACTCCACCCGCAATTCGTAAGGGCTGAACAGGCCGCCAACAATGTTGTCGGTTTCAAGCCCCGGTGCGCGTGCGGCGGTTTTGGCAGGTGTCAGCAATTCGCAGTCACTGCTATGTGTATCGTGCGCATAGGCTTCCAGCACTGCCATCGCTTCGGGACGCTGGGCCGCAACGATCTTGCCACGCTGGAGAATTTCAATCCCGGCCTGCCCGGCGAGTTCTACCCAGATTTCGCGCGTTCGCTCTGCGTGCGCACGGGCACGACCTGGCTCCTGACCTGAAACGACCACCAGCCCGAAATTGCGTATAGATGCGCTGTTCGCTTGCGCATCGCGATCAATCACGACGACGCTCAGGCCGCGCTTGGCTGCGGCATAGGCATGGGCAAGTCCGATTATCCCTGCGCCGACAACCGCGAGATCATATTTCGTCATGCCGCAAGCTTCGACCGCTCTTGCAGTGCTTCGCTGGGTGGTGCCGCATCTGCAACGCCCATTTCCGCCAGTGATTGCCGCGCAGCTTCAACAACGCGACGCATCACATGCTCATCCATGCGGCCGATGCAGCCAATGCGGAAGGAATCCACCACGGTCAGCTTGCCGGGGTAGATGATGAAGCCCTTGTCTTTCATTAGTTCGTAGAAGCGGTCGAAGACGAAATTCTTGTCGGCCGGACAGAAGAAGGTAACGATAATCGGCGACAGCCAGCTATTGGCGAGAAGTGTTTCAAAGCCGAGCCCACGCATTCCTTCGACCATGACATCGCGATTGCGGGCATAGCGCGCGCCGCGGCCTGCAACGCCGCCTTCGGCCTCATGCATTTTCAATGCCTCGATGAAGGCGGCAACGACGTGGGTCGGTGGGGTAAAGCGCCACTGTCCGGTTTTCTCCATCGCTGCCCACTGCGCGTGGACATCCAGCGAAAGCGAGTGGCTGTTGCCTTTCGCGGATTCAAGCTCGGCCTTTTTCGCAATCACGAAGCCGAAGCCCGGCACACCTTCGATGCACTTGTTAGCTGAAGAAACCATCGCCTCATAGCGTATCTGGTTTACCTCAAGCGGCACCGCGCCAAATGCGCTCATGGAATCGATCAGCAGCTTTCGGCCATGCGCGTAGGTCGCCTCCGAAATCTCAGCTACCGGGTTAAGAATGCCTGAGCTTGTCTCGCAATGTATGGCGAGAACATGCGTGATTGACGGATCGGCTTCGAGCGCGGCTGCGACTTCCGCGCCACGCGGGGGAAGGTAATCGCCCTTGTCGATAAGGGTATAGGCCCGGCCAAGGTACTGCATCGTTTGCGCTGCCCGCAGTCCGTAAGCGCCATTGGCCAGCACCAGAACCTTGCCATTCTTTGGCACGAAACTTCCAAGCATGGCTTCAACGCAGAACGAACCCGAACCCTGCATTGGCACACAGTCGAACTCGCCTTTTGTATCGCCGATAAGCGCCAGCAGGCGGCGACGCAGATCAGCCGTCATGGCGCGGAAATCTGCGTCCCAGGAACCCCAGTCGCGAAGCATTGCCTGCTTTACGGAATAGGCGGTGGTCAGTGGTCCGGGTGTGAGCAGGTAGGGCTCGCCCATCACGGGCGCTTCGAAGATGCCTGCACCGGCAACGGTGGTTTGGACGCCCATGCGAATCCTCCTGAAAGTTTGTCAGGCAATTCATAGGGTGCAGTTGACCTATCTGGAAAATCGTTATTTTGTATCCATCAATAAGTCCTGCATATGAATTGGAGAGCGTCATGCGCTATGTTCAGCTTCGAGCTTTCCATTATGTCGCCATATGCGGTGGCTTTTCGCGCGCGGCGGATGCCTTGTTCCTTACACAGCCTGCAATTTCCGATCAGGTGCGAAAGCTTGAGGAAGAATATGATGTGCTCTTGTTCAACCGGCACAAAAAGCAGGTGAACCTTACACGACAGGGAGAGCGCCTGCTTGAAATCACCCGACGCATGTTCGACACGGAGCAGCAGGCGCATGACCTGTTGTCTGAATCGCGCGCGTTGCGTTCGGGCACGCTGCGCATTGTGGCGGACGCTGCCCACCATCTTTTAAAGATATTGGCGGACTTTCGCGCAAAGTATCCCGGTATTCGGGTTACGCTTCGCACCGGCAACACGCAGACGGTGATTGCCAGCCTCTATGCCTATGAAGCCGATATTGGTGTGCTTGGCGAAATACCCCAAGGGCGGGAGTTCGATATTCTGAAGTTGAATTCTTCGCCCGTTATCGCCTTTGTGATGAAAGACCATGAGCTGGCCAGGCACAAGAAAATGACACTTGAAAAACTGGCCGCCCATCCTCTCGTCATGCGCGAGCGGGGGTCAAAAACGCGCTACAAGCTTGAGACACTGGCGACGATGCGCAATGTCGAACTCAAGCCGACTATTGAGGCCGAAGGGCGCGAAGCCGTGCGTGAAATCGTGGCGTCGGGTGCCGGGGTCGGGTTCGTGTCGCGCGCAGAATTCGGCTCTGACGCGCGGCTGGTTCCTATCGAGATCGATGCGCCGGAAATGTTGATGGACGAGGCTTTGATCTGCCTGAAGGAACGCTCCTCAGGCAAGTTGGTCAAGGCATTCTGGGAGATGGCGCTCTCATCAGTCGAGGATTGAATCGAGACCGGTTCAATCCTCAACAGACTGAGACCTTACCACGGCAGCGAGAAGGTCTTTACATTGGTGAAGGACTTCATCGCCTCGATGACGCCTTCCTTGTATCCATTGCCCGAATCCTTGATGCCGCCAAACGGGCTCATCTCGATCCGGTATCCGGGGACTTCCCAAATATTGACCGTGCCGACCTTTAAACCGGCTATGTATTTTTGCATTCGCCGGAAATCATTCGTGCATACGCCGGACGACAAACCAAACGCGGTCGAGTTGGAAAGCGCGATAAGCTCATCGTCATTATCCGGCGCGCGCACGATAGGCACGATGGGGCCGAAGGTTTCCTCCATGACGAGTTCAGAAGTGTGCGGCACGCGATCAACGACGATCGGCGGCAACAGCGCACCCTTGCGGCCGGGATCGTAAAGCACTTCCGCGCCCTCATCCGCCGCCATGTAGACGCGCTTTTCAAAAAGCGCTGCGGCCCGCTCATGAACCACGGTTCCAAGATCGGTCGAACGGTCCATCGGGTCGCCAAACCTGATTTTCTTCGCTCGCTCCAGAACCAGCGGCACGAAGCGGTCGGCAATGCTCTCCTGAACGAGGATGCGCTTGACTGCCGTGCAGCGCTGGCCCGAATTCTTTGTCGCGCCCGCAACGGCGAGGTCTGCCGCTTTGGCGAGATCGTCGTCAGACAGATCGTTGAGAATTATGAGCGGATCATTGCCGCCCAGCTCAAGAACCTGCCGCTTGTATCCGGCTTTCGACGCAATCATCTTGCCGACGGGAACGCCGCCGGTGAAGGTGATCAGATCGATATTCGGATTGGTTATCATCTCGTCGCCAATGTCTTTCGGCCAGCCGGTTACGACTGACAACATTTGCGGCGGCAACCCTGCCTCATACAGAATATCGGCCAGTATCAACGCCGTCATCGGCGTCAGTTCGGTTGGCTTGACCACGACGCAATTGTTGGTAGCGATTGCCGGCGCGATCTTGTGCGACACCATGTTCAGCGGATGGTTGAAGGGGGTGATGGCCGAAATTGCACCAATCAGCGGTTCGCGCGTGGTGAAGATTTTGCGCTGCTTTCCGTGCGGGGTGAGGTCGCAGGAGAATATCTCGCCATCGTCCTTCAGGCACAATTGGCCGGAGAGGGTGAACACGTCGAAAGCGCGGCCAACTTCGTAGAGCGAATCCTGCTTGGAAATGCCGAGCTCGGAGGTCACCAGATCGGAAATTTCTTCCTTTCGATCATTGAGCAGTTCAGCCGTTTTCAGCAGGATTTTCTGCCGGTCGTAACGTGTGAGTTTCGGCGTGTAGTTTGCCGCTATTTCAAAGGCTTTGCGGGCATGTTGGGCGTTGCCTGCGGGAACCGTACCAACAACAGCGTCCGTATATGGGTAGCGCACTTCAAGCTTTTCATCCGCATCCACCATTTGCCCGGCAATGCGCATCGGCTCGTGGCGCACCTTAAGCTGTTCAGGCTTGTTCATGCCCCGCCTCCCTATGCTTGCGCGGCGGCTGTTACCGCATACAGGAATGCGTCGAAGTTTCTCAGGTCAGGCGCGTCCGGCAGGTCCGGCAGCACGCGATTGACGATGAAAGGCACCGCTTGTTCGGTCAGGCCGCCATGCGAGCGCAGCGGCTCGTTCAGCGCTGCGAGATTGTGCCTGCTTTCCGAAGTGCCGATTGTCTTGTTTTCGCCGGAGATCATGATGATGTCGCCAACGCGATCTTCCGGCAATTCGAAGCGCTTGCAGCCTTCTTCCCGGCCCACCACAAGCGTGATGCCCTCGATCTCGCGCAGCTTTCCCATGATTGCTTCGCGGTCCGCGCCCTTGGGTAGATAGGCTGTGGCAAATGAGCCAAGCGCACCGTGATGAACCACATAAGGGTCGGTGATCGGCAGGATAACGCGGGCGGTATCCTTGCCTAGCCACTCATCCATCAGATCCTGAACATAAACGACATTTGGTGAACCATCGGCATGGTGCTTCGGCTTCATGCCGTGATCTGCTGTCACGACAATCGCTGCTCCCAGCGCATCGAGTTCGGTCAGGTATCTGTCGAACATTTCGTAGAAGTCATTCGCTTCCTTCACGCCCGGCGCATATTTGTGCTGAACGTAATCGGTCGTCGTCAGATACATAACGTCCGGCCGCCACTCCTTGAGAAGCTTTACGCCTGCCGCAAATACGAATTCTGACAGTTCCGCCGAGTAAACATCCGGCACCGGGCGACCCAGCCATTTTGAAGCGTTGTCGATTCCGTGTTCTGCCTTTGTGGTGGTGTCTGATCTTTCTGACGAAAAGCAGATTGCCCGGTCTTCGTCGAACTTCAGGCCGTGGCCGAGCAGGGCGCGCAGCTTGTCCTTGGCAGTGACAACGGCAACCTTTGCACCCGCATCATAAAAACCATGGAAGATGGTTGGGGCACGCAGGAACTTCGGGTCATTCATCATGACCTCTTCCCCGGTTTCGGGGTTGTAAAGGTAGTTGCCGCAAATGCCGTGCACTGCGGGCGGGCGACCAGTGGCAATCGAGAGGTTGTTCGGATTGGTGAAGCTCGGGATCACGGAATGGGCCGTGCGCACGGTTCCCTTGGTCCTGATCCGCTCCAGCGTCGGCATGAGGCCGTCCTTTATCGCTTCATCGAGATAGGCCGGTTCGCAACCGTCAAGGCAGATCGCTATGGCAGGCACGCGCGGCCACGGATATTTGCGGCCATTGACCTCGACGGCGACAGGGGACATCTGGTTCATGAAATTCTTCCCTTCCTGCAGGCTCGCGCGGGATGCCGCTGATTACCGCGATCTTGTGGACGAGGCTGATGTATTTGCCAAATCGTTATTCTTTATTGTTACCATAGGTAGAACCTATGGATTGAGGTTTTTAGCAGATTGGTTGACTTTGAGCGGTCAGCACGCTAAATGCGCCCTACTTCCGGCGTGGAGTCTCATCTCCGCGCCGGTTGTGCTTTGAACCCGAAACAGACTGAAAAAAAAGACGACGAAGCGGCCTTTCTGGCTGTTTACGCCGGAAGAACAGCGAAAGGCAAAAAATGTTCGCAGTCATTAAAACGGGCGGCAAGCAGTATCGCATCGCCGCCAACGACCTTCTGAAGGTCGAGAAACTCGCCGGTAATGTCGGCGACACAGTAGAATTCGGCCAGGTCCTGGCATTCGGCGAAGGTGAAAGCGTCACGATTGGCGCTCCGTTCGTCGAGGGTGCGACAGTGGTTGGTGAAGTGGTGGAGCAGGGCAAGGCCCGCACCGTCATCGCGTTCAAGAAGCGCCGCCGCCAGAACTCGCGCCGCAAGATCGGCCATCGCCAGCTTTTGACCACCGTCAAGATCACCGAGATCCTGACGGGCGGCGCAAAGCCAGCGAAGAAGGCAAAGGCTGAAGTTGCTCCGGCTGCGGAAGCAGAGGAAAAGTCCGCCAGGAAGGCAGCGCCGAAGAAGGCTGCTGCTGACAAAGACGCTGAATAAGAGACTGAAGGAGAACCAAAATGGCACATAAGAAAGCTGGCGGTTCGTCGCGTAACGGTCGCGATTCAGAATCCAAGCGCCTTGGCGTGAAGAAGTTCGGCAGCGAAGCAGTCGTTGCCGGCAACATCATTATTCGTCAACGCGGAACCAAGTGGCATCCCGGCACCAATGTCGGCATGGGCAAGGACCATACGCTTTTTGCGCTCGAAGCAGGCGTTGTGGCCTTCAATAAAAAAGCCAATGGCCGAACCTACGTGTCGGTAAACCCGATGCCTAAGGCCGCAGAGTAGCCGGTTCTGCACCAAAACACCGGCGCCCCATCTCGGGAACCGGTGTCTGGCTAAACCAGGAAATGGATCAGGGGAGATGGGTCGCCGCCCAACTCCCCTTTTTCTTTGCCTGGAGGAAATGACATGGTTGCCGAGAAGGAAGACCTCGACGACGAGAGTTACACGATCAATGCGCCGGTTTTATTGACCGAGCGGCTTCTGTTGCGTCGCCCGCATATCGATGATGTTGAAGATCTCGTGCGCCTTGCCGACAATCGCCGTATTGCCGAGATGCTTGCGCGGGTCCCGCATCCCTACACAGAGAACGATGCGCGCTCCTTCCTCGCAATCACCAGCAACAATGTGGGCGGCGGCGCAACCTATGCGCTTACGCTGGCAGAGACCGGTGCGTTCATCGGTACGGCCGGGCTTGTTTCCCGAAATCAGGGGCTCGAACTCGGCTACTGGATTGGCGAACCGTATTGGGGCAAGGGCTATGCCACCGAGGCGGCGCACGCGCTTGTCGATCTGGCTTTCCGCGCAACTCAAACCAACACCGTTCATGCGGCCTGCCGCGTGATCAATCCGACATCTCGCCGGGTGATCCACAAGTGCGGGTTCCAGTATGCCGGACAGGGGATGCTGGATTCGGTTGTTGCGGGCAAGGTTCCGGTTGAGCGTTACAGGCTGGATCGCAAGACGTGGGTCAGCCTGCGCACATGGCGCAACTGAGGGTGGCCTACAAAGTGGGCCGCCATTGGCAACCCAGAGAAAGAAGGCGCACCGGCATCGTGCTTGCTGGACATTGCTGCCTGCGCGCCTTCTTCCCTATCCAGGTTCATTGCATTGAAGCTATGAACCCGGTGTTGCCCCGCCAAGAGAAGAGCCTGCATTCATGAAGTTTTTGACTGGATCTGACTTTCACGACGCGAACTCCCCATTTGCAAAAACGGCCACCGAGAGGGTTTCCCTCTGGTGACCGGGGTGATCGTAAGCCGCACTACAACGGCTGCCGCTGCCTTTAAGCGCGAACGCTCTGGACAAACAGGGGCCACCCCGGCCTAAAGAGGCGAGGAGATGCCGCTCCGGTAATTTCAATACCGGGTAGTAAGAGGCTACGATACCCCGAAATCGACCTGCGGGCCGATTCTGTGGAAGACCGTATATAATCGTATTCTAAAATAAAAGTGGTTGCGAAAGATATATGACCACCCGCCTGCCGTGCGTATCGCACTCACCCCAATTCAACCCACACGGGCAGATGGTCCGAGCCAACAGCCTGCCGGTCTACGCGGTAAGATTTGAGCCGGTCAGCAAGAGTGGCGCTGGTGAATACATAGTCGAGGCGTTTCATGCGCGTTGCATCTTTCGGGTCGTGCGGATCAACCCATGTCACGGGATGGTGTTGCACGGCATTCAGATGCAAGGCGGCATCAACGGCATGACAGGCATTGAGCGTATATCCGAAAACAGTGTCGGGCCTGCCGCACAGCGCGGCGTGTTCGCTCGTTTCAGGCAGCATGTTGAAATCGCCCATCAGGATAAACTCTTCCGGGTAGGGCGGCTCAGGCAAGCCATATTCCGCAAGGCCCGTCAGGCCGCCACCCTCGGCGGGATAGTTGAAAACGCGGTCCTTGAGAAAGCGGATTTGGGCAAGGCGTTCGTCGGGGCTTCGATGATCGAGATGAGTCGAATAGAAACGGATATGGCCGATTGGTGTTTCGATAAGCGCCTCAAGCGCGCCGCGCTGAAAACTCGCGTAGTGAAAAGTGCGCGTGCGCGGCAGAAGCAGATTGCGCGACATCAGTATGGGGCTGCGCGAAAGGATCATGTTGCCAAACTGGAAGGTGATCGTTTCTGCCTTGCCATGCTCGACGCGCGAACCCATGTTGGCTTCAAAGTTAGGTCCGTAAACCGTGAAATATTGCGGCAGCGCATCCTTGATTGCGGCCACCATATCATGTCCGCCATTTCCTGGGTTATTGCGCGTAACTTCCTGAAGGCAAATCACGTCCGCGCCGCTTATGGCGTCGATAATTCGGCCCAGATCATATTGAAAATCCAGTCCGATTCCGTACTGGATGTTATAAGAAACGCACTTCATGGATGCTTGCCCTCGCGCTTTTGCCCATCCTGCGATAGAGCGTATCGCGAACACAAGGCGGCAACAGTCAAATGAAGTTTCTCGATCAAGCCAAAGTCTATATCCGGTCTGGTGATGGAGGCGCGGGCTCCGTGTCCTTCCGACGCGAAAAATTCATTGAATTCGGCGGTCCGGACGGTGGTGACGGCGGTCGCGGCGGTGATGTTTGGGTGGAAGCGGTCGAAGGTTTGAACACTTTGATCGACTACCGCTATCAACAACATTTTCGTGCGCAGACAGGCGTCCATGGGATGGGCCGCAACAGAACCGGCGCGAAAGGCAAGGATGTGACGCTGAAGGTGCCTGCCGGTACGCAGGTCTATGCCGAGGACAACGAAACCCTGATTTGCGATCTGACGGAAGTTGGCCAGCGCTTCCGGCTGGCTGCGGGCGGCAATGGCGGCTTTGGCAACCAGCATTTCAAGACTTCGACAAATCAGGCACCCCGCCGAGCCAATCCGGGTCTGCCGGGTGAGGAGCTGACAATCTGGCTTCGCCTGAAGCTGATTGCAGATGCCGGGCTGGTTGGCCTGCCAAATGCGGGCAAGTCCACGTTTCTGGCAACCGTCACGGCAGCCAAGCCAAAGATTGCAGACTATCCTTTCACGACTTTGCATCCCGGCCTTGGGGTGGCCCGCATTGATGCGCGTGAATTCGTGCTCGCGGATATTCCGGGGCTGATCGAGGGCGCTCATGAAGGCGTCGGCATTGGCGACAGATTCCTGGGCCATGTCGAGCGAACACGGGTGCTTTTGCACCTCGTATCGGCACAGGAAGAAAGCCCCGGCAAGGCATACAAGATCGTTCGCGGCGAACTGGAAGCTTATGGTCACGGCCTTGCCGACAAGCCGGAGATCGTCGCGCTCAGTCAGGTTGACATTCTTGATGCGGATGCGCGCAAAAAGAAGCTGGCTTCCCTGAAGCGCGCTGCGGGTCGCACACCGATTCTGCTTTCCGCTGCAACTGGAGAGGGTGTTCAGGAGGCGCTGCGCGCCCTGATGGCTGAAATTGAATCTGAACGAGACGAATAATGCAGTCGCTCAAGAAATATAGAAGGATCACCGTCAAGATTGGATCGGCGCTGTTGGTTGACCGCTCTACCGGCTTGAAGCGGGAATGGCTGGCGTCGTTGGTGGAAGACATCGCCGCTCTTTCGGCGCGTGGCACGGAAGTGCTGGTCGTCTCTTCAGGGGCAATTGCGCTGGGCCGCACAATTCTTGGGCTCAAAGGCAAGGCACTCAAGCTTGAGGAAAGCCAGGCTGCGGCGGCTGTGGGGCAGATCGAGCTTGCAGGCGCGTGGTCGAATGAGTTGGCCCGGCGGGGGCTGAAATCCGGCCAGATCCTGCTGACGCTGGGTGATACGGAAGAGCGCCGCCGTTACCTAAATGCCCGCGCTACGATTTCAACGCTCCTCAAAATGAAGGCAGTTCCCGTCATAAACGAAAACGACACGGTTGCGACGTCGGAGATTCGCTATGGCGATAATGATCGTCTGGCGGCCCGCGTCGCGACAATGATGGGCGCGGATTTGCTAATCCTCCTGTCGGATATTGACGGGCTTTACACGGCCCCGCCTGCAAAAGACCCGAACGCGGAATTTCTGCCCGTGGTGGAGCGCATTACCCCTGAAATCGAAGCGATGGCGGGCGCTGCTGCCTCTGAGTTGTCGCGCGGGGGAATGCGCACGAAGCTGGATGCGGGCAAGATCGCAAATGCTGCCGGAGCGGCCATGATAATTACCGCCGGTACGCGGCTTTCGCCTTTGCTGGCAATCGAGCGGGGCGAGCGCTGCACCGTCTTCAAACCAAGCGGCAACCCGGTGAAAGGCTTCAAAACCTGGATTGCAGGAAATCTGGAACCCGCAGGCAGGCTCGTGGTCGATGCCGGTGCTATAACGGCATTGAATGCGGGCAAATCCTTGCTTCCGGCGGGCGTTCGCACCGTTGAGGGAAATTTTTCCCGTGGCGATACGGTTGCAATCGTAGATGTCGAAAATCTCGAAGTTGCGCGCGGGCTGGTTGCGTATGATGCCGCTGACGCGGTAAGAATTGCCGGTTGCAAGACGGCGGAAATAGTGACGGTTCTGGGCTATGAGGCTCGCGCGGCAATGGTCCATCGCGATGATCTCGTGATGAGCCACACAAGGGAAGGGTAAGCCATGCTGAACAAGCATGAAGCAGGCGATACAGTCGCGTTGATGGCGGAAGTTGGCCGCAAGGCACGTTCGGCTGCGCGACCGCTCGCCATCGCCTCTGCCGAGCGCAAACATGCAGCGCTGATTGCCATGGCCGATGCGCTTTTGCGCAATCAGGACGCCATTCTCCAGGCCAACGCTCTTGATATGGCAAATGGCGAGGAAGCCGGGCTTTCGCCTGCCATGATGGATCGGCTGAAACTCAACCCCGATCGTATTCGTGCAATGGCAAATGGCATTCGCGCTATTGCCGACCTGCGCGACCCTGTGGGCGAAGTCATTGCCGAGTGGGACAGACCTAACGGGCTGCACATCGAGCGCGTTCGAACACCGCTGGGGGTCGTCGGGGTCATTTTTGAAAGCCGCCCGAACGTTACTGCCGACGCTGGCGCCTTATGCCTCAAGGCGGGCAATGCCGCGATTTTGCGTGGCGGGTCGGATTCAATCAATTCCTCCTCGGCAATTCACGCCTGTATTGCCGAAGGGCTCAAGGCTGCGGGCCTGCCTGAAGATGCGATTCAGCTTGTTCCGGTTACGGATCGTGCGGCTGTGGGCGAAATGTTGAAGGGCCTTGGCGGCAATCTTGATGTCATCATTCCCCGTGGCGGAAGGAGCCTTGTGGAGCGCGTACAGAACGAGGCCCGTGTGCCGGTGTTCGCGCATCTGGAAGGGCTTTGCCACATCTATGTCGATAAATCGGCGAAGCTGGATATGGCGGTTTCAGTGGTCGTCAACGCCAAGATGCGTCGAACAGGCATTTGCGGCGCGGCTGAAACCTTGCTCGTTGACCGCGCGGTTGCAGGTACCTTCCTGCCGCCAATCCTGAACGCGCTTGCTGCGGCAGGCTGCGAGATCCGTGCAAGCGCGGATGTGCTCAAGCTGTATCCCGACGCAGTGCCTGCAGTCGAATCCGATTGGCGCACGGAATATCTCGATTCCATCATTTCGGTTGCAATCGTCGATGGCATTGACGGAGCAATCCAGCACATAGAGACGTATTCATCGCACCATACGGAAGCGATTATCGCGGAAGATGCGAAGGCGGTGGAGCGCTTCTTCAATGAAGTCGATTCGGCCATTTTGCTGCATAACGCCTCGACCCAGTTCGCCGATGGCGGGGAATTTGGCATGGGCGCGGAAATAGGAATTGCAACAGGCAGGATGCACGCGCGCGGGCCCGTGGGAGTTGAGCAATTGACATCCTTCAAATACCGGGTGCGCGGCAACGGGCAGGTTCGCCCGTAATGTTTTTGCGCCGCTGAACGATGCAGCAACAAGCTGTTCCTGCACACTTTCTGCGTATGCCTTTTGTGGCGAAAGGTATGCAGGTGGGTTTGTTTGGCGGCTCATTCAATCCGCCTCACGCCGGCCACGCACTTGTTGCCCAGATCGCGTTGCGGCGCCTCGCGCTCGATCAGCTTTGGTGGATGGTCACGCCCGGCAATCCTCTCAAAAGCACGCGAGAGCTTGCCCCGCTTGCCGAGCGCTTGCGGCTACCGCCTGAAGTTGCTGCAAATCCGCGCATCAAGCTTACGGCATTTGAGGCCAGCTATCATGTTCGGTACACGGCAGACACGCTGGCCCTGATAAAGGCGCGCAATCCCGGTGTCGATTTTGTGTGGATCATGGGCGCCGACAATCTGCGCGATTTTCATCGCTGGCAGCGCTGGCGTGAGATTGCAATGACCATGCCCATCGCCGTTATAGACCGTCCCGGCGCAACGCTTTCGTTTCTATCCTCCGTGATGGCAAAAACTTTCGACTATGCCCGCGTGGACGAGACTGATGCTCCGCGCCTTGCCCGTATGAAACCGCCGGCCTGGACCTTTGTTCACGGTCCGCGTTCACCGCTTTCCTCGACGGCCATACGCAATCGCGCAAAAGAATAAGTTCTTCACCTTCCATACGCTTTTCGTCGGGGCGGTCTTGAAAGCTACATGCGACTCTGCCTATTTTAGTAAAGTAGCCTGTGAGGCTACGTTTCTGTTCTTGATGCGAAAGGAAAGACACTGAGAACAGCATTGCGGAAGAAGGCGGAATCTGCGCCTTCACCGGCTGAGGTCAGCGGGCAAGTTACCGCCGATCAGGCCCTTCATACCGTCCTTGCAAGTCTGGATGATTCAAAGGCGGAAGAGATTGTAAC
This sequence comes from Rhizobiaceae bacterium, assembly GCA_019635795.1. GTDB lineage: Bacteria > Pseudomonadota > Alphaproteobacteria > Rhizobiales > Rhizobiaceae > Mesorhizobium_G. The sequence goes on from JAHBYV010000011.1 coordinate 28,404, forward strand.
AATAGATATTCGCACCAAATCGAGCCTCGGTGACTATATGGTCATCGCGTCCGGTCGGTCGCATCGCCATGTGGCGGCTGTGGCAGACCACTTGCTCAAGGCGCTCAAAGACAAGGGGTTCGGAAACGCCCGTGTCGAGGGGCTGCCCGGAGCAGATTGGGTGTTAATCGACGCCGGAGATGTTATCGTTCACGTCTTCCGTCCAGAGGTCCGCGAGTTCTACAACATCGAAAAGATGTGGCAGGCTCCAGACCTTGAGGAAGAGACGATCCATTAATCGGCTGTGGCGATAGCCGCAGACGCTGCGAGGCGGCGATGAAAATCGGAATATGCGCTGTGGGCCGGATGAAGGCCGGTCCAGAGAAAGAACTCGCCGAGCGCTATTTTGATCGTTTCGCAAAAGCTGGCCCATCTCTTGGGCTGGAATATTCGGGAATTGTCGAGATTGCAGAAAGCCGGGCCGCGGGCGTGGATGAGCGCCGCCGGGACGAAGCCCTTCGCTTGGGTGCAGGGTTCCCCGCCGGATCGATTCTGGTTGTACTGGATGAGCGCGGCAAATCGATTTCATCAGAGAGCTTTGCCAAACGGTTGGCCGATTGGCGCGACAGTGGCCACAAGCATTGCGCGCTGCTGATTGGCGGGCCGGATGGACATGACGAATCTTTGCGTAACGACGGCTCGTTGCTGCTTTCGTTTGGCGCCATGACATGGCCGCATCAACTGGCGCGCATCATGCTGGCTGAACAGCTTTACCGCGCAGCTACCATTCTTTCGGGGCATCCTTACCACCGCGCCTAGCGCCGGGCCTTTATGGTTGATGTTTCGTTAAGTTTGGCGGGCTAATGTAGCCTCGAAATGATTGCCTTGCCTTTGAGAAACATCCTGAGAAAGCCGTTGGTGCTTGGCCTTGCCATTGCGCTGATGCTTTCGTGCGTTTCCGCAATGGCGCAGGAGACTGCATCAATCTCGCGTTCCGTCGATAATCCACGTTCGGAATATGACCAGGTGTTGCAGGAAATTACGCTGTCTGAGGAGCGCGTTGCCGGGCTGCGGGCCGACATGGCAAAGCTGCGCAAGGATGATGCAACCTTGACCGCCGCGCTGGTGCAATCAGCAAAGACCGAGAAAAAGCTTGGCGCTGAGGTCGAGGAGATCAGCGCAAGGCTGGAACCTCTCAAAGATCAGCAGAAAGTCGTGCGCGCTTCGCTGCTGGAGCGTCGCGATGTGCTGGCTGAAGTTCTGGGTGCTCTTGAGCGCATAGGTTTGAACCCGCCGCCAGCCATTCTTGTCAGTCCCGATGATGCGCTGGCTTCGGTGCGCAGCGCAATCTTGCTGGGCTCTGTCGTGCCCGAAATGCGGGCCGAGACAAATAGCCTCATGGCCAAACTGACGGAACTTGCGCGGCTGGGAAAAGAGATCGAAGTGGAGCGCGAGCGCCTCGCCCGTGCAATTGAAGAACAGGTGACGGAGCGCCAGCGGCTTGTGATGCTTCAGGATGAAAAGCGCAGGCTTCAGGAACAGAATGTAGCAGATATCAAGCAGGAGCAGGCCCGCTCGGCAGAGCTGGCAAAGAAGGCCAGGACTCTTAGGGAACTGATCGCTTCGGTGGAGCGCGAGGCCAAACGCAAGGCGGAAGAGGAGGCGCGGCAGCGCAAGCGCGAGGAAGAGCTCGCTTCCATGCCAATTCCCGAAAGCAACAGCCTCATTGGAGCGGTTCCATTCGCTTCGCTGAAAGGGCAGGTTTCCCTGCCGGCTGAGGGACTTGTAACGAGCCGATTCGGTGCGCGAAACGGTAACGGCGGAGTGATGCTGGGCGACACGGTTGCGACACAATCAGGCGCAATTGTAACCGCGCCGGTTGATGGAACCGTACTTTATGCGGGACCGTTCCGGTCTTACGGTCAACTCTTGATCCTGGATGCTGGCGATGGCTATCATATCGTGCTTGCAGGGTTGGGGCGAATAGCCGTAATGCAAGGGCAGGCAGTGCTTTCGGGCGAACCCGTGGGAACGATGAAGGATAGCAAGCTGGCAAGCGCGGCGTCGGACTTGCCAGAAGGCGCGGGACCGGAACTATATATTGAATTCCGCAAGGACGGGAAATCGGTTGACCCGTCTCCATGGTGGGCGAGCAGGATTTCTGGAAGGACATAATAAGATGATACGCAAACTTTCTCTGCTGGCCGCTGGCGCGCTCATGGGCGCGAGCGCTTTGGCCGTGGTGCAGGGGGGTATCGGGTCGCCGGCCAATGCGGCCGCGTCAGAAACCTACAGGCAACTTGCGATCTTTGGTGATATTTTCGAGCGCGTACGCAGCCAGTACGTTACGCCTCCGGATGAAAAAACGCTCGTGGAAAGTGCGATCAACGGAATGTTGACTTCGCTTGACCCGCACTCATCTTACCTTAATCCGGATGCGGCAAAGGATATGCGCGTTCAGACCAAGGGCGAATTTGGCGGCCTTGGCATTGAAGTGACGATGGAAAATGATCTCGTGAAGGTCATTACGCCTATCGATGACACGCCTGCTTCCAAGGCTGGTGTGCTGGCCGGCGATTACATTGCCAAGATCGACGGTGAAGAAGTTCGCGGCATGACGCTGAACGACGCGGTCGACAAGATGCGCGGCCAGGTCAACACACCGATCAAGCTGACCATTTTGCGCCAGGGTGCAGACAAGCCGATCGAACTGACCGTGGTGCGCGATATTATCAAGGTCAAGGCTGTGAAGTACCGCGTCGAAAATGACGTTGGCTACATGAAGATCACGTCATTTACCGAAAAGACCTATGATGATCTTGAGGACGCTATCGAGAAGATCAAGGCCCAGATTCCTGACGACAAGTTAAAGGGATACGTTCTGGACCTCCGTCTGAATCCCGGCGGTTTGCTCGATCAGGCGGTGAGCGTTTCGGATGCGTTCCTCGACCGGGGCGAGATTGTGTCCACCCGTGGCCGTGATCCGAAGGACATTACCCGGTTCGACGCTCGCGCCGGAGATGACTTTGGCGGAAAGCCGGTTATCGTGCTGGTAAATGGTGGTTCGGCGAGCGCGTCGGAGATCGTTGCGGGCGCGCTGCAGGATCACCGCCGCGCAACCATTCTGGGTACGCAGTCATTCGGAAAGGGTTCCGTGCAGACCATTATTCCGCTTGGCGAGAGCGGCGCACTGCGTCTGACAACCGCGCTGTATTACACGCCGTCGGGCAAATCAATCCAGGGTAAGGGCATCACGCCTGATATTCGCGTGGAGCAGCCTCTGCCGGACGAACTCAAGGGCCGTGATGTTACGCGTGGCGAGTCTGATCTGAAGGGGCATATCAAAGGCGTCGAAGAGGGTGAGGATGGTTCGGGTTCAGCAGCCTATGTTCCGCCAGATCCGAAGGACGACATTCAGCTCAACCATGCACTTGAATTGCTGCGTGGCCAAAAGACCGACCCGGCCTTTCCGCCAAATCCTCAGAAGGCGGTCCTCAACCAGTAATCGCACAAGGCGGCCTTTGGGCCGCCTTTTTGCTTGCAGATATGGTTTAATATTGGCCGCTGGATTGGTGTTTCAGCGCAATTCAAAGGGCAGCCGGGAATTTGTTCCTGCGATAATGTTTTTGCTATTGCAGGAAGCGTCATATGGTTTCGAACAATAGTCTGCGTCAATTTTTACTGGCAAACATGAGCTACCAACCTAGAAAAGCTGCGCAACTTATTGCCGCTCTGATTATCCAGAGCGGCTTGAAGTCGCTCAATATTCTGAAGGCTGTAAAGCTGGTTTATCTTGTCGACCGTGAGAGCATCAAACGCTTTGGGTTGCCTATTCTGGAGGAACAGCGCGTTTCCATGCGCCTTGGCCCTGTAAATTCCGTCACATACAGCCATTTAAACGGCGAATATGACCTTTCCGCGTGTGGCTGGTCAGACGTACTGCGTGATCGAGCAAATCACATGATCGCTCTGGCAGACTCCTCAATGAGAATCGACGATCTTGACGAACTCAGTGATGCAGACCTCGAATGCGTGAACACTGTGCTTTCTGAGTTTGGCCATATGGACAAATGGCAGCTTGTTGACTGGACCCATGACCCCAATAATATTCCCGAATGGGAAGACCCTGATGGCGGATCGACGGTCATACCATTGCGGCGTATCATGCAGGCAGCTGGCCTGCGGAATGTCGATGACGCGCTTCAGCGTCATGAGGCACTAAACTCTATCGATAACGCATTTTTGGCAGCGCGGATGCATTGAGTGGTCGCGCGGTCAGGTACATTGTTGATTCCTTCGGGAACCAGCCATCGCGCTGATTTGCACCACCTGCACATAGTCTGCACAAATCCATGTTCGGAAGACCTGCAGTTGATTGTTTCCGTCACGAGTTGGACGAACAATCTATGTGACCCCACATGTATTCTCGATGCTGAAGACCACGACTGGTTAAAGCACAGGTCCTGGGTGATGTATCGAAAGGCTTGAACAGAACTGGCCCAAACCCTAGTGAATGGTGTGAAACGCGGACTTTTTGCTTTAAAATCTCCCGTGTCCGAGGAAGTACTTGAGCGCGTATGCGGTGGAATTTTGCTAAGCCCTCAAACTCCGCGCAAAATAAAAAGTTATTATACTGCCCAGCAGGTCCTCAACCAGTAATCGCACAAGGCGGCCTTTGGGCCGCCTTTTTGCTTGCAGATGGCAGCAGCCGCTCTAAATCATGAAGCGGGGAATTTACTGGTGATTCGGTCTCTCGCGGAGCAATCTTGCAGCAAGATGATCTCGACAAGCCTTTAGGGCAGGATCTGCCCTCTGTTCGCAGGGGCAGGCGAACGAACCGTATTGCCGCCTGGGGGGCTGCAATCGGCGCGCTGCTTATGGTTGTTTCGCTTGCTATTGCAATTCGCGAAAAGCCGTTCCGCTCTATGGAGCCGCAGATTGTTGCCTCGGACAATGGTGCCAAGGCAAAAGGCGGCGAGCAGCCAAAGTCTAAATCGCCATCTGTGACTGTTACGTCTGGCGGAAGCGGCGGGCCGTCCATCATCAAAGTCAATCCTTCGATGGATGGCACAAGCACCGGTGCCATCGTCATAACCGATCCGAGCGCCCTGCATCAGGATTTGAGAGTTGCGCATATTCCCGATCGTGCGCTGATCGAGGATTCGTCAATCGGCCCGCTGCCGATACGCGCTGCCGATGGCCGACGTCCGTTTGATGTTTATGCGCGGCCATGGTCGGGTGCGCGCGGGGCGCGTGTGGCAATTGTGATTGGTGGGCTGGGTGTCTCACAAACCGGAACCCAATCCGCAATTGCGGCTCTGCCGCCCGAGGTGACGTTGGCCTTTGCCTCGCAGGGAAACAGTATTGGCCGCTGGATGCAGGAGGGCCGCAGGACCGGTCACGAGGTCATTATGCAGGTCCCGCTTGAGCCGTTCGATTTTCCAAACGTCAATCCCGGTCGCCACACCCTCACAGTGAGCGCTTCGCCGGAAGAAAACATCGACAACCTGTTGTGGACGCTATCACGCACCACGAACTATACGGGCGTAATGAACTATATGGGCGCGCGCTTCACCAGCGACGTTGAGGCCATGCAGCCTCTGATGTCAGAGCTTGGCAAACGCGGACTGCTGTATCTCGATGACGGCACGTCAGCGCGCAGCGTTGCCGCCCAGCTGGCACCCGAGAGCGGTGTGCCTTTCCTTGCGGCTGATGCCGTGATCGATGCAGTGCAGGAGAGAACCGCGATTCTGGACAAGCTGGACCAGCTTGAGCGGATCGCACGTGCCAAGGGTTATGCCGTTGGCACCGGGTCGGCTTTCGGCGTTACGGTTGAGGCTGTCCGCACGTGGGCAGCAGAGGCCCGTCGGAGAGGCATTGAAATCGTGCCGGTGTCTGCACTCGCGCAGGATCCCCAACAAGGTTGAATGATGTCAAAGAAGAATGCCTCAGACCTGCCTTACCGGCCGTGTGTGGGAATTATGGTGCTCAATGCGCAGGGCCTCGTGTGGGTCGGTCATCGCAAGGTCGATGCCGATAGCGAAATGGCCGGTTCTGATCTGCTGTGGCAAATGCCGCAAGGCGGGATAGACAAGGGTGAAACACCGCTCGAAGCGGCGCGGCGCGAAATCTATGAGGAAGCAGGCATGGAAAGCCTCGCGCTCATTGCGGAATCGCCAGGCTGGATCAAATACGACCTGCCTGCAGATCGCATCGGTATCACCTGGGGCGGGAAGTTTCGCGGGCAGAAGCAGAAATGGTTCGCCTTTCGCTTTGACGGTGAAGAGACAGAGATCAGGATCAACCCGCCTCCGGCCGGTCACAAGGCCGAGTTTGACGACTGGGAGTGGAAGCCGATGCGTTCATTGCCGCAGATTGTGGTGCCCTTCAAACGCAAGGTCTATGACGAAGTCGTAGCCACTTTCGCGCATCTGGCCGGCTAGGCGGCTGTGCCAATGGCTTGATATTGCAGTGTGTCAGTTTAGCGGATACTTAAGGGAACGTGATCCCGTCGAGTAGGAAAGAATGCCGGAACGACACAGTGCTGCAATTGCCTCGCCTGATAATGCCTATGCCCGTGCAGGAGCGCTTCTCACAATCGATCTGGGAGCGGTTCGGGAAAACTACCGGAGGCTGCGCAAAATTCTTGGCGCGGTCGATTGCGGGGGTGTTGTAAAGGCGGATGCTTATGGGTTGGGCGCTGCAAAGGTTGCAAAAGCGCTGCAAGCTGAAGGCTGCACGAATTTCTTCGTCGCGCACATCAATGAAGGTCTGAAACTTCGCGCCGAGCTTGGCGCGGACCCTGCAATTTACGTGCTGAACGGTTTGCCGCCGGGAAGTGAGGGCGAAGCATCTGCAGCAGGATTGTTTCCTGTTCTCAACAGCACCGAACAATTAGCTGCATGGCGTGCGAATGCGCGCAAACTGGGCCGTCGCCTTGCAGGCGTGCTTCAGGTTGATAGCGGAATGTCCCGGATGGGTCTTGCGCCTTCGGAGGTGGAGCAGATCGCAAATGATCCTGATGCGTTCGAAGGTGTGGATATTGTTCTGGTCATGAGCCATCTGGCATGTGCCGATGAGCCGGAGCACCCGGCAAACGAATTGCAGCGGCAGAGTTTTGAACAGCTTCGGGCAAAGCTGCCGGCAGCACCCGCATCATTTGCGAATTCGTCCGGCGTGTTTTTGGGCAAGCCGTTTCATTTCGATATCGCGCGCCCGGGCGTTGCGCTTTACGGCGTCAATCCCACCCCGGGCAAGCCGAACCCGATGCAGCCGGTCGTGCGCCTTGATGCCAAGGTGGTCCAGACCCGCGAAGTTGGTGACGGCGTCGGCATCGGCTACGGCCATGCGGCTCGCGCGCGGCTCAACATGCGTCTGGCAACGGTCTCGCTGGGCTATGCTGACGGGTGGCACCGCAACGCTTCCGGCGCGGCATGGTTCAAAGGCGCGCGTCTGCCTTTTGCCGGTCGCGTCTCAATGGACAGCATCATTCTGGATATTTCGGCGCTTGAGCCGGACGCGCTGGTGGCTGGCGATCTCGTTGAATTCATCGGTCCGAACCAGAGTGTCGATGACGTCGCCGGATATGCGGGAACCATCGGCTATGAGATTTTGACCGATCTCGGGGATCGGTTTGAGCGAATTTACAAGGACGAATGTCCTGCTTTGAGGGGTTAAAATGAAGGTACTCATCCTCGGAAGCGGCGTGATCGGTGTCACTGCCGCCTACTATCTTGCACAGCAGGGACATGAAGTTGAGGTGGTGGACCGTCAGCCGGGTCCCGCACTGGAAACCAGCTATGCAAATGCTGGCGAAGTCTCGCCCGGATATTCATCGCCATGGGCAGGTCCTGGTGTCCCGGTCAAGGCCGTAAAGTGGTTGCTGATGCATTTTGGACCACTGGTCATTCGCCCCAAGGTCGATATGGCAATGGTGTCATGGGTCTACCAGATGCTGCGCAACTGCACCGCTGATCGGTATGCCATCAATAAAAAGCGCATGGTGCCTATTGCCGAATATAGCCGTGACTGCCTCAAGCAGCTTCGGGAAGATATCGGCATTGAATATGATGACCGCGCGCGCGGCACGCTTCAGCTTTTCCGTACGCAAAAGCAAGTTGACGGTACGGCTGGCGACATTGAGGTTTTGAAGCAGTTCGGCGTTCCCTACGAAGTGTTGGACCCGCAGGGCTGTATAGACGCCGAACCGGCGCTGGCGCGGGTGCGAGGCAAATTCGTTGGCGGACTGCGCTTGCCGGGCGACGAGACTGGCGATTGCAAGCTTTTCACCGAACGACTTGCTGAAAATGCAAAGAAACTCGGCGTTAAATTCCGGTTCGATACGGCCATCAAGGGCATTGCCATGAAGGCGGACAAGATTGCCGGCGTTGATACCAGTGCTGGCCTGCTGGAAGCTGATATTTATGTTGCCGCACTTGGCAGCTACACACCACAGATCGTCGGCCCTCTTGGGATTAACGTTCCTGTTTTCCCGATCAAAGGCTACTCTATCACCGTGCCAATCACGGATGCGACAGCCGCCCCTGAATCCACCGTGATGGATGAAACCTACAAGGTCGCAATTACGCGCCTTGGGGATCGCATTCGCGTTGGTGGTACGGCTGAAATTGCCGGATATGATCTCGAATTGCGTGCCGGTCGCAGGGCTACGCTTGAACATTCGGTCACAGACCTGTTTCCCGAAGGCGGCGACGTTTCCAAGGCAACGTTCTGGTGCGGCCTGCGCCCGATGACGCCAGACGGACCGCCGATCATTGGCAAGACGCGCTATGATAATCTTTATTTGTCCACTGGCCACGGAACGCTTGGCTGGACGATGGCTTGCGGTTCTGGCCGCGTGCTGGCCGACACCATATCGGGCCGTAAACCCGAGATCGACATTTCGGAGTTGAATCTCTCCCGGTACAGGTAAGATTTGCTGTTAGAGAAAAAGCGCCCGCTCTTTCTCGACAGCCTTCGAGATAAAGGCTGCGACGGACTGAACCCGCCGCAGCGTTCTCATGCTTTCGTGATAAACGAGCCAGTAGGAGCGGCGGATTGGCGGTACGCATTCCACCGGCACCAGCTCCGGCACCGAGCGCGCGATAAAGGAATGCAGAATGCCGATACCCGCCCCGGCCCGAACCGCCTCTGTCTGACCCATGGCCGATGAAATGGCAAAGCCCGGTTTCCATTGAGGGCTGAATTCAGAAGCATAATCCAGCGAAGGGTTGATGACGAGATCAGGCACATAGCCAACGAGGCGATGTCTGGTCAGTTCGTCGCGATCTGAAGGCATTCCGTTGGCCGCGATGTAGTCGCGCGAGGCGAACAGCCCCAGCGTATAATCTACAAGCTTTGCAGCAACGAGCCTGCCTTCGGCTGGACGCTCCACTGTGATGGCGATGTCTGCTTCTCGCCGCGACAGGGAAAATGAGCGTGGCACAGGAACCAATTGTATCTGCAATTCCGGATGACTTGCTGTCAGATTGCCAAGCCGCGGCGCAAGATAGGCAACGCCAAAACCGTCAGGCGCGCCGATGCGCACTGTGCCGGTAAGATTTTCGCCTTCTTCGGCAAGTTCGGAACGGGCCTCAATCATATCGGCTTCGATCCGCTCGGCAACGATAAGGAAGCGCTCGCCTGCCGCGGTGAGTTCGCTTCCCGTTGTCAATCGCCGGAACAACTTTGTCTTGAGAGATTCTTCGAGCGCAGCAATGCGGCGGGAAACAGTGGCATGGTTCAAATCCAGCCGTCTCGCCGCTCCGAGTATTTGCCCGGCCCGTGCCACGGCCAGAAAAATGCGCACGTCATCCCAGTTCATATGGCTCATTCTATCCTGCATAAAATAAAGCTCAACTACCGCCTGCGCATTAATTTGCGCACAACGGATGGGATTTGCCTCGCGTTGCATTTCGGGCGGGAAGGGTGACAATGCGAGCATCCAGTTTCAGGGAGAGAAACCATGATTGAGTATGGTCATTTCATTGGCGGCAAGCGTGTCGCCGGTAAGAGCGGTCGCACCGCCGACGTGCTGCAGCCGATGGACGGCACTGTTCGTGGCAAGGTCGCGCTCGCGAGCGCAGCAGAGCTGCGGGAAGCGGTCGAGAATGCGAAAGCAGCGCAGCTTGTCTGGGCGGCGGTCAACCCACAGCGCCGTGTGCGCGTGCTGATGAAGTTCCTGGAACTCGTTAATAAGGAATATGACTCGCTCGCCGATATTCTGGCGCGAGAGCACGGAAAGACAATTGCTGACGCCAAGGGCGATATTCAGCGCGGGCTGGAAGTGGTTGAGGTTTGCATCGGCGCTCCGCACCTTATGAAGGGCGAATTCACAGATGGCGCTGGTCCGGGCATCGACGTTTACTCCATGCGCCAGCCGCTTGGCGTTGTCGCCGGTATTACGCCTTTCAACTTTCCGGCCATGATCCCACTGTGGAAGATCGCGCCGGCAATTGCTTGTGGCAACGCATTTATCCTCAAGCCTTCCGAGCGGGACCCCGGCGTTCCAATGCGGATCGCAGAACTGTTCATTGAAGCTGGTCTGCCCGCTGGCGTTCTGAACGTTGTGAACGGCGACAAGGAAGTTGTTGACGCAATTCTGGACGATCAGGACATCAAGGCGGTTGGCTTCGTCGGCTCTACCCCGATCGCGCAATATATCTATTCGCGCGGATGTGCAGCCGGAAAGCGCGTGCAGTGCTTTGGTGGCGCGAAGAACCACATGATCATCATGCCAGACGCGGATATGGATCAAACGGTGGATGCGCTGATCGGTGCGGGCTACGGTTCGGCAGGCGAGCGCTGCATGGCAATCTCGGTGGCTGTACCTGTCGGCGAAGAGACTGCAAATCGCCTTATGGAAAAGCTCGTCCCGCGTGTTGAGAGTCTCAAGGTCGGTCCTTCTACCGATTCCTCGGCTGATTTCGGTCCGGTGGTTACGGCGCAGGCTTTGGAACGCATCAAGGGCTATGTCGATCTCGGCGTGCAGGAAGGCGCAAAGCTGGTGGTCGATGGCCGCGGCTTCAAGATGCAGGGCTATGAGAACGGCTTCTACATGGGCGGCTGTCTGTTCGATCACGTAACGCCAGACATGCGCATCTACAAGGAAGAGATTTTCGGTCCGGTGCTCTCAGTTGTTCGCGCTGCGAACTATGAAAATGCGATCAAGCTCGCCAACGATCACGAAATGGGCAACGGCGTGGCAATCTTCACCCGCGACGGTGATGCTGCACGAGATTTCGCGAGCCGTGTGCAGGTTGGCATGGTTGGCGTGAACGTGCCGATTCCTGTGCCGATTGCCTACTACACATTCGGCGGCTGGAAGGCCTCGTCTTTTGGTGACTTGAACCAGCATGGCGCAGATGCGTTCCGCTTCTACACCAAGACCAAGACGGTTACCTCGCGTTGGCCGTCAGGCATCAAGGATGGCGCGGAGTTTGTCATCCCGACGATGAACTGATCGCAAGATCAGAAGATAAAAGAAAGGCGCCGAAAGGCGCCTTTTTCTTGTTAGCCACGCTGCTGAAGCGCCAGGCGCATCAGCAGGTCGATCAAGCGCCCGGTTACCTCGGCTGCCTTGTCTTCGTCCTTGTCGAGTATCGCGCGGATCATCTCCATATGTCCTGCAGCCGATTCGTCGATGGCGTCAGGTGCGCGATAGCGGAACCAGAAGCGTCGGCTGTGTGCCTGCAATGGCGCGGCGACGCGCGCGGCAAACGGATTGTCCGTAATTTCCGCAAGCGCATCATCGAGCATTTTGTCAGCTTCAAGAAAATCGCCGATATTGTTTTCGGTCGCCGACTGATCCAATCCGTCAAGAGCTTCCTGAAAACGCACGGCCATTGTTTCTGACATAAGGCGCGCTGCCGAGCGCGCCAGTATGATCTCCGGCCCTTTACGGGTTTCCAGAATGCGCGGCCAATCTGCGGGATCAAGCGGTGCAATCTGAAGCCCAGCACGCGGGCGAACCGACATCAAACCTTCCCAGGACAAGCGTTGAATGGCTTCACGTACCGGAGTCCGGCCAAGACCGGTGCGCTCGATAAGTGAGCCTTCGGTCACAAAGGATCCGGGTGTCAGTTCAAGAGTGACAATCTGCCGTTCGAGCTCATGATATGCCCTTGAGGCGGCGGGAATCAGTTCGGATGAATTTTTCAAAGTATTTGTCATTTTCTCTATATATCAAAGGGCTGGCCTCATTGACGGCAAGGGGTTCAATTGATATACCATTGATATATCAGAGGAGCGACCGCCTATGTGGACCGGTGTTTTGCCAGCCGTTACTACCAAATTTACCAAAGACGACAAGCTCGACCATGCGGAGATGGAGCGTTGTTTCCACGTTCAGATCGACGCAGGTGTGGATGGCATCATTGTTTGTGGTTCATTGGGCGAGGGTCCGATGCTCAATCACGATGAAAAGATCGAGGTTCTGAAAACGGCGCAACGGGTAGCAGGCAAGAAGCCTGTACTGCTCACAATAAATGAGGCTGCGACGCGTGATGCAGCATCCTTGGCCAAGCGCGCGGCGAAGGAAGGTGCCGATGGGCTGATGGTCGTTCCAAGCCCGATTTACCATACGAATCCTGAAGAAACCGTGGCTGCGCTCAAGGCGGTGGCCAAGGCGGGCGACCTGCCGGTGATGATCTATTCGAATCGTCTCGCCTACAGGGTGGATGTCACTTGCGATGACATGGAAAAGCTGGCGAAGGACGAGCGATTCGTGGCCATCAAGGAATCGTCTGACGACATACGACGCTCTACAGAGATCATAAATCGCTTCGGTGACCGGTTCGATCTGTTTACAGGTGTGGATAACCTCGCATTCGAAGCGCTTTCAGTTGGTGCGGTTGGATGGGTTGCGGGGCTCGTTACCGCATTTCCGCGCGAGACCGTTGCAATCTACCAGCTCATGAAACAAGGGCGTCGGGATGAGGCCCTCGCAATCTATCGCTGGTTCAGGCCGCTGCTTGACCTCGATGTCTCCACTTATCTGGTGCAGAATATCAAGCTTGCGGAAGTGCTTGCAATTGGCACCAACGACCGGGTACGGATGCCACGCCAACCGCTTTCTGGCGCGCGCCGGAAGGCAGTCGAAAAGGTTGTCAGGGACGCGCTTGCCATTCGCCCAAAACTGCCAAAATTCTGATTAGCCGGACGGAATGTGACCAGAGAAAGTTGCGACATTGCTGTTGTTGGTGGGGGCATTGTCGGCATTGCCGTGGCCGCCTTTCTGGCGGAGGCGGGGCGCGATGTAACTTTGGTCGACCGAACCGGCATCTGCGAAGAAACAAGCTCAGGAAACGCCGCTGCACTGGCGTTTTCTGATGTTTTGCCTCTGGCCCAGAAAGGGATGATGCGGAACCTGCCAAGATGGCTCACCGATCCGCTCGGGCCGCTCGCGATACCGCCTTCGTACTTTCCGAAATTGTTGCCATGGCTTTTCCGGTTCTGGCGGGCAGGTGCCCGATCGAAATATGATGCTTCGCTTGCAGCGCAAGTCTCGTTGATGCAGCTCGCGGAACAGGAATGGCTGGACCTGATGGACAGGTCTGGAACAAAGCAGATGCTGAGGCAGGACGGTTCGATTGAGCTTTACGAAAGCGAAAGCGAGTTTGAGGCTTCGCTATCCGGCTGGGCGGCGCGCGAAAAGTTCGGCATAGAGTTTCGCCATGTCGATCAGGGGGCTCTGGCTCAGCTCCAGCCCGGGCTCTCTGCGCAATTCATCAAGGGCACGTTCGTTCCTGGCTGGAAGACAGTCAGCAACCCGCAGCTATTGGGTAAGGCCCTGTGGAATTATGCCCAAACAAGAGGTGCGCGCTTTCTGCACGCCAATGTCCTGGATGTTGCCGCCGCAAGCACTGGTTCGGTTGTTCAGCTCGATGGTGGGCGAACAATCAGTGCTCAGAACGTGGTTATCGCGGCGGGCGCGTGGTCGCATAAGCTCGCGCGGCGCTTTGGCGATGTAGTGCCGTTGGAGACGGAACGTGGATACAACACCACCTTTCCGGCCGCCTCATTCGATCTGCGTCGCCAGCTTATTTTCTCGGGACATGGCTTTGTCGTCACGCCGTTGGAAGGTCAGGTACGCGTCGGTGGTGCCGTCGAGCTTGGTGGGCTGGAGCTTGCGCCAAACTATGCGCGCGCAAAAGCCATGGTTCAGAAGGTGAAATCATTCCTGCCTGGTTTCGACGCCAGCAACGGGCGGGAATGGATGGGCTATCGGCCATCATTGCCGGACTCACTTCCCGTCATTGGCGCTGCAAGCAGCAATGCTGCGATATTCTACGCATTCGGGCACGGCCATCTGGGGCTTACACAGGCCGCTGCCACAGGGCGCTTGATCAGAGATATTATAGTTGGGCAAAATCCCGCGATTGATCTGCGCCCGTTTTCAGTCGAACGTTTTTGAGTATTTAATGGAGATATGATGGCCCGCCACACCTTCACTTGCATAGACGGCCATACATGCGGAAACCCGGTGCGGCTGGTGGCTGGCGGCGGACCGCTACTGCGCGGCAAAACCATGATGGAGCGTCGCGCGCATTTTCTTGAAGAATATGACTGGATACGCACCGGCCTTATGTTCGAGCCGCGTGGTCATGACATGATGTCCGGGTCGATTCTTTATCCGCCAACTCGTGATGATTGCGACATTGGCATTTTGTTCATCGAAACATCTGGCTGCCTGCCGATGTGTGGCCATGGCACGATCGGAACCGTCACCATGGCCATTGAAAACGGACTGGTAAAGCCAAGGACGTCAGGCGTGCTGTATCTCGATACGCCTGCGGGTGTGGTTGTCGCTGAATACAAGCAGGTTGGCGAATATGTGGAAGAAGTGCGCATTACCAATGTGCCCTCATTCCTTTTTGCTGAAGGGCTGACCGTAGAGTGTCCCGTGCTGGGCGAGCTGACGGTCGATGTCGCCTACGGTGGAAACTTCTATGCGATTGTCGAGCCGCAGCCGCGCTTTCGCGACATGGCTGATTACACGGCTGGCGAGCTGATTGCCTGGAGCCCCATCATCCGCCAGAGACTGAACGAACAGTATAAATTCGTTCATCCCGAAAAGCCGGAGATCAACCGTCTGACGCATGTGCTGTGGACCGGGGAGCCCGTTACCGCAAAGGGTACGGCCAGAAACGCAGTTTTCTATGGAGACAAGGCGATTGACCGCTCGCCCTGTGGCACCGGGACATCAGCGCGCATGGCTCAGTTGCATGCCAAAGGGCGGCTCAAAACCGGTGAGGATTTCTATCACGAATCAATCATAGGTTCGTTGTTCAAGGGCAGGGCAGAGAAAGAGGTCGAGGTTGGCGGACGTCCAGCAATCATACCTTCCATCGGAGGGTGGGCGAGAATGACTGGCTTCAACACGATATTTATCGACGACCGTGATCCTTTCTCGCAAGGATTTGTTGTCAAATGAGCTGTTTCGGCCCGCCGCGGCGTAGGGTACGATTTTAATATGTTAGTATGTGCTGAAATATCTGGATTCTGGTTGAACTTTGCGCTAGGCGAAGCTCCGAAAACGGCGGAGAGGGGCTGTGCCGGCTATGCAAACGACCATTCGTTTCATAGGCGAGGAGGATCGATCTAACAAAGGGCGTTGCATTCCTTTGACAATCGCTTACGACTAAAAGGAACAACATAACGGAGTGCGACCCTGTGGCGGCGACACTCTTGGGGAGCAAAATAGCTATGCAGTATTTTATCCAGCAGCTTGTGAACGGGCTGACGCTGGGAGCTATCTATGGCCTGATCGCTATCGGCTATACGATGGTCTACGGCATTGTCGGCATGATCAATTTCGCTCACGGTGACATCTTTATGGTGGGTGCGTTCGTTGCGCTTATCGTGTTTCTCATCCTGACAACGTTCTTTGGCGGCATTCATGTCGTTCTGTTCCTGTTGATCATGATGCTTGTCGCGATGGTTATGACGAGCCTTTACAACTGGACCATCGAAAAGGTCGCCTATCGCCCGCTTCGCGGTTCGTTCCGGCTCGCGCCGTTGATCACTGCAATCGGTATGTCGATCTTTTTGTCCAACTTTGTGCAGGTCACGCAGGGGCCTCGCAACAAGCCAATTCCGACGCTCATCAATCAGGTTTATTCGATCGGTGGTATCACGATCTCCCTCAAGCAAATCGTAATCGTCGTGGTGACTGCGGTGTTGCTTGCGGTGTTCTGGTATCTGGTTAACAAGACCGCTCTTGGTCGTGCGCAGCGCGCCTGTGAGCAGGATCGCAAGATGGCATCGCTTCTGGGAATTGACGTCGATAAGACAATCTCGATCACGTTCATCATGGGTGCGGCGCTCGCTGCGGTCGCGGGCACATTATACCTGATGTATTATGGCGTGGTGTCGTTCTCTGATGGCTTCGTTCCGGGCGTGAAGGCGTTCACTGCTGCTGTTCTGGGCGGTATTGGTTCCCTGCCTGGCGCTGTTATCGGTGGTGTTCTGATTGGTCTCATCGAGTCACTTTGGTCAGCCTATTTCTCTATCGATTACAAGGACGTTGCTGCGTTCTCGATCCTTGCCATCGTGCTGATCTTCCTGCCGTCCGGCATTCTTGGCCGGCCAGAAGTTGAAAAGGTTTGATCCATGGCTAGCGTCGATACAAAAGAAACCAAATCCGGCTTTGCGTTAGCTATCCGTGAGTCGATTAATGCAGGTCTGCTCTCGTTCGGGTTATTCTTTCTCTTCATAGGGTTGGAAACGACCCAGAATATCCGCAACGAACTTATTCTGGTCCAACGCTGGGGCCTTCTGGCAATAGTTGTTGCCCTGGTTATGGTTGTACGCTTCGTTTACGTGGCGTTCATCCTTCCGGCTCTCGAGCGTCGCAAGGCCCAACAGGCGTCTGTTGTGGTCGCCGACGAAGAGCAGAGCTTTGTGGCGCGCAATTTCTCCAAGCTGGCTATCGCGTTTCTTCTTATATTTCCGGCTATTGCGATCAGCATGTCGGGGCTTCAAGGCTCCCTCAAGTGGATCGACAATTTCGGCATCCAGATTCTGATCTATGTGATGCTTGCCTGGGGGCTTAACATTGTGGTCGGTCTGGCGGGGTTGCTGGATCTTGGATATGTCGCCTTCTATGCAGTTGGTGCGTATTCCTATGCGTTGCTCGGTCAGCAGTTTGGTCTGTCATTCTGGATATTGCTTCCTCTCGCTGGCATTTTGGCGGCATTCTGGGGGGTGATCCTTGGCTTTCCGGTTCTGCGTCTTCGGGGTGATTATCTCGCGATTGTCACCCTTGCATTCGGCGAAATCATTCGCCTTGTGCTTATTAACTGGCGTGAGGTGACGAACGGGTCGGCGGGTATTTCCGGCATTCCGAAAGTCAGTTTTTTTGGCTTGTTCAGCTTCAACGTGTCTGATCCGAACTACATCGCCAAGGTGTTAAGCCTTCCGCCCTCAAGCGTGTATTACAAGATCTTCCTGTATTATCTGATCCTGGCGCTCTGCCTTTTGACGGCTTACGTCACGATCCGGTTGCGTCGGATGCCTATTGGTCGGGCATGGGAAGCATTGCGTGAAGACGAAATCGCGTGCCGCTCTCTGGGCATCAATACCACAACGACGAAGCTCACGGCCTTTGCTACGGGCGCGATGTTTGCGGGTTTCGCAGGTTCGTTCTTCGCTGCGCGTCAGGGTTTCGTAAGTCCCGAATCGTTCATCTTCATCGAGTCAGCGATCATACTTGCAATCGTGGTGTTGGGCGGAATGGGTTCGCTGGTCGGGATCGCTATTGCTGCGGCCGTTATGATTGGCGGCACAGAATTGTTGCGTGAGCTGCAATTCCTGAAGGTTGTCTTCGGTCCTGATTTTACACCCGAACTTTATCGTATGCTGTTGTTCGGCCTGGCAATGGTCGTGGTGATGATCTGGAAACCTCGAGGTTTTGTCGGAAGCCGCGAACCCACTGCATTCCTGCATGAAAGAAAGGTTGTCTCCGCTGCCTTTACCAAGGAAGGACACGGCTGATGAATACGAGCGTAACAGCTATGAATGATCCGATACTCACAGTCGAACATTTGTCGATGAAGTTCGGCGGTCTGGTCGCCATTGGTGATCTGTCGTTCGAGGCGCGGCGCGGTGAGATTACCGCGCTGATCGGCCCCAATGGGGCCGGTAAGACGACCGTGTTCAATTGCATCACAGGCTTTTACAAGCCCACTGAAGGGATGATTACACTCAAGTCAAAAACAGGTGCGGAATACCTGCTTGAGCGCCTTCCTGGTCAGGACATCAACAAGCGCGCGAAAGTCGCGCGCACGTTCCAGAACATCAGGCTTTTCTCGGGCATGACTGTTTTGGAGAACCTGCTTGTTGCGCAGCATAACAAACTGATGAAGGCTTCGGGTTTTACGGTAATGGGGCTGCTCGGCATCGGCGGCTACAAGGCTGCTGCCAAGGAGTCTGTAGAGCTTGCCCGGCACTGGCTCGAAAAGGCTGATCTGGTGAAGCGGGCGGACGAACCTGCCGGTTCTCTTCCTTATGGTGACCAGCGTAGGCTCGAGATTGCCCGCGCGATGTGCACAGGGCCGGAACTGCTATGTCTGGACGAGCCTGCAGCAGGACTCAATCCTCGAGAATCCCTGGCGCTGAATACCTTGCTGAACGACATTAAGGATTCAACCGGAACGTCGATACTTCTCATTGAACACGACATGTCGGTGGTTATGCAGATTTCCGATCATGTTGTGGTGCTGGAGTATGGGCGCAAGATTTCGGATGGTGATCCTGAGTCGGTGAAAAACGATCCCAAGGTCATTGCAGCCTATCTCGGCGTTGAAGACGAGGAAGTTGAAGATGTTCTGATCGAAGTCGGCGACGATGATGTGATCGAGCAGCTTGACGCTGAGCCAGACCCGGCGCACGGGCCAGACGCATCAGCATCGTTTCTCGCCGGTCCGATTTCCGAAACAATCGGCCATAGTGATCCCGCAGGCGAGGTAACCCGCGTTTCTCGCGGTGCTTCCAAAGCTGAGCAGGTAGAGGCGCTCAACCGGAAACATGCTTCTGAGGCTGCTTCGAAAGACGCGTCAACGTCTACCGCAACTGGTGTTGCGATCTCAAACCGGTTGGCATCCCCCCGCGGAGGCAAGGCGGACGATCTGCTGCAGATCAAGGGCATAGGTCCGATCAATCAGCGCAAGCTCAATGAGCATGGCATTTTCCACTTTGACCAGATCGCGGCGTGGACCGATGCGGACGTTGCTGCGGCTGAAGCCTATCTGGAGTTCGATGGAAGAATTGCTCGCGAAGACTGGATTAGTCAGGCCAAGGAGTTGTCGGCTCAGACGAAGAAGTCCGCGAAGCGTGGGGGCAAGAAGTAATGTCAAACGAAACGCTTCTGCAAATTCGTGACGTTGAAACCTATTATGGAAATATTCGTGCTCTGAACGGTGTGAATGTTGACGTAAAGGAAGGCGAGATCGTCACCATCATCGGGGCAAATGGCGCTGGCAAGTCCACATTGATGATGACGATTTTTGGTAGTCCGCGTGCCCGTACTGGTCAGATTACCTTCAACGGCACCGATATAACGAACATGCCGACGCATGAGATTGCGCGGCTGCGTATTGCGCAATCCCCGGAAGGCCGCCGAATTTTCCCTCGCATGACGGTGATGGAAAATCTGCAAATGGGCGCGAGTCTCGACGGATTGAAATACTTCGACGAGGACGTAGAGAAGGTGTTCACTCTGTTTCCGCGCCTTAAAGAGCGTATTTCTCAGCGCGGCGGTACGTTGTCAGGCGGTGAGCAACAAATGCTGTCAATTGGTAGGGCTTTGATGGCCAGACCCAAGCTCTTGCTGCTGGATGAGCCCTCACTCGGCCTGGCACCGCTGATCGTCAAACAGATCTTCGAGGCAATTCGCGAGTTGAACAGAACGCAAAAGCTGACTGTGTTTCTGGTTGAACAAAACGCGTTTGGCGCCCTCAAGCTGGCCCATCGGGGATATGTTCTCGTGAACGGCAATGTGACTATGAGCGGATCTGGTCAGGAGTTGCTGGCTAATCCCGAGGTTCGTGCTGCATACCTCGAAGGCGGGCGTCACTGATCGTTGTCTGGATCTGTATCAGCTGGTGCTGATGCGGCTCCTCGTAACCAATTGCAGGTAGTGTTTAGAAAGACGAAGCCATGCATGGAATCCTGTACGAAGAAGCCAATATCTGGCAGTTTTTTTTCGTTACCGTAGTGCTGGGTGGATGGGCCGCCTGGATGACAGGCAAGGCCTGCGCGCAAACCTGGCGGCCGCATATTACGCTAGTGCTGTATCTGTTGGCGCTTGGACTTGCAGTGCGATTTATTCATCACGCATTGTTCGATGGGACGATGTTGTCCCTGCAGTATTATTTCGTCGATACTGTCGTTCTGATGGTTCTTGGCCTGTTAGGATACCAGTATACGCGGACTAACCAAATGGTTAGCCAGTATCACTGGTTGTATGAACGTGCCTCACCTCTTAGTTGGAAGTCCAGGAAGTGAGTCAGTCGAATACACACGCTTGACGGGAATATGGCGTGACAAGTGCTGTAAAATCAGCATTGTACGTTTTCTGCGATTGGGTGGGCATCGCTGAAATTCAACCAAACGCCCACTCATATAATGGGAGCCTCTAAATGAAGAAATCTCTGTTGTCCGCAGTTGCCGTGACCGCGCTTGTCGCGTTCTCAGGCAGCGCTTGGGCGGATATCACGGTTGGCGTCGCTGGTCCTATAACTGGTCCTAATGCTGCATTTGGTGCGCAGTTGCAGAAGGGTGCCGAACAGGCCGCTGCAGACATTAACGCCGCCGGTGGTATCAATGGTGAGCAGATCAAGGTCGTTGTAGGAGACGATGCTGCTGACCCGAAGCAGGGCATCTCTGTTGCTAACAAATTTGTCGCCGATGGCGTCAAATACGTAATCGGCCACTTCAACTCGGGTGTTTCCATCCCGGCATCAGAAGTTTACGCCGAAAACGGCATCCTGATGATTTCCCCGGCTTCAACCAACCCGGTGCTGACTGAACGCGGCCTTTGGAATACGTTCCGCGTTTGCGGTCGTGACGACCAGCAGGGCACCGTTGCGGGGCAGTATCTTATCGACCACTTCAAGGACGCAAAGATCGCTGTGATCCACGACAAGACGCCTTACGGTCAGGGTCTTGCGGACGAAACCAAGAAGACCATGAATGCTGGCGGCCTTCAGGAAGCTATGTATGAAGGCGTGAACACCGGCGACAAGGACTTCTCCGCTCTTATCGGCAAGATGAAGGAAGCTGGCGTTTCAATCATCTATTGGGGTGGTCTTCACACTGAAGCCGGCCTCATCATCCGTCAGGCTGCCGATCAGGGCCTGAAGGCAACGCTCATTTCCGGAGATGGCATCGTTTCGAACGAGCTCGCGTCGATCGCTGGCGATGCAGTTGCTGGTACTTTGAACACGTTCGGTCCTGATCCGACATTGAACCCTGGCAATAAGGAACTCGTTGAGAAGTTCAAGGCAGCCGGGTTCAATCCGGAAGCCTACACCCTCTACTCCTATTCGGCGATGCAAGTGATTGCTCAGGCGGCGAAGGCAGCCAATTCGGTTGATCCGCAAGCTGTTGCAACCGCGATCAAGGCCAATACGTTCCCAACCGCTCTTGGCGATATGGGTTTCGATGAGAAGGGTGATCCGAAGCTTCCAGGCTACATAATGTATGAGTGGGTAAAAGGCGACGACGGCAAGTATACGTACAAGCCAAAGGGCTGAGCTTTGCTAAATTAAGAAGGGGTCCGGCGGGGCGATCCGCCGGACCCTTTTTTGCGTATCGGATATCCGTTTTGCAAAAGAAAATGCCCGCCGAAGCGGGCATCCTTACATAGGCGCCGAATGTTTGCGGCTATCAGCCTTTGCTGATGACGCCGTAGACGATGTTATGGTTTGCGCCGAAGAACACGTTGGCGTCTGTCACGGAGTTATCGACGCTTCCTTCAATTATGGTCCAGATTTGCTTCTCTGAACGAAGTAGCAACGGCCAGTTCATGAATGTTTCCATGTAGCCGTCTACGCCGATTCCTTGCGCGAAATTGGCGAACAGGAAAACCCCGTCTGGCTTCAGCAGGTTGAGGCAACGGCGCGTCAGTTTGATCGCGACATTCTGCGTCAGATAATCGTAAAGACCGGCCGCATAAACAAAATCAAACTGCCCCATGCGTGAGGTGTTGCCGAGCAGGCTACGGACCGAGCCATCGACTGGCTCCACTACTGTGCCGGCATATTCATTCTGAATACTGGCTATGCTCTGTGGGTCCTGATCGAGCGCAACCCAGCGCTTCAGCCCCTTCTTCTGCAGGGCTTTGCTTTGCTTCGCTTCCCGGAGGTGTCCTGCAGCGATGGCAAGCACTTCTGTACCTGGTCCGCGTTGAGCTGCGATTTCATCGACATGCTGTGCGAGAATGTCCCGGCGCTCGCGAACGGCAACAGAAGAAGAAGCATTTCTCGTGTATTCGAAAAGGTCTTTGCCAAGTTGCGTTGCGCTTTCGATCTTCGGCTCAATGCTGGGATGGCCGTAGATAAAATCCAGCAAGCCAGCGTCTCCGGAATATCCGCGCGGCTTGGTGAAAGACCAGTTGGTAAACGGGTCTTGCAGGAAATATTCTGCAACGGGGTGGCTTTGCGCGACAGAGATCAAGGCCTGCCAGACATTAGCAGAATACTTCATCCGGATTTTGTGAAGTTCCCTGGCAACGCGCTCTATAATGGTTGCTGGCACTGCTTCGGCAACAAACTGCTGGTGTGCGAAATTGAGCACTAGGGCAAGGTGGGCGGACGCTTCTTCAAACTGCGCATCCGCATTCAGCGGTTTTGGATGTGCAAACTCGCGGAGAAACGATTCGGGGGTTATCAGGCTTTCGCCATCCAAGGCAAACTCGGCCACATCAAGCACTTTCTATAATGCTAATACTTCAATCTAGAGATGCTACCGGCGGTCCATTCCACCTGAACTCACTCAAAGTAGGCCAGAAGCGCGCGGCACACATTCTCATATGACATTTTATCTTTAAATTGACTTAAAATTGGGGGATCGTCCCAGTCATTCTTTAGAGGTTTGTAATTTAAAGATCGGGCAAAGGTGCTTGCTCGCCACGATTGCGTCGTTAAAACATCTGTGGTTGTTCAGGGGGACAAAGGGGAGAATGCGGGTTAAACTGGCAGATAGATGAATCAGGCATTCTCCGATCAAACCGAACTTGATCCGGTTGAGCCCCATATCGAACGCTCACCGGAAGAATTGCGGGCGCTTTACCGAGCACGCAATGATTCTGCGCGCCGTATGGGTGCCCGACACGGGCTGTGGATCGCGGTAAGCGTTTATCTGCTGTTTGCTATTTCGGACATGATGCTTATTCCCGACGTAGCGCCGTATACAATTGCTGCGCGGTTTCTGATTGGCGCGCTCGTGCTGACTGTTATTGAGCTACAGTATCGCGTGCGGGAGGAGACAATCTGGCTGGATGTCACGTGTGCCCTGGCGCTTGTGTCCGGCTATCTGGTCTGGCTGCTGCCGGCGGCCGAAACGACCTATGTACACACGTTCTCCTACTACATGATATTCGGGTCCATTTTTATGATGGGCGCAAATCTCTTCTTCAATCTGGAATTTTCAGTCTCGGTGATCGCATCCGGCTTCATATTGCTGATCTTTCTTTTTGCCCTTTTCGATTTTTCAGATGATTGGGCCTATCGGCTGACGATGGTCATCTTCTATGTTTCCTGCTTCACTTTCACATCCTATGTGAACCTCAAGCTGAACCGGGAGCGCTACAACGTTTTCCTCAAGGCTCTTGAAGCAGAGGCGCGCCAGAATGAGGCAATCGAGCGTGGGCAGGCGCTGCTGCGCCTTTCCCGCACTGACTCGCTGACGGGCTTGAAGAACCGCCGGGCAATCGATGAAAGCTTGCGGGATTTCTGGCGGGAGTGGAAACAATCCAACAGGAACTTTGCGGCAATCTTGATCGATGTCGACCATTTCAAAAAGTTCAACGACTATTATGGTCATCAGGAGGGAGATGGTTGCCTGGTGTTTGTGGCCGAGGCGCTGAGCAATGCGCTCAACGGCTACGAGGCCACGATCGGGCGATATGGCGGGGAAGAATTTCTGGTGCTCGCGCGCGCGCGCAGCCGCAAGCAGATTGCCGACCTTTGCGAGACCATGCGGCGGGCTGTTGAAGACCTTGGGCTGGTGCATGAAAAGCGACACGATGGCGTCGCGGTGGTCACTGTCAGCATCGGCGGAGCGTTCACACGCAAGCAGATTGGCACCAAGTTCGAAAAGATCATTCACGAGGCCGACCGCGCCCTATACCTGGCAAAGGCGAACGGGCGAAACTGCGTGCGGCTGTTCAACCCCAATGATCTGGAATTTGGCGAGGAGAGTGAGGACATTGCTGCCTGGCTGAACCTCGCAATTCCGCAGGATCTTGTTTCACTGGTCTATCAACCGATCGTGGATATTCGGACTGGTCGAATGGAGGCGGTGGAAGCGCTGATGCGTCTGAAGGCACCTGACGGAAGCAGCATTTCACCAAATCTGTTCGTGCCGATTGCGGAGAGGACGGGCGCAATCGTTGAGCTTGGCAGATGGGTTATTGAAACCGCCTGCCGCGACATGCTCATGGAAAATCGCATAGAAATGGTCACGGTCAATGTGTCGCCTATTCAATTGCGCGCTACGGGGTTCGCCGCTTCTGTCGCTGCCATTTTGAGCGAGACGGGTGTTTCAGGTGATCGGCTGGCCTTCGAAATAACCGAAGGGCTGGATATGGAGCAGCAGCCGGAAATTGGCGAGTGCATCAGCGATCTGCGTGCTTTGGGAATCAATATCTGGCTGGACGATTTCGGCACTGGTTTTGCTAGCCTCTCCTGGCTGCGGCTCATTGATTTTGACACCGTCAAGATCGACCGTTCGTTCCTGCACGATGCTTCAATGCCGCGCGGACGCGCAATGTTCCAGGATATGATCAGCCTTGTGCGCAATCATGGTCACAGAATCCTGATCGAAGGCGTGGAGACCGAGGAGCAGATGGCTCTGCTGCGCAAGCTCGGCATAGACAAGGCACAAGGTTTTCTTGTCGGACGGCCCGTGCCTGCGAAATCCTACCCCACTCGCACCCTCGCGGATGCGAGCGAAAGCAGAAAGCTCGCATAGGTTTTGCGGGCTGTTTTGGGTGCGTCGGGCCGATGAATAGTTCGGGCAGTGTGTGGAGCTAGTGGTGAGTAACGAGTTGTGACTCACGCGGACATCGATATTACGGTGACAGGACGCTCTTTGCTATCGACCATTGGGGGCACGTCGACATTTTACAAGGAGTGTGAAATGCCTACCCATCATCATGACAAATCGGAACTCATAGAACAGGCAATCCAAAGCCTCAAAAAAACTGTTCGGTTAAATCAGAACGAGTGTTTTTTCCACCGCTATGCAGAGGAATTGCACGCCTGCATGGAAGTATGCCTTCGCGACGACGTAATCGTTCAATTGCAAGACCGGTTCACTATGGGAGAGAAAACAGTCCCCGACTAACCAAGTATGTACTCGACGAATAAGAAGGTGCATGGCGCTAGGCCGCGTCTATCTCAAGTATTTTCCAGCGCTGTGTCTGGCTTTGATCGTTCAACAGACATGTGAAGGCCAAGCGCCTTCATAACTTTCATAACGGTTGCGAATTCCGGGTTTCCTTCGACGTCAAGAGCGCGATAAAGGCTTTCTCTTGAAAGTCCTGTTTCTCTCGCAATTTTCGTCATTCCTCTCGCTTTAGCAATGTCACCTAGCGCTGCGGCTACGAGACCCGGATCATTTTCTTCCATTGCGGCGTTCATATAGGCGAAAATCATTTCCTCGCTGTCGAGATGCTCTGAGGCATCCCATTTGGTGGTCTTCCCTTTCATGACCCATTTCTCCCATACTTATTCGCTGCTGTTATCGCAGCTTTGATATCTTCCTTCTGGCTGCCTTTATCGCCACCACCAAGAAGCAGGTACACATCCCTTCCACTCATCACAAATTAGACGCGATACCCCGGCCCACAATGTATGCGCATTTCACTTACGCCTTCTCCAACGGGCTCAGAATCCCCCGGATTCCCGAGTGAAAGTCTGCGGACACGTGCAAGAATTCGCGCCTTTCCTTGCACGTCTTTCAATGATTTAAACCAGTCGGAATAAGCGTCGGTCTGCCGGACTTCGTACATGTTTATACGTAGCTTACAGGCTACAAATTTGCAAGAGAAATAGCATTCCCATTTTGGTGAACGATCTTAACCTCGCGTGATTGCCGCACGCGGCTTTCATTCTCAGATACATGAAACAATGCTTCTTTCAGCGCCTTCAGTCCGGCATTCGCTTCCAGTAGGTAATTGACCCACAATAGTTCGCGCAGGTTTGTAGCGTCTTCCGGGCGGCTCGCAAATCGGCTGATTGCACGGGATTATTTTGCGTAAGAGCGTTGAGCCACATCAGCTCCGAGACCGACTAATTCTGCTTACGATAAATAGTTATATTTATCAGTAAAGAAATACTGGTAGCGGAGGAGGGATTTGAACCCCCGACACAAGGATTATGATTCCTCTGCTCTAACCAACTGAGCTACTCCGCCCCAAGTCAGCCGCGTGGTTAGTGCGGCTCTATCCGAAGGACGGGCGGATATAGGATTGTGCAGCGCGGCCTGTCAAGTTGCCGATTGAAGCTTTGACACGCAAAATTGTCGCTCAGGCATCTGCGGCGTAGACAATCAGCAAATCCTTGGCGTCAATCTGGTCGCCGCTGTGCACCAGCACCTCGGCAATTGTCCCGTCCCGCTCCGCGTGCAGCGCCGTTTCCATCTTCATTGCCTCAATGGAAAGCAAAACGTCGCCCGCCTTCACGCTCTGGCCGGTGTTCACTGCGAGCGTTGAAATCACGCCCGGCATCGGTGCGCCCACATGCAGCTCGTTGCCAGCCTCAACCTTGCGCCGTGCCTTGCCATTTGAAGCGCCGTGAGCGCGGTCAGGAACCTTGATTCGGCGCGGCTGGCCATTCAGCTCGAAGAACACGGTGACCATGCCCTTCTCGTCAGTGTCGCCTATGGCCAGACAACGAATCACCAGCGTCTTGCCGCGCTCAATGTCGACGAACACCTCGTCCTCTGCGCTCATGCCGTAGAAATAGGTCAACGTTGGGAGAACGCTCACAGGCCCATAATTGTCCTGTGCCGCAGCAAAGTCGGTGAATACCTTCGGATACATCAGCCACGACGCAAATTCGTGATCGCTCAAGGCGCGGCCAAGTGTTTCCTCAATATCTTCGCGGGCCTTTTGAAGATTGGCCGGTGCCAGCAACGAGCCGGGCCGAACGGTGTAAGGCTTGTCGCCCTTCAGCGCCTTTTTCTGCAAGGCTGCTGGCCAGCCACCCGGAGATTGCCCCAGATCGCCGCGTAGCATGGAAACGACCGAATCGGGGAAAGCTATGTCGCGGGCGGGGTCCTGCACATCGGCAACGCTCAGTTCCTGGCTCACCATCATCAGAGCCATATCGCCCACCACCTTTGAGGATGGTGTGACTTTCACGATGTCGCCGAACATCAGGTTCACATCGTGATACGCTTGAGCCACCTCATGCCAGCGCGTTTCAAGCCCCAGCGAACGCGCCTGTTCTTTAAGGTTGGTGAATTGACCGCCTGGCATTTCGTGGAGGTAGACCTCCGAAGCAGGCCCCTTCAGATCGGACTCAAACGCCGTGTACTGGTTGCGCACCGCTTCCCAATAGAAGGAAATGCGCCTTATCCATTGCGGGTCCAGCGCCGGATCGTATGGCGTGCCGCGCAGTGCCTCAACAATCGAGCCAAGGCATGGCTGGGACGTGTTGCCAGAGAAGGAATCCATTGCGGCATCGATTGCGTCCACGCCGCTTTCCACTGCCGCCAAGACTGTCGCCGCGGCAAGACCAGACGTGTCATGCGTGTGGAAATGGATTGGCAAATCGGTTTCTTCGCGCAGCGCCTTGAACAGAACGCGCGCCGCGCCCGGCTTCAGCAGGCCGGCCATATCCTTTACCGCGATGATATGGGCGCCGGCCTTTTCCAGTTCCTTCGCCAGATCGACATAATAGCGCAGATCGTATTTCGCGCGGTTTGGATCGAGAATGTCGCCCGTGTAGCACATCGCCGCTTCGCAAAGCTTGCCTTCGGCACGTACGGCATCCATCGCCACGCGCATATTCTCCACCCAGTTCAGGCAGTCGAATACGCGAAACAGGTCAATGCCGCCGCTTGCAGCCTGTTTGACGAAGTATTGTACGACATTGTCGGGATAGTTGGTGTAGCCCACGCCATTTGCGCCGCGCAGCAGCATTTGCAGCAATATGTTCGGCGCTGCTTCGCGCACTTTTGCCAGTCGCTCCCAGGGGTCTTCCGTGAGGAAGCGCATGGCGACATCAAATGTCGCGCCGCCCCAGCATTCCAGTGAAAGCAATTGGGGCAGGGCGCGCGCATAGGTGCCTGCAATCCTTGCAACATCGTAAGTGCGCACGCGGGTGGCCAGCAATGACTGGTGGCCGTCTCGCATAGTCGTGTCGGTCACCAGAACCTGCTTCTGCTCGCGCATCCAGCGGGCAAATCCTTCCGGTCCAAGCGCATCGAGCTTCTGCCGGGTGCCATCAGGTATCGGGCTTGTAACCCACGGAATTACGGGCGGGGCAGCCTCCGGGTTTGGAGCGGGGCGGCCGCGCGTTTCGGGATGACCGTTCACCGTGACGTCTGCAAGATAGTTCAGCAATTTGGTGGCGCGGTCCTGCCGCTTCACCTGTGTGAAAAGCTCCGGCGTGGTGTCGATGAACCTCGTCGTATAGGAATTGTCGCGAAAGCTTGGGTGGTCGATAATTGCTTCAAGGAATGTGAGGTTCGTTGCCACGCCGCGAATGCGGAACTCACGCAGGGCGCGATTCATACGATCAATGGCTTCGCTGGACGTGGGAGCCCAAGCGGTAACCTTCTCCAGCAGCGGGTCGTAAAAGCGCGTGATGACAGCGCCCGAATAGGCTGTGCCGCCATCAAGACGAATGCCAAAACCTGTAGCGCCGCGATAGGCGGTGATGCGCCCATAATCGGGAATGAAGTTCTGCTCCGGGTCTTCAGTCGTGATGCGGCACTGAAGCGCATGACCGTTGAGCCTGATTGCCTCCTGCCTCGGTACGCCAGATTCCGCTGTGCCAATTGCAAAGCCGTCAAGGATATGAATCTGCGCTTTCACAATGTCTATGCCCGTTACCTCTTCGGTGACGGTGTGCTCGACCTGAATGCGCGGATTGACCTCGATGAAGTAGAACTCTCCTGAATCCGAATCTTGCAGGAACTCAACGGTGCCAGCGCCAATATAGCTCGTCTCCTGCGCGATTTTCAGCGCATAACCGCAAAGCTCTTGCCTCTGTGCATCTGTCAGGTACGGAGCCGGTGCGCGCTCGACCACTTTCTGATTGCGCCGCTGAATAGAGCAGTCACGTTCAAAAAGGTGCACGGCATTGCCGTGCGTGTCGCCCAATATCTGAACCTCGACGTGCCGCGCGCGCTCGACCAGCTTTTCGAGATAAACCTCATCCTTGCCGAAAGCGGCCTTTGCTTCGCGTTTGCCTTCGGTAACCTCGCGCATCAGATCAGCCTCGGAGCGAATGGCGCGCATTCCGCGCCCGCCGCCGCCCCATGAGGCTTTCAGCATCACCGGATAGCCGATTTCGTTGGCCAGCCGCTTGATCTCGACCGGGTCATCCGGAAGCGGGTCGGTTGCAGGAACGACCGGAACACCAACCTCTATAGCGAGATTGCGCGCGGCCACCTTGTTGCCAAGTCTGCGCATGGTTTCGGGCTTTGGCCCGATGAAGGTGATGCCGGCCTCAGCACAAGCTTCCGCAAATTCGGGGCTTTCGGACAAAAGGCCGTAGCCGGGATGAATGGCGTCAGCGCCGGAAAATTTCGCGACACGCAAAATTTCGTCAATCGAAAGATAGCTTTCGATTGGGCCCATATCCTTGGCCAGCCACGGCCCGCGCCCGACCTGGTAGCTTTCATCTGCCTTGAAACGATGGAGGGAATATTTGTCTTCTTCAGCCCATATCGCGACTGTTTTCAGCCCAAGCTCATTGGCCGCGCGGAAAACGCGGATTGCAATTTCGGACCGATTTGCAACGAGAATTTTCTTGATAGCCACGCACAAGCTCCAAGGGACAGCAACACTGACCCTTTCTGCTTAGCGGAAAAATTGTGCAGCGCAAACCGAATTGCAAGCCTTTGGCAAAACGAGGGCGAAGAACTCGCTATTTATTCAGGATCAGCTTGCCCTGACGGGTAATTCTCAGCCTGTACACCGACTCTCCATGGGCGATGCCGATCTCATGCTCGCCAGTATTGAACAGGTGGTTACTGGAGACCGTGCGGACACCGGGTGGCGTGCCGGGGTAAAACTGGCCGACCTCTTTTTCCTTGGAATGCCAGGAGCGGTGAAACTGTGGATTGTAGTTGTTCATATGTAACCCTCTCGCCGGTAGGCATTAATTCATGAGTAAAAATATCAAGTTTAATTTGGGGCGCAAGTGGGAATACCCGTTTGATATTAATCGTGAACACATCGCAGCGTGTGGCCCAATGGCAGTGCCAAAATGTCGCTTGATCTTAAACTGAACCGATTTAAGTTCGCCTCCGACTCACAGATCGGACTGATTGATATGGCTATCGCAGAAGATCTGGCGCTGGCGCAGCGTGGACGCTGGGCTGTTGCCGGATTGTTTTTCATGAATGGCTTTCTTGTTGGGAGCTGGGCACCTCAAATTCCTGAACTCGCGTCAAGGTTGTCTATTCGCGAGTCGACGCTGGGCATTCTCATTCTCGTGTTCGGGTTGGGTGCGATGGCCTGTATGCCAGTATCGGGCGTGCTCATGTCACGCTATGGATCGAGGCGCGTCGGCCTGTTCTTCGCTATGGCCTGTGTGGTCAGCCTGCTTGCCGTGGTTTCCTCGCCGAATGTCTTGGTGACGGCGCTTGCGATGTTTTTCTTTGGCGGTGTCACCGGGGGCATGGATGTTGCCATGAACTCCAACGCTGTTGCTGTGGAGCGGAAATTGTCGAAGGCGATCATGTCGTCTTCGCATGGCTTCTGGAGTCTTGGCGGGTTTGTCGGAGGCGGTCTTGGCGGTCTGGCGATCCAGTATTTCGGGTACTACGCCCATGCCTTGGCTGTAACGGTTGCAATGGCTGTCATGCTGCTGATCGCTGCACGTTATGTGATTGAAGACAGGGAGCCAGAAACACACGAAGAAAAGAAGCCGATGCGGCTGCCCCGCAATCCCTCGATTTACCTCGTCGGGGCCGTTGCGCTTTTTGCCATGGTGCCGGAAGGGGCAATTCTTGATTGGGGTGCTCTGTATCTTCGCCAGGAATTAGGTGCCTCCATAGCGACAGCCGGGCTTGGCTTCGCATTTTTCGCGGGCGCCATGGCTGTCCTTCGATTTGCAGGCGATCGTGTGCGCAACCGGTTCGGTGCGGTCAAGACGATGCGTGTTTCCTGCATTATCGCGGCGCTCGGCATCCTTGTTGCGGGCATCTCCCCTTGGGCGTGGCTTGTGATTGCTGCATTTGCGCTGGCCGGCATTGGCATCGCCAATATTGTGCCTATTGCTTTTTCCGCAGCTGGGAACCAGCCCGGAATAGCGCCAAGCACTGGCATGAGCGTCGTTACGACAATTGGCTATTCCGGGATTCTGCTTGCGCCGTCAGGCATTGGCTTTGCTGCTGAATATGTGGGGTTTGCCGCAGTTTATATCGCGCTTTCGATCCCGCTGCTTCTGGTCTGCGCGGGCGCGGAACTGGTACGGGCAGCAGATTTTCAACCTGACAGGTCGCCGCCCGGACCGGAGATGATCTGACCTAAATTCTGCCCGTCAGCAAAAGTACGAGCACGACAATGAGCAGAACGCCCACGATACCTGATGGTCCATAGCCCCAACCGCGAGAATAGGGCCAGCTTGGTACCGCGCCGATCAGAATCAGAATGAGGATGATTAGCAGCAATGTGCCGAGTGTCATGGGCGTGTCCCTCCATAAGTTGACGAGGGGGAAATGCGCAGAGCCCAATTGGGTTCCAAAGTGAAAGGGCCCCGGATGGGGCCCTCGTCAATGTCAGGTACTTGTCGCTGGGCTGGTTCCTGCCGCGCCGTTGGGGCGGGGAGCTGGTTTGATCGCTGTCTTCCTTTTCGCCATCAGCGGGAAGAAACGCGCTTCCAGCTTGCCAAGCCACCCTTTCGCGCCCGGCTTGCGCTTGTCACTGGTGAAAACCATCAACATGGCTGGTGTCACGATCAGCGTCAGACCGGTAGCAAATGCCAAACCGAACACGATTGCCGATGATAGGGCGATCCACCATTGTGTCGAGGGCGCACTGATCGTTGTCTCGTGATGGAAAATTTCCAAACCGAGTCCAAAGGCGATAGGCAGAACGCCGAGAATGGCGGAAAGCGCGGTCAGCACCACGGGTCGGGCGCGTTCGCGGCAGGTCTGGAGCACGGCATCCAGCTTGCTCGCACCCTCATCGCGCAGCCGGTCATATGTGTCGATCAGCACGATATTGTTGTTAACGACCACGCCTGCCAGAGCAATGATGCCGATGCCTGACATGACAATGACAAAAGACTGGCCAGTCAGCATCATGCCAAGCAGCGCGCCAATTGTTGCCATGATCACACATGACAGAACCAGCAAAACACTCGTGAACTTGTTGAACTGGGCGAGCAGCACGATGAAGATCAGGAAGATGGCCGCACCGAACGCATTGCCAAGAAACGCTTGAGCTTCGGCGCTGTCCTCATCAGAGCCTGCCATTTTCCAGTCTACCCCGGGCAGCTCCATCTTGCTTACCGCTTCGCGCACGTCGTTCTGAACCGTTGCCACCTGATACCCGGTCGCGACGTTGGCCTGCACGGTTATCGTGCGCTTGCCGTCGATGCGGTTCAAAATGCCAACCGTAGGTTCAGGCTTGCGGGATACGAAGTTGGAAATCGGAACCGATCCGTTTGCCGTCTCGATGCGCAATTGGTCCAACTCGGTCAGCGTGCGGCGCTGTTCAGGCAAACGAAGCCTGATGTCCACCGCATCGTCTGCGCCTGCCGGACGATAGTCGGTCAATTTCAGACCTGTTGTAACAAGCTGGACAGCCGTACCGACCGCCGTTGGCGAAACGCCATATTGCGCGGCTTTCGAGCGATCAACTTCAAGTGCCCAATCGACGCCGGGTGGGGGCAGACCGTCGCTGACGTCGATAACCCCTGGCACTTTTGCCACTAATTGAGCAACTGCACGCGCCTTGTCATTCAAGCCTTCAGGGTTTGTCGCCGAAAGCTGAACCTGAATGGCCTTGCCGGTTGGCGGTCCAGCTTCCGGAACGCGAACCTCGATATCGACACCCGGGATGCCGGCCATGGCAGTGCGTAAATCGTCAAGAATGTCGTGCGCTGCCTTGCGCTCACGCCAATCAACGAATTCGTACTGGATCACGCCAACCACATCTTCGGGAATCTCATTGCCACCACGGGTTTTGCCAACGCGGGTGTACACGGATTCAATACCCGGCCAACCCAGAATCCGGCTTTCGGCTTGCCGCGTAGCCGCGTCCATCTCCTCAAGCGAGAGGTTGCCGCGCGCATGAACGTAAAGCAGGCCGTAATCCGGTTCGACGTTGGGGAAGAATTCTACGCCTCGTCCAAAATGCGAGTAGGCGTAAGGAACGGCAATCAGCAACGCGACAGTGAGTGCCAAAGCTGTTTTCGGATAGTGAACTGCCTTGTTGACAGCGGCCATATACAGGCCGTCCCTGTGTTTCTCCTCATGTTCAGGAGCTTTCGCGAACATGGCACCAAGGGTAGGCGCGAAGATCAACGCATAGGCCATGGAAGCCGCCAATGTCACAATCAGCGTGATCGGCAGGTATTTCATGAAATCGCCGATGACGCCCGGCCAGAAAAGCAGGGGTGAAAACGCGGCAATGCGGGTCATGGTAGCGGCGATAACCGGCCCCGCCATGCGCTTTGCTGCCAGTTCGAATGCCTGTTCGCGCCGCATACCTTCCGACATTCGCCGTTCTGCGAATTCGGTTACGATAATCGCGTCATCAACCAGCATTCCCACCGCCAGAATGAGGCTGAACAGCACGATCATGTTGATCGTGTAACCCATCAGTGCAAGCGCCAGAATGCCCATCAGGAACGATGCAGGGATCGCGATGCCAATGAGTAGGGAAGCGCGGCCAGACAGGGCGTAAAGGATAACGATGAAAACGAGTATGACGGCAATCAGGACGTGGTTTTGCAGGTCCGACAGAAGCTGGTTCACGAACACGGACTTGTCCTGAGTGTAGGTGACAACCATGCCCTGCGGCGCAGTTTTCATGAACTCGTCGGCGACCTTCTTGGCACCGTCGATCGTTTCGACAATGTTCGCGCCGATGCGCTTTTTGACCTCGATTGCAATTGCATTTCGTCCGTCCAGACGGGTGATGGTTTGCGCATCTTCAAATGTGGACCGCACTGTCGCAATGTCCTGCACCCGCACCACCGCATTCGGACCGGCCACAACGGGCAGGCGCGCCACGTCCTCAGGCGTTTCGATCAAAGCTGGAACCTTGATCGCATATTTGCCTTCGGCACCTTCCATGGCGCCAGCCGCAACGAGGTTATTCGATTGGCCGACGCCCTGAATAAGCTGGTCGAGACGCAGGCCGTAGGAGGCAAGGCGCATCGGGTCGATGATGGCTTCCACAAGCTCATCGCGTGAGCCTTGCAGCGTGCCTTCAAGAACGCCCGGCACTTCCTCGATACGGTCGCGCAATTCCTTCGCCGCAGCAGTCAGAACACGTTCCGGCACGTCACCTGAAAGTGTCACCACAAGAACAGGGAATTCCGACAGGTTGATTTCGCTGACCGTCGGCTCGTCCACACCCTGAGGCAAATCGCGCTTGGCGTCCTGCACCTTGTTGCGTGTGTTGATGAGTGCGTCGCCAAGGTCCGTTGACGGATCAAACTCCACCAGCACGTACCCGCCGCCCTCATATGCGGCTGACCGCAACTCTTTCAAACCCTTCAGGTTTTTGAGTTGGGCCTCGACCGGCCGCAGTAGCAGGCGCTCGGAATCCTCAGGAGAAATACCCTGATAGTGCAGGGCGACATACATGATTGGAATGGCAACGTCGGGCTCTGCCTCCTTCGGCACAGCGCGATAAGCCAGTGCCCCTGCAATGATCAGAAAAATCAGGACGGAAAGCGTGAGCCGCGCATTGCGGATCGCAAGTTTGACAATATCCATTTTACAGCGTTCCAGCCGCGTCCTGGGTGAGGCGCTTCAAAAGCGCGGGGTCAGCCTGAACGGGCTTGACCTCATCGCCTTCCTTCACCAGATCCTGGCCCGCCATGATAACGCGAGTGCCGGCCGGAATCCCTGCCAGCAACAGGCCGGCGGGCGTGTCATCGACAAGATCAATCGGGTAGAAAACTACTTTGTTCGATTCATCGACGGCCCGGATGCCGAGGTCGCCACTTGCGGAAAGAGTAACCACTGAACGGGGCAGTGCCACAGCATCCACAGGCACGCTGCGAAGTGTCAGTTCCGCTGTCATGCCCGCAGCAATGGTGTCTTGCGGGTTCGGAATCGCAATCTCCACCTTGTATGTGCGCGTCGCTTCCGTGGCCTCGCGGCTGATATAGCGGAGCGTACCTTGTGCTGTTGAACCGTTTACAAGCTGAACATCGGCATTGTCTCTCAATGCTATGTGCGACAGGTCGCGTTCGCTGACTTCACCTTTCACGATCATCGGATCGAGACTCAACATGACTGCAACCTCAGCACCTTGTTGAACGGAGCTGCCAATTTCCACCGATATGGCATCCACCACGCCATCAAAAGGCGCGACAATGTTGGTGCGCTGAAGCTCTGCCTGTGCAGTTTCAAGCTGGGATTGCGCCTGCGCCAGCGCAGAAACTGCCGTCGTGAGTTGCAGCTTCGCGAGCGTACCGGTTTTTGAAAGTTGTCTTGCTGCTTCGAGCTCGGCTTCACGCTGTATCACCAATTGCCGTGCGGTTTCGACGGCGGCAGGCTTCTCCTCGGAATCAAGGCGCATGATCAATTGTCCAGCCTTGATATGGTCGCCCTGTTTGATAGGCAAATCCTTGATTATGCCCGAAGTACGCGTTGTGATGACTACGCGCTTGTCGGCCTGCGTCAGCCCGGAAATCCGTATGGCGCGCGCATGGGAAATGCGCGGCGGTTCAATCACCGCAACCGTGCGAATGACGGCCCCTGTGTCTGCAGCTTGCTTCTCTGATGCCTTTTTTGAATCGCCTTCTTCGGAGGCGCTGCCCACGGAAGAGAACTTCCCTGTTCCCATCCAGATGGCGAAGGCTACTAACACGGCAACCGCCGCGACTTTATGAAATCTGTATTTGGCCATTGCCTGTTATCCGTTTGTCGTCGGGTCCGCGCATCGTCAAGGACGCGTGATGTGGGGTCGGGCCGACAGGTCTTCAATAAAAATTCCGTACATGTCCGAAGTTTTCTGCTTCTTATACGAATTCTGTGCAGCTAAACAGACACATTATATAAGACAATTCTGAAATTTCCGTATGCTTAACAGTGATCATGCAGGCAGTTTCCTTAGCGGGCGGATGGATCTGCATCTTGTGATTGTGGTGTGAATTTGACCTTCACAACGACGGCGGGCATAAGTCATTGCGCTGTCCAGAATTTTGCAAGGTCATGCCCAGCATTACGTCGCGTTCCCGTCATGGATGAAACTTTGAAAACACGCCAATCGGCGTTGGCGCCGCTGTCTCATCGCACATTCCGTGCGGTATGGCTGGCGAGCCTGGTTTCGAATTTTGGCGGTCTGATCCAGTCTGTCGGCTCGGCATGGCTGATGACCGACATCACGACATCCAGCGATATGGTTGCACTCGTTCAGGCCTCGACGACTTTGCCGGTCATGCTGTTTTCGCTGGCATCGGGCGCGATTGCAGACAATTTCGACCGAAGACGAGTTCTCCTGGTTGCGCAAGGCTTTATGCTCGTCGTCTCTGTCTCGCTCGCGGTTTGCGCGTGGTTTGGGCTCATTACCCCTTGGTCGCTGCTGGCTTTCACATTCCTTATCGGTTGTGGCACCGCGCTCAACAGTCCTTCCTGGCAGGCCTCGGTTGGGGACATGGTGCCGCGTGATCATTTGCCTGCTGCGGTGGCACTCAACAGTGTCGGCTTCAATCTTACCCGCAGCGTGGGTCCGGCCATCGGCGGTGCCATCGTAGCTGCTCTTGGCGCGGCCGCGGCCTTCATCATCAATGCTCTGAGTTATATCCCGCTTCTCATCGTGCTTGCCAGATGGAAGCCGAATGTTGCCAGAAGCACCCTGCCGCGCGAGACGCTTGGTCGCGCAATGACCGCTGGCCTGCGCTACATTGCAATGTCCCCTCACATCGAAATTGTGTTGTTTCGCGCCTTCCTGTTTGGCCTCACAGCCATCGTTGTCCTCGCGCTACTGCCCTTGGTTGCACGTGATCTTTTGAAAGGTGCCGCGTTCACCTATGGTGTTGCGCTGGGATGTTTCGGGGCCGGTGCGGTGTGCGGGGCCTTCATTGTGGGCCGTGTGCGTCATAAATTGTCGAATGAGGCCATTGTCCGCCTGGCTTTCGCGGGGTTCGCGCTTTGCTCGATCATCTGCGCTTATGGCACGCAGATCTGGGTCACCGGATTTGGATTGCTTCTGGGCGGCGCATGTTGGGTCATGGCCCTTTCCCTGTTCAACGTCACGGTTCAGCTTTCCACCCCGCGTTGGGTGGTCGGCCGGGCGCTCGCTCTTTACCAGGCATCGGCATTTGGCGGCATGGCGGCAGGATCATGGATCTGGGGTGTGATAGCAGAATCGCAAGGCGTCGCCGTTGCGTTACTTTATGCGGCGGGGGGCATGCTGGTTGGTTTGTTGGCGGGCTTCAGATTTCCTATGCCAGCCCAACAGGTCCTTAATCTTGATCCTTTGAACCGGTGGAAGCAGCCGAACGTGGCTCTCGATCTCAGGCCGCAAAGTGGTCCGATATTCATCATGATCGAGTACGTCATCAGGGAAGCCGATCTGCCTGCTTTCATGGATGCGATGGCGGAGCGCCGTCGCATTCGCTTGCGCGACGGAGCGCGGCAATGGGAACTGATGCGCGATCTGGAGAACCCTGAAATATGGCGGGAGACATATCATACTCCGACCTGGGTCGAGTATGTCCGGCACAACCAGCGTGCAACCCATGCTGATGCAATGATCGGAGAGACGTTGCGCGCCCTTCATGCCGGGCCTGGTGGTCCTAAGGTGCAGCGTATGGTCGTTCGGCCAACAGACTGGACAGAGGCCCTGCAACAGATAAAACAGCCCGTGGACCTGCACTAGCGGGCGCTTTTGAAGCGCGCTTTACGGTTTTTACGACCGTATTTTTGCCATCAGAAACAAAAATAGCCGGCATAGGCCGGCTTTTTTCGTAAGAAATGAGCCTAGGATTAGCTCAGTTTCCCTTAGGCTCAAGAACCTGACGACCGCGATACATGCCGGTCTTCAGATCGATATGGTGCGGGCGACGCATTTCGCCAGAGTTCTTGTCCTCAACATAGGCCGGAGCCTTGAGAGCATCTGCTGAACGACGCATTCCACGCTTTGCCGGCGAGGTTTT
This sequence comes from Rhizobiaceae bacterium, assembly GCA_019635795.1. Classification (GTDB taxonomy): domain Bacteria; phylum Pseudomonadota; class Alphaproteobacteria; order Rhizobiales; family Rhizobiaceae; genus Mesorhizobium_G. The sequence continues at coordinate 67,133 of JAHBYV010000011.1, forward strand.
CTTTTTAGGGACTGCCATTTTAAGCTCCACTCAATTCTTCAATGCCTCGCCAGCCCTGTAAGAGCCGTTCATGAGGCTGAAATCCGGTAAATCGGGCGTGCCTATACACGGCTTACGAGGCTTTGACCAGCACTTGGCCCAAATATTTTCGCATTTCCTACTGCACACACCCCACATAAGCACCCGCCCGGCTTGCGCGCCGCTCTACAATGCGCGCCAGACTGCGCAAACCTGCTTTGGCTTTCGTCGGATTGCGCGCAATCGGATTAGGCAGGGCGACTGTCAACAAAGCAGCCTGCCGCGCACTCAATTTCTTTGCCGAAACCCCGAAATAATGCTGCGCTGCCGCTTCGATGCCATAAATATTGGGACCCCACTCGGCAATGTTCAGATAAATTTCCAGAATACGGTCTTTTGGCACCACAAGGTCGAAATAGACGGCCAAGGGAAGCTCAAGTGCCTTGCGAAGGAAGGAACGCCCGTTCCAGAGATACAGGTTCTTTACGGTCTGCATTGGAATGGTGGAGGCCCCACGAACCGGTTTTCCTGCCACCAAATCCTTGAATTCACCTCGTAATTCGCCAAGATCAACACCGTGGTGTCGGCAGAACTGGCCATCTTCAGACATGATGACCGAACGACGCATTACGGGCGCTACATCCTCAAGTGCGACCCACTGCCTGTCGTAGCCGGTTAATGTCACAAGGTCCTTGAGCATCAGTGTGGATACAGGATGCACAAAGGACGGAATATAAAGAATGGTCAGCACAAGAGGTATGAGCACCGCAATGCACACAGCCTTTATCAGGCGGCGCAACCAGACCCGCATCCGGCTGGTCCCCAGAAGTTTGCGAATTGCGGCCATATCCCGCTTTCCCGGATCGGGTTCGGTGCCTGCCACCGTCTCTCCGGCAATCCCTGTCTCCATTCCATTCGCATAGCGGCGCGCCGCGCAATGTGCAACGTCTGCTTGACCCCCGCGTGGTTTGCCGTCAACGGTGCCAGACATGTTGGAAGCGACTCAAACAGATTTTGAAATTGCGCTCGGGCGACGTGCCCGCATGGTCGAAGCGGCACTGGACACAATCCTTGCTGCGATGCCGCAGGCCGGCGAAATTGCCCGCCCGGAAAGGCTTCTGGCTGCCATGCGTCACGGCGTTCTAAATGGCGGAAAACGTCTGCGCCCTTTCCTTGTGCTTGAAAGTGCAGCGCTTTTTGGTGTCAAGCAGGATGCCGCGCTGCGCGTTGCGGCGGCGCTGGAATGTATCCATTGCTATTCGCTGGTACATGACGATCTGCCCGCAATGGATGATGACGATCTGCGTCGGGGCCAGCCGACCGTGCACAAGGCTTTTGATGAGGCTACGGCAATTCTGGCCGGCGATTCCTTGTTGACGCTGGCGTTCGACATTCTGGCCTCACCGGAGACAGAGCTTCCGGCACAAGCGCGCCTCGACCTTATTCAGGCGCTATCTCGTGCTGCAGGCTTTGGCGGAATGGCTGGCGGACAGGCGCTCGATCTGGCGGCTGCGCGTGACCTGCCTGACGAAGCCGGGATTATTCGCCTGCAAGCCATGAAGACAGGAGCCTTGATCCGTTTCGCCTGTGAAGCCGGTGCCATTGCCGGAAAGGCATCCAGCGCTGATCGGGAGCGTATGGCAGAGTTCGGTTCTGCAATCGGCTTGGCTTTTCAGCTTGCCGATGACCTTTTGGACCTGACGTCAGATGCCCAGACAATGGGCAAGGCAACCGGCAAGGATGCGCAAGCCGGGAAGGCAACGCTGGCTTCGCTGCACGGGCCTGACTGGGCAAGGAGACAACTGCGCGGATTGGTTCTGCAAGCTGAGGAACTGCTGTCACCTTATGGCGAGAGCGCTAATCTTCTTCGTGCGGCGGCCAGGTTCGTAGCCGAGCGAAGTCACTGACGCCATTTTGGCTAACGATTCCGCATGACGATGCAGGAGCCGCCCGCCCCGCGTAATTGCTGACAGATGATATTTGCGTTGGCGCGGTCATCAACGCCAATACGCACTGCATATATGCCGCGCCTGCCTATCGGCGTGCGTGTGCGGCTGACAACCGGATCGTATTCCTTAAGCAGCGCAGGGAAACGGCCGCGTATGCGTTGCCATTGGGCGATTGCCGCTGATCGCCTGAAATTGCCTGCCACCTGAACGCCCCACGGTTTGGTATTGACGGTCGCCATTGCGACGGTCGAGGTGCGGATAATTGGCAGACGGCGACAAGACTCGGTAAAGCTGCGTTTCTCTTCCAGGGGGCTGACGATGCCGGAATAACCGGCATTCGTGAAATTGTCGGCTGGCTCGCCCATAATGTCGAGAACATAGTCTTCTGTCTCAAGCGGCAGAAAGCCGCCAGAGGAAAGCCAGCGTGCAACCCTGTTCTCGCCTGCGTTGTATGCCGCCGCAGCAAGTCCAAGATTCCCATATTTGCGCTTCATCTCGGCAAGATATTCGGCCGACGCCGCAATTGCCTTTTGCGGATCGAAAGGATCGTCCAGACCGCGCATTTCTGCTGTTCCCGGCATGAATTGCGCAATGCCTTCCGCACCAACGGGGCTTACGGCGTTCTGGTCGAATCTGCTCTCTTTCCATATCAGTCGCGCGAAAAATGCGCGTGGAATACCGTTGAGGTCCGCATGCGTTTTTATCAGCTTGCAAATCTGGTGAATTGGTTCGGGGACGGCGACCCGGTCGTCCAGCTCGGCGGCGCGAACGGTGCAGGACAAGGCTAGTGCAAAGAATAATGTGAGCGCGGTTCGCAATGTGTCCATTGCGCCTCGTGCCTATTCTGCCGCTTCGCGCCCGCGGCCGTAGCGACGTTCAATATATTCTGCGACCATCCGCTCAAAATCGCGAGCAATGTCAGGACCGCGAAGCGTCGCAGCCTTCTGGCCGTCAACATAGACCGGGGCAGTTGGTGTTTCGCCCGTACCGGGCAAGGAAATGCCGATGTCAGCATGTTTGGACTCGCCGGGACCGTTCACGATGCAACCCATGACAGCAACCTTGAGCTCCTCAACGCCGGGATAGCGTTCGCGCCACACAGGCATGTTGCGCCGGATATCTTCCTGAATCGTTTGCGCGAGTTCCTGAAACACGGTCGATGTCGTGCGCCCGCAGCCGGGACATGCGGCAACAATCGGTATGAATTGCCGAAAGCCCATAGTCTGGAGCAGCTCCTGCGCGACCTGCACTTCGCGCGTACGGTCGCCGTTCGGCTCAGGCGTCAATGAAATCCGGATGGTGTCGCCAATGCCCTGTTGCAGCAATATGCCCATTGCCGCCGACGAAGCCACGACCCCCTTGGAACCCATTCCAGCCTCTGTAAGGCCAAGATGCAAGGCATGGTCGGAGCGGCTGGCCAGTTCGGTGTAAACCGCGATCAGGTCCTGCACCTGGCTGACTTTCGCGGACAGAATGATCTTGTCGCGTCCAAGCCCGATCTCTTCGGCCGCATCGGCCGAGATGAGCGCCGACTGGACAATCGCCTCACGCGTCACCTGTTGCGCTGTCAAAGGGGAGCCGGTGCGGTTGTTCTCATCCATCAGTCGCGTCAGCAATTCCTGATCGAGCGACCCCCAATTTACGCCGATACGAACAGGCTTGTTGTACCGGATTGCCATTTCGACAATCTCGGCGAACTGCCTGTCCTTTTTGTCTTTGAAGCCGACATTGCCCGGATTTATGCGATATTTTGCCAACGCTTCGGCGCATGCGGGATGGTCGGCGAGAAGCCGGTGGCCGATGTAGTGAAAGTCTCCGACCAACGGCACGTTGATGTTGAGCCTGTCCAGCCTTTCGCGGATGGCGGGAACGGCTGCTGCGCTTTCATCGCGATCAACCGTAATGCGCACAAGCTCCGATCCTGCGCGATGCAGCGCTGCGACCTGAGCCACCGTTTGATCGATATCGGCAGTGTCAGTGTTGGTCATGGATTGCACGACGACGGGCGCATTGCCGCCGACCATAACGCCGCCAACGTCAACGCCAACGGAATTGCGGCGCGGGAAAGGTGTCGAAAAATATCCGGACATGAGCCGGTTTGCTCCGTTTCGGAATATGCAATGTCAGGTGGCGGATGCAGCGCCTGATGTCAATGGACCAGTTTGCATGTAGTTACCGTTGCGCAAAAAGCAAAGCCCCGCCGCAGCGGGGCCTACCAAACGAAACGGCGTGATTCACGACAGGGAATCGATCTTTCGCTGCATGGCGGCGATCTGCTCTTTCAGCTCCTTGATGTCATCGGACTTGTCAGAGCCAGACTTCTTTTCCGGTTCATCGGTGCCCGGCTGCGCAGCCATACCGACCGGGAAGGGCGTGAACATGCGCATGGCATTTTCGAAGAGTTCAACATTGCGCCGGGTCTGCTCTTCCAATGCTTTCATCGAGGTCGGCAGATTGTCCATCATGTCCAGCGGCGTCTTGCCGAAGCTTGCTTTCATCTGCTCGCGAAAGCGTTCCTGCTCTTTGCTGAAAGCACTCATGGACTGTTCGAGAAACCGCGGTACGACCATCTGCATCTGATCGCCATAAAAAGCGATGAGCTGGCGCAGGAATGGAATAGGCAGCATATTCTGCCCGTCCTTGTTCTCCAGTTCAAAAATGATCTGCGTGAGTACCGGATGCGTTATGTCATCGCCGGTCTTCGCGTCCTGAACGACAAATTCCTCGTTGCGCTTAACCATTTCTGCAAGGTCTTCCAGCGTTACGTAAGTGCTGGTGCCCGTATTATAGAGACGGCGGTTGGCGTATTTTTTTATCACCACCGGTTCGTCTTTTGCTGCCATTATCCTGCCTCCCGAGCCGGTTTCGTATCGTTTTTGGCTCTCTGGGTGCAGGATAGGCGTAAACTCGCTCCGATTCCAAGTACTTTGTGCAGTGCGATACCTGTGTTGGATATCCGCAGCTTACGCTGGTCACGGTGCAGCGCAAAAAAACCCGCATTTCGCGTTTGACTTGCGCCCGGAAAGGTGAAGAAACTCAATGTGACCCATCTTAATAGCTGCCGGAAACGTTCTGTGCGGGAACGGCAATCATCTGGAGGTTTACTACATGTCCGCTTCATCAATCGTTGTTGCAAGTGCAGCCCGCACGCCAGTCGGCTCTTTCAACGGCTCTTTCGGCAATCTGCCAGCACATGAACTCGGCGCGGTTGCCATCAAGGGCGCGCTGGAACGCGCAGCTGTGGACCCAAAGGAAGTTGACGAGGTTATTCTCGGTCAGATCCTGACGGCAGGACAGGGCCAGAATCCGGCTCGTCAAGCGGCGATCAAGGCAGGTATACCGGTCGAAGCCACATCGTGGGGCCTTAACCAGCTCTGCGGTTCAGGACTCCGCACAATCGCCATCGGGATGCAGCAAATCGCGACTGGTGATGCAAAGATCATCGTCGCGGGCGGACAAGAGTCTATGTCCATGGCCCCTCACTGCCAGCATTTGCGCAGTGGCGTGAAGATGGGCGATTTCAAAATGATCGATACCATGATCAAGGACGGCCTGACCGACGCCTTCTACGGCTATCACATGGGCAACACAGCAGAGAATGTCGCTCGCCAGTGGCAGTTGACGCGTGAGGAGCAGGATACCTTCGCAGTAGCCTCGCAAAACAAGGCCGAGGCCGCCCAGAAGGCCGGAAAATTCAAGGATGAGATTGTTCCCGTTACCGTCAAGGGGCGCAAGGAAGATGTGGTCGTTGAGGCCGACGAATACATTCGCTACGGCGCTTCGGTTGACGCAATGGGCAAACTGCGCGCTGCCTTTGACAAGGAAGGAACAGTCACGGCCGGTAACGCATCGGGTATCAATGACGGTGCGGCTGCGGTGGTACTCATGACGGAAGAAGAGGCTGCACGGCGCGGCATTACGCCGCTGGTGCGCATCGTTTCCTGGGCAACCGCCGGTGTTGATCCGCAGATCATGGGAACTGGCCCGATCCCGGCTTCGCGCAAGGCGCTTCAGAAGGCTGGATGGAAGGTTGACGATCTGGATCTCGTAGAAGCCAATGAAGCCTTTGCGGCGCAGGCCTGTGCGGTGAACAAGGAACTGGGATGGAACCCGGAAATTGTGAACGTCAATGGCGGGGCTATTGCCATCGGTCACCCTGTCGGGGCATCAGGTGCGCGCATCTTCAACACACTCGTTTATGAAATGGGTCGTCGGGGCGCAAAGAAAGGCTTGGCGACACTTTGCATTGGCGGAGGCATGGGAATCGCCATGTGTGTTGAATCAATGAAATAGAACAGAGAAGGCGCGGATAGAGGGCTGCGCCAATACTGTCTGAACATAACAATATAATGGAGGAGTCAGGTAGTATGCCAAGAACTGCAATTGTTACGGGTGGGTCGCGCGGGATAGGTGCGGCCATATCCATTGCCTTGCAAAAGGCTGGTTACAACGTTGCCGCGAACTTTGCGGGCAATGACGAGGCTGCCAGCAAATTTACGGCAGATACTGGTATCAGGACTTATAAATGGTCGGTTGCTGACTATGATGCCTGTGCTGCCGGCATCAGGCAGGTTGAAGCCGATCTGGGCCCGGTCGATATTCTGGTGAATAATGCCGGCATCACCCGCGACGCCATGTTTCATAAAATGACGCCGCAGCAATGGAAGGAAGTTATCGACACGAACCTTTCCGGCGTTTTCAACATGACGCATCCGGTTTGGAGCGGGATGAGGGACCGCAAGTTCGGCCGTATTATTACAATCTCTTCGATAAACGGCCAGAAGGGTCAGGCAGGGCAGGCGAACTATTCGGCTGCCAAGGCTGGCGATATCGGGTTCACCAAAGCGCTGGCGCAGGAAGGTGCGCGGGCGGGCATTACGGTGAATGTTGTTGCGCCCGGCTATATTGGCACGGAAATGGTGCGGGCAATTGACGAGAAGGTTCTTAACGAGCGCATCATTCCACAAATTCCGGTCGGTCGCCTCGGCGAGCCAGAGGAAATTGCGCGCTGCGTGCTGTTTCTGGCCGCAGACGATGCCGGGTTTATTACCGGATCAACAATAACCGCCAATGGCGGGCAGTATATCGCCTGAGTCTGTCCAGAAATGAAAAAACCCGGCTTTGAGCCGGGTTTTTTTGAAGGAAGAAGCGACTATCAGGCCGCTTCTTCCTGCTCTGTCTCTTCATTGTCAGCCTTGGCACCGCGCTTGGGGCCTTTTGCGAGATTGGCTTCAATCAGCCGCACGGCTTCAGTGTCAGACATCTTGTTAACTGCAGCAATTTCGCGAGCCATACGGTCAAGCGCAGCTTCATAAAGCTGACGCTCCGAATAGGACTGTTCAGGCTGCGTGTCGGCACGGAAAAGGTCGCGCACGACTTCCGAGATCGAGATCAGGTCGCCCGAATTGATCTTTGCATCATATTCCTGGGCGCGGCGCGACCACATGGTGCGCTTGATACGCGCGCGGCCCTGCACAACCTTCAATGCGCGATCCACATAATCCGTCTCGGAAAGCTTACGCATTCCAATGGATTGCGCCTTTGCTACCGGCACCTTGAGGCGCATCTTATCTTTCTGAAAATCAATCACAAACAGTTCCAGCTTGTGCCCGGCCACTTCCTGCTCGTCGATTGACACGATCTGTCCAACCCCGTGCGCAGGGTAGACAATAAACTCGCCGGTCTTGAAACCGTGACGCGCGGGCGAGGGCTTTTTCTGCTGGGTAGGCGTTGCCATTCGCTTATGACTCCTGTTGGGTACTATCTGCGAAAAAACACGAGCCGCCACACACGGTCGTCAAAATCTGTCCCAGAACAGTCGATAAAGATTGCTTCCACCGGCGAGGGCCATATATAGGCCGCAACATCCAGATCAGACACCAGTCACACTGGTGCAAAATTATGGGAAACGACCTTTCAGCGAGTAGACCTGAGCGCCAATTTAGACGATATGCCGACGGCATTTGTTAGACAGGTAACATAAAACCTGCCAAGAATCAAGGTTTTTGCTGCAGGCGCGAACATTCGCGCGTCAAGTGCCTAAATTGTGTGCGAAAGTTGAACTTTCAGTCCCCGGTGCCCGGCTCAGGCGAAAAATATTGCAGCTTGTCTGACACGCCGTCGAATTCCTTGGCTTCCGGCAATTCCGGCTTCTTTTGCGTGATATTAGGCCACTTGGTGGCATATTCGGTGTTGAGCGCCAACCAGGCGTCCAAACCCGGCTCTGTATCGGGCTTGATCGCATCAGCAGGACATTCCGGCTCGCAAACGCCACAATCGATGCATTCATCGGGATGAATGACGAGCATATTCTCGCCTTCGTAGAAGCAATCGACCGGACAAACCTCCACGCAATCCGTGTACTTGCACTTGATGCAATTGTCGGTGACGATATAGGTCATTCTTCATGCATTCCGGTTCTGCTTGGCCGTGAGGTATAGCCTTTAAGCGGCCCTTGCAAGGGCAAGACATATTCCAAAATGTCGCGATTGCGGAACGATTTTGCGTTGTCGCGCTGTGGGCTGATCAATCCTTGCCGGCTGGCACAGCATCTGGCGAAAGATCCTCATAAAGCAACCTGGCCTCGGAAGCAGGGCCGCGCCTCTCGCCAAGCGCCAGAACGCGGTAGACCAGAATCCGGCGATCCAGCGTTATTGTGAGCACGTCGCCAAGCTTCACATAGTCGGATGCCAGCGAAGCCTTTTCGCGGTTCACGCGCACACGTTCGGCCTGTACCAGCTTTGCTGCCAGTGATCGCGATTTCACGGCGCGCGAGAAAAACAGCCACTTATCTATGCGCTGCTTTTCTGCCTGAACCACGTCCCTGCCTATTTGCGCAGTTGGTCGCGCAACGCAGCGAGCTTGGCGAACGGAGAATCAGGGTCAAGGCGAACGGGCTGCTCCTCACGCGGCTTGTGCTGAAATCCGGGCTTGCCCTTGGTGTTGTCATGGCGCTGCGGTCGGTGCCCGCCTTCGTGCTGCTTGGCATGGTCGGGGCGGCGGGGCTTTCCATGGCGGGGTTGTTGCTCCCGGTTCTGCTGACCGTCCCGCTTGTACTTCTGGCCCTCGTGACGGTTGCCCGATGCATGGCGTGGACGGTGGTCGAAACGCTGTGGACGCCACAAGACGACAGGCTTTGGCGCTTCTTCTGCTTCCCCGGCGGTTTCGGCGCCAGGGGCGGATTCGACGGCTGCAGTCACTTCCGGCTGAGCAACTTCGGAAACAGGCACTGCGGCTACGGCTTCTTCCGTTGTTCCATCGGCCTGTGCATCTTCCACCGGAGCGTCGCTCTGCTGTTCAGCTGCGGGCTCTGGAGCCTCGCTAACGGGGCTTGCGTCGAGAGCATCCAGCTTGGCTTTCACCTCCTCGGCAGGGCGCGGTTCGCCACGATAGCCGAGCCCCTTCAGTATCTGATCCATATCGTCGGCTGTGGCACCAAGGATAGACATCATTGCGGGCGTTACCATGAAAGCGTTCCCGTCAAACGCGCCATCAGGGCGAGTTCCGGTTCCTGCTTTCCACGCCAGAGCCGGGCGAATGAGGGTCTGCCAATCTTTCCAGAATGTCGACGCGCACGGCGCGCTTGCCAAGCACGCGATAACCCGCAAGGCGGTAAAATTCAGGTTCAAATGCGGGATCGACCACGAGCGAGGTCCGTCCGGTGGAAAGCGCGTTTACCACATCGCCGAAGCCTGTTTTGTACTTCCCATCATTTTTGAGTGCCCATAGCAGCGTCACCAAGCCCGCTGGAGCGGGCTTCAAAAGAGCCGGCACAAAAATGTGGTATGCGCCAAACCTCACACCCAGACGCCGCAGGGCTGCACGGCCATCCTGATCGAGCGACTTCATGTCTTCGGCGATTTCCCGACGATTTATGATGCCAAGGTTCTCAACCAGACGGAAAGCTATGCCGCGCGCAATGCCTGAGAGCTGCTCGGCCTGCTTCAGGTCAAGCAGCGACTTGAGTTGGGATTCAATCTGATAGTTGACGAAGCGCTCTGCACGGGCAGCAACCTTGTCGCGGGCCGGGCCGGTCAACTGCTCGTCTGCAAGAAGAACAAGGCGAGGCTTAAGTATATCTTCGCCATCTGTAAGCGTAGCGATTGGCGCACCGATCCAGCGGATCGTTCCATCAAGCGCCAGGGCGATGTCACCATTCGGGCCCGAAGAGAAGCGCTCAGCGCGCGTTTCGAATTCAGTTGCGAGCGCTTTTTGCGCTGCGTTACGCACTGCTTTGGCATCTTCCCCGCCAGCGCTCTGGTCGGCGGTAAAACGAAAGCCCTGTAGTTCTCCAACATGGTGACCTTCTACCATGACGGTTCCTGCAGCGTTTATTTCAGCTTCAAGCATAATGTTCTCTCTGAGGCGGCGCATGAGCACGGAAGTCCTGCGGTCTACAAAGCGTTTCGTCAACCGCTCATGTAACGCATCAGACAATCGATCCTCAATTTCTCGCGTCTTTTCTTGCCAATGGAGCGGATCGGCGAGCCAGCGGGGCCGGTTTGAAACAAAAGTCCACGTTCTGATCTGTGCAATTCGATGCGACAAGGTGTCGATGTCGCCTTCGGTCGTGTCGGCACGGCGCACCTGTTCGGCCATGTAATCTTCATCAACATGACCGCGCTTTGCCAGATCGAAATAAAGATTCGCGATGATGTCCGCATGTTGTGCGGGCGCTATCTTGCGATAGTCGGGCAGGGCGCAAACTTCCCAAAGAAGAGCTACGCGCTCGCGCGTGGCAGCCAGCGCCTTTACGTCCCCATCTTTCGACAATTGTTCCAGCGCCTGCGCGTCCACGGCAGGCGGCGCGCGCGTAAGACCCTCGACGGGCGCATTCGTTTCAATTGAACGTTTGAGCGCATCGATGCTGGCATAGTCAAACTGCGCGGTGCGCCACTGGAGCACCTTCACCGGGTCGAAATCATGAGATTCCAGCCGCTGCACCAGTTCTTCATCGAATGGATCGACCCGACCCGTGACGCCGAATGTTCCGTCGCGCGTATGGCGACCGGCACGGCCTGCAATCTGACCGAGTTCGGCAGGGGTCAACTGCCGGTACTGATACCCGTCAAACTTCCGGTTCTGTGCAAAGGCGACGTGGTCAACGTCGAGGTTGAGGCCCATGCCGATTGCATCGGTCGCGATCAGGTAATCGACGTCGCCAGATTGATAAAGGGCAACTTGCGCATTGCGGGTTCGCGGGCTCAGCGCGCCCAGCACCACCGCGGCACCGCCCTGCTGGCGCCGGATAAGTTCTGCAATGCCGTAAACTTCATCAGCAGAGAAAGCCACCACAGCCGAGCGCCGCGGAAGGCGGGTCAGCTTCTTTGACCCGGCATAGGCGAGGTGGGAAAGGCGCGGGCGTGTCAGCACTGAAACGCCGCGAAGCAACTTTTCCAGAATGCCGCGCATCGTCGGCGCGCCCAGCAACAGGGTTTCCTGACGCCCTCGCAAATGCAGAATGCGGTCTGTGAATATATGGCCGCGTTCGAGATCGCCCGCCAATTGCACTTCATCGATTGCAACGAAAGCGGCATCCGTTTCGCGCGGCATGGCTTCTACCGTGCAAACCGAATATTTCGCGCCCACCGGCTGAATCTTCTCCTCGCCGGTAATCAGGGCGACCTTGTTTGCGCCGACCTTTTCGCAAACCCGCTGATAGACTTCTCGCGCAAGCAGGCGCAGCGGCAAGCCAATGACGCCACTTTCATGGGCCACCATGCGTTCGATTGCCAGATGCGTCTTGCCCGTATTGGTGGGGCCAAGAATGGCAGTGACGTCGCGCCCCGACAAAATAAGGGGCTGGTTGCGTGCGGTCTGAACGTTCATCGGAAAGGGTTTTGCCGAACTCCTGCGGCGCTATCGGGTTTTTCCACACATAGGCATTTGTGTGCCTTCGTGAAAGCATATTCTTTGCCGGTGCCGCTCCGGACTTTAACAAATGGAACGAGTCTGGAACGAATCAGCGACGAATCACTGACTCCGCACGATTCCTGCTTTGTTCACCGCTATATGTAGTTAGCGTTGTCGTGTGGTTCACCAGATGCTGAATCGCTATCGATGCTTGTGACACGAATTCACTGTCTGGCATTAACCTTTAGGGAAATTTTTCGGTGTCTCCCCTTGGGTGCGATTACAACCAATTGAAAAATAAAGAAAATCTTAATCGAGTTTAATGGCGTGTTAAGCGTTCGGCGCCAGCTCTGTTAACACTTCGAACCAAGGCGGAACGAATCGGCGACGAATCAGATAAAGCTTGTTGTTCTTTATTTGTTCGATACCAGATGTAGTGGTGCAGGCTGCTTATAGGCCTAAAATTCACAGTTTATCCACAGGCTGACTTGGTGCGGAGACCGGCAAACAAGCCCAAACGTTAACTTTTAAGGGAAAGCTTTGCGAGCGGCTGCTAACGATCGGTGACGATCTTGACCTTGAAGCCGGCAGGAATCTGGTTGCCTGTCGGCATGCCGTTCAGAACCCGGAAGAGTTCTTCCTTGCGATCGACGCCAACCATACGGCTGGCAAGAGAGCCAACTGTGTCGCCCGCTCTGGCGGTGACAATCTTGATCCGCAGCGGCTTTAGCGCTGCTTTTTCGCTGGCCGAAAGCAAGCGGAAACTATCACTGACGGCGCGAGCGACCGTCTCCAGTTTGTCCGAAGCAACGGGAGCGGCTGTGAGCAGCCGGTAAACCTGCGAACCAGCCCGTATAACTGCGATGTCGAATTGCCAGTTGTCAGCCCGTGCCCGTGCTATTGCCGCCTCATTGCCGTTGATGGTGACTGTGCGTATCGTTTCAGGCTCAAGTCCCGTGACCCAGCCGCTGCGCAGGTAGTCGGGCAATGAGATGCTGCTTTGTAACGCTACCCCGTCAAACCGGATGGCAATATTTCCCGGCCCGTTCGCCGTAACGGCTGCTGCACTGTTGTCGATGACAAAACCTTGCGGCACCGAAAAGGAGACGCCCAGCTCAGGATGCAGGAATGTGTGCCCGCGCACATAGCCTTCTTCGGCCGTGTCGCCAAACAAAAGCCCGTCAATGCCAGCCAGATAAGCATCGCGATCAACCGTACCGACACCTTTTGCGCCAATGTCCCGTGCATGGCGCTCTGCCAGATCAATGCGCTGGGGTGTATTGGGATGGGTCGCGAGAAAGTCGAGGCTTGCGTCAGTTGCGCCGGATACACTGCGCAAATTGCTGTAGGCGGCCATCGACTGAAGGAAGCGCACTGCTGCATAGGGATCGAATCCGGCCTGACCGGCAGAGCGGATGCCGATTACATCTGCCTCCAGCTCCTGATTGCGCGAAAATTGTGCCAGCCGGAGCTTGCCGCGTAATGCGGTTACTTCTGCGACGGGGCTTGCGCCAAACAATTCCGTTGCGGCCTTTGTGGCAAGCTCTGCCTCTGCCTCCGCCTGCTGGCGTGCGATACCGTGGTTTGCAGTGACGTGCCCCATTTCGTGGGCGAGAACGGCAGCGAGTTCTGCTGAATCGTTTGCCAGCGCCAGAAGCCCGCGCGTGACGTAGAGATAGCCGCCGGGCAGCGCGAATGCGTTGACGTTCGGTGAGTTAAGTATGGTGATGCGATAGGCCTGCCCAGGATTTCCGGCGACCGTCGTGAGATTGCCCACCACCTTCGCCACCATGCGTTCAAGCTTGGGATCGGAATACTCGCCGCCATAGGTGGCCAGAATCCGGGGATGCTGGGCGCGGGCCAGCGCCGCCAGCTTGTTGTTCCGCTGGACTGAGTCGACGGTGACCGGGTTGTTCGAGGGCTGAAACGCAGATTCGTCAACGCGATTTGGGTAGACATCAATGCCCTGGCACGAAGCGAGGAGCACCGCCATTCCAGCCGCTATCGTGCCGCGACGCCATGCGCCGCAGCCTGCCAGCCTGTTCCCAAACTTGCGGGAAATGCCCGCCACGCTGTTCCCTTCCATCTGCTGATTGCCCTGCGGGCGATCACATCATTGACCCTGTGGCGACAAATTATGTCCGCTTCCGGGCAGCCGCGTCCGATTCGTTAAACTCCTATATATCGTCGGAAAGCCTGTGGTGCATCGGGTCCGAAGAAAAGATTTGCGTTGCCGGTGGCTGCTACCTTCCCTTCCTCGACAAATATCATCGACTGCGCGATTTTCCGGGCGTCGTCGGGCTGGTGTGTGACCATCAGCACAGTCATATTCTGCTCCCGGTGAAGGTCGATCAGAAGTTCAAGCATGTCTTCCCGCAACGCAGGGCCAAGGGATGCGAATGGTTCGTCCAGCAGCAGGACGGGCCTGTTGCGTACCAGGGCACGGGCAAGAGCAACACGCTGGCGCTCGCCGCCGGACAGTTCGGAAGGCAATCGCGCTTCCTTGCCCTCCAGACCTGTTCGCGCAAGGGCTCCGCGGATCGCTATTCGATCGGCGTCGGTCAGGCGCAGGGAAGGTGAGCGCCCAAGGCCGACATTCTGCTCAACCGTCAGATGCGCAAACAGGTTGTTTTCCTGAAACACCATTGAAACCGGACGATCGGCGGGGCCGATGCCTGTAACATCGGAATTTCCTATCCATACACTACCGGATTCGGGCCGCTCGAAGCCTGCTATCAGGTTGAGCAGCGTGGTTTTTCCCGCACCGCTTGGCCCCATGACGGCGGCTATCGTCCCGGCCTGTATTTCGACGTTGAAGAGGACGCGTGTTTCGTCATAGCCGAACGACACATTTTCCAGTTTGACCGCAGCGCCTGTCATTTGGCCGTTCTCCCCAATCTGTCGGCAAGCAGCATCAGGCCAAGGCACAATATGCCAAGAAGAAGCGCTATGCCCGCAGCGTCATCTGTCCGGTAGCTGCCCATCCTTCCCAGTAGAAGATAGGGCAGGGTTTGAACGGCATCGCTTCCAAACAGCGCAATCACACCAAGGTCGCCAAGCGAGAGAGCCATTGCAAAGGCCAGGGCAGTTGCCATGGGCCTGCGCACCACCGGCCAATCAATCAGCCTCAGCCGATTCCAGCCGGAAATTCCGAGCTGTGCGGAAAGCTTGTCGTGACGCAATGCGGCTGCGTCAAAAGCGGGGCGAATGGCGCGTATTGCAAATGGCATCGCCATCACCGCGTTCACGGCGGCAACCATGATCGGCGCGACGCTGAAAACGTCTATGTGATTGCGCAACAGCAGGAACCAGCCGGACCCGATGACAATTGGCGGCACGATCAGCACATAGCCTGCACCTGTATCGAACATGCGTTCAAGCAGGCTCGTGGGGGATTTCCGTCGCGCCGCAGCCAGCTTTTGCCGTCCGGCCACAAGCGACCATGACATGGCCAGACAAAGAATGGAGGAGCAGGTGGCCAGACCTAGGCTGGTCAGCGTGGCGGACTGTACGGCAGGCTCGCCCGCAAGCCGCATCAGATCAGCCTTCAGGCCGTATATGACTGTCGCGGCCATGGGTGAAAGAACAAGCACCACGGCAACCGCAAGAACCATTGCATTAAACAGTGTTTCCGAAAGGCGAGGCGAAACCGCCGCTCGACGGGAGACGGCGAGGTTTGCGTCGCCCGCAACATTTGCGCCAAGCCGGGCGAGGACGGCCAGCACGAGCGCAGTCAGCACGATCTGTAAAGTGGTGACGGCAACAGCACGTGCGGGGTCGAAATCAAACCGCAACGATTGATAGATGGCTACTTCCAGCGTGGTCGCGCGCGGGCCGCCGCCAAGCGTCAGCACGATTGTGAATGATGTGACGCAAAGCATGAATACGAGCCCGGCAACGCCCGGCAGTGCGCGGCGCATCGCAGGCCATTCGACCAAACGGAACGTTGAGCGTGCATTCATACCAAGCTGTGCGGCAAGCCGCCATTGATCGGCGGGAACTGTTTCGAGCGCTTCCAGCAAGAGGCGGGTCGCCAGCGGCAGGTTGAAAAACACGTGGGCGATCAGAATGCCTGACAGACCATAAATGCCCGGCCATCCCGGACCCCAGAGCGGTGCGATCAACCCGGCGCGACCGAGCAGGGCAAGGATGCCAAGTGCGGCGACGATTGCGGGCAGGGCCAGCGGGAGGGCAAATAATCTCAGAATGAGCGCTCGGCCCGCAAATGCGGGATGGCGAGACAATGCCCGCGCAACAAGAATAGCCGGTGCTACTGACAGAAGCGTTGAAAGCAGCGCCTGCCAAAGCGTGAACCGCGCTATGCGAAAAAGCCAGGAATCAAATGCGCCGATGGCGGCGGGCAGATTGCCAAACCCTTCCGCAATGAGACCTGCGAAGGCGCCGCCGATTAATAGCGCTATCCCCCCGAGCGCTGCGAGCCCGGGAGTTATGGCTTTGAGGGTGCTGAAGGTGATGGCTATTGGCCCATCACGGACAGCCACTCATCTGTCCATGCCTTCCGGTTTTGCTGAACAACTTCAGGCGACAGCAGCAAAGGTTTTACAGGTTCCGGCAGTGTGTCGAAGGCAGGGTCCAGCGGGCCGGATGTTTTGGCAGCCGGATACATCCAGTTCGTCTGCGGAATAATGTCCTGAAATGCGGGGCTGGTCATGAATGAGATGAATTTTTGCGCGAGCGGGTTGTTTGCGCCGGTCGTGGTGATGCCCGCAACCTCGACCTGCATATAGTTGCCTTCCTGAAATGCGGTCGCCTTGTAAGTGTCATCCTTCTCGGCAATCAGGTGGTAAGCGGGCGATGTGGTGTAGGATAAAACCATGGGCGCTTCGCCCTTGGTGAAAAGACCGTAGGCTTCGCTCCAGCCGGGCGTGACCGTCAACACGCGATCCTTCAGCTTGTTCCACGCCTCGCCAGCATCTTCGCCATAAACGGCGCGCATCCACAGAACGAGACCCAGACCGGGCGTTGACGTGCGTGGGTCCTGAATAACGATCTTATCGTTCGGATTGCCGTTTACCAGTTCATGCAAGCTTTTGGGCGGGTTTGGCAATTTGTCCTTGTTGTACACAACGGAGAAATAGCCGTAGTCATAAGGGACGAAAACATCGTCGTTCCAGCCGCCCGGTATGGTGAGTTCTCCCGTCGTGCCATGCGGGGTGAACAGTCCGCTGCCTTTTGCTTCGGCAATCAGATTTGTATCGAGCCCCAGCACAATATCTGCCTTGGTGGATTTGCCTTCGAGCTTTAGCCGGTTGAGCAATGCAACGCCGTCGGCGACCGAAACAAATTCGAGATCGCATTTGCACTCAGCCTCGAATGCCTTTTCCACCTGAGGGCCAGGACCCCATTCGGCATTGAAGCTTTCATAAGTGTACACTGTCAGCTTGTCGGCGGCGCCGGCTGGCGCGACCATTACAAGAAGTGCAGCAGAAACAGAGGTCATCAGGTAACGCATTCATTCCATCCTTCTGTTTCGGAGTGAATGTGCGTCGGTTTACCGAGCATCTAATCCCTCCGCCGGTACAAACCGGATCAGGTTCAGCGGGTTGGCCTTGTGCCTCTCAGCCGCATGTGCGGCACCCCGTTAGAGCGAAAAAAGTCATAGGACGGTTCGCTTGCCTTCGCAAGCCCGTTATCAACCCTCTGGCCTAGCAGCCATTGGCCTGATAGAGCCGCGCCAATGAGCCGTTTTACTGTTCTTCTGGGCGGGGAGCTTACCGTAACTCCCCGCGTACTATCTCAGGTGACAGGCACTCGCCTGATCGCCGCCGATGCAGGTATTCGCCATGCCGCTGCGTTGGGTGTGGTCCCGGAGCTTTGGGTTGGTGATTTCGATACGCCTCTGACCGGGGTGGACGGTTGGGTCGCAGACGTTGAGCGGCGAACCTTTCCCAAGGCGAAAGACCAGACTGATGGCGAACTTGCCGTGGCAGAGGCCCTGAGCCGCGGCGCGAGTTCCATCGTGATGGTCGGTGCATTTGGTGGGCCGCGTTTCGATCACAGTTTCTTCCATGTGGCGCTTGCCGCCCGCCTTGCCGGGCAAGGGGTTGAAGTGCTGCTGACAAGCGGAGCGCAGGAAGGTGTAGCGCTGAAGCAGGACCTGCAGACGTTCGACTATGCTGACGGCACGGTTTTCAGCGTGTTGGGACTTACGGACCTTGAGGATCTGACCGTTGAAGGCGCGCGGTGGCCGCTCAACAGTGTCCATGTCCCGCTGGGCTCATCCTGGACCATTTCCAACGAAGTATCCGGCACATTGCGTGTCTCATTGAAATCCGGGCGGGCGATGTTGCTCGCGCATCCATATCCGGCAGAAGGTTTCTGATGGCTCCGCCGCTACTCAATCTCGATGGTATCAAACTGACATTCGGCGGAACGCCGCTGCTCGACGGCGCTTCCATAGCCGTGGAGGCAGGGGACCGCGTTGCGCTGGTTGGCCGTAACGGTTCAGGCAAATCCACTTTGCTGAAGATCGCGGCCGGATTGGTCGATGCACAGGATGGCGTGGTGTTTCGCCAGCCAACGGCAACTATTCGCTATCTGCCGCAATTGCCGGATATGGAAGGCTTTGCGACTGTCCGCGACTATGTGGAAGCGGGACTCGGGCCTGCCGACGATCCGCATCGCGCGGCCTATCTGCTCGAACATCTGGGGTTGAGCGGCGAGGAAAGCCCGACGAACCTTTCCGGCGGAGAGGCAAGGCGCGCGGCGCTGGCGCGCGTGATGGCGCCACAGCCCGATATTCTGCTGCTAGACGAGCCGACAAACCATCTCGACCTTTCGACAATCGAATGGCTGGAAGAGGAGTTGGTGCGGGGCTCATCAGCGCTGATCGTGATTTCGCACGATCGCCGGTTCCTTGAGCGGGTTTCCAAATCCACGATCTGGCTTGATCGCGGGCAGACGCGCCGGATGGATCGCGGTTTTGCGCATTTTGAAGAATGGCGCGACCGGGTGCTGGAAGAAGAAGAGCGCGAACAGCACAAGCTTGGCAGGCAGATCGTGCGCGAGGAACATTGGTTGCGCTATGGCGTCACCGCCCGGCGCAAGCGCAACATGCGCCGCCTTGGCGAGTTGCAGTCCATGCGTCAGAAATTCCGGGCACATCGTGGTGCGGAAGGAACCGCGACACTTGCGGCCAGCGATTCTACAGAATCCGGCAAGCTGATCGTCGAGGCTAAGGAAATTTCGAAGGGCTTTGGCGAAAAGCTGGTTGTCGATCGTTTTTCGACCCGCATCCAGCGCGGCGACCGGATCGGATTTGTCGGGCCAAACGGTGCCGGCAAAACAACATTGCTGAAAATGCTCACTGGTGTGCTGGAGCCGGATTCGGGCAGCGTGCGGCTCGGCGTCAATCTGGAAATTGCGACGCTCGACCAGAAGCGGGAATCGGTGGACCCCAACGAGACGCTGGCAAACTTTCTGACTGACGGACGCGGGGAGAACCTCATCGTGAACGGCGAACAGAAGCACGTCGTTTCCTATATGAAGGATTTTCTGTTCAAGCCCGAACAGGCGCGTACACCGGTGCGGGAACTATCGGGCGGCGAGCGCGCCCGCCTTATTCTCGCACGAATGCTTTCGCGGCCTGCAAACCTTCTGGTTCTCGACGAGCCAACCAACGATCTGGACATGGAAACGCTGGATCTGTTGCAGGAGCTTGTTGCCGGGTTTCCCGGCACTGTCCTTCTTGTCAGCCACGATCGCGATTTCCTCGACCGCACGGTGACGAGTGTCATTGCGCCGGAAGGAAATGGGCGCTGGGTAGAATATGCTGGTGGTTACACCGATATGCTGGCGCAGCGTGGTTCGCGCAAGCTGGATGAAAAGCCGGTGAAGAAGGAAGCTGCGCCTGCCGCTGCGAGAGCAGAACAGCCCAAACAGGCGGCGCGCAAACTCTCTTTCAAGCAGAAATTTGCGCTGGAGAGCCTTCCCGGCAAGATGGAAGCTTTATCGACTGCAATTTCCACCCTTGAGGACAAGCTCGCCGACCCGGCATTCTATGACCGTGATCCGAAAGGCTTCGCGCAAACCATCGCAATGCTGGACAAGGAGCGGGCATCGCTTGCTGCGATGGAAGAAGAGTGGCTGGAGCTGGAGATGCTGCGGGAAGAACTGGAAAGCTAGCCTAACAGCGCCGCAAGCGTGATTATCAGCTGGGCGGCATAGTAAAGCACCCACACAGCGTGGCGTGCGGCCCATCTGCCCGGACCAAGTGTGCTCATAACAAAACGCTCGAAGCCCAGTACAGTGTCCGACAGCATGAACAGAACCGCGCCGATTATGACCCAGATATGACCAGTGGTGAGCGCGGCAAGCCCCATGACGCCAATTGCCAGACCATATGCAAGCACCGGCAGGCGCAAGGCGGGCGGAACTCTTCGCAAAAGAATGTTCAGCGTTGCAGCGGTCGTCAACACAATGACAAGCGCCATAATGGACAAAAGCGCGCTTGATTGGATGGGGCCAATCAAGCCGTTTCCATGGCTGAGAAACAAGGCGATGTAAGCAACATGCGCAACAAGGAAGCTCGCCAGTCCGCCAACAAAAGCTTCATCCCCATCGTGGGACAGCAGCGCATCACCCACCGCGCTAAACGCTAGCGCAACGACGAGCAACCAATGCGCACCCTCGATGAAGGCCAGCAATGCAAGCAGCGCAACCGCGCAGGTTTTGATCAGGGTTCGGCGGATGGATGGCTGCGCCTCAACGACGAACAGATAGAGCAGGCCCGCGCCTGCCGAAAGAATCAGAGCGCCATTCGCGGTACTCTCCAGACCGCCTGCAAAGGGCATCATGGTTCATCCTTGAAGAGCAGGGACTTTGCCGCCAGAACGGCACCTCCGGTAATGAGCAGGCAGGCGATAAATATACGAGCTGACGGCTCGGCGAAACCCGCTGCAATCAGTACGAGGGTCGAAAGCAATGGTGAGGCATAGCTGGCCGCACCCAACACCTGAATGTTTCCGTGCTTCACCCCATAGTCCCATGCGTAAAAGGCTGCTCCCACCGGCATAAGCCCCAACCCGAGTACCGCCAGCCATTGGGTTGTCGTGGCAGGCAGAACCGTTTGTTCCAGCGCAAAATGGCAGATGAACGACAATACCGAGGTTCCAGCGCAAAACCATGTGACAACGCTGGTTGGAACTGATTGGTACCTGCGCGACAAAAGCGAATAGCCGGACCAAAGAAACGCACAAACAAAGGCCATGGCATAGCCAAAGCCGTAGCGCGCATCGAAAGAGAGCGAACCGCCTTTCGTCACAATCAGCCCTGTTCCAACAAGGCCCAGAAGCGCGCCAGCTACGTGAAACCAGCGCAATCTTTCGCCCGGCATCAAGGCGGAGCCGACCACAATGAACAGCGGCCACAGATAGGCGATAAGGCTGGCGTCAACGGCAGGCGCGTTACGCAGCGCGGTGAAATAGAAAAAGTGATAGCCGAACAGCCCGCCTATTCCGATCAGCCACACCACTGCCGGGACGTTCGCCTTTTCAGTGGGAGGCGAAACTACGCGTGCGACAAGGCCAACTGCCGTGCCGACTGCAAATGTCATGGCTGTCAGCAGGAATGGCGGTACATTTCCCGTCGCGTCTGTTAGCAGCGCGAGCAATGCCCACATGGCAACGGCGGTGAAGCCGATCGACGTGGCTTTCGCCATGAATTCCCCCTCAAGATCACTCGGCAGAACGCCGCGCAGTCACTGTAACTGTGCCAATTTTGGTGCCAACCGTAGCATGGACCGGAGCGTATATTCCGGTCTGGCCAAGAGGAGCAAATGAGATTGTGATCTCGGAGCGGTTTTTCAGATAGGCCAGAGAGCTGGAATCTGGCCGGTATCCCGAAACAGGAACAAATTTTGCCGAGCAGGTCACCGCCTCGTCATTATAGCCGGGAACCTTGCCAACGCTCATATGGCGCAACACAATGTTTGCGCGCATCTCGCCATCGTAGATCTTGATCGTGCGATTGCAGACATGGCGTTGCGATTTCGTGCGGATCAGGGTGGCAGATATAGGGTCCGAGACGGCGCGCAGATCGCCAGAACGCAAAGGAACCCACCGCCGCCGCTTTTTCGTCGGCGGCACGTTCACCGTTTTGGCGACGTTGCCATCAACAAAAGTGATACTGGTGCGTTGTGATTTCTTGCCGGATTTATAGCTGGTCGTGAAGGACGCTGGAACGACGCCTTGTTGGCTGATATTTCCGGAAAATGAGCTCGAACCGGTCGTGCTGTCGAATATTTTCGCAATCCCCGCGCTGCTGACCGTGCCTGAAATGCGGATTCGTTCGCCTTCAATCCTGCTTGTAAATATTGATCGGGCAATCGGCAGGCCGAGATAGCTGACCGTGTATTCGCCAGAGAAGGTTTCAGCCGCACCTGCGACGCTGGGCAACAGGAGCGTTGTCAGGAATGCTGCACTGACCTTCGAAAACTTTCTCATATCACCGCTTCCGCTTGCTGTCTTTTCAGATAGAAAGCACAACCTGTCGCTTCTGAAGCGATAATTCCGGCCAGAATATGGTTTGGGCAAGTACTCACGCTTGACGCATCGCTAAATTCACACTATGCAGCCCGCAACTTTTCATGAGGCCGCTGGCTTGATCGCGCGCCCTGCGGCGCGGCGGGATTGTTTGGCCCCAGAGGATTAATAAAGGTACACAAAATGTCCCGCACTTGCGAACTGACCGGCAAAGGCGTCCAGTCTGGCAACAATGTCAGCCATGCGAACAACAAGACGCGTCGTCGCTTCTTGCCGAACCTCGTCAATGTGACGCTGATTTCCGAAGCTCTGAACCAGAATGTGCGCTTGCGTGTTTCCGCACACGCGCTGCGTTCGGTTGAGCATCGTGGCGGCCTTGACGCATTTTTGGCAAAAGCTGACGCTGCCGAGCTTTCACAGAAGGCTCGCCTGCTCAAGAAGCAGATTGCCAAGAAGCAGGCTGAACAGGCTGCTTGAGTCTTTGAAGGCGGGGGACGACCGCCTTGGAGCTTGGTCGCTCGCGATCAGGCTCCATTTTATTTGAGATCGTGCGGTAGCTATTGCTGCCGCAAATGGCTGGTTCCATCACCCAGGATAAAAAAATGCAGCGATCATCGCTCTACGTTCCATTCGTGTTGGCCATGGCACTCGTTGTCGTGGCGTCAAACATTCTGGTGCAATTCCCTGTACAGGGCGAAATTGCCGGACTGCATCTCGCCGACATTCTGACCTGGGGCGCGTTTACCTATCCGTTTGCCTTTCTGGTCACCGATCTGGCGAACCGACGACATGGGCCGGTTATCGCGCGGCGCATCGTGTTCGTCGGCTTCATGGTGGCCGTCGCAAGCTCGATAATAGTTCCGCCGCTGCTCTACGGGCTTGGGCTGATTGAGTTCAGCACCGCGTCCGCGCGTCTGGTGCGCATTGCATTTGCATCGGGCGCTGCATTTTTGACGGCGCAACTGCTCGACGTGACAGTATTCAACTGGTTGCGGCGTCAAAGCTGGTGGCGCGCTCCAATATTCGGAACGCTTGCGGGTTCGCTGTTCGATACTGCAATTTTCTTTTCCGTCGCGTTTGCGGCGAGTTTTGCATTTGTCGGCCCAAACGATGAGTTTGCGCTGGAAGCTGCGCCGTTGCTGGGGTTCCTAAGTGTTGATGCGCCCCGGTGGGTGTCATGGGCGGTTGGTGATTTCAGCGTGAAGCTGATGATTGCGGTCTTTGCGCTAATTCCTTACCGCCTGATCGCTGCCCGTTGGACCCAGCCAGTAGCCGTCTAATCGAGCAGACGAAACTCAAGATAAAGATTTCGCTGCAAAATCGACTGGTTGTCGTCAGACATCAACGAGATGATGGTTGCGCCGTCTGAGCGCTGCCAAACGTCCATCGCCTCCATATTGTCAATCTGATAGGCCATATCTGCTTCAAGCAGTATGGGGCCATCCAGCGCACGCGCTCCGCCTTTGATCGCTTCACCTGAAATGCGCCGCAAGCGCAAACCCACGCCCTGCATTACGGAGTAGGAGCGTTCAAGCAGAAGCAGATCACCATCAGGAAGGAACGCGCCATCCGTCACGTCGAATGGATCATGTCGCTTGACGGTAAAAACGCCTTTGCGCAGGCCGGCGAGAACCGCACCGAACATGTTGCCTTCAGGGTCAAGACTGCGTTCTGAGACAATCACGATCGCCCCTTCCAGCGGGCTATTTGACGGTGCGTGAGTAACGGCCTCGAATCCGCGATTGAGCCGCAGTTCATGGCGGGGGACCAGAAAGTCCAGATCGCGGAACGCGCTACCCATTTTGCCAGGTTCGATCCTGTATTGCGCCAGTCGGTGTTCGCGCTCAAATCCAACCGTTGCCACTCCGTCGCGAATCGCCAGCCCCTCCGCGTCTGACAGCCACTTTTTAATGATGGGCATACCTTGGGCGTCGGCGAAAGGCTGAAGTGTGTTGTGTGTAAACCCCGCCGGGCGCATGTCGGCGTCGCGCACTACGGTTCCGAATACCCAAAAGCCGGTATCGGCGACGGCAATAAAATCTGTACCGGGCTTGGTGAAACGAAAGGCCGAGATGGAGCCGAAATCACTCGCATCCGAGGTCAGTTCAAGACCGCCTACAAACTCAAGCTTGCCGAAGCGCGTTTCGTCCTGGCCGATCTGGAAATGAGAAACAGGCCGCGTTTCGACTGCGATATTCTGTAGCTCGCTACGGCCAATCGTTGGCCATATGAGCGCGCAGATTATCAGCGCGGGAATCGCAAGGGCAAGCCAGCGATAGCCCCGCAATCGGGTCATCCCGCCCGCCGCAAGCCTTGAATGCTGCGGTCGCGCGGCGTTTCTTCGGCAAACAGGGAGGCAAGCTGTTCGGTCATTGCGCCTGCCAGCTCTTCCGCGTCCACAATCGTTACGGCGCGGCGATAATAGCGGGTGACATCATGGCCAATGCCGATAGCCAAAAGCTCGACCGGCGAACGCGTTTCGATCAACTCGATGACGGCACGAAGATGCCGTTCGAGATAATTGCCGGGATTCACTGAAAGCGTCGAGTCATCCACTGGAGCGCCATCGGAAATCATCATGAGGATCTTGCGCTGCTCTGGTCGGCCAATCAGGCGGTTATGCGCCCACAACAGCGCCTCACCGTCGATGTTCTCTTTAAGCAAGCCCTCACGCATCATCAGTCCCAGATTGCGCCTTGAACGGCGGTAGGGCGCATCCGCGCTCTTGTAAATGATATGCCGCAGATCGTTGAGCCGTCCCGGGGAGGGAGATTTGCCTTCCTTCAGCCATTTCTCGCGGGATTGGCCGCCTTTCCAGGCGCGCGTCGTGAACCCCAGAATTTCGACCGAAACACCGCAACGCTCAAGCGTGCGCGCGAGTATGTCCGCGCAAGTTGCTGCCACAGTAATGGGTCGCCCGCGCATTGATCCGGAATTGTCCAGTACAAGCGAAACCACGGTGTCGCGAAACTTCGTATCGCGTTCCTGCTTGAAGGACAGTGGTTGCATCGGGTCAATGATCACACGCGAAAGACGCGCAGGGTCCAGATAGCCTTCCTCAAGGTCGAAGTCCCATGAACGGTTCTGTTGTGCCATCAAGCGCCGCTGGAGACGATTGGCGAGGCGACCGACAACGCCTGAGAGATTGGCAAGCTGCTTGTCCAGAAAGGCGCGCAGGCGGTCCAGCTCGTCTTCGTCACAAAGCTCTTCCGCGCCAACGGTTTCATCGAAAGCCGTCGTGTAAACCTTGTAGTCCACGTCCTTATTGACGTTCGAGAACGGGTTCTCAGGTCGCTTCGCTTCTCCCGGCGTTTCCGCTTCGGTGTCATCATCGTCGGAAAAGTCGTCGGCGTCAGCCTCGGCAGCTTCGGTCTCACCCGCAGCTTCGTCTTCTTCGGAACCCTCGGATTGTTCGGATTCGCTGTCCTGAGCGCCCGAATCGTCCTCACCACCTTCTTCGGACTGCTCTTCGCCCTGAGGTTGGTTGTCTTCCTGATCCTCGGTGTCGTTGGCTTCCTCGTCATCGCCGAGCTCTTCGGCCATTTCCATGGAAACCAGCATGTCGCGCACAAGCCGGGCAAATGCCTGCTGGTCGTTCAGCTTCGATTCGAGATTATCAAGGCTCGTTCCGGCCTTTTCCTCTATCCAGTCACGCCAAAGGTTGACGATCTGCTGGCCGCTTTTGGGAACAGCGCGTCCGGTAAGCTTTTCGCGCACAACCATCGCAACCGCTTCCTCCAGCGGCGCATCTGCCCTGTCGCGCACATCTGCGAGCTGCGCCTTGGTGTAACGGTCCTCAAGCATCAGGGAGATATTGTCGCCGACGCCCTGCATTGCGCGCGAGCCGATTGCCTCAACGCGTGCCTGTTCCACAGCATCGAATATAGCGCGAGCCTGCTTGCCTTCCGGAGCCATGCGCGCGTGAAGGCGCAAATCGTGCCGGGCACGCTTCAGCGCCATCGAGTCGCCGAGGCCGCGAGTCACGCCTATATCCGTAGTGGTTGGCTTCTTTGGCAATTCCGGCAGGCGGGCGAGATTCCCCGCCAGCGCCGGGCGGTCCTTGGCGAACGAAACTTCCAGTTCGTTGTCGCCAGAAATTGCGCGCACACATACGCTGATCGAACGCTTCAATGCATCCAGATCATTGCCCGTTTTTGGCTTGCTGCGGGTGTTGTCGCCTGGTCCGGCCATGCCTTTAGCCGCCTAGCTCAGCCCAAGACCACATTCGCGGCGCTCTCCGGCAAATCTTCGCCAAATGCCCGCTGGTAGAACTCCGCGACCACGGTGCGCTCCAGCTCGTCGCACTTGTTCAGGAAGGTCAAGCGGAAGGCGAGACCCACATCCCCGAAAATTTCCGCGTTTTCCGCCCATGTAATAACGGTGCGCGGGCTCATGACAGTGGACAGGTCGCCATTGATGAAGGCCTGACGGGTCATATCAGCCACCCGCACCATCTTGTTGACGATCTGCTTGCCCTTGTCGTTGCGATAGTGCTTCGCCTTGGCAAGAACAATGTTCACCTCATTGTCATGAGGCAGATAGTTAAGCGTCGTGACGATCGACCAGCGATCCATCTGCGCCTGATTGATCTGTTGCGTTCCATGATAAAGGCCGGTTGTGTCTCCCAGACCGACCGTGTTGGCGGTTGCAAAGAGCCGGAAGGCCGGATGCGGCCGCAACACGCGACTTTGGTCCAGCAGGGTCAGGCGGCCTGATGATTCCAGCACACGCTGAATGACGAACATGACATCCGGGCGACCCGCATCATACTCGTCAAAGCAAAGCGCAACATTATGCTGATAGGCCCAGGGCAAAATGCCGTCCCTGAATTCCGTGATCTGCTTGCCGTCTTTTAAAACGATGGCATCCTTGCCGACCAGATCGATACGGCTGACATGGCTATCAAGATTGACGCGGATGCAAGGCCAGTTCAGGCGCGCCGCGACTTGCTCGATATGAGTTGATTTGCCGGTTCCGTGATAGCCGGAAACCATGACGCGGCGATTGAAGGCGAACCCGGCCAGAATCGCGAGCGTTGTCTGGCGATCGAACAAATAATCCGGATCGAGATCCGGCACATGCTCACCGGTTGCGGAATAGGCCGGCACGACCATGTTGGAATCGAAGCCGAATGTGTCTTTAACCGACACCGTTGTGTCCGGCAGATTTGCAATGTCGCGGTCGACCTTGTTCATGTTCATCCTCTGTGTCCACATACGCGGACATTAACCCAACCCCGTCGCGGGTGTTCCTTAGAACCTTTTTTCCATCCGGAACAGCCAGAAAACCTCAGCAGAGGCCAGCCTGCTTCAGCATTCGATAGGCCTGCAGAACCTCGCGGAAACGTTCTTCCGATCCGCGGTCGCCGCCATTGGCGTCGGGATGGTGCTGTTTCACCAGTTCCTTATAGCGCGCCTTTATCGCCTCGCCAGTCGCATTTGCATCAAGACCAAGCGTTTCCAGCGCTTTGGCCTCAAGCGGGCGCGCTTTTCGGGGCCTTGCAGCGCGTTGATCCTGCCCCGTACCGAAAAGGTTGAAGGGGTCGCGCATCCGATTCTGGTAGGCCGCGCGCCCTGAACGATGCTGAGCGAAGTCGGGCGATGATTTTGCGCCGCTGCTGGTTCCCATCTTCCAGGTGGGCCTGTGTCCCGTCAAAGCCTCCTTCTGGAACCGCGCGATGTCGCTATCGGGGACGCCTGAGAAATAATTGAATCCGCGATTATATTCGCGCACATGGTCAAAGCAGAAACGGAAATACTCGCCCTCGCGCATACGTCCGACCGGAGCGCGATGTGTTCCCGGTTCCTTGCATCCGTCCCATTGGCAAACAGGCGCGTTTGTGCGCTGCTCAGCTTTGGGGTCGGGGCGAACACGGATGCGTTCAAAATATTTCGAGTATGCGGTCATCGATTCGAGTTTGAAGCGCTTCGCAGTGCGAAACAAGAATTGACATTTTCAGATTGTGGCGCTTAGCGGCGATTTGCGGCAGCGTTCGGGCGAAGCGACGGTTGGCCCTATATGGTAGCAAGAGGTTGAAATGTCCATTCAGGAACGTATCGAAGAGAAGCTTAAACTGGCTTTTTCGCCGGAAAGAGTGGCTGTCATCAATGAAAGCCACCTTCACGCCGGTCATCACCATGGCGACTCAGATCACCACAGCGGGTTCGATGGGACAGGTGAAACGCACTTTCGGGTACGAATTGTCGCAGCGCATTTTGCGGGCATGAGTCGGGTAGAGCGCCACCGGGCCGTAAACATACTGCTGGCCGACGAGTTGAAGGGCGGGGTTCACGCCCTTGCCATTGAGCCGAGCGCTCCCGGCGAAACTGTGCGGTGGTGAATCAGGCGTCGCCCTTCACGATGCCGACAAAGGGCAGTTCGCGGAAAGCGTGCCCAACGTCCATGCCGTAGCCCACCACAAAATAATCCGGGCATTCGAACCCGACATAGTCGGCTTCAAGATCGGTCTGGCGACGCATACGCTTGTCGAGGAGGACAGCTATCGAGCAGCTCTTGGCTCCGCGTTCCATCATCAGGTTGCGCGTAAATTTGAGCGTCTTTCCTGATTCCAGAATGTCGTCGATCAACAGGACATCACGACCCTTCACCTCATTATCGATGTCGCGCAGCACGCGCACCTCGCCGCTGGTGGTTCCCGCGCCGTAGCTGGAGATAAAGATGAATTCGACTTCCGGGGAAAGCCCGGCGTCGTGCATGGCGCGGATCAGGTCGCCAGCGAAGATAAACGACCCCTTGAGGACCGAGATAACAAGCAGATCTTCATATTCCCGGCTAGCAATCTCGTTTGCCAGCTCGGTGTTACGCCGCGCAATGGTGGATGCGCTGTAAAGAACTTCGATTTCTTTTCCCCGGACGACGGGCATGGTGTTTTCCTATTGCGCGAAGCTGACCGTAATAGTCTCTATACCGTCCTTAGGCAGATGCAGTCGTCCGGAAAAGGGAAAAGTGCCACGTTGCGCGATGGAGGCTTCGCCTGTCCCCAATTTGTAGCGCGTAATCGCGCCATTTGGCGAAAAGACCGCGATCTCCAGGGCAGGTAACGTTGCATCGGCGGGGCCGTCATTTACGATCTGCCCATCAACCAGCAGCGTCGGATTCGTGCCGGTCGAATCTATACGACTGTCCCAGCCGGCTATTCGGATATGTCCTGAGCCGCTGGTGTGCGGTACATCAGACATGCCGGAAAAGATTGCGCTGCCACCAGAGATCCAGAATGCAAGCGCTGCAAGGGAAAGCGCGCAAGCCCAGAATCCGAATGGGCTGCGTTTCCCGACCTGTCCCGCCATGCTTTGCCTGCGAAGCGATTCGATATGGCTGCGCGGCGCAAAGTTCAGCTCGGCCGCGCTCGATGGGCCCGTTTTGGTGTCAGGAAGGACAGTCTCATATTCGGCATCGATGTAATCTGTTGCCTTGCCGAAGGTCGCCTGTGCCGCCATTGGTGGCTCTCCTCAAGTTCTGGTTACTCAAATGTAAACAGGAATGGTTAATCGTTCCTCAAAATCTCGTTGAAACTTCGATATTTTAACCAGCGATTAACCGTATAGGCCGATGGTCGGGGTTGCGGTCAGTGCCATGAGGCGCTGGCCATCAGGTTTCATTCACGCAGCAGGTATCTCACAGTGATCCGCTTCGAAAATGTCGGGCTGAGATACGGGATGGGTCCGGAAATCCTGCGCGACGTGTCGTTCACGATTCCGCAGCGCTCATTCCAGTTTCTGAGTGGCCCATCCGGCGCGGGCAAAACGTCATTGTTGCGCCTGCTTTTCCTTTCGCTAAAGCCGACGCGCGGCTTGGTCAACGTTTTTGGCCGTGACCGGGCAACCATTACCCGCTCGGACCTGCCCATGTTTCGCCGGCGCATAGGCATTGTGTTTCAGGATTTTCGCCTGCTCGACCATATGACGACCTATGAGAATGTGGGTTTGCCCCTTCGCGTGCGCGGGCGCTCGGAAGCGAGCTACAAGGGCGATGTGATCGAGCTGCTCAAATGGGTTGGCCTTGGTGACAGGATGCACGCAATGCCGCCGGTGCTGTCCGGCGGTGAAAAGCAGCGGGTGGCAATCGCCCGCGCTTTGATCGAACAGCCGGAAATCCTTTTGGCGGACGAGCCGACCGGCAATGTTGATCCGCCGCTCGCGCGGCGGCTTTTGCGGCTGTTTATCGAGCTGAACCGGCTTGGCACGGCGGTGGTGATAGCCACCCACGATATTGCGCTTATGGAGCAGGTGGATGCGCGCCGTATGATCCTCGCCGATGGGCGGCTGCACATCCATGACTGATGTCGCGACAGATGATCTGGACGAATTCCGCGCCGAGCCGATGCCTGCGCGGAACAGGTCTGCATCGCGGCGTAAACCCACACCGATCGTCCCGCCGCGCAATGTTGCGGGAACGGCGCTGGCGATCGTCATAGGAATCATGACCTTCCTTTCCTGCCTGACGCTTGGTGCGGTCAGTCTGGTTCGCGATTCCGCGTCCCGGTGGGAAGTCCAGATTGCAAGCGAAGCAACGATCCAGATCAAGCCCGCCGACGAGCTGGACATGGAAGCGGCTCTCGAAAAGGCAGCCGCAATCGCTTCTGGCTATGCCGGAGTGACCGAGGCGCGAATTGTTGACCGCGCGGCGACCGCCCGTTTGCTGGAGCCTTGGCTTGGTGAGGGGCTTGATCTTGATCAGCTACCAGTGCCGCGCCTCGTGGTGGTAAAAATAGACAAGCAACATCTGCCTGATTTCACCGGGTTGCGCATTGCTCTGGCTGATGCGTTGCCAACAGCCTCGCTTGACGATCACCGGACATGGGTGGACCGGCTTGTTGCCATGGCACATACGACCGTCGCGATTGGATTTGCGGTGCTTTCCCTGATGCTGGCGGCGACGGTTTTGTCGGTCGTTTTTGCCACGCGCGGTGCGATGTCGGGCAATAACGGGATCATCGAAGTGCTGCACTTCGTGGGCGCAGAAGGGCGCTATATTGCCGGGCAGTTTCGCAGGCACTTTCTGGTGAACGGATTTCGCGGCGCTGCGATTGGTGGCTTGGCAGCGGCAGCGACCTTCGCCGCGTTTTCCCTATGGTCCGCGCGTAACCTTGCAACACCTCAGGGAGATCAGGCCAACGCATTGTTCGGCTCATTCTCGATTGGAGTAAACGGCTATCTGGGCGTGTTGCTGATCGTTCTCGTGGTATCGTTCCTGACGGCGGCAACGTCCCACATAACGGTTTTGGCCTACCTGTCGGAACTCGACTCTAAAAGCGCGAGCGAGGACTGATTGCGCATTTAAGGCTTGCCTTATATATTAACTTGACTCAAGGTCATAAATTGGGCGGTTCGGGTGAGTAGCGGCATACAGATGGATAATATGCGCTTCGCGCCATATGATGAAGAAACGCACGGCAAGGCCGCGCCTTTACCGAACCGGCGCTCGCGCAATCGCGGGCTGCGGTTTTTGCTGCTTCTGTTCTTTGTTCTGTGCGGTCTCATCGCAGGTGGTTTTGCCGCGTTTGCCCACTATGTCAGCGGGCTTCGCACGCCTGCCAATGTTTCCAAGGCAGATGCAATAATTGTTCTGACCGGCGGGCAGTGGCGGCTGGAAGCGGCGCTCGATCTCCTGAAAGAGGGGAAAGCGAAGCGGCTGCTTATAAGCGGTGTTCATCCCTCCACAGGCCCCAACGCGATTCGTGCCGCAACCGGAAGCGACATCGGGCTTTTCTCCTGTTGCGTCGATATAGATCGCGAGGCGCTGGACACGATAGGCAATGCGCAAGAGAGCGTGAAATGGTTGCGGGAGAACCGGTTCGAAAGCGCGATCCTTGTAACGAACAACTACCATATGCCGCGCAGCCTGCTGGAAATAAACAGAATTGCGGGGGATGTTGAGGTGACGCCATACCCGGTAGTCAACACACGTCTGGACAATGGCCGCTGGCTTGCCGAGCCGGGGGCGTTGCGGGTTCTGGTTACTGAATACGTCAAATATGTTGCTTCGCTTGCGCGTGGAATGTTGCCCCTGCAAGGATGAACCTCTCCGTTGCTTTTCGCGCTTCATGGTGTAACCACGAACGCAACGGCAAATCGGTTTCGGCATGCTTCAGATACGTTCGATCGTTTTCAATGTGGTGTTTTATGTCAACCTCATCGTGCAGATGCTGGTTTGGGCACCGTTCTATTTTCTGGCGCCGAGAAAGATGGCGTGGATCGTCCCGAAGTTCTGGGCCAATTCCAGCCTCTGGCTGCATGACAGGATTACCGGAACGCGCAGGGAAATAACCGGTCAGGAAAATCTTCCCGAAGGTTCGTTCATTCTCGCACCGAAACATCAGTCGTTCTGGGACGTGATGTCCTTTTTTCCCTACCTCGACGACCCGCTTTATATTCTGAAGCGCGAGCTGACATGGATACCTTTGTTCGGCTGGTACATTATGAAGATGCGGCTGATCCCGGTTAATCGCGGAACGCGGTCGAAGGCGCTGCGTCAGGTTGTGAAGGCGACAAAAGCGGAACTCGCACGCAATCCGCGCCAACTCATCATATATCCTGAGGGGACGCGCCGCCCGCCGGGTGCTGAGCCAGTCTATAAATGGGGTATTGTTGAGCTTTACACGCAGCTCAACCTGCCGGTCGTGCCCGTGGCTCATCAGGCCGGATTATTCTGGCCAAGGCGGAAGTTCTTGCGTTATCCCGGCACGATCCGCGCCGAATTCCTTCCCGCAATCCCTCCGGGACTGGACAAGAAAACATTCATGGCGCGGCTGATTGGTGAAACAGAAGCTGCGGCAGATCGCATTCTGATCGAAACTTCCAAAGATGCTGTTAAACCGCCATATCATTCACCGGCAAAGGAGCGGCTGGCAGAGCTGGAAAAATAAAGTCAGCTTTTGCGAACGACCAGTTTCTCCGAGAGCGCTTCCATGCGGGTCGCAAGCCCGGAAAGAGCGCCAGTCAAGGCTGCATCGCTCTTGTCAGCCTTTTGCAAAGCCTCGTCGCGTGTCTTGCGCAATGTGCTGATTTCGCTCTCCAGCCCCTTCATGCGCTTCTGGAGTTCAGTCAGCTCGTCCATGACCATGATACCGGCCATTACAGTCAGGCGCTGATCACCGATTTCCCCGAAGGAATCCTTGAGATGGGAAACGTAACGGTCAAAGCGTTGGGCAAGATCAATCAGATGTTCTTCCTGACCTTCGTCGCAGGCCATACGATAGGCCTTGCCGTCGATTGTAACCGTAACTTGCGCCATTACCTTACTCCATACGGTCAGCGATCAAGCACAGCCCGGATCGTCTCCATCGCGGTCACCAGCCTGCGCGAGACTTCCTTATTCGTCTCTTCAAGCCTTTCGGCGCGGGCTTCTGAATTGTCCAGTTCCTGAGCCAGCCGCGCACGATCAGCGTTCATGCGCTGAATTTCGGCATCCGCGTCAGAATAATCCTGTTCATGCTCCAACCGTGCGTTGGCAGCATGTTCCAGAGCCTCAATGGCTTTTCCCAGACGTGCTATCACTTCCTTGAGCGTGGACTCCCCGGCCATGGTTCTCCACCCACTCCGAATCGAAACGCGTTCATAATGCGTTACAGGTGAAAGATTAGGCAACAGATTAAACGGCCGTCAATAAACAGCGATGCTCTTTCCCCTGTTAATCGATTGAGGACGGGAAATCCGGGGCGGTTTGGAGTCGGGTTTTGTTGACAGCACCCTTGCAGGTGCTATGAACCCTCCAACCTTTCCAGCCTCTCAAAAAGACCGGCGTGAGATCATGAGCAACCGCGAAAAACACGACCGCATGGCAAATGCCATCCGCTTCCTCTCCATAGATGCGATCGAAAAGGCCAATTCCGGCCACCCCGGTCTGCCTATGGGTTGCGCTGACATAGCAACTGTCCTGTTTACGCGGTTTCTGAAATTTGATCCCAAAGCGCCAAACTGGGCAGACCGTGATCGCTTCATCCTGTCGGCCGGCCATGGCTCCATGCTGCTTTATTCGCTCCTCTACCTCACCGGTTATGAGGACATGACGATCGACCAGATCCGGAATTTCCGCCAACTTGGTTCCAAAACTGCCGGCCACCCGGAATATGGGCATGCAACCGGAATTGAAACCACCACCGGCCCACTGGGGCAGGGGCTGGCAAATTCCGTGGGCTTCGCGCTCGCCGAACGCATCATGAATGCCGCTTATGGCGATGATCTGGTGGACCATTATACCTATGTGCTCGCTGGCGACGGCTGCCTTATGGAAGGTATCAGCCAGGAGGCAATTTCACTTGCTGGCCATCTCAAGCTGAACAAGCTCATCGTGATTTGGGACGATAACGGCATTTCCATTGATGGTTCCGTCTCGCTGACCGATTCCACGAACCAACGTCAACGGTTTGAGGCGTCGGGCTGGAATACGCTCGCTTGCGACGGCCATGATCCGGAGGCGATTGCGGCGGCGCTTGAGGCGGCGAAGAAATCTGACAGGCCGACCCTGATTGCTGCAAAGACGACGATCGGATTTGGCTCGCCGCACAAGGCTGGCACGAACAAGGTGCATGGCTCAGCGCTGGGCAAGGATGAAGTCGCTGCTACCCGTGAGGCGCTGGGCTGGAAATATTCGCCATTTGAAGTGCCATCTGACGTTCTGGACGCCTGGCGCCTGGCCGGGCTGAACGCAGCCAAACCCCGAGCCGATTGGGAAAAGCGCCTTGCGGCCGCTCCTAATGAGAAGCGCGCCGAGTTTGAGCGCCGTATGCGGGGTGAACTGCCTGGCGATTTCGACGATGCAATCAATGCCTACAAGGAAAAGCTCGTCGCCGAAAAGCCGAAGGTTGCCACGCGTAAGTCGTCTGAAATGGCCCTTGAGGTCATTAATGGGGTGGTTCCGGAAACGATCGGCGGCTCTGCTGATTTGACGGGTTCAAACAACACGCGCACCAGCCAGACCGGCGAAATAGCGGCTGGCAAGTATGGCAACCGATATGTGCACTACGGCATTCGCGAGCACGGAATGGCCGCAGCAATGAACGGAATGGCGCTTCATGGCGGCGTTATTCCTTACGGCGGAACATTTCTTTGCTTCTCTGACTATGCGCGCCCGTCGATGCGTCTGGCATCCTTGATGGGCATACGCTCCATCTTCGTCATGACCCATGATTCTATCGGTTTGGGAGAAGATGGTCCGACCCACCAGCCCGTGGAGCATATGGCGGCATTGCGCGCGATCCCCAACCATCTGGTGTTCCGTCCTGCCGATGCTGTTGAAGCTGCCGAGTGCTGGCAGATTGCGCTGGAAAGCCGCAAGACGCCGTCGACACTGGCGCTCACCCGCCAGAATCTGCCGACGGTTCGCACCGAAAATAGCAGTGAAAATCTGTGCAGCCGCGGAGCCTACGAATTGGCGAAGGCGGATGGTGAAGCTGCCGTAACAATCTTCGCGACCGGCTCGGAAGTCGAGATCGCACTTGGCGCGCGTGCTCTGTTGCAGGCTCACGGGCATCCGACGCGTGTAGTTTCGGTTCCCTGCTTCGAATTGTTTGAGGCCCAAAGCGAAGGCTACAGGCTCGATATTCTGGGTTCGGCTCCGGTCCGGATGGCAATTGAAGCTGGCATTCGTCAGGGATGGGACCGGTTTATCGGCACTGACGGTATTTTTGTCGGGATGAACGGCTTTGGAGCGAGCGGCGATATAGCTGACCTCTACAAGCATTTCGGAATAACTGCAGAAGCTGCGGCTGCCGCTGCCGAAAAAGTTCTGCACGGTTAAGCGCATTGATTGCAATTCAGCCCTGTCGGTTGTGGCGGCAGGGGTCTATCTCCCAAGGAGGATTTCATGGCTGTAAGAGTAGCGATTAACGGGTTCGGTCGCATCGGGCGCAATATTGTTCGGGCGATCTACGAGTCGGGCCGCAAGGACATCGATGTCGTGGCTGTCAATGATCTCGGACCGGTTGAAACCAATGCGCATCTCATGCGCTATGACAGTGTGCATGGCCGTTTCCCGCACGAAGTTTCTGTGAAGGGTGATACGATCAGCGTCGGTTCGGAAAGCTTCAAGGTTACGGCAATCAAGGACCCGTCACAGCTTCCCTGGAAAGAACTTGGCATTGACATCGCCCTTGAGTGTACCGGTATCTTCACGGCGCGCGATAAGGCTGCAGCTCATCTCACCGCCGGCGCCAAGCGCGTGATCGTTTCGGCACCTGCTGACGGCGCTGATTTCACAGTGGTTTACGGCGTCAATCACGACCAGCTTTCAAAAGATCACGTCGTTATCTCCAACGCGTCCTGCACGACCAACTGTCTCGCGCCGATGGCGAAGATCCTGCACGACACGGTCGGCATCGAAAAGGGCATGATGACGACGATCCACTCCTATACGGGTGATCAGCCGACACTGGATACGCTGCACAAGGATTTGTATCGCGCGCGCGCTGCTGCCCTGTCGCAGATTCCGACCTCGACAGGTGCGGCGAAGGCAATTGGCCTGGTGCTGCCTGAGCTGAAGGGCAAGCTGGACGGAATTTCCATTCGTGTTCCGACGCCTAACGTTTCCGTTGTCGATCTGAAGTTTATCGCCAAGCGCGACACGACCGCCGAAGAGCTGAACGAAGCAATGATTGCTGCTGCAGCCAATGGCCCGCTCAAGGGCGTATTCAACGTCACGCACGACCCGAACGTTTCCATCGACTTCAACCATGACCCGCATTCCTCGACCGTTGCGCTTGACCAAACCAAGGTTATGGGCGGCAATCTGGTTTCGGTTCTGTCGTGGTACGATAATGAATGGGGTTTCTCGAACCGCATGGCCGATACGGCTGTGGCCTTCGCCAAGACCATCTAGGACAAGGGGCGCAAGCCTCCATATTTGAAAAGGCGGGGGGCAGTGCCTCCCGTTTTTTGTTGGCTGGCCTGACTATGTGATGCCGGGGGAATTCGCTTCATGGCGCTCAGTTGCGTGCGAAGTGTTGAGTTTTCTGCGCGATGCGTGGCATCAGCTTGAATCACGCACATGTGCTTGTATTGTCGCCACTGAATTACAGGAGAGACTGATGGCGCGTTTCAGAACGCTTGACGACATTGGAGATGTGAAGGGGAAGCGCATCCTGGTTCGCGTGGACCTGAATGTGCCAATGGAAGATGGCAAGGTGAGCGATCTGACGCGTATCGAACGCGTTGCTCCAACCATCCTTGAACTGTCTGGCAAGGAGGCCAAGGTCATTTTGCTGGCTCACTTTGGCAGGCCAAAGGATGGGCCGAATCCAGCTCTTTCGCTTGAGCCGATTGCGCGCGCTGCGAGCGATGTTTTTGGTCGTCAAGTTGCTTTCGTTGGTGATTGCATTGGCGAAAAAGCGCGAGGGGCAATCTTTTCGCTTAACCCGGGTGACGTTCTGCTTCTGGAAAATACCCGCTTCTACAAGGGGGAGGAGAAGAACGATCCCGAGTTTGCAAAGCAACTGGCCGCAGACGGCGACATTTATGTCAACGATGCTTTCTCGGCGGCGCATCGCGCTCATGCTTCCACCGAGGGGCTGGCGCATTTGTTGCCGGCCTATGCCGGGCGCACCATGCAGGCCGAGCTTGAGGCGCTGGAGAAGGGCCTTGGAAACCCGGCAAAGCCGGTCGTGGCTATTGTGGGCGGCGCTAAGGTTTCGACCAAGATCGATCTCTTGATGAACCTCGTCAAGAAGGTTGATGCATTGGTGATCGGCGGCGGCATGGCGAATACTTTTCTTGCCGCCCGCGGCGTTGATGTGGGCAAATCGCTATGCGAACACGATCTGGCCGCGACAGCCAAGCAGATCATGATCGAGGCCGCAGGTGCTGGGTGCGCGATTATCCTGCCGTCGGATGCTGTCATTGCCCGAGAGTTCAAGGCAGGCGCGGCAAATGAGATCGTTTCAGTGGATGCCGTACCGGCCGATGCCATGATTCTCGATGTCGGTCCCAATACGATTGGCACGATCAACGGCTGGATCGACCGGGCAGAAACGCTCGTGTGGAACGGGCCGCTGGGCGCTTTCGAAATTGATCCTTTCGACAAGGCAACTGTTGCCGCTGCAAAACATGCTGCGAGCCGCACCAAGGCTGGAAAGCTTGTTTCTGTGGCAGGCGGTGGTGATACGGTAGCAGCGCTAAACCATGCGGGCGTTGCAGATGATTTCACCTACGTTTCGACTGCTGGCGGTGCCTTCCTCGAATGGATGGAAGGCAAGGAGCTTCCCGGCGTTGAAGTCCTGAAGCTCAAGTAAGCGCTTCATGCGCCCCAATGTCCGATCGCGGCGGTCAGCGAGATGGCCGCGATCGCAATCAGGGCCAGTTTCCAGAAATCCGTTCGCTTGCGCAATCCCGGCAGTCCGAGCGGCTTGACGATCTGGATTGCCATCAGCACCAGCATCAAGAGTGAAAAAGCTTTTGACATAATGCGTTTTGAGCAAGTTCAAACGCGCGTGTCAAAGGCCTTGTCATGTGACGAATGGCTGATGGACGAAGGTTGGTCTTAAGGTCTAAATACCGCTCGCACCTTGAGAGGAGTGAGCGATGTCGTCCCGATATTTCGATGTTTATGCAGAATGGCAACGTGATCCGGAAGGATTTTGGGCCAAAGCAGCGGCGGACATCGATTGGTTCAAGTCTTGGGACAAGCTGTTTGACGAAAATGCAGGAGTGTACGGGCAGTGGTTCGCCGGCGCACAGTGCAACACCTGCTACAACGCTGTTGATCGACATGTCGTCTACGGCAGGGCAGACCAGCCTGCGCTGATTTACGACAGTGCCATGACCGGCACCAAGCAGACTTACACATATGCTGAGTTGAAGCAGGAGGTGGTCGCGCTGGCGTCCGTGCTGAAGAACATGGGCGTTCGCAAAGGCGACCGGGTTATCATTTACATGCCGATGATCCCGCAGGCCGTTTTTGCCATGCTCGCCTGCGCACGTCTTGGGGCCATTCATTCGGTCGTGTTTGGTGGTTTTGCAGCGCGCGAACTTGCCACGCGTATTGACGACGCCAAGCCGGACGTCATCGTTTCAGCATCCTGCGGGCTGGAGCCGGGTCGTGTGGTTGCCTACAAGCCGCTTCTCGATGGCGCAATTGAAATGGCGCACCATGAAGTGAAGCGCTGCCTTATCGTGCAGCGCCCGCAACTCGGTTGTGAGCTCATAGAAGGACGTGATCTTGACTATGCGGATCAGTTAGCCCGCGAACGGGCGGCCGGAGCCAATGTCGATTGCGTTCCTGTTGCGGCAACTGATCCGCTCTACATTTTGTACACATCTGGCACGACGGGCCAGCCAAAGGGCGTTGTTCGCGACAATGGCGGGCACATGGTCATGCTCAAATGGTCAATGCAGAACGAGTTCGGCATCTCGCCGGGCGAGGTGTTCTGGGCTGCCTCGGATGTCGGCTGGGTGGTCGGCCACTCCTACATTGTTTACGCGCCCTTGTTGCATGGCTGTACGACCGTATTGTTTGAAGGCAAGCCGGTCGGCACTCCAGATGCGGGAACCTTCTGGCGGGTGATTGAAGAGCATGATGTTGTTGCGCTGTTCACCGCGCCAACGGCGTTTCGTGCAATTCGCAAGGATGATCCTGATGGCGAGTTTATCGCCAGGCATGATCTTTCCAGATTCCGGACGTTGTTTCTGGCCGGAGAACGTGCTGACCCCGACACAATCAAATGGGCCGAGCGGCAACTTGACCGCCCGGTGATCGACCATTGGTGGCAGACGGAAACGGGCGCTCCGATCAGCCAGAACCCGATTGGCCTCGGACAATTGCCGGTCAAATATGGCTCGCCCTGTGTGCCGATGCCCGGTTTCGACGTTCAGGTGCTTGATGATGCGGGCCATGAAGTTCCCAACGGCACTCTTGGCAATGTGGTCATTAAACTGCCCCTGCCACCCGGCTGCCTGCCAACGCTTTGGAACGCAGATGAGCGTTTCTACAACACCTATCTCGCTGAATTTCCAGGCTATTACAAAACTGCGGATGCCGGGATTATCGACGAGGACGGCTATCTGTTCATCATGGCGCGCACGGATGATATCATAAATGTTGCAGGGCACCGGCTATCGACTGGCGGCATGGAAGAGGTGCTGGCGGAACATCCTGATGTTGCAGAATGCGCGGTTATCGGAATTGCCGATGACATGAAGGGCCAGTTGCCTCTCGGCTTCGTTGTGCTGAATGGCAAGGTGGCGCGCGAATTCGAGCTGATTGAACGTGAAATCGTTCAACTCGTGCGTGAAAGGATTGGCCCTGTTGCTGCGCTCAAGACGATCGTTTCCATCAAACGACTTCCCAAGACACGTTCGGGCAAGATTTTGCGTGCAACGATGCAGAAGATCGCCGACCGGGAAGACTGGAAAATGCCGGCGACGATTGATGATCCGATCATTCTTGAGGAGATAACGATTGCGCTCAAGGAGCGCGGTCTGGGGTAGTCCATACCACGACACACCGGGGAGGGTTTCACGTTTTCCTGCCTCGGCGGGATAAAAGTTCACATTCTGTTCACGCTGCTGACTCAGGGCTGTCAGGAGCACTGTGCGATAGTGCCTTCCAATTCAGGAGGCACCCGAAATGTCAGCTTTTATCCTCAAGCCGTTTGCCGCTGTTGTTCGCATCGTGCGGACAATGAAAATCCAAAGGGAGCAATTCAGATCGCAGCGCGCGCTCGACAGCTTGCCGCTGCATGTGCGCAAGGATATCGGTTGGCCCGACCGTTACCTCGCCCCGGAAGCACGTATTCAACCCGAAGATTGGGAAAAGTTGACGAAGCGGAATATCGATCTTGAGTGCACAATAGTGCCATTGCCGGAAAAGCGCGCAGCTACACGTCATTTGAGCGACCAAGAAAACGCCGAAATGATCCGTAACTATAAGAGCGAAGCTTACGCCAAAGCCTCCTGACAGTATGTTGTCAGGAGCGTTGTGGCATGTTGCACAGTTCACTGTGCCGGATCGATGGAGGGGAAAATGCGGCGAGCTGACAGATTGTTTCAGATCGTCCAGCACTTTCGCGGCGGACGTTTGGTAACGGCGCAAAAGCTGGGGCAATGGCTCGAAGTATCAGAACGCACGATCTATCGCGATATTGCCGATTTGCAGGCGAGTGGCGTTCCGATCGATGGCGAGGCGGGCGTCGGCTATATGATGAGGGAAGGGTTCGACCTTCCGCCCCTTATGTTTACACGAGATGAGATTGTGGCGCTGGTGGCAGGCGCGCGGATGGTGCGCGCGTTTGGCGGCGCGGCGATGGCGCGGGCAGCTGAAGAGGCACTCGTCAAGATCGGCTCCGTTCTGCCGGACCATGAGAAAGCGCGCATAGAGCGCACTGAGATACATTCGCCGATGTGGGTTGTCTCGGATTCAGATCGTAAGGTCATTGATGCTCTCGAACGCGCGGTGGAGGAGCGCAAAGTTCTCATGCTGAAATATCGCGACGAATCCGGACAGTCATCGTCGCGCGATGTCCGCCCGCTAGGCTTGTGGTTTTGGGGAAGAGTGTGGACGTTAGTGGCATGGTGCGAAATGCGGGAGGATTTTCGAACCTTCCGCATCGACCGGGTCGAATCGCTTGCTTGTTCTGGCCGCACGTTCAAGCCTGAGCGCGGCCGGCAGCTTGGCGATTTTTATCGGGCAATGGAGCAAAGCGAAGTGCGCGACGGCATGGGCCGTCGCAACTATTACGCCTGAATCGACTTACTCGTCTTCGTCATTGTCCGTATTTGTCGATTTCAGCGCCGAAAGCTTTGCAAAAACGGCGTTTGCGTCGAGTTCTTCGTCCTCTTCGCGTGTGCGGGGCGCTTCATCGGCCGCAGGCAGACGCTCGGTAAGTGCAGCTGGCAACAGCGTCTCGCCGCTTGGTGCTGCTGGCGGACGGTTTGCCGAAGCGCGCTGGACTTCAATATCCAGGTCGATCTGCGAGCAAAGGCCCAGCGTTACCGGGTCCATTGGCTGAAGATTAGCGATGTTCCAGTGGCGGCGCTCGCGGATTTGCTCAATCGTTGATTTCGTGGTTCCCACGAGGCGCGAGATGGCCGCATCCTTGAGTTCCGGGTGATTTCGTACCAGCCACAAGATCGCGTTCGGGCGGTCTTGCCGCTTCGAAAGAGGCGTATATCGCGCGCCGCGCCGCTTCGTTTCAGGCACACGCACCTTGGGCTCTGAAAGCTTGATCTTGTAATCAGGGTTTTGCTCGCCGCGCTTGATTTCATCACGGCTTAGCTGGCCGGTAATCACCGGGTCCATGCCCTTGATGCCCTGTGCGGATTCACCATCCGCGATAGCCTTAACTTCAAGCGGATGCAGGCTGCAAAATTGCGCAATCTGGTCAAAGGACAACGCTGTATTGTCAACCAGCCATACGGCAGTAGCCTTTGGCATGAGAAGCGTATTTGCCATGCGATAATATCCTCTCGTTCGCCCGCGTCCCCCACGCGGGCGGTGGTACGAACCACCATTTTGGGAAAATCACCGTTGCATATAGTCGCAAAAGGCCGGCGACGCAACGGCCATCCGGATCAAGTTCTACGGCGAACCATTGAAGCAAGGACGGCAACCAGAACGACATTGAGAATCATTGCGACGGACAGGCACTTCAATGTGCTGTCTGCGCCCATTGTTTCTATCAAAAGCGCGCCGACCGAGGGGGCAAGTGCGTATGCAATATATCCGGGTCGCGCCAGCATACCGATGATCGTTGCGAATTTCTGGGGGCCAAACAGGGCAAGCGGCAGCGAGCCGCGGACAATGGAGTAGACCCCATTTCCAGCCGAGAAGGTGACAATGGCTATTGAGAGAATTGGGAAATCGAGCGCAAAAAGCGTTACGCCAACCGCGCATCCGGTAACTGCGGCAAGGTACGTCCATATCGGGTGGTGCCTGTGGCCCAAAACCAGATCAAGGGAACGGG
Organism: Rhizobiaceae bacterium; assembly: GCA_019635795.1. Classification (GTDB taxonomy): domain Bacteria; phylum Pseudomonadota; class Alphaproteobacteria; order Rhizobiales; family Rhizobiaceae; genus Mesorhizobium_G. The sequence goes on from JAHBYV010000011.1 coordinate 110,365, forward strand.
CAGCGACCTGACCAGGGCCAATCAAGGCCCCAAGCGCAACGGCGGCGGCCAGCTCCAGGCCGCGCGATTGGAGCAGCTCAATCAGATGAATATAAACAATAGACATGCCGAGCGAGAGCACAACAAATGTGGTCACGATCAGCATGTAGAGCGGGCGATCCTTGCTTTCAAGCAAAGCCGTTTTCGTGTTGACGACTGGTGCCGGTATAATTTTTCCGCGCAGACCCCATAGGACCAGCGGAATGCACGCTCCCAGCAGCACAAGCGCATAAAATGCGCAAATGCCGCGCCAGCCCAGATATGGCATCAGCAGCGCTGAAAGCGGCCAGCACACTGTGCTCGCAAAGCCGCCCCATAGAGTGACCGTAGCCATTGCCGGTCTGGCACTTGCACCATACAGTCTGCCAAGGGAAGCAAATGCGGCATCATAGAGCGAAGCTCCCATTCCCGCGCCCATCAGCAGCCAGCCGATAATGAATACCGCCTTATGCTGGGCGAGGGACAGCATGAGCAGCCCGCACGCCAGCAACGCGACGCCGACGCTCATCACATATCTGCCGCCATCACGGTCGATGGTTCGCCCGACGCGCGGGGATACGAGTCCAGCCACCAGCATGCCTGCAGATTGTGCGCCGGACATGAAGGTCAGTGGCCAGCCTGTTTCAGCGTTCACCGGGCCGCCTAGAACGCCCAGAAGGTAGTATGTCGTGCCAAATCCGAAGATTTGTGTGGCGCCAAGCGCCGAAGCTGCGATCCATGGAGGCGTCGGTTTTTCGGCAGGTTCGGCAACGCTCATGCTTATTCGTCTCGGCACAGTCTTGTTTGTGCGTCTGGCATATCAGGCGCGCGCCGAGATTGTTAGCCGGTTGAGAAACGAACCTTCTGCTCTGTATCAATTGCCGGGATCAGGCGACATCAAGCATGATTTTGCCGATATGATCGCCTTCTTCCATCCGCTCATGCGCCCGCCAAGCTTCCCTGAACGGAAAGATCATGTCCAGAACGGGGGCGATTCGACGCGAGCCGAGCAAAGGCCAGACATTCAGTTCCAGCGCTGAGGCAACTGTCGCCTTGAATTCATTGCTGCGCGGCCTGAGTGTAGACCCGGTGTGCACAAGCCGTTTTGTCATCAGCCGCGAAATGTCAACGTTTGCGAGTGCGCCTTCCTGAACTGCAATCTGAACTATGCGCCCCTCCACAGCCGCTGCATGATAATTGCGCGTGACATAATCGCCGCCGACCATATCGAGAATCACATTCGCGCCGCGTCCCTCAGTGGTTTCCTTCACCACCTGAACGAAATCTTCCTGCCTGTAGTTTATGGCTCGCACTGCCCCGAGGCTGACGCAGGTTTCGCACTTTTCCGCCGATCCTGCTGTCGCGATAACCTTGCTGCCCAATGCTGTTGCGATCTGGATGGCGGTGGTGCCAATGCCGGAGGAGCCGCCATGGACGAGTAAAGTTTCACCGGGCTTGAGCGCGCCGCGCTCAAACACATTGTGCCAGACGGTAAAGTAATTTTCCGGCAGGGCGGCAGCCTCGGTGAAGGTGAAGCCGCTAGGTAAAGGTAGAGCGCTTCCAGCGTGGCACTTGACGAATTCAGCGTATCCGCCGCCAGGGGTTAAGGCGCAAACGGCATCACCAATGCGCCAGCGCTCCACATTTTCCCCAATCGCTGCAACTGTTCCGGACACTTCGAGGCCGGGCAAATCAGAGGCATCCGGCGGAGCGGGATATAGTCCCTTTCTCTGCATGACGTCAGGGCGATTTACCCCTGCCGCCTTTACCCTGATCAGGATTTCGTTCGCGGCGATTTGCGGCAAGTCGCGTTCTTCTGGCCGCAGCACCATCGGGCCACCCGGCCCGGTGATGGCGATAGCGGTCATCCGTTCTGGCAATTTTCCCGTTTCCGCCATTTCTTTACTCCATTCATTTGTAAGTTTTTTCTTGTATTCTGCGAACGCACGCAAAGGCAAACGGGAGGAATGGAATGGCGCTCTTTGACGATGAACCCAGGTCCGCGCCAAAGTCCCATTTGATCGGACAGGACCTCTCGCTTTTGTCTGTCGAAGAGTTAAGGGAGCGAATCGGGCAATTGCAGGCCGAAATCCTGCGATTGGAAACCGAACTGAAAGCAAAAGGCGCGACAAAGGCTGCGGCCGAGGCGCTTTTCAAGTCCTGATTCTTTGCCATTTGTCAGGTAATTCCAGATCTGAAGGATATTCATGTTTGCCGCCTATCGTCCGATTCTCGCGCTCTTGCGTGGCACAGCGTTTTTGTTGGCTGCCTCTGGATTGCATGGACTGCTTCTTCCTCTCAGGGGGCAGGCGGAAGGATTTTCGACGGGTGTTCTGGGCTTGCTGGGCACCGCCTGGGCTGCGGGCTTCATTTCAGGATGCTTTTTCGCACCGCGGCTTGTCCGGCAGGCAGGTCACGTGCGTGCATTCGGAACCTTTGCCGCAGCGGGCGCAATTGTAGCGCTGCTGACCGGATTGTTCATCGACGAGACAATCTGGATCATATTGCGGGCGTTCACCGGTTTTACGATGGCCGGGTGCTTCATGATCATCGAAAGCTGGCTGAACGAGCGCGCGAACAATGAGAATCGCGGCACTGTGTTCGGCCTGTATATGATGGTTACATATGCCTCTATCATGGCTGGGCAGATGGCTGTTGCTGCCGGAGATGTGACGACCGAGTCGCTCTTCATGGTGACCGGCATTCTGTTTTGCTGCTCGTTAATTCCGACAGCAGTTTCGTCTCAGGCAAGTCCTACACCACTTCAGGATGTGTCGCTTGATCTAAGGGCGCTTTACAAAAATTCACCGGTCGCTTTCGGAGCCTGTCTGCTCATTGGCGTTGCCAACGGTGCCTGGGGCACACTCGGCGCAGTGTATGGCGCGCGCATAAATCTCACGACGGGCGAGATTGCGTTGATGATGAGCCTTGTCGTGATAGCAGGCGGGGCGCTGCAAATGCCCATTGGTCGCATATCCGATCGCATGGACCGGCGATATGTGCTGGCCGCGACGGCGTTCGGCGCGGCTTTGCTGGGGCTCGCAATATTCATTATCAGGCCCCACAACAGCACTGCGGTCATTGCTATGACGGCAGCCTATGGCGCAATGGCCTATACGCTGTATTCCATTGCTGTTGCACACGCCAACGACCATGCGCGGCCAGAGGATTTCGTAAAAATATCCGGCGGGCTGTTGCTGCTGTACGGCTTTGGCACGATGGTTGGCCCAATGATCGGCGCTGGGTTGATGAGCCTGCTCTGGCCGGAAGCGTTGCTGCTTGCAACCGCGCTCGCCCACGCTTCAATGGCCGGATACACGCTATTGCGTATCAGGCGCCGGGCACCTGTTCCGGTTGAAGACAAGGAAGCTTTCCAGACCATGCCATCCGACAGGGCTGTAACCCCCGAGGGTGCAAAACTCGACCCACGCGTTGCTGCCGAATAGGTAGTTGAGATTTTTCGCTTCTTACGTCACAAATGCATGATGGCTGCTACAGATGCATTCACAGCAATTGCGGATCCGCATCGCAGGCACATATTGGAAGAGTTGCGGCGCGGACCCAAATCGGTAAACGAACTCGCCACCGGTTTGCCGGTGTCGCGGCCCGCTGTTTCCCAGCACCTCAAGGTTCTGCTGGACTCTGGCCTGGTGAACTCTTCAGCATCAGGGACGAAACGTATTTACGAATTGTCCAGCGGCGGATTTCTCAAGGTCCATTTGTGGCTCGATCAGTTCTGGAACGCCTGAACTGGTAAGTAAAAGGCCGGCGACCAAAAGATCGCCGGCCCATAGTGATTCCGCACTCGCACCGCCCCAATCAGTGAGTCGTTTGTACCCTCAGCTTCTCGATTTCATCTTTCAGCAGCAGCTTGCGGCGTTTGAGCGAAACGATTTCGAGACCGTCCACAGAGGGATGGTTCATAGCTTCGTCAATCTGGCGCTCAATCTCGCCGTGTTTGCGCTGAAGTTCTTCGAGGTGGCTGGCAAGAGACATTTACAAGTTCTCCTTTTATCGTCGTACAACGGTGCCGTCTTCCACCGCCTCGATCACCCGCCGAGGCGATGTGACGAAACAGTGACAATGTGCCACCACTTGTTTCTCTTGTCTAATATGACGTAGTAGGATTCCACCGCTCCCCAAAATGTGATAAAGGCGCTCGCGCTGGTCACTACTGGCAAGAGTACCCTCCAGAGTGTCGCGTGCAATGCAGGCGCAGGAATTCAGACGGTGAATATGTCGGAACAGGATCAGGCGGAAATTCGGCTCGAGTTTGCGCGGCTGAAACAGGAACATGCAGATTTCGACGCGGCAATCAACGCAATGATTGCAACCGGCTGCGACCCCTTGCAAATTCAGCGCATGAAAAAGAAAAAGCTGGTTCTGAAAGACCGGCTGAAAGCGCTCGAAAGCAGCATCATACCGGACATCATTGCCTGACTGCTGCTGGTTGCGAGCTTGCGGTTTGCACCAAATTCGGTTAATCGCGCCGCTTGCAGCGGGGGACCCGTCGTGCCAGTGAAATTTGATGTTGCCATAATCATGGGAAGCCGGTCTGACTGGGCGACCATGCGCCATGCAGCCGAAACGCTTTCGGCGCTCGAAATCAAACACGAATCTTTGATCGTTTCCGCGCACCGCACGCCGGACCGCCTTTATGAATTTGCCAAGGGAGCTAAAGCTGCCGGGTTCAAAGTCATAATTGCAGGGGCGGGCGGCGCCGCGCATCTTCCCGGCATGACAGCGGCGATGACGCCCTTGCCGGTGTTTGGTGTGCCCGTCGAATCCAAGGCTCTATCAGGTCAGGACTCGCTGCTTTCTATCGTGCAGATGCCGGGTGGCATACCTGTCGGAACGTTGGCAATCGGCAAGCCGGGTGCGATAAACGCTGCTCTGCTTGCTGCTTCCGTGCTTGCCCTGAATGATCCTGCGCTCGCCGATCGTCTTGACCGTTGGCGCGAGGCCCAGACAAGCACGGTTTCGCTCAAACCGTCGGATGACGCATAATGGCTTCCCTGCCAATCGGTTCGACTATCGGAATCATTGGAGGCGGGCAGCTTGGCCGTATGCTGGCAATGGCTGCGGCCCGTTTCGGATTCAAAACCATAATTCTTGAGCCCCAAGTTGATTGCCCTGCTGCACAGGTAGCGAATCGTCAGATTGTCGCCGCGTATGACGATGAAGCGGCTCTTTCAGAACTCGCGCGCGATTGCGCCGTTGTGACATATGAATTCGAGAACGTTCCTGTACTGGCTGCCGAGCGCGTTGCAAAATCGACGCCAGTGTTTCCATCTGCCCGCGCGCTGGAAGTTTCTCAGGATCGATTGACCGAAAAGACCTTCATCAATTCAGTGGGTCTCAAGACCGCAGCGTTCAGACCTATCGATTCGGATGGTGATCTGGAAGCGGGGCTGGCGGCTTTCGGCGGCAATGGCGTGCTGAAAACGCGCCGGCTGGGTTATGACGGCAAAGGCCAGATCGTATTCAGGCAATCATCAAAGACACCCGTTTCGGGCTCTTGCGCATCGCTCGGCTCGGTGCCGCTGATATTGGAATCGCTTGTAGATTTCGAGCGCGAGATTTCGATCATCGCCGCGCGGGCCGAAGACGGGTCGCTGGCAGCGTTTGATCCCGCTGAAAACGTTCATCGAAAGGGCATTCTGCATAGCTCTACGGTTCCTGCGGCGATTTCGGAGCGAACCGCAGCGGCCGCGCGAAGCGCGGCTTTCGCGATTTTGCGTGCGCTTGGTTATGTGGGTGTCATTGGTGTGGAATTTTTTGTGCTGCGGGATGGCGGGCTGGCGATTAACGAGATTGCGCCGCGCGTACATAATTCGGGGCATTGGACTGAGGCTGCATGTGCGATTTCTCAGTTTGAGCAGCATATCCGGGCCATCGCTGGCCTGCCAATGGGGGATTGCGCGAGGCACTCAGATTGCGTGATGGAAAACCTGATTGGCAACGATGTTGAACGCGCTGCTGAATTGTTGGCCGAGCCGGGGCTGGTGCTCCACCTCTACGGAAAGACCGAGGCACGTTCAGGCCGCAAGATGGGGCATTTTACCCGCCTGACGCGGCGCTGTTAGCGCGTTCTGGTGTTGACAGGCGGTTCGCTCCTCGTCTATGAGCAACCTCGATTTCGGGCGCGCTGTGAAGCGCGCCTTTACGTTAGGCCCTCAGGGCCAAACCCGACAGGCCAGACTATGAAGATCAAGAACTCGCTCAAAGCTCTCAAAGCCCGCCATCGTGACAACCGCCTGGTTCGCCGCAAGGGCCGCATTTATATCATCAACAAATCTGACCCACGCTACAAAGCGCGTCAGGGTTGATTGCGCGGGAGCCTCGCTCCCATTAGCCAAACTATTGGTTTGACGTCGTGCAATGGGAAGCTTTCTCGTTGCGCGGCGTTTTGCTGTGCGTGGTCAACCGTGTGACTGCGATAGTGCCGAATCGGGAATAGCGTCATGCCAGCCCTTGGGTGCAAGTAGTGATTACGTCCGAGGACATGCAGCGCGATTCGCCCGCTCACATCGATTTTCATTGACCACTTTTTCTGCGGGTCTACATTCTGCTCATGCGATATGGCCCGGCCATTCTGGCTTTCATGCTTGCTTTGGTGACCCCAACCTTTGCGTTGGGGCAGCAAGGTATGCCGGTCGACAAGGGGGAACTGACCCATCAGCAAAAGCTGGACAGGCTCTTCAGTGAGTTGAAGCGGTCGCAAAACGAGAAGGTGGCTACCCGTATTGCCTCACGAATCGGTCAGGAATGGGCGGCTTCAGGCAGCGCAAGTGTTGACCTGATGATGCAGTGGGCAGGTAAGGCGCTGGAAGAGCGCAAGTTCGATGTTGCGCTCGATTTTCTGGATCAGGTTGTTGCAATGCGCCCGGATTATGCTGAAGGCTGGAACCGTCGCGCTACAGTGCATTTCATGATGCAGAACTTTGCCAAGTCGATGGCGGATATCGAGCAGACGCTGGAACTTGAGCCACGCCATTTCGGAGCGATTTCCGGCATGGCGCAAATCTTTATGGCTGGTGGTAACAAACAGCTCGCGTTCAATGCCTATCAGCGCGTGCTCGAAATCTACCCCATGATGCGAAATGCACAGAATGAAGTAGTGACGCTTTCCGAAGAACTGGAAGGCGAGGCAATCTGAGCTCTATTCGTTGACGTAAGCGATCCGCAGCATATTTGTTGCGCCGGGCGTACGCAACGGAACGCCGGCCATGATGATGATGCGCTCGCCAGCCTTGCTGAACCCCTCGGTCTTGGCGATCAGGCAGGCGCGCTCCACCATATCGTCGAGATCGGTTGCGTCGGGCGAAACCACGCAATGCGTGCCCCACAGCAGCGAAAGCCGGCGCGCAGTCTCGACGATGGGCGAAAGGGCGATAATTGGCACCTGCGGCCGCTCGCGGGCAGCGCGGAGGCCTGTATTGCCAGAAGCCGTATAAGTCACGATTGCTGAAAGCTTCAAGGTTTCAGCAATTTCGCGCGCTGCCAGCGAGATGGCATCCGGGCCGGTCGGCTCTGGCTGGGAGCGCTGCGCGTTGATAATGGCCGGGTAGGTCGGGTCCTGCTCGACGCGTTCGGCAATGCGGTTCATCATTGCGACAGCTTCGACCGGATACTGGCCAGCAGCTGATTCCGCAGAAAGCATAATGGCATCAGCACCTTCGAACACGGCGATGGAAACATCCGACACTTCGGCGCGCGTTGGCACGGGCGCGGTGATCATGGATTCCAGCATCTGCGTTGCAATCACAACCGGTTTGCCAGCGCGGCGCGCGGCACGGGTGATCTGCTTCTGGATTCCGGGAACCGCTTCAATTGGCATTTCCACGCCAAGGTCGCCGCGCGCCACCATCAGGGCGTCAGAAAGATCAATGATTTCCTTCAGGCGCACGACCGCTTGCGGCTTTTCAATCTTGGACAGGAGCAGGGCGCGTCCAGCTACCAGCTTGCGTGCTTCCATCAGATCTTCCGGACGCTGGATGAAGGACAAGGCGATCCAGTCCACACCGGCCTCAACGGCTGCATGAAGGTCGCTTCTATCCTTTTCGGTCAGCGCGCCAACAGGAAGGTCTGTGTCGGGCAGGCTTACGCCCTTGCGATCGGATATACCGGTGCCTGCGACCACCGTCGTAACAATTTTCCTGCCGTCGCAGGTTACAGCGTTGAGTTGCAGTTTCCCGTCGTCGATGAGCAACCTGTCACCGGGCTGGACGGACGCCAGGATTTCAGGGTGCGGAAGTTGAACGCGGGTTGCATCACCTTCTGTTGGGTCATCGTCCAATGTGAAGGTTTGACCGAGTGTAAGTGTTTCGCGTCCTTTCGCAAATTTGCCGACGCGAAGCTTGGGGCCCTGCAAATCCGCCAGAATGCCGATTGGCCTTCCGGTATCATCTTCGATTGCCCGGATTCTTCCAACCAGCGTGCGCATGAGGTCGTGATCGGCATGGCTCATATTGATGCGGAAAACATCTGCACCAGCGTCCACGAGCTTGCGTATCATTTCGGGCTCGGAAGAGGCCGGACCAAGCGTTGCCAGAATCTTGACTTTGCGACTGCGTCTCATTGTTCGCTTTCATCTGTCTGATCGGCGCCGGTTATAGGCGACGTTGGCGTTGCGCCCGGCAGCGGAGTTGGCTCATCTGTAAGTTGAACCATCCAGCTTGCCTGCTCCCCGGTGTCATATTCGCGGAAGCCTGCGCGCTGATAGCCGCGCGCGAGACACTCACTAACCCCCGAGATATTAAATTCCTTGTCTGTCACGCACATGTTTATCGGGCCGTCCCAACGCCCGCCCCGCTCGGAATCTTCCGCATAGAGGTAATAGAAACGGGAAGACAAAGCGCCTTCGATGAGGGTTTTGCATGTGGAGCCTTCAATGTGCCACCACCCTTCGGATTTCCAGCCATCTGCGGCCCTGTAGCCAATGGCCACACCAACAAGCCCCTGCGTTGCGTTGCAGACGCGGAAATCCGCGCGGGCGGGCGTGCTGAACACTGCGCTGGCCGCCATCGCCAGACATACAGCGGCCACTGAAGGCCCAACGCGCAACCGCCAGCCTCCTGCAAATTTCATATGCTTGCCCCTTTTGCACAAATCGCCTGCCGGCTCTTTTCGGCAATGTGGTGCGCCGTGTCAACGAGACCGGAACCCTCATCCAATCGATTTAACCGATTTGTCCGGACATTGGCACGTCAATTTGCATAGTTCCAGCCATGCAGCATTATTTTCACTGTTGTTTCGGCGGGCGGGCTGTGGTTCACAACTTGAAGCTGGGAAGCTGCTGGGAATTGTTATGGCACGTTCGGAGTTCTTTCGTCCCTTCGAAATCATAGAAGGAGACCGGAATCTTGGAATGGTTGTGATTGCCGATCACGCCGGGCGTTCCTTGCCGGATGAATATGGCACCCTTGGACTGCCGCAGAGCGAGTTCGATCGCCACATTGCCTATGATATCGGGGTTGAGCCGCTCACACGGGAGTTGGCCCGAATGACGGGCGCCCCGGCTGTTTTGGCAAGTTTTTCGCGGCTTCTCATCGATCCCAATCGTGGGGAAGACGACCCGACGTTGATTCGCCAGCTCTATGACGGGACGGTGGTTCGTGCCAACTACCCTCTGTCGGACATCGAACGGGAAAAGCGGCTTGAAGGTTTTTACCGCCCATACCACGACGCGGTAGGGTCCATGATTTCTTCGGTTGTCCAGACAACGGGATCTGCGCCGTTCATCGTTTCACTGCATTCGTTCACGCCTGTCATGCAAGGACGTGCCAGGCCGTGGCATGTGGGTATCTTGTGGGATAAGGATGATCGTGCGCCTTTGCCGATGATTGAAATGCTGGCCAGTGATGCGTCGATTGTCGTCGGCGACAATGAGCCGTATGATGGCGCTCTCCGCGGCGACACCATGTATCGGCATGCGATTGTTAACGGCTATGCCCATGCGTTGATCGAGGTGCGGCAAGACCTGATTGCAGATGCAGGTGGTGTCGCAAGCTGGGCGAATCGCCTCCGCCCGATCCTTGAAGAGCTGAATAGTCGTCCCGATATGCACATTGTGAGGCAATTTGGTTCGCGCACGGGACCGGTTTGAGGATTGACGATGGTTGAGTTTACCGACGAGCAGAGGCGGGATTTTGAAGCGGCAGCGTTCCGCAAACTGTTGCAACATCTCAGCCAGCGCAGCGATGTGCAGAATATCGACCTCATGAATTTGGCCGGGTTTTGCCGCAACTGTCTCGCCAATTGGTATCAAGAGGCCGCAAAGGCGCAGGGTACTGAACTGACCAAGGAAGAAGCGCGCGAAATCGTGTATCGAATGCCGTACGCTGACTGGCAGGAAAAGCACCAGCGACCGGCGAGCGAGGAGCAAAAGGCGGCGTTTGAACGTAACCGGCCGCAGCATTGATCGATTCAGCGGCTTGACCGTGCTTTCGGCGTGAGGCATCGAACGCGCCGGATTTTCAGGCTGCGACTCACGCGGCTTCCAATTTCAGGAGAGTTTCATGGCGGACGACATCACCGACAATGCCCAGACCTTTGCCGCCGGGCAATTGCGTGCCTTGATCGAGCGCATTGAGCGTCTCGAAGAAGAAAAGAAGACCATCGCCGACGACATCAAGGATGTGTATGCGGAGGCGAAGGGCAATGGTTTCGACACCAAGGCCATCCGCGCAATCGTTCGCCTGCGCAAGATTGATCAGGCTGAACGCGAAGAAGCCGAGACGATCCTGGAATTGTACAAGGCTGCTCTCGGTATGGCGTAAGGGCGCTGCGCCGTGCGCTCTGCACGGCGCGCGCGAAGCTGTCAGGCTTGCGTGAAGTTCAGCGCAACGCCGTTGATGCAGTAGCGCAGGCCGGTCGGCGGCGGTCCATCGTTGAAAACGTGGCCCAAATGGCTGCCGCACCGCGCGCAGTGAACTTCGGTGCGAACCATCCCATGTGACCGGTCCGTCGTGGTTTCGACGGATCCCGGCACCGGGTCGTTAAAGCTTGGCCAGCCCGTGCCGCTTTCAAACTTCAGCTTTGATTCAAACAGGGGCTGGTCACATCCCGCGCATGTGAAGGTTCCTGCCCGCTTTTCATAGAGCAGTGCACAGCTTCCGGGGCGCTCCGTGCCGTGCTCGCGCATGATGTAATATTGCTCGGGTGTAAGTCGCGCTCGCCATTCGGCTTCCGTTCGTACAACGGGGAATGTGTGTTGTTCCATTTTGTATCTCCATGCTGGGCCGGTTGCTGCCCTGACATATCAATTGGTCGCCATGAGGCATAATGTTACGCAGATTCCTTCACCATGCCAGTGGCGCACGGGGTTAGACGGTTCTATATAGGTATTGGCGCTCTGGGCTTCCCGGCAGGAGTAATATTTCCCCGGGGCCTTATTGATCTCGAAGGGAGCTGTCCCTGATTGGACCCGTGGGTTCTTTCATATGGCGCCCACCTACTTTGTAGGTTCCCGGGATCAACCTCTCCACCGGTTGTCTGGACGCCACTCTTCCATGTCGCGGGTGGAACGGTGCCTTGCATTTTCTGCACATAATTTCTGCCAGATGACCACAGCCAGAGAGCAGAAACGCGAACTGCGGAAGCAGGCCCTTGCACGGCGCGACGCGCTTGATCCCGTATGGCGCGTGGAAGCCTCCCTTCAAATGGCTGAAACTGCCCTTGCGCAGATAGCAATTGATGAGGGCACGGTCGTTTCCGGCTTTTGGCCGATGCGCTCGGAAGTTGACGTGCGTCCATTGATGTTCGGTTTGGCTTCACGCGGCGCGCGCCTTTGCCTCCCCGCAATACTGGACAAGACCACGATGATTTTCCGTGGGCTAGTGCGCGAGGTGCCGCTGGTGGATATGGGGTTTGGAACATTTGGACCGGGGGAGGGGGCTGCTGTGCTGGATCCTTTCCTGATGCTTGTTCCACTCGCGGCATTCGACGATCGCGGACATCGCATTGGCTATGGCGCAGGCTATTATGACCGGGCAATTGAACAGCTGCACAACAAGGGCATACAGCCGCGATTGATCGGTATCGCGTTTGACTGTCAGGAGGTTGCGCTGGTGCCGAACGAACCCCATGACGTCAATATCCCTGAATTACTTACGGAAAGCGGGTTACGCCGCTTCCATCCCGTGGGGAACGGCACTAGAAGCGGTGCATGAGGCTTCTATTTTTGGGTGATATGGTTGGCCGGACAGGCCGAACAGCGGTTTGGGAAAAACTTCCCGGCCTCATTTCGGATTTCAAGCTGGATTTCGTGATCGTCAATGGCGAGAACGCCGCGGGCGGCTTCGGTATCACTGAAGACATTTTTCTGAATACGCTTGCTGCCGGGGCGGATGTGGTCACAACCGGCAATCATGTATGGGACCAGCGCGAGGCGCTTAGCTTTGCGGGTCGTCAGGATAGATTTTTGCGACCTGTAAATTTTCCTGTCGGTACGCCGGGCAAGGGTTCTGGCGTCTATGTCGCGCGCAATGGCGCACGCATTCTCGTATCCAACATAATGGGCCGGGTCTTTATGCACCCCGAACTCGACGATCCGTTCCAGGCTGTTGAGCGCGAGCTTGCCGCATGTCCACTGGGAGAGCAGGCGGACGCTGTGGTTATTGATTTCCACGCCGAAGCCACCAGCGAAAAAATGTGTTTCGCCCATTTCGTCGATGGTCGTGTCAGCCTCGTGGTTGGCACGCATACACATCAGCCGACCGCCGATCACCAAATCTTGAACGGTGGTACGGCCTACATGACCGATGCGGGAATGTGCGGTGATTATGACTCCTCGCTAGGCATGGACAAGGAAGAACCACTCAACAGGTTTCTCTCAAAGGTGCCAAAAAGCCGGTTTGAAGCCGCAACGGGGCCGGCTACATTGTGCGGTGTTGGCGTAAATATATCGGATAGAACGGGTCTCGCGGAACAGATCGGCGCATTGCGCATTGGTCCGCGTCTGGAAGAAACTGTGCCGTCGTTCTGGTGATGGCGTTGAAGGCGCGCTACGCTCTTCCTACTTGTGCCGGACTTTGCTTTTTGAACAAGACGGGGACACATGGAATTTCTGCTGCCTTTTTTTGCCTGGACTTCTGACCCGACGGCCTGGATAGCGCTGATCACGCTTGTTGTGCTGGAAATCGTACTCGGCATTGACAACCTGATCTTCATTTCCATCCTCACCAACAAACTGCCCGAGGCCCAGCGCGGCCCGGCGCGTCGTCTTGGCATTGGCGCGGCGCTGGTCATGCGCCTCGTTCTGCTCGCCACGATCTCCTTTATCGTACAACTCACCACGCCGGTTTTCTCGGCATTCGGTCACGATTTTTCATGGCGTGATCTTATTCTGATTGCTGGTGGTCTCTTTCTTGTGTGGAAGGCTACCAAAGAAATTCACCACACCGTGGACCCTGACGACCACAAGGATTCAATGGTCGGCAGTACGCTGCAATTGAGTCTGGGCGGGGCGATCTTCCAGATACTGTTGCTGGATCTCGTTTTTTCGATCGACTCCATCATTACGGCCGTCGGTATGACCGATCACATCGCAATCATGTACATCGCAGTTATTGCGGCGGTTTCAGTGATGCTCGCAGCGGCTACGCCACTGGCAAACTTCATCGAGAAAAATCCGACGATTGTGATGCTGGCGCTTGGCTTCCTGCTGATGATCGGCATGACACTGATAGCAGATGGCATGGGTTACCACGTGCCGAAGGGATATATCTATGCGGCAATGGGCTTCTCGGCGCTTGTTGAAGGGCTGAACATGCTGGCTCGTCGCCGCAAGGATGCCAATAGGAAACATTGATCGAAACTTGGTGGGCCGGTCTGACCGGCCCACTATACGCCGTCCAGCACAACGATAGTCGGTCGGGATGGCAAAGTTTTCAGCGATACCGTCAAGCTGTTGCTGGTGCGAATATCCACCGCAAAGCCATCTCCCATCCTGCTCGTGTAAGCGGAAAGCGGCGTGGCATGGCGGTGCATTGGCAAGATCATCGACGAATAGAGCCGTGTGGTGATTTCGCTCATGGCTTCCACCGAAAGCGTCATGCCGCCGTCGATGGGCGCCATCACGATATCCAACCTGCCGATTGCCCCGTAATGTTCGCTTTCCAACCTGTGGTGCAGATGGCCAAGATGGCCAATGCATAGACCTGCAACTTCGAATATGAATATGGAATTCCCATCTTTTTCCATTTCATCCCCGTGCCGAATGTCGGTGGGAACGTTGCGCACGGTAACATCCTCTACCTCCAGCGCATGGTGCGCCGGGCCACCCTCGGGGTTCCAACCGCGCAAGACGAATTCAGCACTGATAGGCGGATGGTCGGTATAGTGCGTGCGATGTGCCTTATTCATAGTCACGATGCGCGGGTTGAACTCGCTGCCGTAGACACCGCTGAAATCGGTCGCGATGCGAACACCGCCGGGAGTTTCGATCAAATAGGTCGAATGTCCGGCATAGGTGATCTGTACGCTTTCTGCGGGTGCTGAAGCGAGCATCGTGCCCTTGTCAAAGCTCGCATAGGTGATGCCGGGTATTGCTTCGGCAATTGCCATACATTTGGAAACAATCCTGGTTTCCTGCGCCATGGCAGGCGCGGGGAGTAGCAGGATCAGGGCAAGCAAAGAGGGCCGGTTCATCCCGTGCATCTCCGTGGTGCTCCGCCCGTCTCGAACTATCGAGGCCATATTGGCTGGTGCGAAGTCACATTCGCGCGAGCAAATGCGATGGTACGACGGTCGAGATGCTGGACGTTTGGCCGCAATTTATCTATAAGCCCGCGAAATCTAACAGATTTGGCATTCATAGAGGGCGCAATGGCCGGCCATTCCCAATTTAAAAACATTATGCATCGCAAAGGTCGCCAGGACGCGGCCCGCTCAAAGATTTTCTCCAAGCTTGCCCGTGAAATCACGGTTGCCGCGAAGCAGGGCATGCCCGACCCGACGATGAACCCGCGCCTGCGTCTGGCTATCCAGAACGCCAAGGCCGAGTCCATGCCGAAGGATAATATCGCCCGCGCTATTAACAAGGCAGCCGGTGGCGATACGGAAAATTATGAGGAAGTACGCTACGAGGGCTATGGTCCCGGCGGTGTTGCGGTGATTGTCGAGGCATTGACCGACAACCGCAATCGCACGGCCTCGAATGTTCGTGCTGCTTTTACAAAGGCAGGCGGCGCGCTGGGCGAAACTGGATCGGTTTCCTTCATGTGGGATCGTGCGGGCGAAATTCGTTATCCGGCAAGCGTTGGTGATGCAGACAAGATAATGGAAGCGGCAATTGAAGCCGGCGCAGAGGATGTGGAATCCGATGAGGAAGGTCACACAATACTTTGCGGCTTTGAGGACGTGAATGAAGTTTCGAAGGCGCTTGAAACTGCGCTAGGTGAAGCGGAGAGCGTCAAGGTTATCTGGAAGCCACAGAACAATGTGCCGGTTGACGAAGATCGTGCGCAATCGCTGATGAAGCTCGTCGCTACACTTGAAGACGACGACGACGTGCAGAACGTCTATGCGAATTTCGAAGTCGATGAAGCGACGATGGCGAAGCTGAGCGCAGCGTGAGCGAGCGCAAGCCGATTATTCGCATTACCTATTGCACGCAGTGCCAGTGGCTGCTGCGTGCCGGGTGGATGGCGCAGGAATTGCTGTCCACCTTCAGCCTCGAACTGGGCGAAGTCGTTCTCGTGCCAGGAACTGGCGGCACCTTTACCATTACATGTGACGATGAACTGATCTGGGAGCGCAAACGCGACGGGGGCTTTCCGGATGCCGCAGAGCTGAAACAGCGTGTGCGCGACGTCATCGACCCGGAACGCGACCTCGGTCATTCCGACCGCAAGAAGCCATAAAGCAAAAAGGGGCCCGAAGGCCCCTCGCATTCAACGCGACAAAACGGCTTAAATGCCGAGATTCGCAAACTTGTTCTTGAACTTTGACAGACGTCCACCACGATCAAGCAGCGTCTGCTGGCCGCCGGTCCATGCCGGATGGGTGCTCGAGTCGATGTCGAGGTTCAGCGTGTCGCCTTCCTTGCCGTAGGTCGAACGCGTGAGGTACTCGGTGCCATTGGTCATGACGACCTTGATGGTGTGATAGTCGGGATGGATGTCGGCTTTCATCGGTCTGTCCTGTTGTCGGGGCCTTGCGGCCTTGCGTTTCGGATTTGAGCGGCCTCGACACGCCTGCGGCGATGTCACCCACTCGAAAATCTTGAAGCGCGCGACATGGGAATGTACGGCTTCAAATAGTCGGGCTGGCCTATACAACAGCCGAATTACAAGTACAAGGCCGGGAAAGCGTCAATTCGACGGCTATCGGGGTGAAAAGCCATGTCAGGCAGTATCAGTGAGCAAACGCGTTCGCGACGGCGTTCGCTCAAACCGCTTTCACGGCTGGTTCCGTTTGTCATGCGCTACAAGAGCCATGTTGCTGCAGCGCTGTTCTTTCTGACGCTGGCGGGAATAACCACCCTCACGCTTCCTCTTGCCGTGCGGCGTATGATCGACCACGGGTTCAATGGCGAAGACGGCATGTTTATCGCCAACTATTTTTCAATGCTTGTCGTTATCGCTGCGGTTCTCGCGCTGGCTTCCGCCTGTCGGTACTATTTTGTGGTGACGCTTGGTGAGCGGGTTGTGGCAGATGTTCGCGCGACGGTGTTTGCGCATGTCACCGAATTGTCGCCTTCTTTCTTTGACCGCTCGCAATCGGGCGAGATCATTTCAAGGCTTGCGGCCGACACGACGCAGATCAAATCCGCTGTCGGCGCCACCGCTTCTGTTGCCCTGCGGAACATTATTCTAGGCTTCGGAGCGGTAGCCATGATGGTGGTGACAAGTCCGAAGCTATCTGGTCTAGTGTTGGCCGCGATCCCCATTATCGTTCTTCCATTGATGGCATTTGGCCGCTCGGTTCGTGCAAAATCGAGGCTGGCGCAAGACACGCTCGCCGAAGCGACTGCCTATGCCAGCGAGCAGATCGGGGCCATCCGCACCTTGCAGTCGTTTACAAACGAGAATCTGGTGACCAGCCGATTTGCAAAAGCGGTGGAGGCTGCGTTTGAAGCCGCGAGAGGTTCGGTGCTGGCGCGGGCGCTGCTTACTTTTGTCGCTATATTCACGGTGTTCGGTTCAGTGGTGGCTGTGCTGTGGTTCGGTTCGCACGATGTTTTGAACGGCACGCTTTCTGCGGGAACGCTGGGCCAATTCCTGCTGTATTCAGTTTTTGCGGCAGGGGCGCTTGGCGCGCTGTCCGAAGTTTGGGGCGAGCTTAGCCAGGCGGCAGGTGCTGCCGAACGTCTGGCCGAATTGCTCGACGAGAGGCCGGAAATTAGCGCTCCGGCGGTTCCGGTCGCTCTGCCGGAGCCGGCCAGAGGTGAGATTTCATTCAATAATGTCGCGTTTGCTTACCCCATGCGTCAGCATCGTTCGGCAGTGCGCGATCTGAATTTTGAGATCAAGCCGGGCGAAACAGTTGCGATTGTCGGGCCGTCGGGTGCCGGCAAAACGACGGTATTCGCCTTGCTCCAGCGGTTCTATGATCCTGACAGCGGAAGCATCCAGATTGACGGCATTGATATTCGGTCAACCGATCCGCACAAATTGCGTTCGCGCACTGCAACCGTGCCGCAGGATGTCACCGTTTTTGCCGCAAGCATTCGTGAGAACATTGCCTTTGGTCGTCCCGATGCAAGTGAGGCAGACGTGATCGCGGCCGCAAAAGCTGCGCGGGTGGATGAGTTTGCCGAACGCCTGCCTGAGGGCTACGACACTATCGTTGGTGAGCGCGGCGTAACGCTGTCCGGCGGCCAGCGGCAACGTCTCGCAATTGCTCGTGCCATACTGCGCAACGCTCCCATCCTCTTGCTGGATGAGGCGACGTCTGCCCTGGACGCCGAGAGCGAGCAGCTTGTGCAAAAGGCGCTGGAAGGCTTGATGGGTGGGCGAACCACGCTTGTGATTGCACACCGTCTGGCGACCGTGCTCAAAGCCGATCGCATTCTTGTCATGGACGATGGCCAAATCGTCGAACAGGGCACACATGCGGCGCTAGTCAAGAAAAACGGCATCTACGCGCGGCTGGCCCGCCTGCAATTCGACGAAGCGTTCGAGCGCGCTGCGGAGTAGGGCCTACGATCCGTAGCGATGTTCCAGATGCGCGATGAAGAAGCGCGCATCAAGCTTCTCTCCGGTCGCCCGTGTTACAAGATCAGGCGTTGAATAGTGTGAGCCTTCTTTCCAGATGTTTGAGCGCCGCCATTCGTTGACGGCTTCAAAACGCCCTTGCGCGATTTCGGCGTTGGCGTCCGGGTGAGCCCGTTCAAAAGCGGCCCATTGCTGAGCAGCCATCAGCGCGCCGAGTGTGTAAGACGGGAAATAGCCAAATGCGCCGCTTGGCCAATGCACATCCTGCATTGGTCCATCTGCCGGGTTGTCCAGCGTCGAGAGGCCGAGATATTCCTCCATCTTGGCGTTCCAGGCTTCAGGCAGGTCTGCAACATTCAGGCGACCAGCAATCAGTTCACGCTCGAGCTCGAACCGCAGGATAACGTGCAGAGGGTAGGTAACTTCATCTGCATCGACCCGGATCAGCCCACGCTCGACATGATGCACCCAAGGCAAAATTTCCTCGACTTTCCAGCTTTCGCCAAGCTCGCGTTCCACGACAGGCAATGCCCATTGCCAGAAAGCTGGATTGCGACCGAGTTGTTTCTCGACAAACAGGCTCTGGCTCTCATGAACGGCCATGCCTCGCGCTCGCCCAAGCGGCCAATGTCCCCATTCATGTGGGAGGTTTTGTTCATAAAGGGCATGGCCTGTTTCATGCAGCACGCCCATCAGCGCGGACAGAAAATCGTTGCTCTTGTAGCGCGTCGTGATCCGCACATCGGTTGGCACGCCGCCGCAGAAGGGATGGTGCGACACCGACAGGCTGCCATGGGTGAAATCAAAGCCGACTGCTTCCATCAGCGCCAATCCGAGCGCACGCTGGCGCTCAACAGCATAAGGCCCGGCAAGCGGTTTGCGTGGATTTTTTGCGTCGCGTTCTGCCTGTATCGACAGCGCCTTGGGCACGAAATCCTTCAAGAAGGTCTTCAAGCCCTCAAACACTGGTGCAATGTCAGCCGCGCGGTTGCCGGGATCGTACTGCTCCATGAGCGCGTCATATGGGTCCAGCTTCAGCACTTGTGCGCGCAACGCTGCTTCTTCCCGGACCGTATCGACGACAGCCTCAAGCGCTGGCCGGAAATTGTCCCAATCATTCTTGCCACGCAGATCGCGCCAAAGCTGCTCGCAGCGAAGGCGCTGAACTGTCTGCCTTTCCACGAATTCGGACGGCAAACAGGTGAGGTTTGTGTAATGGCGGTCGAGCTCCGTGACCGCAATGCGTTGGTCGTCGTTCAAATCTTCTGATTTGGCAGTTTCAATCCAGTCGCGCACTTCCGGGGCACTTGCCTGGCGATGCAACATGCCTGCAAGCGCGGCCATGGCTTCGGCTCTTTTTGCGCCGCCGCCGACAGCCATATGAGTCGCTTCATCAGCGCCCAGAATCGCCAGTGCATGTTCGAGAGCTTCCAGCTTGTGACAAAGTTCATCCAGTTTCTGGAAAGACATATCAGTGCTGATTCCTAGTTAGATGGCGTTTCTGGTTGGAGCTTCGCGTGCCATGTTCCGCCGCAGCGCGAGCCAGCTTCAATCCATGATCCCTTAATCAAGTCTTTTTCAATTGTGCCTGTAAAGCTGAAGACGTAAGCGCCTTTCCGGCCTGCCATCGAGACCTTGTTTTCTGGCCCGATCTTTCCGTTAAGGTCAGCACCGGTTGCTTCGTGCTTTGCCTTGATGATGCTGTTCTCCACGCTTATTACCAGTTTGCCGGCGGGACAGATAACACCCTGCTCACTTGCGCGCAGTGCTATGCTCTCACCGGTCCAGATTGTGGGCTCGGCACTAGCGGGGGTAGCCAGCATCAGCACAAGTAGGGAAAGGCGGCGCACCTTACCGCTCCGTCAGCTTGAGCTCGATGCGGCGGTTGCGAGCGCGTGCTTCGTCCGTGTCGGCGCTATCAAGCGGCTGATACTCTCCAAAACCGGCCGCGACCAGGCGATTTGCGGGTACGCCGTTGGCGATAAGGTATTTGACGACTGATGTAGCGCGCGCCGAGGATAGTTCCCAATTGTCTTTATATTGCCCGGTCCCGGATAGAGGGACATTGTCGGTGTGCCCATCAACGCGCAGTACCCAGTTGATCTCTGGCGGTATTTCTTTCTGAAGTTCAATGATTGCCGCGGCCAGCTTTTTCATCTCGGTCTGACCGGCATCGTTTATGGTTTCCGACCCCACGGGGAACAGAACTTCAGACTGAAAAACGAAGCGGTCGCCAACAATGCGAATATTTTCTCGGTCGGAGAGAATTTCACGCAAGCGGCCGAAAAAATCCGAACGATAGCGGTTCAGTTCCTGAACGCGCTGTGCCAGCGCCACGTTGAGTCGCTTGCCAAGGTCAGCAATTTTGGCGTTCGATTCCCTGTCTCGGGTTTCGGATGCGTCCAGCGCATCCTCCAGCGCGCCAATCTGGCGCCGCAGCGCTGCGATCTGCTGATTGAGCAATTCCACCTGAGACATTGCCCGTTGGCTGAGCTGCTTTTCGTTTTCGAGCTGGCCACTCAAGGCACCAATTTTATCCTGGGCCTTTTCATCTGCGCCTGCGCCCTGCGCCAGAAGCTGTTCAAGGCGTGTCTTTTCCGTTTCGGCTACCGTGAGAGATGCTTGCAGGTTCACCAATTGGTCTTGCACATCTTGCGAATTAGACCGCTCCAGCGCGAGCAATTGCGTCAACTCATTGATCTGGGAATTCAGGCGATTGAGTACTTCGTCCTTGCCGCTGATTTCACGCGACAGCAGGAATTGCGCCAGTACGAAAACTGACAGCAGAAACATGATCGACAAAAGCAGGGTGGACAGCGCGTCAACGAAGCCTGGCCAGTAATCGACCCTTCGTTCGGAACGGCCACGCGCAAGCGCCATTTAGTTGCGCTCCCGTTCGCGCAATGCAACGGCAATACGCTCCAGCGTTTCGCGCATGGCCTTTTGCTCCTCGGATTGCTGTTCAACCCAATCGCGCATCAATTGCTGTTCCTGACGCATGTTCTTCACAAGGCCCGAAATGCCCTCAGCAAGATTTGCCATTGCTGTCGCAACACGCTGGTTGGAGCCGCCCGCTTCCTGCAAATTGTGCAGCCTGTCGGTGAGCACCTTAAGGTCGTCAGTGTTGCTGATTGTGGAACCGACCGAGGCAACGTCGAAGGAAAGGTCAGCTTCGGTCGCAAGCCAATTTTCAAGCTCCGTGTAGAAGCGGTTTTGTGCGCGCCCCGCCTGCAAATCTAGGAAGCCCAGAACGAGCGAGCCTGACAAACCGAACAGTGAAGATGAGAAAGCCGTTCCCATGCCTGCAAGGGGCGCGGAGAGGCCGGTTTTCAGCGCGTCCAGAACAGAAGCGGCGTCACCGGTTCCGGGATCAAGCGACTGGATCGTCGATCCGATCGCGCCGATGGTTCCAAGCAACCCCCAAAAGGTTCCGAGCAGGCCGAGAAATACAAGCAGTCCTATGAGGTAGCGCGAAATATCCCGGCTTTCGTCCAGCCTGTTGGCGATAGAATCAAGCATTGTGCGCATGGAGCTGGCCGAGAAGCCGCCACCGGCCCGGCCAAGCAATGCTTTCATTGGAGCAAGAAGCACCGGCTCGGTTGACTCGGTGCCTTCGCGGAACGAGTTGACCCAGCGAACCTCGCGGAACAAACGAATGATCTGCCCGAATGCCAGCAGGATGCCGACGACGAGAACGCCGAGAATCAGGCCATTCAAGCCGGGATTTGTTGCAAAAGCTGACTGAATCTGACGCGTCAGAATAATTGCGATGAAGGCAACGATGGCAAGAAACACAATCATTGACAGCAGGAATACCTGCGGGCTTGTCAATTTGTGGGGAGGGTGCCTGCGTACCTCGCCTTGTACCTGAGCCTGCGTTGCAGCCATGCGACGGTCCGTCCGAATCCTAGAAACCGCGGGGACTTTACCCGAAAGACCGACACAATTGAAAGAACGTTGCGCGTCGATCTCACATATTCGCTATTATGACGGCTTATAGGGCAAGGAAACAGTCTTGAGCAGTGCGCGGTGGATAAGTTCGTTTCCAGCGCAAATTTTGCCAGATTCAAATATCTCCTGACCGCCGTCGAAGTCGCTCACAAAGCCGCCTGCTTCCCTGACCATCAAAATGCCTGCGGCCACATCCCATGGCGAAAGTCCGGACTCCCAAAATCCATCAAGCCGTCCGGCTGCAACATAAGCCAGATCAAGCGCGGCAGATCCGTAACGCCGGATGCCCGACACTTCGGCCATAACGTTGCGCAACTCGACCAGATATTTGCCGTGATGCCCACGCCCGAGATGCGGAACGCCGGTGCCAATTACCGTATCGGACAAATGCCGGCGGCCAGCCACACGCAAACGCCTGTCGTTCATGAATGCGCCGCCACCACGCTCGGCGGTGTAGAGTTCGTCCATCGCCGGATTGTAGATGACGCCCGCCACGATCTGCCCCTGTCTTTCCAGAGCGATCGAGACGGCAAACATTGGAAGGCCGTGCAGAAAATTGGTGGTGCCATCGAGTGGATCGACAAGCCAGCGATGCTGATTGTCCTCACCCTCGACGATACCACGCTCTTCCATGAGGAAACCGTAATCCGGACGAGCCTTGCTCAATTCCTGAAAGATGATCTCTTCGGCGCGACGGTCAGCCTGGCTGACATAATCTCCCGGTCCTTTCATCGACACCTGGAGATTCTGAACCTCTCCATAGTCGCGCGAAAGTGAGCGGCCTGCCTTCATGGCGGCCTGAACCATTACGTTGAGCAGCGCTGAACGTGCCATCTTCCAACCTTTCCGTTACGCCAGCTGCGATTAGTCGGCGCGGCGCAGATAGGTGAGTTCGTTTGTATCGACGATTATGCGCTCACCCGATTCGATAAACGGCGGGACAAGAACGCGAATGCCATTTTCCAGTATTGCCGGCTTGTATGACGAAGCGGCAGTCTGCCCCTTCACGACAGGGTCGGCCTGCGTAATTGTCAGCGTCACCTGATCGGGCAGCGAGATGCCGATTGGCTTTTCTTCGTAGAGCTCGACCGTCACCATCATGCCGTCCTGAAGGAACGCTGCGCGATCGCCAACAAAATCCTTTTGAAGCTCAAGCTGCTCGTAGCTTTCAGTGTCCATGAACACCAGCGAGTCGCCCTGTTCATAAAGGAATGAAAAGTCCTTCTGCTCCAGCCTGACGCGTTCGACCGTTTCGGCTGAGCGGAAGCGCTCATTCAGCTTGGTGCCGTTGATCAGATTCTTGAGTTCGACCTGATTATAGGCGCCGCCCTTGCCTGGTTTGACGTGGTTTGTCTTTACCGCGACCCACAAGCCGCCATCGTGTTCGATGACATTGCCGGGACGGATTTCGTTGCCGTTGATTTTGGCCATATGTCTTGCTTTCGGAAACAATTGCTACGCGGGACGCGCCATTTGCGCGCCTAAGACCACAAAATCAGAAATGAGGCAAGGCACAACGCGGTTGGCGTCAACGAAGCCGGTTAGCGCGCTCCAGTGCCTTTTTCAATTCCTCATCCGTCAATCCGGCAAGGAAATCGTTCATTTCATAGTCTGTCAGGCCGGCCCGACGCGCCAGAAAATACCACGCCGCCGCGTCAATCGTATTCGGCTCGGTGCCAATTCCTTGCATATAAAGTTTTGCGACCCGGTTCATGGCGGCGACGTTTCCGCCATCCGCGGCTTTCTTCAGCCAGCGAAAACCTGCGGCCGCGTCGCGCTCACCGCCGCGCCCTTCAACCATCCATGTTCCAAGATCGATTTCTGCTGTGTCATAGCCTTGGCGTGCCGCGAGGCTGAGATATTGCCGCGCTTGCTTCTCATCCTTTGCTACGCCGCCAGCGCCGTTAGCGTGAAGTTGAGACATCGCATATTGCGCATCAGCCAGGCCGGCTTCTGCCGCGCTGCGATAATAGGGGACGGCCTTTTTCAGCCCTTCAGGGCTGTGATCGTTCTGCACAAGCAATTGAGCCAGGTTGAATTGAGCCAGCGGGTTGCCCGCTTTTGCCGAGGCTTCCAACATGCGCTGAGCCTTGGTGGCATCTTTCGGCACGTATTTGCCATCAAGCAGCATCAGCGAATATTGAAACTGGGCTTCGGGAATGTTGTTTTCAGCAGCCTTCTCAAACCATTTGGCCGCAGCAGGCAAGTCGGCGGGCACGCCAAGACCGCGAGACACGATTTCCGCCACGAGCGCCTGCGCCGGACCGTCGCCATTCTCCGCCCTCGGCAGCGCTAGGTTATATGCAGTTTTGTACAGGCCCCGCTGATAGGCACCGTAAGCCTCGTCAGGCTCCTTCGTGCCAAAGCGATTGGGGTTGATTGTTTCCTGACCCGGTTGATCGGCTTTGGGTGTTATGGGGCGCGATTTGAGGATCGTTACGGGCGGCTTGCCTATGGCATCTTTCGGCTCGATGGCGTCTCCAAATCTGGATGGATCCACACTTGAGGGTTTAGCCCTATCGCCCTCGGCAGCGCCAGCCAGATTCGGTAATATCAAAATGGCAAATGCAATGGCAATTGCGCGCTGCATCAGGTTGCGGCTCCCTGTCGTGCCTGCTCGTCGAGCGCCGCGTTTGCTTTCGCCACGGCTTCGCCCGGGTCAACCGCGTTGAATATAGCTTGCGAAAGCGCCACGAATTCAGCCCCGGTTTCCGCCACTGCGCGAACAGATTCGATATCACTGCCACCCATGACAATGCATGGAATTTCGATCATCTCCGCCCACCATCGTCCAAGCGTGAGATTGCGCGGATGCGGCTCCGGCTTAGTATCGTAGCCGAACCGCCCGAAGAAAATATAGTCGGGCCGCGCTTCCCCGAGAATAAGGGCGTCATCGCGGGTTTTCGCTCCGCCTGCGCCAACGGCCATCTTGTCCTGCAGCCTGTCTATTGCGTCGTCCAGGACCTCGCGTGAGCCCTCTATATGCACGCCATCGGCCCCTACGCGCGCCGCGATACGGGTTTCACCGGACAGTATGACCGCTGCGCCGGCATCCTGAGCGATGGGCGTCAACGCTTCTGCGTGGCGTTGGAAGAATACTTCGTCCATGTCGTATTGCGGGATAATAAGTGATGCGACGTCGCCACCGGCGACAGCCGATCGGATCTGGCTAACAAGCGCGTCCGTATCTGTGCTTGGCGGTGCGATCAGCACGAGGCGGCAGCGTTTTGGAATTGTTTGTTCTGTCATTGTCTTATCACTGCTTTGCAGCCCGATCATGGTTTGATTGGGGCATATGGCAATAGCCCGCATTTGAACAGTCCTCAACAAGCACACGAGGCCGGGATATGCCCGATAAGGTATGGAACATTTTAAATTAAGTTCTAATAAAGTGAAGCATGTTGACACACTCAGTTTAAAGATTCCTTGACTCTTTAACGCATCATTAAGCTTCGCCTGTGCATAATGAGGCTATCCAGTGATCTGGATTCTTACCGAGTGGTTTGGACCACTTTGTTTGACGCCTCCCTGTTAGACTCCTGAGAGCCGCCCGTTTTTAGCGGCTCTTTTTTTTGATCGGGTTAGCCCGGCGCTTGTACTTTCCAGGATGCTGATGGATTTCACGAAACCCCGTCGATGATAGCGAAATCATTGAACTAAAAGGCAATATTCGCCTGGCGTGAACGCGTGCAGTAATGGTCAGAATCCAAGATTTCGCGTTAACCCTTTATTAACCGAAATACTAATGGTTTCAATGGGTTATAAGAAATTTCATTCGAACGGTGAAATTTCCGCTGTGGGTAATCCATTGGTTTCATTGGGGATTATCGGGTCATTATCCCGGTTAAAGTACATTAGAGATCGTTAAAAAAGCCTACTCAAGGCGGGCGTTTGTTTGCTCGGCCGCTTCAAGCTCATCGTCATCATCGAATAAACCACGCTTTATATAGTCTCGGTGCTTGATGAACTCTTCACGAGCGGGGACGATCCAATGTTTCAACCATTTCTCTGCACGCATTCTATCGTGCCAATATTCTGTGATTGACGATATCAGTAGTCACCGTGAGGCAGGACTAGCGGCTTCTGACCAGGAGTTTTCTCAATTATGTTATCCGCAGTACAAATACGTTGGAAACCATCGGGATAAGTGAATCTGATATTCATCCCTCCATCGCCGCCACTATCATCATCGAAGGTGATCTTGATTTTATTCCGGCGATCTTTTGAGAGATTTGAACTGATGAAATTGATCTCGTCGAAAGCACACGCTTGGGTCATGTCGGGATATCCCCGCTGAATAATGTACTTATCGTCCTTCGTCAGCTCAGCTACCGATTTCGTTACAGCGAATGCGGGCATGATACTCAGTGTCAACAAACTGCAAGCAGCAGCCATCCATACCTGACGCATAAAATCCCTCCATTTCCGCATCTCGATTAGGGGAATTTTAGCACCAGATCAGTTACCAATTTGGACGATATAAGGAGTAATATGTAGACGATCTTGGAATTGCTCAGCAGATATGACGAACATAGCACCTGAGTAATTTATCATGGAAAGCGCCGAAGACAGTATGATCATGCTTGTCCGAAGTAGGGTGTATATTCATAAACCGTATCCGAACTTATCGGTTTTCAGTGGAAGGAAAGCCATTTATACGCGGGTTCGATATAGGCTCGGCCGAAATTGATCTTGGATTGGGGAAAATCGTGGATACGGTGACAGAAATCGCAACAATCGAGTGTCCGTACTGCGCGGAAGTCATCAACGCAAAATCGAAGAAGTGCAAACATTGCGGAGAAATCCTCGATCACCAGATGCGTGAAATCGAGATGCTTAAGCGTCAAGCTGGTGGACCACATGTGTTTATGAATGCCGGTGGTGCATCCGCAGCGGGCGGTGGTGGCGGAGGTGCATCCTCGTCAGCTGCTGCTGCGGTAGGAAGTGCGGCTGCTGATCTAGGTCTTAGGAGATTCCCTCACTGGATTCACATATTGGTTACATTGTTAACGACAGGTCTTTGGCTCCCTGGCTATTTGCTAATGTACTGGTTCCGAAACAAACGATATTATTATTAATCGCTAAAGTAACATCGAAAGTTGAGTGCCAGCCTTATTTGGATCGATCACATAATTGATACGCAGTTGACGACTCATAGGACAATGTTCTTATTTCGTTCTCATCGGTTCGAGGAAGTTTGCAGATTGGGAGCTACAGCACCTGAGCGAAGCCCACGATAAGGGCTACGTGGTCAAGATTCATTGCCGTCGATGCAGGATCACCAGGTACTACCACCCAAACGACCTCAGAACGCTTATGAGAAACATTCCGCCGATCCGTGTCCATCAGAAGATGCGGTGTGCAAAGTGTCGGCAGCAGGAAAACATGGAATCGGAAGCGATCATTCATACTGCTGAACAGCTTCTGAAAATCAGAATCAGCGACTAATCAAGATCCAGTATGTCAGGCGGATAATTCGGGCCGACTAATTAGCCTTTTCCGGCTCATCACAGGACGAATAATAGTCCTCGGCTGATTCAGCAATTCCAACCATTCTTGAAGGCACGCAACGCGGCTTTTCCTTAGCTTGCTGATCGACTGGCGGTTCAGGGATAGTGAACACCAATTGCTGGTCGGATTGTGCTGAGTGAGTCAAAGCACCCAACACAATCACTGTGGCCAATAAGGTCGGTCTAATTCGTGCACTCATGTTCGTTTCATATCACTCGATGAAATGCACCATGATATGGAAAAAAGAGGTAATTCAGGCCGACTAGGTGACGATATAACCTTCGGATGAAGATCGCTCAGCATACCAACTCAGAGGGTGCTTGGCTGTAAAATACAGGTCGCGTTCAACAGGCAATCCTAAAGCACCTCGAACCTGTTTGATTTCCGAAAGGGTGACATAGCCTAGTTCCGGTTCACCCAAGCCCAAATCACATAACACGAACAAAATATGAGGATCATAACTGGCTCACGACGCCAAGCATTAATCTCTGGATCGTTTGCCGGGTCGGTGGATATCGTCGTCCAGCAGTTTGAATAATGCGAGGCGTGAGTGACAAAGGATCTCATCGAAGCGACGCAATATTTCACGGGTCTAGGACGATTTCCGCCCTGGTTTAAGCGGCGCAGATAATGTTGCTCCTGCAGGGGGCTTCAAAAACAACTCGGAAACGTCCGCACCCAATACGATAGCCAACTTTTCAAGCGTTTCGACCGTTGGGTTTTTTGTCCCGCGTTCCAGGTGACCAACATAGGCACGTTCAATCTCGGCGCTATAAGCGAGTTCGTCCTGTGACAGCCCGTACTGCACGCGCAGTCGTCGAATGTTCCAGCCAATTCGTGCCCTGATTTCCATTCAGGGTAAAAGGCCATCTGGATATTTTTGAAACCACGTTTTATAACACCATAAATTATCTCGGATTGGGGAGAACATGGAATTCAAAACCACAGGAAAAGCCCTGCTCTTTTGGTGCGCTTGTCTGATTGGATTGTGCGGCCTTCACAGGTTCTATCTCGGCAAGACAGGTACTGGCATCTTATGGCTGTTTACCTTAGGCCTTTGCGGTATCGGCCAGCTTATCGATCTTTTTAGAATTGGCACGCTTGTAATGCACGCAAACGTCCAGAATGGTCTTCTCGCAGGTGTGGGATTGAATCGAAATTCAAACGTGGTTGCACCAGTCGTGAACGTCCATGTTGACAATCCAAAGGCACCCGCCGTCGAGTCAAATTGACACTAGACCGGATGAAACACGTCACGCTCCGCACGTTGACAATCGCAATCTTTGGGATTGGAACACCTGCGTATGCTGCGGATAGGCTTCCAGTGTGACGGCGTTTACCAGCACAAATGAGCGAAAAGATCGATCCGGTACGCCGATTGAGTTTTGTCACAGCAACGGAAAGCATTCCGGAAGAAGTCCTGGCGATAGTCTGTAGCTGAATCTTATATTTTTAAAGAATAAACAGTAAGTGTTATATATGGGTGTGGAGTAGAAAACATTTACGGTTTATTCTTGAAGAAAGAAGGCGACATCTACTCTTATAGGTAAAATAGAGAGTGTCAACCAACCTTCGAACCAACTGGATATTTCTCGCAGCAAAGGGAAAGGAATTGTCGAGCACTCACGCGGTCATACGAGAGCTTGCGACAACGGTTCCGGTGGGAGGGAATTCATTTGCGTTTGCTGCACGAGAAATAGGTCGCTCTCCAATTCTGGCCATATCTTCTGTAACTTGCTCAAAGCAGTTTTTACCCGATCCGATGGTGGTGTCTGATAAGGTTTGAACTTGCCTCGGGCATTTTCGACATCAGTTTTCTTGCACCCTATTCCGGCTGCTTCCAAGATCTCGGCAAACTGGCGCTGAGGAATGTACGTCCGTCGTATTTTAGCGAAGCCTGCTTGATGATTGCGAAACGCCAACGTTAGATCACGTCTAAGCCTCTTGATGTCGGCGTCTCCCTGCCTGCTAAGATATTTCGACGCTGATTCATTTGATTTTCTTCCAACAGAAAGATACGTGAGGAAGTCACTCAAGTCCGACACGGACTTGATTACGCGAGGTGGTTTATCTCCCCATTTCTCCCATGCGTCCCGAATGCTTTGAAACTGCTTCAGGTTTTCCAGAGGCTTAGTCGCGAAGGAAAGATGGGTGAACTGCTCGCTTTCGAATTCAATGGTTTGATCAACCGGATCAACAGGCATTCGCTTCCAGTCAAATTCCATCGAAAGCCGCTTGGTAACTGACCGGAAAATGAAATCTGACCCGTATCGGATCAAATCCTTTAGCCCGACCGCAGACGTGTAATTCTGCGTCTGCCCTGGTTCCCGGTTGAAGAACAGTCTGACCACACGAGCATTCTCTTCCTCAACGGTCAGGTCGGCAGCAGATTTGATACCACCTTTCTGCAACACAATGTTGTCCTTCGAGTCATCTCCGGTTTTCAGTGTGGCTGATCCTCGTGTGCGCCACCCGAGAGGTTGTTTGATGGTGTGCTTAACCTCAAGAACCTGATCATCTTCAACCAGATTCTGTCGACCCGCTTTGAACGATTGGAACAGTGGTCCGTTGGTTGCATGTTCGATATCGGTATCGGTCGCATTGGACAGAAAGCCATCTGTCGTCACGCTGAACACTTGCACGGTTTCCGGAAATCGGTTGAGAATTTCACCGAGCACCGCACGAGTATACGAGGTGATGAACGAAGCGAAGAAGGGTTGGGTCAGCTTGCTCTCTGGCAATTCAACCATATCATCCGCTCGGAGATCATAGACGCGCTTTTTTCGAAGACCCTGAGCGGTTTTGCCGTATGTGCTGTTTCCGACTTCTTTCCAGAATTGATTCTTGAACGTTCCCTTTTCGTGTTCGCCACGCTTGTTGATGCAGCCGGTGATGAAGTCTGAGAACACGCTGTCGTTCGATTCGATCGGAACCTTCAATCCGCGTTTCAGCTTCAGATTTGCCCCAAGCGATCTTGCCAGCGCAATCTCTGGTGCGGCACAGCATGAGGTTCCCGTTCGGGGGAATAAGATTCCGTTTGGCGATCTGACCGGTAGCGTCGGGAACCGAACACTGTCGGGGAATTCGAACTCGACCTTCGCAAATGCAAGATCGAGCATTTCCATCTGTTCGATGTCGTCAATCCGATGAGCTTCGGACCAATTCGGCTTTTTGATCAGCGACATCGCTGTTGTGTAAGCTGAACTGAGATCGTGATCCCTCCAGATTCCTTCGTCGCAAATCCCAAACAGGAACTGTTCGTTGCGGCCACCGTGATATGTCTCGGTGACAAAATCGATTTCAAAATAGATATCCTCAATGAACGGCGTTTCCTTCTGAGTGAAGAAGTACCGTTTCTTAGGATTGTAGCGGCGGACCTTCTTTTCCTCTCGGCCTAGCAACTGAATTTCATCCCAGCCTCGCTGCTTCCAACCTTCTCGAACCAGCTTCGACCCGAACGTTGTCAGAGTGACGG
>JAHBYV010000012.1 GCA_019635795.1 Rhizobiaceae bacterium
CATACCATCTGACGTCCGTGGCCATGGAAACCGCTTGCGCTTGCGCTCTTTCCGCGGTTGTCCGCGTAACCCGATCATAATCAATTTTGTTGTTTATCAACGCTACCGCTATAACAATGATGGTAGCAGCAAGGGTCAGAGCCTCGACCAGTCTGGCATTCGAAGGACCACTCACAGCAGCAGCTGTGTTTGATTGCATTGTGATAGTTAGCTCCCGGATACGCCCTGAGAATAGTCACAAATCAATCGATGCATGCTTTAGGTTCGTTATCAAGCGAAAGGTTTCCGACATATATGCCCGATTGATAACCCGCAGACTGTTACTGGGCGCATCAGGTCTCAACCATGCATAACCCAAAACGCCGATGAAACAGCGCTTTGGGTGAGCGCATTTTAGAACCTCTGAAAATGATCAGAGAATACTATATTATTACTTCTTCGATTTGCGGCTTTTATTCACAGAATTAACAGCTATGCTCGTAAGCTTGTTGTTAGCCGCCTTTTCCTGATCCAGAATTTCCGAGAGAAGCTTGTGCGCTTCATCATGTCCCAGTTCTTTCGCCCATTCTCTAAGCGAACCATAGCGAGCAATCTCGTAATGTTCTACGGCCTGACAGGAAGCGAGGAGACCTGCATCCAGCGCAGTACCTGACGCTTCCTCAATCAGGCCATCTGCTTCCTTGAGCAGCCCCTCAATCGCATCGCATTTCTCCCCCTTTGCTTCCTTGCCAATAGACCTGAATACTTCCTGAAGCTTCTTGATTTGAGCTTTGGTCTCTTTGAGGTGCTCATCCGCGGCACCTTTAAGTTCATCGCTTTCAGCCGCTTTTGAAACCTTTGGCAGGGCTTTTGCGATCGCATTCTCTGCATAGTAAACATCAGCAAGAGTGTGCGCGAAAATGTCAGCTAGTGTTTTCATAGGTAGACCCTCGTTGAAAATGCACAAACCAACGCGGCGCGGGAAAGTCCGTTCCATCCAGCGGGCCAGTCCAGTGGTAGCGCCTGAACCAAGCATGCACTAACATTGAAACCAGGCCACCAGATGGGGCAGGTCATAAAAGCACGATGTTTGTTGCCGGTGGAGAAGAAATGCCTCGAACTGCGCATAGCATCCACGGAGGCCCCCAAACCGATGCGCGTATATGCGTTGTGGGCGCTGGACCTTGCGGGTTAACAACACTCAAGAACTTAAAGGCTGTCGGGATTAAACACATCGCCTGCTACGACGACGGTGATGCCGTTGGGGGTAACTGGGTGTTCCGCAAAGAGCGTCAAAGCGTCTTTGCCACGACGCATTTGATCTCGTCCAAAAAGCTATCTTCGTTTGAGGACTATCCGTTCCCGACCTATTTCCCCGACTTCCCCTCGCAACAGCTGATGCGATCCTATTTCGAAGATTATGCACGCCATTTTGGCCTGATGGGCGACGTTCACCTCAACACCCATGTAAAGTTTGCGAGCTTACTTCCTGACGGACGCTGGATGGTAGTTGTGATTGACAGCAAGGGCGAACGTGAAGAGGTATTCGACTATCTGATTTCCAAGATGGCGTTTGAACGCAACTATTGGATCAAAAGGAGAGGCTCGCAGCGCCTTCCTTGAGTTCTGCGTGCATGACGCTGGAACCGGCGATAATCACGCCGTCCAGCAAGTCGGACTGCTCATAGCCTCGTGAGTTAACGCAAGGCGGGCAGGCCCAGATCACGCCGCCGCGGGCCTGAAAATCAGCGATAAGCTGTGCAAGCGGGTCCAGAGGTGGCACATGGGTCATCGTCTGGCCGCCCTTGCGCACAACGTCCACGGCGGCGCTCGTCAGGAACACAAAAACCTTCATACCAGCGGTAATCGCGCCGTTTGCTATGGTGAACGCGACGGATGGCAATTCCGTATCAATTCCTCGGGTCATCAGAATCACGAGCTTTTCAGTCTTACTTGTCATGACAGGGTCTCCGCTCAGGATGGATTTTGCTATAATCTGCAAAAGAAGCGTCCATGTCTTTGATCGGTCCGCCGAGAGGTTTGATGGAAAATCCGTCGACGAAAGCCGCTGGAGATTTGCTTTCAGACGCATTGCGCCGGGTTCGCATCACCGGTTCAATGCAATACTGCTTCATGCCGAGAGGCGAATGGGAGATCGACGCGACACCCGCCCCCTACAAGCCGCGCGATTGCATCGGCTTTCATATAATGGCCGGCGGAACATGCTGGCTGGAACTTGATGACGAGAGAACGGTTCTTATAGCTGGCGATATCGCTGCCTTTCCATTTGGCACGCAGCACAAGGTTGGTGCAGGCAATAGCGGTCGTATGATCGATCCTGGAAACGACCTGCCTCCCCCACCCTGGTCAGAAACGCCAATATTGCGCTACGCCGCCGACGGAGACGAAGTGCGGATGCTTTGCGGATATGTCCAATGCGAAGCTATGGATTTTGCGCCCTTCAGAAACATGCTGCCCAAATTCATTCACGTGCGAACGGCCGGCGACGGGGTCAACGATTGGCTTTCGCAAACAATACGCCAGATAGTTGCTGAAGTAGACATGCCAATGCGAGGAGGCGCTTCGGTGTTGGAACGTCTGACGGAAGTTGTGTTTCTGGAGGTGTTGCGACGGCAATTCCTGAACGAAGGAAAGCCGGAGAGCGGTTGGCTTGCGGCCGCGCATGATCCAGCTCTGGGCCGCTGCCTGGCGCTCATACACGCCGAGCCCCGGCGCAACTGGACCTTGGCAGATATGGCGCGCGCAAGCGGCCTGTCCCGCAGCGTTTTGACAGACCGTTTCGGGCGTTGCCTGGACATGTCACCCATGCGCTACCTGCGTGACTGGCGGCTCTACCTTGCCAGTCTGGAGCTCAAACTTGCCGATAAGGCGGTCGCGATTATTGCCAATGAAGCTGGCTATGGCGATGTAGCTTCCTTCAACCGGGCATTTTCGCGACGCTTCGGAACGCCTCCCGCCGAATGGCGGAAAATGAGGGCTGGTTGACACTTGAACCGAGGCGCGGAACAAGGCTGGCCTCACCGGGAGATGGCCTTTGGCAGAAGCAGTAAACTGGCAACGCTTTGAGGGCGGGCTCATATTCTTGAGCAGCGCTGTGCTCTATTGGCATTACGCAGAAATGCCGTGGTGGGCAGCATTACTTATCTTCTTTGCGCCGGATTTGAGTTTCATCGCGTATATGTTCGGTCCGCGAGTGGGAGCTTTTTTGTACAACGCGGTTCATATTTACGCGTTTGGCGCAGTGGTAGCCGTGCTGGGAGCGATTTGGAGTGCACCTCTATTAGTCGGAATCGGCATACTCTGGCTCGCACATTCAGGGTTTGACCGGCTTCTGGGCTACGGGCTGAAGTCGCCCGCAGGTTTCACCATTACGCATCTTGGTCGCATCGGAAAGCAGCCTTAGCGCATTCGTCGAAAAGTCAGCCAGCGCCGGAGCGCATCAGTGCTCTAGTTCCTTTCAGGAACCAGCAGAGTTCGCGTTGGCAATTCTATTTCGGTGCCGCGTGATATTGCCGTGACCGTTTCTCCATCACGCGAAAGATCAAGCACAAAGGTGCCGCCACTGACCCATTTGGAAACTTCCGTCATGCGCTTGTAATCCACGACAGTAACGGAAACGTCGCTGGCCTCAAACTTCGCGTTAAAAACAACCCACGGACGGTCGGGATGGAATTTGAGATCCAGTGGGATCATAGGGACATCCATCTGACGCGGACCGGAAAACCTTCTTGTGTCCCAAACGCTTAGCTTCATGCGGTTGTCGAACGCCAGCAAATGGCGTCCATCCGGACTGACGCCCAGAGTGTGCGGCCAGTTAACCCCCGTCAGGCGATGGACGGGCGCGAGAGTTTCAGCGTCCCAAATCACCACTTCGGTACCACGGTGCTGCCCACCGGCTATCCTTTTTCCATCTGCCAGCCAAACGAGCGGGCCGCCAATGCGCGTGGTCCCCATTCTGGTCACTTTAAATGTACCAGTTTGAATGTCGTAGACCTTCAGGAAGCCATCACCCGTAGCGAATGCCAGAGCACCACTATCGGGACGCCAGGCAAACCCAACCACCTCCAAAGGCTCGTGAATTTGCGCCAAAGCTCGACCACTTGCAGCTTCATAGACGTAGACGGCGTTCGCCGTATGGCCATCCTCTTCAGTATAGCTCGACGTCGCAGCTACATAGCGCGCATCAGGCGAAAAGCGAAAGCTGCCGCCACGATAAAGGGGCGCGAGGCCCGTATTGGTGCGCATATCCCAAATCTGAGGCGGGCTTCGTTCCAAGACCGCATGGCGGCCGTCCGGCGAAAAGACGTTGCCTTTCAACGCTGCCGGCCGCGGCGGCTGCGCCTTACCGACACGCCAAATTTCTACGCGCCTGTTTTGCTTGCGACCATCCCGGCTCCGATTAGTAGCCTCTGGAAAGCGCGACCCGTGAGCCGCGATTCGCAGATTGTCGGACGGGATCTGATGTTTATCCATCAGATACTCCCGTACGGCATTTGCCCTCCGATAGGACAGTGGATCATTCCCGGCAGGTGTACCTGTCGAGTCCGTATAGCCTTCAATGGAAAGCACCTTCGAGCCGCCCGATGTTTTGAGCGCATTTGCCAGCTGATCGAGGTCGCGAAAGCCTTGTTCGGGGATAGCAGCGGAGTCTGTAGCAAAGTGAATACTGGGTGACACCGGGGCAAGGCGGTCGCTCGTGCCCGACACTTTTTCCAGCTCAACTGCCTGTCTTACAAGCGCTAGCTTATTCTTTACCCACGCTGAGCTTTCCCCGCCCTGAATATCGAGCACATCGAGATAGATCTTGGCATCCGAGAAATTCTGGGCCGCGATGCTGTTTTCCGCAGCAGCCTTTATAATCTTATGACGAACGAGCGTTGGCCAGGACTGTTTCAGCTTTTCAACATAGAATCTGTGGGCTTCGTCAAATCGCCCATAGGATTGGCGCGATACCCCGAACGTCCGTATCGCTTCAGCTCGCGCCATATCATGAGGTGCAAGTTCCAGCGCTTGCAATGCGAGTTTCCCTGCCCGATCAGGATCAGTCAGAAACTGATAGTGCATCCATGCAAGATCAATCTTCAGAGAATAATTGTCCGGAAGATGTTTGTCGGCTTTCTCGAGAAATTCCCGCGCTGCGTTGAAGTCATGCACCGCGATTTGGGTAAACGCCTCACTCGCTGCTTCCGCAGACGGATTGATGTCAAATGCCCTGGAGAAATAGTCAATTGCATACCGTCCCGCATTTAACCGGTCACGCAGCGTTCGACCTATAAAAAGGTAGGCCTCATCGCTTTTCCCGCTTTGCAATAGCGGCTCCAGCACCTCGGCGACATAGGCGATGCGCCTCGCCGCTGGCGTCTGTGGGTCCATCTGTTTAAGGCGTAAATTTGCAAGTCGCTCATACACGAGAAATGGAGCGTCCTTATCAATCGCGCTTCTATACAAACGCTCGGCCTCTGAATGCTCGCCTTCAATCTCTGCATCCAGTGCGCGAACAAAATCAAACGCATACTCAAGGTTTCCGACCTTGCCCTGCCATTCATCGAGAAAGCGCATAGCTTCCTGCGTATTTCCGTGGATCTTCTTTCTCAGAAAAAAGCCATTGCGTACCAGATCGACATCAAACGGCGCTGTGTTCAACGCAGTATCGTAAACGCCGAGAGCCTCGGAATGCTTACCGCCGCGTTCCAGAGCCAGCGCTAGATTTATATAGCCAACAGTCATTTCCGGATCGGCATCAATTGCTCTACGATAGAGGGCAATGCTGTCCTCCTCGCGTCCCTCGATGCCCGCAATCCATGCAGCAGAGAATGTGCCTTCGGCTGTGCTCGGATAGTTTTTGGCCAGATGTCCGCGAATTATACTGCGTTCAACGGCGCTTGAAGTCTTCAGGCTGCGTTCCAGAAGCACATATGGATTACCAGAGAGCAGATGAGGGTTGGACGCGGTGGCGATTGGAG
The DNA here is from genome assembly GCA_019635795.1 of Rhizobiaceae bacterium. GTDB lineage: Bacteria > Pseudomonadota > Alphaproteobacteria > Rhizobiales > Rhizobiaceae > Mesorhizobium_G. The sequence goes on from JAHBYV010000012.1 coordinate 5,964, forward strand.
CGCTCAGCAAAAGTACCGCGATCATAAGGAATGTGCGCAACACCATTCTAGCCCCCGAACAAATTCGGTCGAACGCCTATTTCAGCAGCAGCAAGTGCGCATCACCCGTTTGGGGGATTTAGGTGAAGTGGATTTGTAATAGCTCCATATATTGGCTTGCCACAGCTTTCGTTGGTGCACCGACGGAGCCGTAGAAGTTCATTCAACACCTGAATGCTGTCTATCCGGTGAAATATTTGGAAACTATTCCATGCTTGAAGCACAGGACATCTGTTCAGCATGAGGGTAAGTGGTTTGCCGTCCGCAAATTTTGCCGATGAATTGATTGAGACTATCTATGCAGCGATGCTCGGTGAAACATCTTGGCAGACCTTCCTCGATCAATTGAACCGAATTTCGCCAGACACTTTTTCTACCCTCTTCTTCCACGACCTGAACCGAAGCTCCGGTGGGGTAACACTCGTTGCCGGGGGATACGACAGCGCCCAGACCGACTACGAAGCGTATTATTCAAGTATCAATCCATGGATGAAACGCGTTGCTGCAACCCCACTCGGCGTAGGCGTTATCGGGGAACAGATTGTTGATCGCAAAGAGTTCAACAAGACCGAGTATTATCACGATTTCATTCATCGAAACGGATTGGAAACAGGCATCGGGGTTACGCTGTTCCGCGACGAAGGATGCTATTTCCTGCTGAGCATACTCACGGGAGACACTGAGATAGAGCGCAATCTTGAACGTGCCGAACTGCTCAGCAAACTTGCCCCTCACCTCCAGCGCGTTTTCCGGTACTATCGAACCGGGCCTTTCAACCAATCAGTCCTCTCCTATGGGAAAACGATAGGCGATGCTGCAAACGCGGCGCTGATTATCGTGGACGATAAATTGCGGGTGCGCACGACTTCGACGGCAGGTGAAGCGCTTCTCGCCAAAGGTGACATTATCGGGCTGGATGCTCTTGGACGTATCCGCATGACAAACGCCGGCCAACACGCGCGTTTGTGCCGGATGCTGGATCGTGGTTCAGGTGAAGATCGGACGGCGCAGTTCCAGAACGGGAAGCGCTCGGTGCAATTTGTACGCATCGGCCTCAACCGTGATGTCGAGTTCTTCGCCGGTCTTTCAGTGGCCATACTTATCGCGCCCATGACACATACGGCACAGGCCGTTGAAGATGCACTGTGTGCAACCTACTCGCTTACTCCGGCAGAGCGCCGGGTGCTCTCGGGAATTCTGTCTGGACAGAAGCTGAAGCAAATAGCCGAAACCAACGGCATTGGTCTGGAAACGGTACGAAGCCAGCTAAAAGGCATTTATTTCAAAACAGGCGTCAACAGCCAAACCGATCTGATCCGCATAGCATCGGGTTTTGCCGATTGATTGGCAATGCCGACGCTTTGCACTGGCGCACAGCTTTGGTAATACCAAACTCAACCACCAACGCCTTTGTTCGAAGCGGCGCACAAACATCCTTCATACATAGCATAACTATCTGATTATTATTGAATTTGTTATCACCAAAAATATCGTATCCGAATTTCTTGCCGGATTGCCGGAATTGCGATAGAAAACGCAGAGAGCCAAATTGGTCTAACCAGATTTGTCTGGTGATCGTTTGGGAGGAGAAGGCGCCGCGCGCCGCAAAATAAAGCCATTTTCGAGGAAAGGGACGTTCAATGCATCTTTCGACTCACAACTGGATGCGCGCTGAGCCACTGGACACCACACTGCGCCGCATCAAAAAGTTCGGGTATGAAAGCATTGAAATTTCGGGCGAGCCAGCACAGTACCGGACCAATGAGACGCGCGCCTTATTGAAAGAGCATGGCATTCGCTGCTGGGGCGCGGTGACGCTGATGCTCGGCGACCGAAATCTGGCTGCCAAAGACCAAGGCCAGCGCGAACGGTCCGTGCAATATGTGAAAGACGTTCTCACCATGATTTCCGAGCTCGACGGGGAGATCATCACGCTCGTTCCCTGCACAGTCGGCAAAGTGGTGCCGGATGGCACGGAAGAAGAAGAATGGAATTGGGTTGTCGATGCCACACGCGAATGTTTCAGCCACGCCAAGAAGGTTGGCGTGCGCATTGCAATCGAGCCGCTGAACCGCTTTGAAACCTATATGTTCAATCGCGGTGAGCAGGCGCTTGCTTTGGCAGACGCGGTAAGCCCGGAATGCGGAGTTTGCCTCGACGCCTATCACATCCATATGGAAGAGTTTGACGTCGAAGAGGCCATCCGCAAGGTTGGGAAGCGGCTTTTCGACTTCCACGTTGCGGAAAATAATCGCTTTGCTGCTGGGCTCGGCACAATCGACTGGAAAAAGATCGTCGGCATACTGAAGGACATTGGCTATGACGGCGCACTGACCAACGAATTCGTTGCGCCGGTGGACCGCACCCCGGCGAACCGTTACCCGGACATGGTCGAACGCAATCCGGTCGACATTTCTCCCGAACAGCTCAAATTCATCCAGGATCATGGTTCGAGCTTGCTTACCGAGAAGTTCTATACGGACCAGATGCGCATCACGGCAGAGACAATACTGCCCCTGATAAAGTGAGCATTGAGGCTTCGCTCTTGCAGCGGAGCATACCGACTGAAACTCGGAGAGCGATGGGATGCGCATTGCCAAAGTTCATGCGTGGTGGGTCCGCATACCCATCGAAACAAGTCGGCAGCACAAGAGCGACTTCGGCCAACTGAAGACCTTCGATTCCGCAATACTTCGCATTGAAACTGATAACGGCATTGTTGGTTGGGGCGAGGGGAAAAATGCGGCGGGCAGCGCCGGAACCTATAGCGCACTTGTGCACATGCTCAACCATGAGGTCGGCCCGAGGCTTATTGGCCACGATGCCCGCGACATCTCTGGCATTTGGGAGATGCTTTATAACGGCGTTCGGCATGAAAAGGCCGCTGCCGAAGGCCATGCAATGCCTGAGCTTGCCAGAAGGGGCCACAGTGTCGCGGCTATAAGTGCCGTGGACATTGCCTTATGGGACATCGCGGGCAAATCCCTTGGCGTTCCGGTCTGGCAAATACTCGGCGGGAAAAAGGCAAACCGGTTGCCCGCCTATGCATCGGGTGGATGGGAGAGCGCGGACAAGATCGGCGAGCAGTTGCAGTCCTATGTCGACAAGGGAGGGTTCCGCACCGTCAAGATGCGCGTCGGCGCGATGGACGGTTCGCCGCATATTTCGGCTGAGCGCGTAAAGGCCGCGCGTAAGGCACTGGGACCGGCAGTAGACATCGCAGTCGATGCCCACGGGACATATACGGTTGCCGACGCCAAGCGCTTCGTGAACATGGTCGAGGATTGCGATCTGGCATGGTTTGAAGAACCGGTTATAGCCGACGATAAAGCCGGTATGGCAGAGGTGCGTGCGGCTGGCCGCGTGCCTGTTTCGGCGGGCGAAAGCGAGGCTACGCGTTTTGCATTCCGTGATCTTGCGGTGTTGCGTGCCGCGGATATTTTCCAGCCGGACCCCGCATTTTGTGGCGGCATAAGCGAAGCAATGAAAATTGCCGCGTTGGCAAGCGCCTTCAATCTGAGATTTGCGCCTCATTTATGGGCGGGCGCGCCATGTTTCTTCGCCGGATTGCATTTATGTGCAGCTTCACCCTCAAGTTTCATTATTGAATATTCGCTTGGAGCGAACCCGATGATACACGATCTGGTGAAAGAATCGGTGGAGGCAAGGGACGGAATGGTTGCAATTCCCAACGTTCCCGGATTGGGCTTCACCATCGACGAGGAATTTCTGGAAGCGCATATTCAAAGCGGATGACAAAAGAAAAAAACCTTCTGGCCGAATTGGCCGCCTATCTGTTCTCCAACTCGGACAAGGAGAACGGTCGTACGCCATCCGAAAGAGAGCTCGCAGAACACTTCAATGTCAGCCGCGGCCAAATTCGCGAGGCGCTTGCAATTTTGGAGGCCATGCGAATTGTCGAGCGGCGCGCGAAGTCAGGTATTTACCTGACAACACGCGAGGCCAGCGTCGAAGCGCTTGCCCTGTTCGCAAAAGCAGGCGTGCCGCTGGATCCAATCCAGATCTATGAAACAGTGGAACTCCGCAAAATCCACGAAATCAAGGCAGCCGAACTCGCTTGCAGCCGCGCGACCGAGGAAAATTTTGAGCGCTTGCGCGAAATACTGCGAGAATCGGAAGAGTGCCTTGCACGAGGAGAGGGTCTGGCCATACAGGACCGGGATTTCCATCTGGAGATCGTGCGCGCAACACAGAACAGCGTGTTTCATCGCGTTTGCAGTGTTTATTATGTACTCGGAGAACAACGTCTGCCGATTTACTTCGATGATCCCGAACGGGGTCGGCGGTCGCATCAGGAACATTTGCAGATTTTCGATGCGCTGCTGCGTCGTGACGGAAACCTGGCTCAAGCGCTGATGAGCGCACATCTACAAGGCGCAGAAAGTTACTGGAAAGGTCTTATCGCGAGCGGTCGCCCGGATTGGGCCGCACCCCATGTCGATCGGGCATAATATGCGGCCAACGATCTACTCCACCCACAAGCTTCATCCTCGCGCGGAGGAGATTTTAAGGGGAAAGGGTAATCTGGTTGTTGCATCCTCGCTGAAGGATGATGTTCTGATTGAGGAAGGCCGAAAGGCCGACGTGATTATCGTGCGCGCGCCGCTTCCGCCTTCTCTCTTCTCCGATGCACCGCGCTTGCGCGCCGCCATTCGGCACGGCGCCGGCATCGATATGATCCCTTACGAGGAAGCAACGCGCGCGGGCGTTTTAATAGCGAATGTTCCCGGCTCCAATTCGCAAACAGTCGCCGAGCACGTCATGATGGTTTCCATGATGTTGTTGCGCCGCTTTCGCATGGTGGATAGCGATTTGCGCGGCAAGGGATGGCTGACCGCACGCGAACATTCCAATGACGGGCACGATATTTCCGGCAAGACAATCGGGATCGTCGGGTTCGGGAATATCGGCGCAGCGATTGCCCGGATTGCCAGACACGGCTTCGGCATGAACGTTCTGGCGCACAATCGCAGCCAGAAAGAAGCTGACGGCGTCGAGTTTCTCGAACTGGAAGCCCTGCTGTCGCGCTCCGACATTACCGTGCTCTGTTGTCCGCTCACTGCCGAAACGCGCGGCCTGATTGATGCCCGCCGTATCGCTCTTATGAAACCCGGTTCGTTTCTTATCAACGTCTCGCGCGGTCCTGTGGTGGTCGACGATGCGCTCATCGCAGCTCTACAGTCAGGACATGTGGGCGGCGCCGCGCTTGACGTTTTTGCCGAGCAGCCATTAGCCCCTACCCACCCCTATTTTGGCTTTGCCAACGTAATCATAACGCCACATATGGCCGGCATTACTGACGAATCCATGATGCGCATGGGCATTGGTGCCGCGCAGGAAGCTTTGCGCGTACTTGCTGGCGACTTACCTGCAAATCTTCGCAATCCCGAGGCCATCGAGCTATATCGCAAACGCTACCCCGCGTGACGCAGGCTGATCCCGCTGTGTTTGTCGAACAGCGCGACTTTTTTGGGGTTCCAGGCAAATCGAACATCCTGCTCGACCTCAACTTGCGTTGACGCGGGAACCGTAGCGCGCAGCGTATTCTCGCCCACCCGCAAGGTGACGATTTTCTCCACACCGTGGTTCTCGACATCATGCACGGTGGCGGGGACCGGCGCACCGGCCTCAATTACGACGTCCTCGGGACGAATGCCGAACGTTAAAGGCCGATCATTTGCACCGGATTTGACCGCGCCTTCATAAGGCAGTTCGAATGTCTTTGGTGCAATTACCGCCCTGCCTCCCGCCAGGGAGCCGTCGATCAGGTTCATGGGCGGCGACCCGACAAAGCTCGCGACGAATGTGTCGCGCGGATTGTCGTAAATTTCCTTGGGCGTACCCGTCTGCACCAGATGCCCATGATTGAGGACACCGACCCGATCCCCCATGGACATGGCTTCGATCTGGTCATGGGTGACAAACAGGAACGTTGCACCCAGTCGCCGCTGCAAATCCTTTAACTCAGTGCGTAGCGCTTCTCGCAACTTGGCGTCCAGCGCAGACAGTGGCTCGTCCATGAGAAAGACGCGCGGCTTCCGCACGATTGCGCGACCGATCGAAACGCGCTGCATCTCGCCCCCGGACAGCCTGTCGGTTTTGCGTTCCAACAAGTGCTCGATACGCAACGTCCTGGCGGCCCGGGCAACGCGTTCCTTTATCTCGTCATCCGGCACACGACGTATTTTTGACTTCAACGGAAATTCCAGATTTTCCCGGACGGTGTAACGCGGATAGAGCGAATATTGTTGAAGAACGAGAGCAACGTCGCGCTCCGCCGCACCCCAATCGCCGACATCCACCCCGTCTATGAATATCTGGCCGGAAGTTGGCTTCTCCAAACCGGCAACGAGACGCAAAGTCGTGGTTTTACCTGCACCAGTTTCCCCAAGGAGCACGAAGAACTGGCCATCCTCGATTTCGAGGTTCAGATTTTTCAGCGCCGTGTGGCGGCCAAAAACCTTGGTAATGTTCTTGAGTTGGATATGGGCCATATCAATCCATCCGCACCATGATCACAGACGAATGCCAAGGCTATCGCCGCTCGAAGTATCGAAGAAGTGTGTCTGGCTCGGGTCTATGCGGGCGTAGACCCGTGCGCCAGCGCGTTCGATATAACCGCTGCGGGTTCGCGCGCGCAAAATCTGATCGCCGACCCTGAGATCAACAATGTCGTAGGAGCCCAGCGGCTCAATGAGATGAGCCTCGACCGGAAAATAGCCATTCTTTTCATCCCGCGAGACAAGAACACCTTCGGGACGCACGCCGAGGGCAAGTTCGTTTGTTCTGACGTCCGCTGTATCCAGTTGTGCAAGCAGCGTTGCCGGGAACTCGAACCGGGACGCTCCGCCGACACCAACATGAATGCTTCCCCCGGATGATTCTACTTCGACCGGGGCAACGTTCATCACCGGACTGCCAACAAACTGCGCCACGAAAAGGTTGGCCGGGCGCGAGTAGACTTCGGTGGGACTTCCAACCTGCTGAAGCCGCCCTTCATGCATAATGACGATCCGGTCAGCCAGGCTCATTGCCTCAATCTGATCGTGCGTCACGTAAATCGTCGTAGATCCCTGCTTGAGATGCAGACGTTTGATTTCAGCGCGCATTTCTTCACGCAGCTTGGCATCCAGTGCGCCGATCGGTTCGTCCATCAGCATCGCCTTGGGCCGGCGCACCAGTGCTCGCCCAATGGCCACACGCTGCATGTCACCACCGGAAAGCGCTGACGGTCGCTTGTCGAGAAGATCGGTTATGCGTAGAACCTGTGCGATTTCCCTCACGCGCCTATCGGTGTCTGTCTTGCTCATGCGCGTCGCCCGCAGAGGAAACGCTATGTTCTCGAACACGGTCATGTGCGGATAGAGAGAGAAGGACTGAAACACCATCGCGATGTCGCGGTCCGAGCATTTGAGATCCTGAACGGGCTTTCCGTCGATCAAAATGTCGCCGGTATCTATCGTCTCAAGCCCGGCAATTGCCCGCAAGGTTGTCGTCTTCCCGCAGCCTGATTGCCCAAGCAGAACGATAAACTCGCCATCCTCGATCTTCAGGTTCATATCCTTGATAACCTGAAGCGAACCGAAATACTTCTGAACGTCCCGAAGCTCGATACTGGTCATTGCACGGTCTCCCCGGAATGTCCCGAAGCTTCGTCATCATCAGTCACGATCGCCGCCTTCTCGCCGCCAAACCAGTTGGTGAGCATGAAGGTTACAAGCCCGACGATTATGATCGTCAGCCCATAGCGATGAAGAAACAGGTTCCAGGGTTGGCAAAGCGCAATGATGCCCAACACCATCACGATTTCCGCAATTTGCTGAAGCTTATCGGCCCGTATCATTTGCGAATGGCTCCGAATGTTACGCCGCGCAGCAGGTGATTACGCAGCAGGAACGTGAAGATCGCCACCGGCAAGAGGAAAAGCAGCGTACCTGCCGCGATGACCGTCCAGTCCGGCAGTCCCGAGCCAACCTGACTTGGGATGAATGGTGGTGCAGTCTGCGCACGGCGATTGGTCATGATCAGCGCGAAAGCGTATTCGTTCCAGGCGGTAATGAAGCAGAACACGGCGGTAGCCGCTATGCCCGTTGCGGCCTCTGGCAGCACCACCTTGAAGAAGGCCTGCATCCGCGTATAGCCATCCACCAGAGCAGCCTCCTCATACTCTTTGGGTATTTCATCCATGAACCCCTTCATCAGCCACACTGAGAATGAGAGATTGAATGCCGTATAGAGAATGATCAGCCCGATATGCGTGTCGTTGAGGCCGAACGTGCGGTACATCAGGAACATCGGGATAGCGACAACGACCGGCGGCAACATGCGCGTCGATAAAATGAAGAACAGAAGATCCCCTTCCCCCTTAACCTTGAACCTTGAGAATCCGTAGGCCGTCAGCGTCCCCATTCCGACCGCCAGAATGGTCGAAATGGTCGCGACAATCAGGGAGTTCATGAACCGGCTCGGATAGCCCGACCACTGAACATTTCCCTTGCCATCGCGCACGACCTTTTCACCACCGTCGAACACCATTCGTTCCCACCAAGGTGCTGCGGCATACTCTTCAGGTGTCGGCGGCGAGCGAAGCTGCGAGCGCTTGGTGAAAAGTTTGACAAAGGGCGAAACCTCAGGCGTGAACACCACGGTCGGCGGTATGGTCGTAGAAAGATTCCTCGGTTTGAATGCCGTTGAGGCAATCCAGTAAATCGGTGCGAGGAAGATCAGCGTAACGATCAGCACGCCAGCAATTGCGAGCTTGTTGAGTGTGCGTTCGGTGGAGGTGGTGACGGCGGCCATATCAGCGTTCCTTCACCTTGTTCAGGTATTTGACATAGATGTTCGTAATGGCCAGCACCATGATGAGCACGATGTAGGCAAAGGCGCAGGACAACCCCGTTTGCCATTCCTGAAACGCCATCTTGTATAGCCGTATAGAGATGAGTTCCGTCGTCGGCTGGCTGGTCAGAACGTATGCAAGATCGAATGTCTTGAAGGCTTCCATCGTGCGGAAAATGATTGCGATCATGAGGATCGGCGCAACCAGAGGAAGCGTGATCCGAAAGAAAGTGTAGAACGGGCCAGCGCGATCAATAGCGGCCGCTTCATAAAGATGCTTTGGCACAGCAGATAGACCGGCCAGCGACAGCAACATGACGAACGGTGACCACATCCATATGTCTGTGATTGCCACCGCATAGAGCGCCATGGACGGGTTCGACAACCACTCGAATGTTCCCAGTCCCAAAGCGTAATTGATGATGCCGAAGGACGGATCATAAAGCAGCTTCCAGAAGAGACCGACGACGGCCATCGAAAGCATCATTGGCAAAAGCAGCAGCGTCGTAAGCAGTCCTTTGAAGGGGATGCTCCGATTGAGCAGCATCGCCGTGCCGAAGCCAACGAGCACCTGTCCAACGACCGACACGATCACATACTTTGCAGTAATGGCGAAGTTGTTCCAGATGAATGGATCGTTCAGCAGCGTCCGATAATTCTGAAGCCCGACGAAATTCGTTTGCCCGGTGCCAGACGCCCGAAAATCGGTGAAGGAATACCCCAGCGAATAAAGCAGCGGGAAGATATTGAATATAATCAGGAAAAGGATCGTCGGGATGATGAAAAGGTTCCGGATCGCAAGGTCGCTCATCCCGCGTGAGGCGGCACGCGACTTGGGATCCAGCGTAGTCAGAACTGCGGTAGCCAACGACACGCCTCCCCGAGGGCTCGCGCCCGGCAGCAACAGGCCGCGCGCATAAACCAAAAAAAGGGAGGGGGCGGTTGTCCGTCCCCTCCAGCATCACTTCGGGTCAGTTCTGAACCCGGTTGTATTTTTTGAAAGTCGCGTTCCAGTCGGCAGCCAGATTGTCCAGCGCTTCCTTGGCAGTTCCCTGATCGCCTGTGATGTAGGGATAGATGCGCTGGTTCATCTGGATCAGGAGTTCTGCGTATTCAGGTGTCGCCCAGAAATCCTTGACCTTGAACATGGTGTCGTAGAACGCCTTGTTATAAGGCGTTGCATTCTGGAATTCGGCGGACTCCAGCACTGACTTGTTGCAGGTGTAGCCGCCAAGATCGGCCCACTTTTTCTGCGTCTCGTCTTTCACGAACCATTCAAGGAACTTGAATGCCTCTTCCTGGTTCTCGGAATAGGAGACGATGGAAATGCCCTGCCCGCCAAGCGCCGCATATTGATCGCCATCCGGACCGGCTGGATTTGCAAAGAAGCCCGTCACTTTTGCATTCGGGTTCGAGGCTTCGTTCACCAGCGCGGGGAAGAACGCAAAGTAGTTCATGCTCATTGCGGCGAGATTTTCCGTAATGGCCTGGTTATTTTCGACAAAGAAGGTCTTGGCCCAGCCGGGCGGCGTAAACTTGTAAAGCTCCTTATAAACCTCAAGAGCCTTCACATTCTTTTCGGAGTTGATGATCCCGTCGACCTTGTAGGTGGCATAGTCACCAAGCTCGCCACCATAAGAGAAGATGGCATTTTCAACGCCCATGACCAGTCCGTCATAGGAATTGTCCGTGTAGATTGCGATGCCATACCGCTTTTCATCCGGACGATGGAAAAACTCTGCAATGTCCCGCAGCTCTTTCCACGTTTTCGGCGGAGCGAGATCATAGCCATACTTGGCCTTGAACGCCTCCATTTCCTTGGGGTCTTCGAACCAATCCTTGCGGTAGGACCAGCCTACTGCATCGCCTTCCGCCGGAACAGACCAGTATTTGCCTGAATTCGAAGGATACTCGGCGTAATATTTCACGGTGGCCGGAGCCATCGTCTCGTTCAGCTTGTGCTTGTTGAAGAACTCGGTCAGGTCAACATAGTGGCCTGCCTCGGATGCAGCACCAATCCACTGCGAGTCGCCAACGACCATATCGTAAGCGCTGCCCTTGGCGTTGAATTCGGTAAATGCCTTGGTCTGGAAATCGGCCCACGGTGTCGTTTCGACCGTGACCTTCACGCCGGTTTCCTTTTCGTATTCGTTCGCAAGTTCCTGAAGATAATTGGCTGGGTCCCACTCGGCCCAGAAGATTGTCAATTCTTGTGCGAACACAGATGTAGAGCAAGCCAGCGATAGTCCGATACCAGCCAAAAGGCCGGTTAGTCTCTTGCGCATGATGGTTCCTCCCTTTTGCGCGCGAAGAATGCCATTTTCCGGCAGGAAACCCCGCACGTCCTATAGCAATTACCAGAAACGCTACTTTATGGCCCTTTGGCCGTCTCATTCGTCTGGTAGGCCCAGCCGAACACCTTCCTCCTCCTTAACTGGTAGTACCAAAATTGCTTTCACGTCAAGTTATTTCACGGATTTCACGTTTACTTGTCTTAATCTGGTCTAACCAGATAAGCTATTCTTGAACGAGTGATTCAGCTTCGGCGGCCCGGATCAACGCAGACGCCGCCCAACGGCTCACCGCGAGCGCCTCCTGCGCCTCCAGACCCCAAATATCCTTCAAGACAACGAGTACCTCAACCCCAAATACAAGCGATAAAGCCTGCGCGAGGCGATCAGCCTTGCGCTTGGGCAGGCGCTTGTTCAGCGGCGCGAGCGCAGAACGCAGCAGCTCAACCCGGTGCCCCCGCGTGAATTGCGGTTCTTCGCCAAGTGTGCCTGCCTGACGCATTGCCCATTGTTCGAGCGAGAGGCGCAACGCCGCCTTGAATGTTGCTTCGAACCGGTCAATGCGTGGAATGGAGCTTTCCAGAAGATCTGCCACCCGGCGATCGGCATTCGTTGAGCGGGATTTCCAGTTGAGGATCGGCCCCAACGCTTCATCGACGACGGCCTGAACCATCGCCGCCTGACTTGGAAAATAACGATAGGCGGTTGCGCGAGAAACACCGGCTGCCTCCGCCACCTCGCTCACCGAGGGAGTCCGGCCTTCCTGCATGAGCCGCATGGCCGTTTGGAGCATCAGGCGCCCGGTCCGCGCCCGCGGGCCTCGCTCTGAATTTATCAGCACTTCACTTGACGCGCGTGAGACTTCCATATCAATATGATACGCGCGTCTCAATATTTTGCAATCCGGTTTATACGCTGGGTGCCATTGCGAGACGCGGGAGGAGAGCGCAAATGAAGCGCGTTTACGTGGTTGGCACGGCCGACACGAAGGGTGAGGAGCTTGCCTGGCTGGCGAGCAGGATCGCAGCCACGGGCTTGACGACAACAATAGTCGATGTTGGCACAAGAAAGCCGAGCATAAATGTCGACATCACCGCGGAACTTGTTGCGGCACACCACCCCGAGGGGGCTGATGCGGTGCTCGACACAGAAGATCGCGGCGCTGCCGTCACGGCCATGGGTGAGGCATTCGCGACCTTCATCACAACGCGAGACGACATCGCCGGCATAATAGGTATTGGCGGGGGCGGCGGAACATCGATCATCACATCCGGAATGAGAGCACTGCCGCTGGGCCTGCCCAAACTCATGGTCTCAACGCTCGCCTCCGGTGACGTGGCGCCTTACGTTGACGTGTCTGACATCATAATGATGCCTTCGGTAACAGATTTTGCCGGGCGGAACCGCCTGAGCCGAACAGTGCTGCACAATGCTGCTTCCGCAATTTCCGGCATGGCGCGCAATCCGGCCAAAATTGAAGGCGGCAAGCCGGCCATAGGCCTCACCATGTTTGGCGTTACAACGCCATGCGTGACGCAAATCAGTTCTCATCTGCGGAGCCGGTTCGACTGCATGGTTTTTCATGCCACCGGAACGGGCGGACGATCGATGGAAAAGCTGGCGGATAGCGGTTTGCTAGCTGGCATCATCGATATCACCACAACGGAAGTTTGCGATTTGATGCTTGGCGGCGTTTTGCCAGCGACCCAGGACAGGTTCGGTGCAATAGCTCGAACGGGCTTGCCCTATGTCGGGTCCGTTGGGGCGTTGGATATGGTGAATTTCTGGGCTCCATCGACTGTTCCCGCAAATTACCGGGGGCGTCTATTCTACGAGCACAACCCGAACGTGACGCTGATGCGCACGAATGCTGAAGAATGCGCGATGATCGGAGAATGGATTGCAGAGCGGCTCAATCGTTGCGAAGGCGAAATCCGGTTTCTCATCCCCGAAAAAGGCGTTTCCGCAATCGACATTGAGGGCGGTCCATTCTTCGACCCTCAAGCCGACCAAGCACTTTTTGATGCCATAGACGATACGCTAGAACATACCGACCGCAGACGCTTGATCCGCCTGCCCCTCCATATCAACGACCCGGATTTCGCTGAAGCTGTCGTTGCTGAATTCAACGAAATTATCAGACGCTGAGGTCTTTTGATGCCCGCTATTCCACGCAAGGAAATCCTTGAAAAGTTTCAGGACATGGTAACCCGGCGCATACCAATCGTGGGCGGCGGCGCGGGAACGGGATTGTCTGCAAAGGGAGAGGAAGCAGGCGGCATCGACCTCATTATTATCTACAACTCGGGAAGATACCGCATGGCGGGGCGCGGCTCCGCTGCTGGCCTGTTGGCCTACGGAAATGCCAATGAGATCGTCAAGGAAATGGCGGTCGAGGTGCTGCCCGTTGTCAAGAAGACACCGGTGCTCGCTGGCGTGAACGGCACGGACCCCTTCATTCTTATGCCTCGTTTTCTGGCAGAGCTTAAAGAGATGGGCTTTTCAGGGGTGCAGAACTTTCCCACCATCGGCCTGTTCGACGGCGTGATGCGTCAAAGCTTCGAGGAAACCGGCATGGGATTTGGCCTTGAGGTGGACATGATTGCCCACGCTCACGCTATTGATCTGCTGACCACGCCTTACGTGTTCAACCCGGATGAATCGGCAGCGATGACCAGAGCGGGTGCCGATATAATTGTCGCACATATGGGCGTGACGACCGGTGGCACCATTGGCGCAACAAGCTCCAAAACGCTTCAGTCGTGTATCGGAGAGATTGACGCCATAGCCGAAGCCGCACGCAAGGTTCGCAAGGATGTAATTGTGCTTTGCCACGGGGGGCCGATCGCCATGCCGGAAGATGCAGATTTCATTTTGAAGAACTGCAAAGGTTGCAACGGCTTTTACGGCGCGAGTTCCATGGAACGTCTGCCTGTCGAAACGGCGCTCGCCGAACAAACACGGAAGTTCAAATCCATCAAGTTCTAGGAGGTCCGTATGCCATCGCCCGACAAGATGTTTGTTTACCCCAAAGATGTCAGCGCATTTGGATTTGATTGGGGGCGACTGTCCTTGACTGTCGGCCCGGAGGTGAACGGTGCGCGCCAGTTTTCCGCTGGCGTTGTTGATTTGCCGCAAGGTCAGGGCCACTCACGCCACAACCACCCCGGTGCAGAAGAAATAATCTTTGTGATTTCAGGCAATGGACAGCAGATGGTCGAAGATGATGACGGCAATCCGGTAACGCGCGATGTCGGGCCGGGCTGTACTATATTCGTCCCAGAAAGCCGATTTCATTCCACGTTGAATACCGGCGCAACGCCAATGCAGCTTTTTGTCGTTTATTCGCCTGTTGGGCCGGAAGCTACGCTGAAGGAATTGCCCGACTTCAGGCTGATACCCGCGGGACAATGACGGGCGTTACTCCGCTACGTTCCATCCGCGTCCGCGATCACCATACATTTCATGGCCTGTGTCAGTTATAGCGATCGTATCTTCCAGTTTGATAAAGCCACGAGATGGGTGAAGCATGGTTGTTTCCACGGAAATCACCATGCCAGCCTCCAGAGCGTGTGCAGCGTCCACACCCTCATAGGTGACGGGGTGATTGGTCATAAGAAACGGCACTTCGTGGCTGATAACGCCCATGCCATGTGCAAAAAAATCCGTATAGCCTGCGACCGGCGACGCCTTGAGCACATGTTCGGCCCCGGCAATCATATCCATGCCCAATGTACCGGGCTTGCAGTTGCGGAACGCCGCTTGTTGAACAGCATCGACTTCAGCCAGTAGATCCTGCAACTCGGCATCAGGCTCGCCGCGAACACCCATGCGGCACAAGTCGCCTATATAACCCTGATAATTTCCACCGGAATCCAGCGACAACACATCCCCATGCTCCCAGCGCTGGTCAGACACAGCCCGGTTGTGGCTGGCACCAGCAGCGATGAGGCAATATTCAAAATGCAATCCGCGATTGGTTTCTTCCCGTCGCAGCGCGTCCACGATTTCGCCTTTCGTCGCCCCTCCCGGCGTTCTGCTGAAAACGGACAGCATCGAGTCCGTGATCAGTTCGGATGCCCTGCGCAAGGCGGCCAGTTCGCGAGCGGATTTTATAGAACGCAGCCGTTCCAGCATTCCAGTCGCATCGACGAAAACCGCATCCGGCAATCCGTCCACAAGCACCTGATAGGCATCCAAAGGCATAAAGGACGGTTCGATTCCAATCCTTGCTGTAGCCTTGCCAGTTTTGCGAACGTGCTCGACGGCAAGGCGCGCTGCATCAGTCGACCCCCAAGCTCCAGCCTGAAACGTGGGCGTCCAGAATGGGTGAACCGCGTGCTCTGCCCCTTCCATGCGATTGCCTATATAGCCAGCATGTTCCGGCTTGCCTCGCTCATAGGCCAGAAATGGGAGGTATCGGCTATGGCCAATCGCATCCATCGCCGCGAAGAAAATGAACCGATACCCTCCAAGCAGATACTGCACATTGTGCTTGGAAGTCGCGAGCAGCAAATCAATACCAGCCTCGCCCATCAACCGGTCGGCGCGCTCGCTGTCAAAAGGAACGGATGTTGTCACAGACCGATACTCCTTTTAATGCACCAAATCTGGTCCTACCAGATTATACGGATCGCATATGATAGCAAGAATCTAAATGCCGGAACCGTCGAGTTCCTCCTCGGCGTCCCCCTCCCAGGGGTTCGGCCACATGGCGTCAACATTGGCAGACGGGAATGGCATCCAGCATTTCAGCTCAGGCTCAGAATAGCCGATGATGCAACCGGGCGATGAGTCGGCCGCGCGCCAACCTTCCAAACCAAACTGGTCAGCTTTCGCCCAATAGGCGACATCGACGTCTGCTGCCCCCTGCTCTACCGGGCGCACCGTAACCAGAATCCGACTTCCATCGCGCGGGGCCGTTTTCATGTGTCGCCAGTTACCGAATTCCTGCATTTGAACCTCCCTGTATGGAAACAGAGTAGCCTCAAAGTGCGCGGACGGAAACAGTTGTGGCGGGATCAAGCGCAAGCGGATTTCTAAGGGGAAGACCGAACTTTTCGGCCTTAATTTCAAACACGTCGCCAGCTTGTGTTTTGAACCCATCGGCAAATGAAAGTGTCGCTGTGCCAAACATGTGAACATGAACATCGCCGGGCCGGCGAAACATTGGATATTTGAAATGATGATGTTCCAGATTGGCAATCGAATGCGACATGTTCGCTTCTCCCGAATGAAACGCCTTTTCCCACACAGCACGACGATTGCGCAGGATGCGCGAAATTCCCTCGATGTTCTGAGGCAGTTCGCCCACAAGGATTTCGGGACCGAATGAAGCGTTGCGAAGCTTGGAATGCGCCAGCCAGAGATAGTTTCCACGCTCCGTGACGTGATCGGAGAACTCATTCGCCAGCGCAAACCCGACACGCAAAGGTGTGCCGTCATCTCCAATGACGTAAATCCCGGCAATCTCCGGTTCTTCGCCTGCGTCTTGCGCAAATGACGGCGAGACAAGCGGCGCGCCCGGCGCCACGGCCATAAAACCGTTGCCCTTGTAGAACCATTCCGGCTGAACACCCGGCCCACCGCCATAGGGCTTTCCACCTTCGACACCCATGCGAAACATCTTCATGGAGTCTGTCAGCGGAGAATTGTCGTCGTTGGCCGCCTTATGCATTGCGTCGCGCATTGAAGCGGAACCAAGATGCGTCAGCCCCGTACCTGTAAGGTGCATATGCGTCGGATCGGGATGACTGATGGGAGAGGCCATACGCCCCTCACGACTCGCCGCCTCGAGATCAACCGTGCGTCCCAACCCGATGCGTTCAACCAGTTCCGCCAGCCCGCTGCCGCTGCGCGCCGCTTCAAGGGCGAGCGAGTAGACAGTCCGCTGGCCATTCAGAACGCGAGCTTTGCCCTCCTTACGGATGACCACAAACAGTTCTTCACCTTCCGTGATCTGTGAAATTAGCATGGCCGTGGTTCCTCTGCGCAATATAATCCACCCGCGCCGCGCGAAGGAGCGCGGCTGCCGTAAGTCTTCGGTTTCTGTTGTTGCCACCGCCAGCTCCTCAGCTGCGCGGCGTATCGCTTGGTCTGCTCAGGCCTTCTTCTTGTTGTAGAGATCGAACGCCACAGCGCCCAGCAACACCAGACCTTTGATGACCTGCTGCCAGTCGATGTTGATCCCCATGATACCCATTCCGTTATTCATGACACCCATGATGAAAGCGCCGATAACCGCACCGGCAACCTCTCCTATTCCGCCCATAGCCGAGGCACCGCCAACGAATACGGCGGCAATAACGTCCAGCTCCATACCTACCCCGGCTTTGGGTGTGGCCTGGTTCAAGCGCGCCGCGTAGATCAGTCCGGCCAATCCCGCGAGCGCCCCCATGATAGAAAAGACATAGAATGTGAGGCGTTCGGTCATGATGCCCGACAAGGACGCTGCTTTGATATTGCCGCCCATCGCGTAAATCCGGCGACCGAACGTCATGCGCTTGGTCAGGAATACGAAGCCTGCAATCAGGACGCCCATGACG
The DNA here is from genome assembly GCA_019635795.1 of Rhizobiaceae bacterium. Lineage (GTDB taxonomy): Bacteria > Pseudomonadota > Alphaproteobacteria > Rhizobiales > Rhizobiaceae > Mesorhizobium_G. Next base: position 23,698 of record JAHBYV010000012.1, read on the forward strand.
ATCAGCACGTTCGGCAGACCTTTATAGGACGCGAATTTGTACATCAGAAACAACACGATGATTGCAATCACAGCATTCTTCAGCGCAAAGAATCCGAACGGTTCGGCCTCATAGCCGTGGCTCTCACGGTTTCGTCGGCTTTGCAGCGCAAAGTACAGCATCAGCGCAACGATAATCAGGCCGATGATCAAGGTCGTTGCGTGAAGAACGATACCCGTCCCCGGGTTTGGACGACCATTTGCATTCAAAGCCGGTTCGACGATGGTCCAGGGGCCAATAAAATCAGGGATGAATCCAGCTGAAAGCATCTGGAATTCAACTGGAAACGGCCCAAGTGATCGTCCCCCAAGCAACCACAGCAGAAGCCCTTTGAACACGAGCATTCCGGCAAGCGTCACGATGAAGGATGGAATCTTCATATAGGCAACGAAATAGCCCTGCACGCCGCCGATCACGGCACCAAGCGCAATGCATAGCAACGCGGCAATGAAGGGATTGAAACCGTAATCAACCATCAGAACGGCCGCGGCCGCACCGATGAACCCGGCCACGGAGCCAACCGAAAGGTCTATGTGACCCGCCACAATCACCAGCAACATGCCAAGCGCCATGACGACGATGTAGGAATTTTGCAGGACGATGTTCGTCAGGTTTACGGGACGGAACAAGACGCCATTGGTCATGTACTGAAAAAACAGCATGATGGCGATCAATGCGATAATAAGTCCATACTCGCGCAGATTGGCTGTTATCGCATCACGCGATGATGCCCTTGCCGCGCTTACCTGCTTGGCGGTATCCGTTGTCATTGCGCTGCCTCCAGCTGCTCTCCACGGGCTTCGCCTCGCACGATTGCCCGCATGATTTTCTCCTGACTAGCATCAGCCGCATTCATCTCCCCGACGATGCGCCCCTCGTTCAGAACATAGATCCGGTCGCAGATGCCGAGCAGTTCGGGCATCTCGGATGAGATCATCAAAATGGCCTTTCCATCAGCCGCCAGCTTGTTAATGATCGTGTAAATTTCGTACTTTGCGCCGACATCAATGCCGCGCGTCGGCTCATCGAGAATGAGCACGTCGGGATCAGCGAACAACCATTTGGAAAGGACAACCTTCTGCTGGTTTCCGCCGGAAAGATTGCCGGTTATCTGATAGACTGAAGAAGATCGAATATTCGTTTTTGCACGATATTCGTTCGCCACCTTCAACTCACGCATGTCGTCGATCACACCATTGTTCGAGACCCCGGACAAATTGGCTACAGTCACATTGTGCTTGATATGGTCGATCAGGTTCAGACCGTAGATTTTCCGGTCTTCGGTCGCATAAGCCAAACCTGCCTTGACGGCTTTCCCGACGGTTGAGGTATCGACCTTCTTGCCGTGCAGCAAAACCTCGCCCGATATGTTTACGCCATAGCTTTTGCCAAAAACGCTCATGGCCAGTTCTGTGCGCCCTGCCCCCATTAACCCGGCAATGCCAACCACCTCGCCTTTACGCACATTCAAATTCACGTTCTTGATGACCTGCCGCTCAGGATGCAGCGGGTGGTGCACAGACCAGTTTCTGAGCTCAAACATGGTCTCTCCGATCTTGGGAGACCTGTGTGGATAACGGTTCTCAAGCGCCCGTCCCACCATGGATGTCACAATGCGGTCTTCGGTGACATGTTCGCGATCCATTGTTTCAATGGACTGCCCGTCTCGTATCACCGTAATCTGGTCCGCAATCCGTTTGATCTCATTCAGCTTGTGCGAAATCATGATCGAGGTCATGCCTTGAGTCTTGAATTCGAGCAGCAGGTCCAGCAGCGCCTGGCTGTCTTTTTCAGACAGTGAGGCTGTCGGCTCATCGAGTATGAGCAGCTTCACATCCTTCGCGAGCGCTTTTGCGATTTCAACGAGTTGCTGCTTGCCCGTACCGATGTTCGTTATCAGTGTGTCGGGATCTTCCCGTAACCCTACTTTTTGAAGCAACTCACGAGCACGGCGGCGCGTCTTGCCCCAACTGATAATGCCTCCCTTTGCCTGTTCGTTTCCAAGAAACATATTCTCGGCAATCGACAGCATGGGAACCAGCGCGAGTTCCTGATGGATGATAACGATACCGAGCTTTTCGGAATCGTGAATGCCGGTAAAGCGGCACTCTTTGCCTTCATAGTGTATCTCGCCATCGTATGAGCCGTAGGGATAAACCCCCGACAAAACCTTCATCAGCGTAGATTTGCCAGCGCCATTCTCGCCGCAGATAGCGTGAATTTCGCCGCGCTTCACTTTCAGGTTGACGTTCTCAAGCGCTTTGACGCCCGGAAACACCTTGGTGATGCCACGCATCTCCAGAATGTTGTCGCTCATGCCGATCCTCCCGCTTCGGAGGTTAATGCCCCTCCAGCGTCAGCCTTTCGCTTTCCAAGTCAACGTAACGTTGCAGGGGCAATGGACGCAACACTGCCCCTGCACAGTTTTACTTGAGGTCCTCGGCCTTGATGTAGCCGGAGTCGGTCACGAGAATTTTCTCGTAGTTGGATTTATCGACTGAAACAGGCTCGAGCAGATAGGAGGGGACTACCTTTATGCCGTTGTTATAGGTCTTCGTGTCGTTGATCTCAGGCTGACCACCCGACAGCACCGCATCCACCAGATTGGCCGTCACTTTTGCAAGCTCGCGCGTATCCTTGAAAACCGTCGAGTACTGTTCGCCGGCGATAATCGCCTTCACTGATGGCGTTTCGGCATCCTGTCCCGAGATTATTGGCCAAGGCTGGTCAGCACTGCCATAACCCACGCCGCGCAATGAAGATATGATGCCGCGTGAAAGACCATCATACGGTGCCAGCACAGCATCGACGCGGCTGCCATCAGAATAGTTCGCGGAAAGAATATTATCCATACGCGCCTGCGCCACGGCAGCATCCCAACGGAGTGTTCCAACCTTTTCCATTCCGGTCTGGCCGGATTTTACTACCAGCACACCCTTGTCGATCAAAGGCTGAAGTACCGACATCGCGCCGTCATAAAAGAAGAAGGCGTTGTTGTCGTCAGGTGAGCCGCCAAACAACTCGATGTTCCAGGGGCCTTGCTTGTCTGGATAGCCCAATCCCTGAAGCAGCGAATTTGCCTGAAGCACGCCCACCTTGAAATTGTCGAAGGTGGTATAATAATCGACATTCGGACTGTCTCGAATAAGGCGATCATAGGCAATAACCTTGACTCCCTTGTCCGCCGCTTGTTGCAATACCGCAGAAAGCGTCGTGCCATCGATCGAAGCAATCACCAGTGCCTTGGCGTCCTTGGTGACCATGTTTTCGATCTGGGCAAGCTGGTTGGGAATGTCATCTTCCGCGTATTGAAGGTCTACGGTGTAACCCTTCTCTTCAAGCGCAGCTTTAAGGCTGTCGCCGTCGCTGATCCAGCGCAGGGAAGACTTGGTTGGCATTGCAATTCCAACAAGTCCTTTGTCCTGTGCGTGAACGGGCATGGCAAGGGCGGCGAATCCGGCTGCCGTTGCGGCGAGAATAACTCTTCTTGTGAATTTCACTTTCGATTCTCCCTTGATAGCGCTGACACTGCGCGTCCGCACACCAAAAGCGCAGCGGTTCAAAACCGCAGCGCATCCATTCCTGATGTTCGGTAGCCTCCACATGCTGCGGAACCCTTGTTCCTCCAGAACCCGCAGCAGCCTGAAACGAAACCTCCGTCCCAGCCGTCGTGAAATTGAAGCCGTTACCCATGCAAGTCAAATGCAATTGAACAGGTTTGCCATATCGGATTTGGTATGACACCTTGTTGCGGCAGTTGGGGTGAGGACCGGGCAATGGACAGATATGCAGGTGCAACCAACCGGCCACCAAACTCGTACGACTCGCTCTTGCGAGGCGGCCTCAAGTTAAGCCACCTGCGGATGATCGTAGCGCTGGATGAACACGGGTCCGTCAGCGCGGCGGCCCAGACCATGAACATGTCGCAACCTGCCGCTTCGCGCAAAATAGCCGAGATGGAGACCATCGCCGCCGCCAAACTGATAGAACGGTTGCCGCGCGGCGTTCGCCTGACCGCCTATGGTCTTGCGCTCGCGCGCCGTGCGCGGTCCATCTTGCTGGAGTTACGCGAGGCTGACAGGGAAATCTCGGATTTGCGCGCTGGTACCGGCGGTACGGTATATATTGGTGCTGTCACCGCCCCTGCAATCGACCTTGCTGTTCCAGCCATCCATGAAGTTCGCGAACTTCATCCACGTCTTGAGATAAACATCCAGGTGGAGACCAGCAATGTTCTTGCCAGAGAGCTTCTGGCATCACGCCACGACTTCATCATTTCGCGTATACCCGAAGACCTGAACCCGCGACTTTTTGAATCGCGCGTCATCGGTATTGAGAAGGCCTGCCTGATTGTCAGGCGCGGACATCCCGTGCTCTCGGTCAATGACGTTCCTTTGCAAGATACCACTTCCTACGATTGGGTTTTGCAACCGCCCGGTTCCTTGCTTCGCCGCACCATTGAGCAACATTTCATCCGTCATGACGTGCCCTTGCCAGACCGCATTCTCAACACAAGCTCGCTTCTGCTGACACTCGTGATGGTTGCGCAATCCGACGCAATCGCTGCGGTTTCCATTGAGGTCGCCCGCTTCATCAGGCAGGTGCTCGGAGGCGCTATCGAAGTCGTTCCCCTGGCGTTCGAGATCGAAGTTCAGCCCTATAGCCTCATCACGACTCGCAACCGGACACTATCGCCAGCAGCCCAGCTGTTGCGGGATGCGATCCTGCGCCGCATTCGATAAAGCATTTCAACGTGTAGTTATGCAAAGACGGCATTGCCCTCGCGCCACCTTTTCGCTAAGTGGGCCTAACGGTTTATGGAGGGGTTGCTTATGGCAGACCATGCACAGAGCGGAGCCGTCGAAGTCGGCGCCAATATGGACTACGCAGAACACGAGAAAACCTACAGCGGGTTTCTCGCGCTGGCGAAATACGGCACGCTTGTTTGCTGTGCTTTGCTGATCGCCATGGCGTTCGGATTCTTCACCAGCGCTGGCTTCATTTCAAGCGTCGTATTATTTGCGGCGATCTGTGTGCTAGGCGGATATCTGCTCCGCTAGGCACCGTTCTTCCCGCGATTAAAATGGTCTGCGGCGCGGCCGCAGGTCGACGCATGCCAGGAGGAGAGTTCCGTGGGACAAACGATCTTTATTCCGCGCGAGGCGGATGCGAACGAACAACGTGTCGGCGCATCCCCTGACACGGTCAAGAAACTGATTGCGGCAGGTTTCGATGTTATCGTTGAAGCTGGCGCGGGCGCTTCTTCGCGCATTATTGACGAAGATTTCGCAAAGGTCGGTGCCACTATTGGCAAGCCAAACGACGCCTCGAAAGCTGACGTTATCCTCAAAGTTCGTCGCCCTACCGAGTCTGAGCTGAAAACCTGCAAGTCCGGCACTGCGGTCCTCGCCATTATGGATCCTTACGGAAATGATGCCGCCCTCGCAGCAATGGCGAAAGCAGGAATATCGGCCTTCGCGATGGAACTCATGCCTCGCATCACTCGCGCGCAGGTCATGGACGTGTTGTCGTCACAGGCAAACCTTGCGGGTTATCAGGCTGTAATTGACGCCGCCTCAGAATATGACCGGGCGCTGCCGATGATGATGACGGCGGCCGGAACAGTTCCTGCCGCGAAGATATTCATCATGGGCGTAGGTGTTGCGGGTTTGCAAGCAATCGCTACTGCACGTCGCCTTGGCGCTGTGGTCACGGCGACTGACGTTCGGCCCGCCGTCAAGGAACAGGTTGCCTCACTCGGCGCGAAGTTCATTGCGGTTGAAGATGAAGAATTCAAACAGGCCGAAACCGCTGGCGGCTACGCCAAGGAAATGTCCAAAGAATATCAAGCCAAGCAAGCGGCGCTAACGGCCGAGCACATTGCCAAGCAGGATATCGTGATAACGACAGCCCTCATTCCGGGCCGCCCCGCACCGAAGCTTGTTTCGGCAGCAATGGTTGCGTCGATGCGCGCGGGCTCTGTGATTGTTGACCTTGCGGTCGAACGCGGCGGCAACGTTGAGGGAGCGGTTGCAGGCAAGGTTGTGACCACACCTAATGGCGTGAAAATTGTCGGACACCTGAATGTTCCGGGCCGTGTAGCTGCTTCCGCCTCACTTCTCTATGCCAAAAACCTGCTGGCCTTCCTTGAAACCATGATCGACAAGGACAGCAAAACCATCAAGATCAATCGTGATGACGAACTGGTGAAGGCGACCATGCTGACGGATGGCGGCGCTGTCGTGCACCCATCTTTCGTAAAGGCTGAAGCTGTCGGGACACCCGCCAAGGCTGAGCCTGAAACGAAGAAGGCGTCATCCGGCAAGAAGGGGGATGCGCAATGAACGACCTCGACAACGCGCTCCAGCAACTCGATCAGGCAATTATGGCCGTTCGGGAAGCGGCGCAAAATGTTATTACATCGCCATCCGTAGCAGACGCTGCGGGGCAGGCAGCCCATGCGGCTTCTGGAGGCGCAATCGACCCATTCGTATTCCGCTTCGCCATTTTCGTACTGGCAATATTCGTCGGATATTATGTGGTCTGGTCTGTCACACCTGCCCTCCACACGCCGCTAATGGCTGTTACCAACGCAATCTCGTCGGTCATCGTTGTTGGTGCGCTCCTCGCCGTGGGGATTTCCGCCTCCGGACTTGCGACAGGCTTCGGCTTTCTCGCTCTGGTGCTTGCATCGGTAAATATATTTGGCGGCTTTCTGGTGACCCAGAGAATGCTGGCAATGTACAAGAAGAAGGACAAGTAACGTGTCGGCGAATCTTGCTTCCTTCCTCTACCTGATCTCAGGCATTCTATTCATTCTCGCACTGCGCGGCCTGTCCCATCCCACCACAAGCCGGCAGGGCAATTTCTACGGCATGGTTGGCATGGCAATCGCCATTGTAACCACGCTCCTCTTGGCGTTGCCCTCATTTGAAGGGCTGGTGCTGATCGTTATCGGCCTTGCAATTGGCGGCAGCGTTGGCGCGGTCGTCGCAAAGCGCATTGCCATGACATCAATGCCGCAATTGGTTGCAGCGTTTCACTCGCTGGTCGGTCTGGCTGCGGTGATGATCGCGGCAGCGGCAATGTACTCACCCGGCAGCTTTGGAATTATCGAAAACGGGCATATTCACTCGCAGGCGCTTATCGAAATGTCGCTGGGCGTCGCCATTGGCGCAATTACGTTCACCGGTTCGGTTATCGCCTTCCTGAAGCTTGACGGACGCATGTCGGGAAAACCGATCATGCTTCCGATGCGCCATATGATCAACCTTGGCCTCGGCGCAGCGCTGGTTGTGTTGATTGCGTTGCTCGTATCCACCGAAAGCACATTTATCTTCTGGTTGATCGTGCTTGTCTCTCTGGCGCTCGGCGTCTTGCTGATCGTGCCTATTGGTGGTGCCGACATGCCGGTGGTCGTATCCATGCTCAATTCCTATTCGGGCTGGGCAGCGGCTGCACTGGGTTTCACGCTAGGCAATCTGGCACTCATCATCACCGGCGCGCTGGTTGGCTCCTCGGGTGCCATTCTGTCGTACATCATGTGCAAGGGCATGAACCGGTCCTTCATCTCCGTTATACTCGGCGGGTTTGGTGGCGAAACGGCAGTGGCTGCCGATGATGGCATTGAGCGTACTGTCAAGCAGGGCTCGGCAGACGATGCTGCGTACCTCATGATGAATGCGCAGAAGGTCATCATTGTACCGGGCTATGGCATGGCAGTTGCGCAGGCACAGCATGCTTTGCGAGAAATGGCAGACAAGCTGAAAGCCAACGGCGTCGAAGTAAAGTATGCTATCCATCCGGTTGCCGGGCGTATGCCGGGCCACATGAACGTTCTGCTGGCAGAAGCCAACGTGCCCTATGACGAGGTATTCGAGCTTGAGGATATCAACTCAGAGTTCGCTCAGGCTGACGTTGCTTACGTTATTGGTGCCAACGACGTAACCAATCCGGCGGCGCGCGATGACAAATCCTCCCCGATCTACGGAATGCCAATTCTGGATGTGGACAAGGCACGCACCTGCCTGTTCGTCAAACGCTCACTTGGTTCCGGTTACGCAGGCATCGACAATACGCTGTTCTACAAGGACGGCACGATGATGCTGCTTGGTGACGCCAAGAAAATGACCGAGGACATTGTGAAAGCAATGGATCACTGAAACCAAAAAAGCGGCGCTTCAGTGCCGCTCAGAAAGCTGACAAACCCGTCGATTTTTTCGGCGGGTTTTTTTGTTTTGTTGAGATTGTTAGCGGCTTCCAGCTTTTCTGGTGCTTCACGAAGGGTGCAGAAGTCCCTCCGGCTCCTAATCCCAGAAGCCAACGGTAGGCGGCATTAGCCCCAGTGATTCAAAAAACCTCCGGCTAAAGCCAGAGGTCTATCAGCGGTCTGAGGCGGCTGGTTGAGCTCGCCTATTATTCGAGACAATCGAAAACGATCAGGCCGCCGAACCGCCGGTGCGCGCGAGACCATCGACCGCCGGCTTGTAATTTGGATCAAGCCGTTTGGCTTCCTTATACGAACGCGCAGCTTTTGCGTTCTGCCCCTGCTTTTCATACACCAAAGCCTGATTCGCCCAGCTTTCGGCAATCTTGGGATCAAGCTTGATCGCGGTGTTGAAATCGGCAAATGCGTTATCCAGCTGGCCATTGGCCAGATAGGAAAGCCCACGCCCATTATATGGTTCAGGGGCATCCGATGCGAGCGAAATGGCCGTCGAGAAATCCTCGATTGCCAAGGCGTGCTGGCCCCTGCCCTGATACAGCAAACCACGATTGTGATAGGCGCGCGGGTCGGTGGTATCGAGCTGGATAGCTTTCTGGAAATCGTTGAACGCTGATTGGGTGTTCCCTGCCAGACGATACAGATTGCCGCGACCAATGTAGGCAGCATCGTAGTTCGGATTGATCTGGATTGCACGGCTGTAGTCAGCCAGCGCCGCCTGCTGATTGCCCATATACCGATGGATCAGCGCGCGGTTTGCGTAAGCCTGATAGAATTGTGGATTAAGCTGGATCGCGCGGTCGAAATCGGACAGCGCATCGCGATAGCGTCCACCCTTGCCGTAAGCCGAACCCCGAACATTGTAGGCTTCCGGATCCTGCGGATTGCGGTCGACCACTGCCGTCAGCGAAGAAATATTCTCGCTCGAAGCCTGCGCACGGTCGACCGTGTTGAGGTCCGTGACGGCGCTGGTCGTGTTGCAGGCCGAGAGAAACGCGGAACCGAGAAGCATGAGAGCAGCAAGGCCATTTGAAGGTCTGCCATTCGTGACCGGTCGTGCGTTCATCGTTATTCCCCTGGCTTCCATATTTTGCGCCCAACCCGATCAGACGGGTGGGTTCATCTCAAACGCAAACAAAGGCGGCGGCGTTTTCACGCCCCGCCTTGCCGCTATATCGGGAAAGAGACGAAAACTTGACGTATCAACGCGCCGGACGTGCGGTAGCAGCTGCGGCTGGACGAGCGCCACCCGGCACCAAGCCCTCGCGCTGCGCGCGCTTGCGGGCCAGCTTGCGAGCGCGGCGAACTGCTTCAGCCTTCTCACGTGCACGCTTTTCTGACGGCTTCTCATAGTGGCCGCGCATCTTCATTTCGCGGAAAATGCCTTCGCGCTGCATCTTTTTCTTGAGCGCGCGGAGCGCCTGATCAACATTGTTATCGCGGACGAGTACCTGCACTGACGATCCTGTCTTTCCGGTTTGGAATCAAAAAGCCAAGTGAAAAACCCTGGCTCCGCGCTGGCAATCCAACGCGAATTGCGGCGGGCATTAGCAGAACCAGCGATCAATGTCGAGTGCTGAAAGGCCCAATTGAAGAGATTCTCACTATTCCGCAGCCTCATTTGCGGTGTCAGCGTCATCATTAGCCATAGGATCAGCAGGCGCAGTCTCGCAGCTCAGATCGGGAAACGCAACTATGCGGCGTCCATGGAAATCGGTCCGCATGACCACAAGGCCCTTCTCCTCAAAATAGGCGATCAATCTCTGTGCGCGGCGCTCCGAATGCGTGCCGTAAGCCCGCGCAAGAGCGGCGTTGGATGGCGTCGGCGCCCCTTCAATGGCTGCGCGCGCCAGAAGCAGGAAAACGCCTTGCAAATCGTCAGGCAGGCTTTCCGATAGCGTCAGGGCTGTGTTCCATGAATCTCCACCCGCGCTATCTGGCACAACACCCGCGCGCGCAACGGCGAGTCTGCGACGAAACGCCGGTAACGCCAGCGGCTCACCGGGCACCCGGCGAATTCGGCACCGAACGAGAAAATCCTGATAGAGCACGGCATCAGAGCGGAACCCCGCGTCGGGGTCTTCGATGATCTCCCGTAGCACCGTCTCGATTCCTGATTCGCGCTCGGCTTCATCGATAATTGGAAACACCGGCTGTTCAGGCGGAGGCAGTTCAAACTTTGGCTTGGTCAATTGCGCCAATATCGCCGCTGTCGGCACAGGTACTGGCGGTGCCTCGCGGCGCGGCGGACGCATCATTTCCTCAGCCGTCGGCTTCAAAATCAGGTCTTCAATATCCTGCGGCGCTTCAGGCAGCGGCATCAATTTTGGACTGGTGGAGCGCGCGGATGTCTCAACTGCACCAATCACAATCGGTAATGGGCGGCGCGAAAGAGCCGGCCCGAGGGCTACAAAATGACCTCGCGCCAGATCACGAAACATTTCCGCCTGCCTGCGGTCCATACCGAGAAGATCGGCAGCGCGTGCCATGTCGATGTCCAGAAATGTTCTGCCCATCAGGAAATTGGATGCCTCAGCGGCCACATTCTTCGCGAGTTTGGCCAATCGCTGCGTTGCGATGACACCCGCCAACCCGCGCTTTCGACCGCGACACATGAGATTTGTCATGGCACCGAGCGAGAGCTTGCGCGCTTCATCCGACACTTCGCCCGCGGCAGCAGGCGCGAAAAGCTGGGCTTCGTCCACGACCACGAGAACCGGATACCAATGGTCGCGCTCTGCATCGAACATACCGCCCAGAAATGCTGCGGCCGCTCGCATTTGCTGTTCAGCGTCGAGACCTTCAAGGTTCAGCACAACCGAAACGCGATGTTGCCGGATGCGCCCGGCAATGCGCGTCAACTCCGATTCGGTCCGTTGCGCATCCACCACCAGGTGGCCGAACTTGTCGCCGAGCGTAACGAAGTCGCCCTCCGGGTCGATGATGCATTGCTGCACCCACGGGGCGCTTTGCTCAAGCAACCGACGCAGAAGATGCGACTTTCCGGACCCGGAATTGCCCTGCACAAGCAGGCGGGTCGCCAACAATTCTTCCAGATCGAGCGCCGCTGCTTTTCCGGCAGCGCCCGCTGTCCCCATGTCGATTTCGACTTTCATGGGAACGGGTCTTAGCACCAGTCAACTTCAGATGCGACCGTTGCGGTTCAGCTTCCCACAGGCCAGGAAATTCGTTGTTTCGTCCCAAGGCTTGCGTTTGTCGCATTTAGTGCAAGCTTGGCTGGGCCCAACTTGTAGTGCTAATAAACGTCGCCCACGCGAGACATTCGAACCATGCGTAAATATTCCGCCTTTGCCATCGCCCGCGAAGCCTTTCGCGGCCATAAGGGATGGGAGCCACAATGGCGATCACCCGAACCTAAAAGCAATTATGACGTGATCATTGTCGGTGCGGGTGGCCACGGCCTTGCAACTGCTTACTATCTCGCAAAAGAGCATGGCATTACCAATGTCGCAGTACTCGACAAGGGCTGGCTTGGCGGCGGCAATACGGGCCGGAACACGACTATTATCCGCTCGAACTATCTTTATGACGAAAGCGCAGGCATTTACGACCACGCGGTAAAGTTGTGGGACGACCTCAGTCAGGACCTCAACTATAATGTGATGTACTCGGCGCGCGGCGTCATGATGCTGGCGCACAATGTGCACGACGTGCAGGTCCTGAAGCGTCATGTCCACGCCAACAGGCTCAATGGCATCGATAATGAGTGGCTGACACCTGAAGAAGCCAAGGAATTCTGCCCGCCACTCAATATTTCCGCCAATGCGCGCTACCCCGTGGTCGGCGCAACCCTGCAACGGCGGGGCGGTACAGCTCGACATGATGCTGTGGCGTGGGGTTATGCACGCGGGGCCGATTCGCGTGGTGTAGATATTATACAAAACTGCGAAGTGATTGGCATTCGTCGAGCGCCGGAAGGACACATTGTCGGTGTAGAAACGACACGCGGTTTCATCGGCGCAAAGAAGGTCGGCGTCGTGGCGGCGGGCCATACTTCGGTCATCATGGAAATGGCGGGCGTGCGTATGCCGCTTGAAAGTTATCCGCTTCAAGCTCTGGTATCGGAGCCGGTCAAGCCGGTCTTTCCGTGCGTTGTCATGTCGAACACGGTTCACGCCTACATTTCACAGTCGGACAAGGGCGAACTGGTGATAGGCGCAGGTACGGACCAATATACGTCCTACTCGCAGACAGGCGGCCTGCACATCATCAACCACACGCTGGACGCGATATGCGAGATGTTCCCGATGTTCTCCAGAATGAGAATGATGCGCTCGTGGGGCGGCATTGTAGACGTGACGCCTGATCGCTCGCCTATTCTGGCGAAAACCCCGGTCAAGGGCCTTTACGTCAATTGTGGCTGGGGAACTGGCGGGTTCAAGGCAACCCCCGGCTCAGGTCATGTGTTTGCCCACACGATTGCACGCGATGAACCACACCCAATCAACGCACCCTTTACGCTTGAACGCTTCCGCACCGGTCGCCTGATCGACGAAGCTGCCGCTGCAGCCGTCGCGCACTGAGGTTTCACATGCTCCTGATACGCTGCCCCTATTGCGAAGAAGAACGGCCCGAGCTGGAATTCCGCAACGCTGGCGAGGCCCATGTGGCACGCTCGCCCAATATTGCGGACACATCCGATGATGAGTTTGAAGCTTTCTTCTTTATTCGCACCAACCCGAAGGGCGTTGCTTATGAACGCTGGCGTCATATCCACGGCTGCGCGCGCTTTTTTAACGCCGCGCGCGACACCGTTACCGATAAGTTCATTCTGACCTACAAGGCAGGCGAGCCAAAACCTGCGCTTGATGCGACACGGCAAAGCACCGCTTCAGCCAAGCCGCGCGCCGGGAAGGGAGAGGCATAATGGCCGGAGATTATCGCATCGCCGGCGCCGGTCGCCTGACACCTGCCCGCACAGCCCGTTTCACTTTTGACGGCAAGCACTACACCGGCCTTGAAGGCGACACGCTTGCATCCGCATTGCTGGCCAATGGCGTTCATCTCGTTGGACGGTCGTTCAAATACCATCGCCCGCGCGGCATTCTCTCAGCCGGAGCCGAAGAGCCAAACGCGCTCGTTGGCGTTGAGCGGGATGCGGCGCGTCGCACGCCAAATGTTCGAGCCACCGTACAGGAAATTTATGATGGCCTGATCGCAAATTCCCAGAACCGCTGGCCATCGCTCTCTTTCGATGTCGGGGCGGTAAACGATCTGGCTTCGCCATTCTTTTCTGCCGGCTTTTACTACAAGACGTTCATGTGGCCGAAAGCTGCGTGGAAAAGTCTGTATGAGCCGAATATTCGTTCGGCAGCGGGCCTTGGCGTTGCACCGGATCAGCCTGACCCGGATCATTACTCGGCCCGTTTCGCTCATTGTGATGTGTTGATTGTCGGCGGCGGCGCAGCAGGAATTGCAGCGGCCATTTCGGCAGCGCATAGCGGACAGCGCGTTATCATTTGCGATGAACAGTCCGAATTTGGCGGGGCACTCAAGTTCGAGAGCGGTGCCCGGATTGATGGCAAGAATGGCTGGCTTTGGGCACAGGAAGCGGCAGCGAAGCTTGCAAAAATGCCGAACGTGCGGCTGCTCACGCGAACTACGGCTTTCGGGTACTACGCGCAGAATTTCGTCGGCCTTGTCCAGCGCGTTACGGATCATCTCGCCAACCCGGATCGCAACGCCCCGCGTGAAAGGTTGTGGCAAGTCCGTGCCAAACACGTGGTTCTGGCAACCGGCGCAATCGAACGACATATGGTATTTGCCGATAATGACCGGCCCGGCATCATGCTGGCCTCAGCGGCACGCACCTATCTGAATCATTATGGCGTGGCGGTGGGCCGAAACGTGGCTGTCTATACAGCGAATGATTCAGCCTATTTCGCAGCCATAGACCTGAAAAATGCCGGAGTGAATGTCGCTGCCGTTGTTGATCTGCGCGACACGCCATCGGGCGATGTCATCGACAAGGCACGCGCGCTGGGCATTGAGGTCTTGCCCGGTCAGGCCGTTGTTAAAGCCAACGGTAAGTTGCGTGTCTCTTCCGTTGCAGTGGAGGCTAAATCGGGTGGATCAAGGCGAACCATTGAATGTGACGCTCTTCTTGTTTCCGCCGGCTGGACACCTTCAGTCCACCTTTTCTCCCAATCGCGCGGCAAGGTGGCATTCAACGAAGAGACCCAGCGTTTCTTGCCGGGGACTTACGCGCAAGATTGCGTGAGCGTCGGGGCATGTGCGGGGACAGAAGACCTTGCAGCCACAATCGCCGAGGCGACTCAAGCTGGCGGAAACGCGTTGAAAATCGCCGTGGATCAGGAAGGAATCTGGACCGGCGGTTCTCTGGGCGCCGCACCGGGCGCGGAGGCGGGAACCACCGTCAAGGCATTCATCGACTTCCAGAATGACGTGACCGCCAAGGACATTCGTCAGGCGGTACAAGAAGGAATGCGATCGATCGAACACGTCAAGCGGTTCACGACGAACGGCATGGCCACCGATCAGGGCAAAACCTCGAACATGCACGGATTGGCCATAGCGGCAGATATGCTGAACAAGCCGATCCCGGACGTTGGTCTCACGACATTTCGCGCGCCTTACACGCCAGTCACCTTTGGTGCGATCGTCAACCATGCGCGCCACCGGCTCTTTGATCCAACACGCAAGACGCCGATCCGTGGATGGGCAGAAGCACATGGCGCAGTGTTTGAAGATGTCGGTCAATGGAAGCGCGCCTGGTATTTCCCGCAAGCTGGCGAGGACATGCACAAGGCGGTGAACCGCGAATGCGTCACGGTGCGCAAAGCGGCCGGTCTTTTCGACGCGTCTACACTTGGCAAGATCGAAGTCGTCGGTCCTGATGCAGCCCGTTTCATGGAATTGCTGTACACCAATCCGTGGGAGAAGCTGGAGCCGGGCCGGTGCCGCTATGGCATTATGCTCCGCGAAGACGGCTTCATCTATGATGACGGCGTTGTTGGTCGCCTCGCACCAGACCGCTTCCATGTCACCACCACCACCGGCGGCGCGCCGCGTGTGATGAATCACATGGAAGACTACCTCCAAACCGAGTTTCCTCACCTTAATGTCTGGCTCACATCCACGACAGAGCAATGGGCAGTGATTGCGGTACAGGGACCGAAATCCCGCGACATCATTGCGCCGCTTGTTGAGGGAATCGACCTGTCAGATGAAGCAATGCCGCATATGTCGGTTCGCGAGGGCAAGATTTGTGGCGTTCCAACGCGCCTCTTCCGCATGTCCTTCACCGGCGACCGTGGTTTTGAGGTGAATGTGCCAGCCGATTATGGCCGTGCAGTCTGGGAAGCTCTCTGGGCAGAAGGACAAAAGCATGGCGCATGTGCTTATGGCACAGAAGCCATGCACGTTCTGCGCGCGGAAAAGGGATATATCATCGTTGGTCAGGATACGGACGGCACTGTGACATGCAACGATGCAGGTCTGGATTGGGCCGTTGGCAAGAAGAAACGCGACTTTGTCGGCATTCGCGGCATGAAACGCCCGGATCTCATCGCGCCGGGCCGTCGGCAACTGATCGGCCTCAAGACAAAAGACCCTAAGGTCGTGTTGGAGGAAGGCGCCCAGATCGTTGAAAATCCGCGCCAGCCAGTCCCCATGAAAATGATTGGCCATGTTACGTCCAGCTACTGGTCAGAAAATTGCGGGCGCTCAATCGCTTTGGCGCTGTTGGAAAATGGCCGGGAGCGAATGGGCCAGACACTGTATGTGCCGATGCCCACGAGCGTAATCGAGGTCGAGGTTTGCAGCACGGTGTTCTTTGACGAGAAGGGGGAGCGGCTCAATGGCTAAAGCTGTTAAAGCCACGAAACAGGCAAATATTGCCGAACGCCGCCCTGCCCTTGCCGGGCAACACGCGTCTGCGGCAAATGTCCAGATAGCACTCTTGCCACCTGCGGAACGTATTTCGTTGCGCGCACCCTCAGCTTCGGTTTCAGCGCTTTCAAGGGCACTTGGCCTTCAACTGCCCAGCAAACCCAAGAGCTCGACGACGAAGGGGGAACGCACAGCCTTATGGCTCGGACCCGACGAGTGGCTGATAATTGACGAAGCTGGAAAATCTCCGGTCGCAGACTGCGCCAAAGTGAAAGAACTGCATTCGGCAGTAGACATTTCGCACCGCAACGTCGCCTTCTCCGTCACGGGTTCCGGTTGTGAGGCAACGTTGAATGCGGGGTGCCCTCAGGATCTGTCTTCAGATGCTTTCCCGATTGGCGCGGCCTCCCGCACCGTCCTTGGCAAGGTCGAGATTGTTCTTTTGCGAACAGGCGCGGTCTCCTTTCGGGTTGAGTGCTGGCGATCTTTTTCGGATTATGTGTTTGAGTTTCTTGCAGAGGCGGCAAACGACTCGGCAGCTTGAGGCTGGAGGCAACCGGCTGTACCATCGACCAATCTTCAACCTATGAGAGTTGAGACATCATGAGTAAGCCTCCCGAAAAAAAGTCACCTGCCGTGCGTTCTCTCGAACGGGAGCAACGCGCCGAACAAGCGACCGCCAACGGCAAGAAAAAGAAAGAAGAAGAATTGGAGGAAGCGCTGGAAGATACTTTTCCAGCAAGCGATCCAATCTCCGTCATATCCACGTCGATACCCGGCAAGCCGAAACGAAGGCCCGTCAAGCCAAAGAAATAGTGCGTCAGTCGTCGTTTGCGGCGTTCAGTTCGGAAGGCGGAATGCCCTCTTCTGGCTCACGCTCGGAAAGGGAGCGTGCAACTATGCGCCGATGCGACTTCAGCAAAGGATCAATTATGAGATTGAAGGCTGACATACGCGGGTTCAGCGTATGCGCCTCGACGGCAGCCTGATCTGCATATAGCTCATCGACAAGCACACAATTCGGAATTGGCGA
Source organism: Rhizobiaceae bacterium (assembly GCA_019635795.1). Classification (GTDB taxonomy): domain Bacteria; phylum Pseudomonadota; class Alphaproteobacteria; order Rhizobiales; family Rhizobiaceae; genus Mesorhizobium_G. The sequence goes on from JAHBYV010000012.1 coordinate 40,866, forward strand.
GCCGTCACTATCAATCGGCTTGTAGATTTCGTAGCGCAGGCAGCCATCTTCTTCGTCCAGCGTGCGCCTTGCATGGTCCTGAATCACCCGCAGAAACTCAGGCTCCGCCCCCTCAAGCGTTTCAAATTCAACAATAACTGCGACTTCGGGCACTTTAGCGCTCCTGTTCAGAATCCCGGCATTGTGGCGCAAAACGCGTGAGATTCAAATTGCCGAGATGCCGCCATCGACGGGAATCGCCGCGCCCGTCATGAATGAGTTCCTTGGGTCGGCGGCAAACAAAATTGCTTCCACAACTTCCTCAACTTCCGCCAGCCGCCTCATTGGCACGCCGCGCGTAAGCTCAGCATAAGCGGCTTCTTCGGAAGCCTTGGTAATCTTCAGAAACGATTGCGCCATTGGCGTTCGCGCATAGGACGGACACACAGCGTTCACCCGAATGCCCTTGCTGGCATATTCGATTGCCGCTGTCTTGGTAAGACCTATCACGCCGTGCTTTGCCGCCGCATACATCGCCAGTTTGGGGGCTGCAGCAAGACCAGCAGAAGAGCTGATATTAATAACGGCCCCCGGGCGTTTTGTTTCGCGAAACTGCCGCGCCATAGCGGGTAGCTGGTACTTCATCGCGTAGAACACGCCAAGCAGGTTTACTTCCAGAACCTGCCGCGCCTCATCAGTTGGAACATTTGCCAAACTGACGAAGGAGTGGACTATTCCAGCATTGTTCAACGCCACGTCGAGTTGACCGAACTTCGCAAGAGCCAACTTCACCAGCGATTCGGACAACGACTCGTCGGCAATGTTTCCCGCCAGGATTGCGGTTTCAGTTGGCAGGCCCCGCGCAAGCTCCTGTAGCGCCGCTTCATCCAGATCAGAGAGGATCAGCCGTGCGCCCTCCTGCGCGAATCGCTCGGCTGCGCAACGGCCAAACCCTCCGGTTGCGCCGGTCAGCAGCACCGCCATGCCTTCAAAACGTCCTGTCATTGATTGAAAGATGCCCGCCAGAGTTGTCTCTGCCGCGTTATTGAGCAATCAACCGCGCCACGTCAAGCAGGCATTAGCCGGCAGGTGGCTCGATAAAAGCCAGTGTGAGCCATGTCGCTACCAGCGCCGGCTTGGGCGAACCCTCCAGTTCGACGGTCACTTCGTGAACGGTCTCGATCCAGCCGGAAGGCCGCGCGAACAATTTCGTGAGTACGAAACGCCCGCGAATACGCGCGCCTGTCTTTACCGGCGCAACGAATCGTATGCGATCAAACCCTTGGTTCACACCCATCGTTGAGCCAGCAAGTGGGCGAACAGTTTCAAAGGTCATTGCTGAAAGCAGCGATAAGGTGAGAAAGCCGTGCGCGATCGTTCCACCAAACTGTGTCTCCTGCGCCGCCCGTTCGGGATCGCAATGAATGAACTGGTGATCGTCCGTAGCATCGGCGAATTTGTCGATCATATCTTGCGTGACAACGCGCCACGGCGAAACGCCGACCTCTTTTCCGACGGCCTTTTCTGCTTCTTCAAAAGTAATGGGTTCCAGCATTCACCCTGCCTCAATCATTGGCGTGCGGCGGACTGATAGAGCCTGCCGCAAGGCTTGTCACCAGCCCATTTCACTCGGCAGGTTCCATGCCAGTATAGGCAGCCTCTTCCAGTTCACGCTTGAGTCGGGCTTCTTCCTCAACCTTTGGCGTCACAAAGCGGCCAAGAAGGAGATACGCAACCGGTGTCAGGAATAGCGTTGAGACGGTTGCCATGCCCAGCCCGCCAACAATCACCCAGCCCAGCGCAATGCGCGCTTCTGCTCCGGCCCCGGAAGCCAGCACGAGCGGCAAACCACCAAGCACAGTACAAATCATTGTCATCATGACTGGCCGCAATCTTATTGTTGAAGCCTCTTCAATCGCCTTGCGCAACGGCATCCCGCGATCACGCAACTGGTTCGCAAATTCCACGATAAGAATACCATTTTTCGCCATGACACCGACGAGCAGGACAAGCCCGATCTGGCTATAGGCATTGAGGCTGGTGTTCGTCAGCAGTAGCGCATAGACGGCGCAAGCAAGCCCCAGCGGCACCGTCGCCATAATAATGATTGCACTGACAAAGCTCTCGAACTGGGCAGCAAGCACCAGCAGGATAATGATGAGCGCAAAGCCGAACACGGCCAACATGCCGGTAGAGGTTTCGCCCAATGTGGCAGCTTCGGCCAGTGGCAGAATGTAACTTCCGGCAGGCAAATGCGGCTCCGCCAGTCGCAGAACATCCTTGTAGGCATCGCCGAGAGCGAAATTGTCTGCAAGATTGGAGGTGATGGCAACTGAGCGCAACTGCTGTTCACGCGTAAGAGTTGGCGGAACTGCCATCTCTTCGAGTGATGCGATCGTTGAGAGCGGCACGAACCGCCCGTCAGACGTTCTCAGGAAAATGTTCTCCAGATCAGTCGGGTCATTAATAGGGTTCGACGTTGACAGGAGCTTGACAGGATAGGCGCGGTCTTCAATGAAAACGTCCGCAATTTCACGACCGTCCAGCACGGCCTGCACGCCTTCGGCCAAGCCTGTAATATCAATTCCGAGATCGGCGGCGCGCTCTCTGTCGATCCGAACACGCAATTGCGGCTGGGTCGCATCATTTGAAAGCCGCGGCTGAATGAACCGTGCGTCCTTGTCCATCTCAGCCAAAATCGCAGCAGCCGCCTCGTTGGCCTTTGCATAACTGTTCGCAACGATTGCAAACTGCAAGCCGCTTCCCGCACCGCGTATTCCGAGGCTGTTCGGCTGGAATGGCGTTGCGCGAACTCCCGGCACCTGTCTTACCAGCTCAGCAACCTCGGCAGCAATTTGTTGCTGGGTTCTCTCCCGTTCGCTCCACGGGGCAAGCGTCAGAACGACAAAACCTGTATTGACGGAACCGTTCGAGCCAGCATTGGCGAAGGTTGTTACAATCTCGCCGGAATCGCGCAGTGGCTTTATCAGCCGTTCAATCTCGCGCATTTGCGATGCCGTGTAGTCCAGACTCACACCTTGCGGCGCCTGAACGCGCATCAACACCACGGACCGATCTTCAACAGGCGTCAATTCCTGCCGAACAAGGCCAAACGCGACATAAGCGCTTGCGGCAAACAGCACGGAAACCATGAGCACGATGAGCGGTGCATCCAGACAGATGATCAAGCAACGCCGGTAAAGTCTGGCCAGAAACCCGCCAACACGCGCACCAAATCCGCCTGATCCTTGCTTTGTTTCAGCGTGCGCTTTCAACATGCGCGACGCAAGCATCGGACATAGCGAAAGCGCCACGACGCAAGACAGGATAACGGCCATCGCCAGCACGAAGCCGAATTCGCGGAACAGGCCGCCCGTCTGACCCGGCAAAAATGATAGCGGCACGAAAACGGCAACGAGCGTCGCGGTGGTAGCGATAACAGCGAAGAAAACCTCCCGTGTACCAAGCACAGCGGCTGCACGCGGCCCCATGCCCTCATTGCGCCTGCGGACTATGTTCTCCAGCACAACGATAGCGTCATCGACGACGAGGCCGGTAGCAAGGACGAGCGCGAGCAGCGTGAGGATGTTGATCGAGAAACCTGCCAGATAAATAGCCGCTATGACCCCGATCAACGCCACTGGCATTGCCAAACCCGGAATGAGCGTCGCTCGCCAGTCCAGCAGGAAGAGGAAAATGACCAGCAGAACGATTGTCACTGACAGGCTGAGCGCAATCTCAACCTCATGAATCGCCCCTTCAACGAATGTTGCATCATCACTGGTGACACGAATGGTCATGCCTTCTGGCAGGTTCTTCTGGATTTCAGCCGTAGCGCGAGCCACGCCCTCGGATATATCCAGCGTGTTGGACTCTGCTTGCCGGATCACCCCAAGACCAATACCGGTCTTGCCATCCGAGCGAAGGGACGTGGCTGCCGTCGGGTCTGCCCCCAGCGTGACCGTTGCGACATCACCCAACCGCACGTTCTTGCCTATCAGCAGGTTCTCGAATGCGTCAGGCGTGTTCACATCTGCCGTGGTGCGAACCACAATATCCTGATTGGTCGTCGTGATGGAGCCGGCAGGGGTGGTCAGCGAAATTGATGCAAGCGAGTTGCGGATGTCCGCGACGGTCAGCCCAAGGCTCGCCAGCTTCGACTGATCTATGTCGATACGGAAGATCTTCTCCCGATCCCCATACACCTGAATATCGGCCACACCCGGCACAGCAGCGAGTTCGTCAACAATCTGGTCCTCGACAAGAACCGTCATGTCCTCGACTGACATTGTGTCAGATGTAACCGCCAGTCGCATCACGGCACTGGAATTAGCATCCGCCTTCACAATACGTGGTGCGTCAGCATTATCCGGTAGACTGTTCGTGACGCGGCTGACAGCATCGCGCATGTCGGATGCTGCGACGTTGAGATCAACGCCATCATTGAATTCGACCGTAACCTGACTGCGCCCATATGACGAGCTTGAGGATATGGATTTGACACCTGAGACACGCGACACCGCGCCCTCGATCACATCGGTCAGTTCCCTATCCACCGTTTCGGCCGCAGCGCCGTCGTAGCTTGTACTGACAGTGATAACAGGACGATCGACATCCGGCAGCTCGCGTATCTCCACGCCATAAAATGCCGCCAGACCTGCAACGATGATAAGCATATTCAGAACGAATGCCAGCACCGGACGCCTTACAAAAAGGGCAGTCAGGTCTCTTTCGTTCGTATCGGCTGAAACAGACATTTATCAGCCACCGCGTGCGAGGGTTTGAGTGGCCGAAGAACTGGATTGGCTTCCGGCAATGCGTAACGCTCCGCCCGGCCTTACGAGATGTATGCCCTGTGTCACAACCATCTCGCCTTCTTTGAGACTGCCCTGAACCAGAACAGTTTCGGTGTTGCGCTGAATGATGCGAACGGGAACCCGCTCCGCTTTGTCGTCCCGCACAACCCAGACAAAGGCTCCGTCGGAACCCCACTGGATAGCCAGCGGCTCAACCGCCGGATATGTATCTCCGGCAAACTCCATTGCCACGCGGAACGACATGCCAGCGCGCAGCCTGTCCTCATCATTGGGAATGGTTGCCTGAACACGCATGGTCCGGCTGGTCTGGTCCAGCCTGTTATCAACCGCCGTGACAGTGCCTTGCAGCACATCACCCGGTCGCGCCACAGGCGAAGCCACCACCGCCTGACCGACCTTGATTTCGCTGGCGAACCGCTCGGGAACCCAGTAATCGACCTTGATACTTGTGCGGTCATCAATCGTTGCGATGTCTGTCTGGGTCGTTACGTAATCCCCGGTTTCAATCGGCAAAATGCCGACGACACCAGCAATTGGTGACCGGATCACACGGCGCGACAGGGCAAGATCTGCATCGCGCTCTTCCAGCTTGGCGTTGCTAAGTGCGAGTTCGGCATCCGCGAGCTGCACCGCCGTTGCCGTATTTGTGCTTCTGAGCGAACGTACGCGCTCCAGCTTGGTATTAGCGTCCTCTACCGAAAGACGAGCGCGATCCAGCGCAATCTCCTCCGAATCTGCATCCAGCTTTGCCAGAACCGCGCCAACTTCAACCTTGGTGCCGGGACCAACCGCGATTTCCACGATGCGTCCCGCTGCAAACGGGTTTACGACGACTGAGGCTTTCGCCTGCCCCGTACCTATTGCTGACAGGCGGTCGTTGATCGTAGCGGTTGCAACGGGTGCCGCCACGACTTCGCTCGGTCCACGATTGCCGGCTCCGCCGCGCCCCGCGGATTCACCTTGCGTTTGCGTGATCGGAGCAACATCGAAGCCAAGTCCCGCCAGGACCTGACGTGTCTGGGGGACGAAAGTGAATGCCAGCAGTCCTGCCGCGACCAAAATCGCGAATGCCAAAACCAGTTGCTTCCAGGCAGCCATGCAAACTCCAGCTATTGATGCTGCGCGATTTCAGATGGTTCGTCGTCAGGATGATAACTTACCGAAAATTTCACGCCAATGAATCGCAGACATCTTTATGGCAAGGCTGTGAAGGCGGCACCTTAAAATTCTGTAACAAACGAGATTGTTATTGCAGTTGCATAACCTTATCGGAACGATTCAATGTCGCGCATTCGCTTTGCGCCTTCATCAGCGCGGGCGCGCGTAACTGAATCGATCAGCGCTTCCGCCAGCACGAACAACGCAGCCGATGAATCCCAGGCCGAAGGTGAGGCAGTCCGCACCGGAATAACGTGCCTTGCAAATCTCGCGATTGGTGAGACCCATTGATCGGTCAGCAGAATTATGGTCGCACCCCGGCGCGCGGCCTTTTCTGAGAAATCGGCGAGCCCTGCCTGATAGCGACGTATGTCGAAAATCACCATCGCATCTCGCCTGCCCATATCGGCAAGCTTGTCGTGCCAGCCACTTTCCTGCCCGGTTAGATGCACAACACCGGGCCGTATCAACGCCAGATGAGCGGCGAGATAGCGCGCAATGGAATCGCTGAATCGCCCACCTGCGAGATAGATTTTGCCCCGAGGGTCAGCAAGAGCAGCTGAAACAGCCGTAAATTGCTTTTCTGAGATGTGCTGGAATGTTTCCCGGATATTTTCGATTGCCGCATTGGCTATTCTACCTGCCTCGCTGGGCGCAACCGCCTCTGCGCTTGCAGTGCGAGAGAGGGGGGACTGGATTTGAGCCGCAAGCTCGGCCTGCAATGCAGCCTGAAAATCCGGGTAGTTTTGAAAGCCCAACCGTGCCACGAACCTCAATATTGTTGGTGAGGAAACGCCTGCCTGTTGCGCGAATTCGGCAACCGTCCTGAGCCCTATCAACGGATAGTTGGCAATAAGGGTCTGTGCTGCCCTACGCTCGCCCGCTGGCATCTGGTCGATCCGGTCTGCGATCCTCTCCGAAATGCTCGTGCGCTCAGCAGGCTCAGCCAGCATGTTTTCCCCGACCCTTTCCGATCAACAAAATCTGGTTTGACAATGACAGAAAATTTGTATGAAATCATCCAAAATAACGTCAATGCTCAAAATCCGTACCATACGATACAGAGCATGAGGGGATGCGCATGAAGCCACAGAGCGCAATGCAGGCGTTCGAACCGGTTCTGGTCAGGAACCGGAATGGCAACAGTCCCATTGTTCTGGTTTGCGACCATGCGTCCAACTTCCTGCCCTCTGAATATGGCACTTTGGGCCTCGCGTCGGAGGATCTTGAAAAGCACATTGCCTGGGACCCCGGCGCGGCGGAAGTGGCGCGTCACATGTCTGACTTGCTCGATGCAGCACTGATTGAATCCGGTATTTCGCGCCTCGTGATAGACTGCAACAGGCCGCTGGACGCCCCGGACCTGTTCTGGACAGTGAGTGAGAACACCGTTGTTCCGGCCAATCAGAATCTTTCGGCACAAGAGCGTGATCGTCGCATAGCGCAGGCGTATCAACCCTTTCACGCGGCTGTCGATGAAATTGTCGAACAGCGCCTCGCCTCAGGCCTCGAAACGATGCTGGTCGCAATCCACACCTTTACCCCGGTTTATAAAGGAGTTGATCGGCCTTGGCACATTGGCATCCTGCATGATGACGATCAGCGCCTTGCGGCACATCTGATTGATCGTCTTGGACAGGATAAAGGTATCGTCATTGGCGATAATGAGCCCTACTCTCCGGAGGATCGGGTCTATTTTACGCTTGAAAGGCATGGCCGCGCTCACGGGCTTGCCTGCGTCATGATTGAGATCAGGAACGATCAGGTCGCAGATGCGGCGAGCCAGAAGAAATGGGCGCATCGCCTTGCCGAAATATTGGAAACGGGGAAAAATTCGATAGGGGACGCACATTGCCAGCTATAGCAGTCGCATTCGTTCGCTATGTGGACGCGGTAAACAGATGGGTTGGCCGCTTTGCCATGCACCTGTTCTTCGTTATGGGCGGAATTTTGCTGGCCTCCACAGCATCACGCATCATACTCGGCACGCCCTTCAACTGGGCTCTGGAGATGTCTCAATTCATCCTGTCGGCCTATTACCTTCTCGGTGGTGCGTACACGCTGCAACTGAACCAGCATGTGCGCATGGACCTTTTTTACGGAAGGTTGAATGCTCGCAAACAGGCCACGATTGATGCGTTCACCATACTCTTCGTGATTTTCTACCTTGTGATCCTGTTTGGCGGCGGCCTGTCGAGCACCGAATACGCGATCAAATACGGCCAGAAGAACTATACGGCATGGGGACCGCCCCTTTGGCCAATCAAGGTCATAATGACCACGGGCATTTTCCTGATGCTTCTTCAAACGATATCGTCGCTTATCAAGGACATCGCCATCATGCGCGGGAAGCCAATCGCATGAGTTCCGAATTCATCACACTCTTCATGTTCGGCACTATGATGGTGCTGCTGTTCACCGGCCAACGCGTCTTTGGTGTCATCGGCTTTGTCGGCGCGGCCGCAGCACTTTGGCTTTGGGGCAAAGGCTCCTTCGAAATGCCCTTCAACGCATCCTTCCAGGTGCTGAACTGGTATCCCCTGATCACTGTGCCGTTTTTCGTATTCATGGGTTACATGCTCTCTGAATCGGGCATAGCCAGCAATCTTTACCGCATGTTCCATGTCTGGTTCGGCCCTGTTCGCGGCGGCCTTGCGCTTGGCACAATCGGCCTGATGGTCCTCATTGCTGCATTGAACGGCCTGTCTGTTGCGGGCATGGCAATCGGCGCAACCATCGCCCTGCCGCAATTGCTGAGGCATGGCTATGACAAGGTGATGGTCACGGGCGTTATTCAGGCAGGCTCATCGCTCGGCATCCTCATACCGCCAAGCGTCGTGCTGGTGCTTTACGCCATGATCGCGCGCCAGCCAGTTCTGGATTTGTGGCTTGCAGGCGTTGGTCCTGGCCTGTTGATGGCGCTTATATTCGCCATCTATGTTTATATCAGGTGTCTGTTGCAGCCCGCCGTCGGCCCGGCACTTCCTGCAGAAGAGCGCGCTGCAATCACTTGGCCTGAAAAATTTGCCTTGTTGCGCTCCGGACTCCTGCCGCTGGCGATCTTTGCGGTCATGATGGGCTTGTTTATGACCGGCACCACAAGCCTCGTGGAGAGTTCAGCAGTAGGTGCGGCGCTCGCCACGCTCGCGGCATGGTGGGCCGGCAACCTGAACTGGCAAGTGTTCGAGGATTCCACCCGCAACACGCTGGCCATAAGCTGCATGTTCCTCTGGATTATTCTCGGAGCACTATGTTTCAGCTCGGTCTACGATGGACTGGGCGCAGTCAAGGCGGTCAAGGCGCTTCTCATCGATACATGGGAATTCAGCCCATGGACGATTTTGATTCTAATGCTGTGCTCCTTCATCGTCATGGGCATGTTTCTGGACGATACGGCGATGCTTGTCATTGTCGCGCCGCTTTATATCCCGCTGGTCATAAGCCTTGGCTTCAACCCCATCTGGTTCGGCATTCTCTACACGATCACGTGTCAGATCGCGTACATCACCCCGCCGTTCGGGTATAATCTGTTTCTGATGCGAGCAATGGCCCCGCCTGAAATAACGCTGATCGATATTTATCGGTCAATCGTTCCCTTCTTCCTGCTGATGGTGCTGTCGCTGATCATAATAATGATCTTCCCTCAGATCGCCTTGTGGCTGCCTTCACTTTACTCGGGAAGATGAACTCAAACATTTGGAAGGGATGAAACAAAGGGAATCAACCCGGACGACCAAGCAGGTGAATATCAATGGGAGAAAACAGAGATGGAAAAACCAAAATCTGTAAACAAGCGTGAGTTCCTCAGAAAGTCGATCCTTACCGGAGCCGGAGCAGTTGGCGCAACAGCGCTTGCTACGCCTTATGTAAAAGCTCAGGCACCAATCAAATGGCGTCTCCAGACATATGCCGGTCCGGCGCTTGCCGAACACGTGATCAAGAATTCGATCGACTGGTTCAACAAGGCCGCAAATGGCGAAATGGAGATTGAGCTCTACACAGCCGATCAGCTTGTGCCGCAAGGCGAACTTTTCCGCGCTGTGCAATCCGGCACGATTGACGCCGCTCAAAGTGACGACGACTCCGCCGCAGCCCCGGTGGACGTTAAAGTTTTCGGTGCCTACTTCCCTCTCGCCGCCCGCTATTCGCTTGACATTCCGGCGCTTTGGAACTGGCACGGGCTGAAGGAAATCTGGGAGGAGGCCTACGCCGAAATTCCTGATGTGACCTGGCTTTCGACTGGCTCCTGGGACCCCTGCAATTTTGGCACCACCAAGCCAATCAAATCACTTGCCGACCTCAAAGGCTTGCGTGTTTACACATTCCCTACCGGCGGGCAGTTCCTTTCCAAGTTTGGCGTTGTACCTGTTTCTCTTCCCTATGAAGACGTGCAGCCTGCAATTCAGACCGGTGAGTTGGACGGTGTGTGCTGGTGCGGCATCACCGAAATGCACACTGTCGGCTGGGCAGATGTGCTGAAGTACTTCCTGACCAATCCACTGTCAGGCGCCTGGGCCGGTTCCTATTTCGTAAACACTGAAAGATGGAAAGCCGTTCCGGAGCATCTGCAGCAGCTTTTGCGCCTGGCGATTGACAGCTCGCACTATTACCGGTTGCACTGGTATTGGGCAGGTGAAGCGAATTATCGTACCACAGGCAAGCTGGAACTGACCTCCATCCCTGATAATGAATGGAAGCAGGTAGAAGACGAAGCCGTTAAATTCTGGGACGAGGTTGCGGGCCAAAGCCCGCGCAGCGCCAAGGTCGTGGAAATACTGAAAAAGTACAATGAAACAATGACGAAGGCCGGACCACCCTATCGTTACGGTTGAACCTCACAAAGCGCGCCCGCCTTCTGGCGGGTGCGCACTTCACTTCGCGCAACGCAACCATTGGAGCAATGAATGCCCGCAAGTTTGCCATTTAATGAACTGAAGAAGGCAGTCGCCGCTGGTGACATCGACACCGTTCTGGCGTGCGGGGTGGACATGCAGGGCCGTCTGTTCGGCAAGCGGTTCCTTGCGTCCTTTTTTGTGGAATCTGCGTCCGAAGAAACGCACGGCTGCAACTATCTGCTGGCGTTGGACATAGATATGGAACCGGTGCCGGGCTATAAGGCTGCGAGCTGGAGCCAAGGCTATGGCGACTTTGTTCTCAAACCCGACCTTGACACGATCCGGCCTGTTCCGTGGCTGGAAAAGACCGCGCTGGTCATTTGCGATATTCAGGACCACCACCATCGCAAGGACCTGCCGCATTCGCCCCGCGCGATCTTGCGCAAACAGGTCGAACGCCTGAGCGAGCGAGGCTATATAGGCTATTTCGCGTCTGAACTTGAGTTTTATCTCCTGAACGAAACATACGACAGCGCGCGCGCAAAACATTGGCAGAATCTCAACACCGCCTCGCCCTACATTGGTGATTACCAGATTGGTATCACCACCAAGGAAGAAGGCTTCATGCGCCGACTGCGCAATGAAATGAACGCCGCCGGAATTCCCATTGAGAACTCCAAGGGTGAGTGGGGCCCCGGTCAGGAAGAGATAAACGTCCGCTATGCCGAAGCACTGGAAATGGCCGACCGCCATGTATTCCTGAAGAACGGCGCCAAGGAAATCGCCGACCAGGAAGGCAAGGCCGTAACGTTCATGTCCAAGTACAATTACGGACTGGCTGGCAATTCGAGCCACGTCCATAATTCACTCTGGAGCGCCGACGGCAAGACACCATTGTTCTTTGACAAGAGCCAGCCCTGGACCTTGTCGAAGCTAGGCCAGCACTGGAGCGCAGGTCAGCTCAAATACGCCAAGGAATACACCTGGTTCCTCGCCCCCTACATCAACTCGTACAAGCGCTTCCAGACTGGCACCTTCGCTCCCACGAAAATCATGTGGAGCGAAGACAATCGTACAGCGGGCTTCAGGTTGTGCGGTGAAGGCACGAAGGGTATTCGCATGGAATGCCGGATCGGCGGTGCGGACCTCAACCCCTATCTCGCATTCGCCGCGCTCATTGCCGCTGGACTGGCGGGCATCGACGAAAAACTTGAGCTTCAGCAGCCTTTCGTCGGCGACGCCTATATGGCGTCAAAGCTGCCGGAGATACCGAAAACGCTGCGCGAGGCTACCGAGACAATGGCGAATTCAACAATGCTGAAAGCCGCTTTTGGAGAAGATGTAGTCGAGCATTATGTCCATACTGCACGCTGGGAGCAGTTGGAATATGACCGCCGCATAACGGATTGGGAATTGCATCGCGGTTTCGAACGTTACTGATCTGCGGTCACAAACAGAAGAAAGTCGAGGAAGAAATTGTCCGAAACGGTCAAGCTCATCACCCCCATTGACGGCTCCGTCTATATTGAGCGCCCCGTCGCTACAGATGCCCAGTTAAACAAGGCAGTGGAGTCTGCCCGCGCCGCTCAGCCCGGGTGGGCAGCGCTCTCGATTGCCGAGCGCTGTTCCTTCATTCTGAAAATGCTGGAGGCACTTGTCGCCATGAGCGAGGAGATCGTGCCAGAACTTGCGTGGCAGATGGGCCGCCCGGTTCGCTATGGCGGCGAATTCGGCGGCGTGAAAGAACGCACTACCTATATGGTCGAGATCGCCGAGCAGGCTCTCAAGCCAGTGTTGGCCTCCAACCCGAAAGACGGCTTTACGCGATATGTAAAAAGGGAGCCGCTAGGCGTCGTCATGGTCATTGCGCCATGGAATTACCCCTATCTGACGGCTGTGAACACCATCGTTCCCGCTCTTGTCGCCGGTTCTACCGTTATACTCAAACATGCCGCGCAGACCCTTCTTGTTGGAGAACGTTTTGCAAAGGCATTCGAGGCAGCGGGCTTGCCCAAAGGCGTGTTCCAGAATGTCGTTATCAGCCATTCGCAAACCGAAAAGCTGCTTGGCTCCGGCAAGATCGATCACGTCAATTTCACCGGTTCCGTCGGGGGCGGCCGCGCAATCGAGAAGGCTGCCGCTGGCACATTCATGACGCTCGGGCTCGAACTCGGCGGCAAGGACCCGGCCTACGTGCTGTCTGACGCCAAGCTGGATCACGCCGTTGCCAACCTCGCTGAAGGTGCGTTCTTCAATTCAGGTCAATGCTGCTGCGGCATCGAACGGATCTACGTCCACGAGAAGATTTATGACGATTTCGTGGAAGGCTTCATTGCAGAAACCAAAGCCTATCAGCTTGGAAACCCGCTCGAAGCGGAAACGACAATGGGACCGATGGCCCAGGCTCGCTTTGCCGATTTTATTCGCGAACAGAAGGCAGAAGCGCTGCGCAAAGGCGCAACTGCACATATCAACGCAAGGGACGACCGTGACCGCGAGGGATCGCCCTATCTGCCTGCCGAAGTGCTGACCAACGTGAATCACCAGATGAGCGTCATGCGCGAGGAAAGTTTCGGGCCGATCGTTGGCATTATGAAAGTGCGCAACGATGAGGAGGCAATCGCGCTGATGAACGACAGCCCGTATGGCCTCACCGCGTCGGTGTGGACTGCGGACATCGATCATGCCGTGAAAATCGGCGATAAGGTCGAAACGGGAACGGTATTCATGAACCGCTGTGACTATCTGGACCCGGCACTTGTCTGGACCGGCGTCAAGGATACCGGCAAGGGCGCAGCGCTGTCAGCAATAGGCTACGACAACCTGACCCGACCCAAGAGCTACCACCTGAGAGAAAAAATCTGATCATGAGCAAACTTGTTGCTAAATGGAATTATCCCACCACCGTGCGTTTCGGTGCCGGGCGGATAGCGGAACTGCCTGAAACGCTTGAAGCGGCAGGCATCAGGAAGCCGCTTTTCGTAACCGATCCGGGGTTGGCGAAACTTCCCGTAGTGCCGAAAACCCTGAAGCTGCTGGATGATGCAAAAGTGCCCTACGGGGTATTTTCCGAGGTGCGTCCCAATCCGGTAGAATCCAACCTCGAGGCAGGTGTTGAGGTTTTCCGTAAGGGCAAACATGATGGCGTGATTGCCTTTGGCGGCGGATCGGCGCTCGACCTTGGCAAGTTGATCGCTTTCCAGGCGGGGCAGACACGCCCGGTTTGGGATTTCGAAGACATTGGCGACTGGTGGACGCGCGCGGATGCGGACAAGATCGCGCCCATTATTGCCGTGCCAACAACTGCGGGCACGGGCTCCGAAGTGGGTCGCGCTGGCGTTTTGACGCATGAAAGCACACACACGAAAAAGGTAATCTTCCATCCCAAAATGATGCCTGCAATCGTCATTGCGGACCCTGAGCTTTCGGTTGGTATGCCGCCTTTCATCACCGCCGGTACCGGTATGGACGCATTTGCCCACTGCCTCGAAGCCTATTGCGCGCCTGGCTATCACCCGATGGCAGATGGCGTAGCTGTTGAAGGCATCCGCCTTGTGTTCGAAAACCTTCCCAAGGCTTTTGCGAACGGCAAGGACATTACCGCGCGGGCAAACATGATGAGTGCCGCCGCAATGGGTGCGACTGCGTTCCAGAAAGGACTTGGCGCGATCCACTCCCTTTCACACCCTATCGGCGCGCTCTATGACACACACCACGGAATGACGAATGCCGTGTTCATGCCATATGTGCTGGCCTTCAATCGCGACGCTATCGAAGAGCGCATTGTACGACTGGCCGCCTATTGCGGCATCAAAGGCGGGTTCGACGGCTTCAACAAGGCTGTGCTGAAGCTGCGCAAGGAGCTGAAGGTTCCAAACACCCTGCCCGGCCTCATCAAGGACCTGCACATGGACAACAAACGCAAGGCCCTGATTGCCGACATGGCCGTTGTCGATCCAACCGCAGGTGGAAACCCTATCAAGCTGACGAAAAAGGGAGCTTTGTCGCTGCTGAACGCTGCGCTTGGCGAAACATAAATAGGGAGGCTTCAGCCTCCCTTAAAAGTCTTTATTGACTCGCCAATCAATAATACCAAAATGGCGCGAGCATATGGGGGAGTAGATTAGCCGAACAACAATCCAGACACATTGCAACCTCTGAGGAAAAGCGCTTCATTACAAACAATGCGGCGAGGCCCGGCGGTTCATCCAACTGTCACAAGACCAGCCTAACAACGATAACAGGCGTCCAGTGATGCCAAGTCCAACGGAGAACACTCATGTTAAAGATTTCAGGGAGAATTCTTTCCCTTACTGCAGCAACGCTGCTGATCACGAGCTCGCTCGCCAATGCCCAATCCGCTGAACTGATTGAGGCCGCCAAGAAGGAAGGTAAGCTGAGCACCATCGCCCTCCCGCATAGCTGGTGCGGCTATGGCGACGTGATCGGCGCGTTCAAGGCCAAATATCCGGAAATCACTGTAACCGAGCTCAATCCGGACGCGGGTTCCGCTGATGAGCTTGAAGCCATCCGGGCAAACAAGGACAACAAGGGCCCACAGGCTCCCGATGTGATCGACGTCGGCCTCTCTTTCGGCCCTCAGGCCATGAAGGAAGGCCTCGTGCAGCCGTATAAAGTTTCCACATGGGACTCGATACCGGAAGACGCGAAGGATCCTGATGGCAACTGGGTCGGTGATTATTACGGCGTGATGGCGTTCTTCGTGAACACCGATATAGTCACCAACGTACCGAAGACCTTCGCTGATCTCCTGAAGCCTGAATATGCCGGACAGGTTGCACTGGCAGGCGACCCGCGCACTTCCAACCAGGCTATTCTGGGCGTGATGGCCGCTGGCATCTCGCGCGGCGCGGCACCTGGCGCAGATTCGGCCAAAGCCGGTCTTGAATTTTTCAAGGAGCTGAATGCTTCCGGCAATTTCGTTCCGGTCATCGGCAAGTCTGCCTCGTTGGCACAGGGCACCACACCAATCATCATCGCTTGGGACTATAACGGCCTTTCATGGCGCGACGGCCTTCAGGGCAATCCGGCCACCGAAGTCGTGGTCCCAACCGATGCGGCGTTGGCTGGCGTCTACGTTCAGGGCATCAGCGCGTATGCGCCAAACCCGAATGCTGCCAAGCTCTGGATGGAACACCTTTATTCGGACGAAGGGCAGATCGGCTGGCTCAAGGGCTATTGCCACCCAATCCGGTTCAACGACCTTGTGAAAAATGGCAAGGTTCCGCAGGACCTGCTCGACAAGCTGCCACCGGCAGAAAACTATGAGAAGGCAGTGTTCCCGACCGTTGAACAGGTCAATGCCAACAGCGAAGCCGTGAAGGCAAGCTGGGATTCCGTCGTCGGCGCAAACGTCGTAGAATAACAAATCGACGATATTGGAGTCGGGCCAGATGCAAACATGCACTGGCCCGGCGAATCCAAGCCTAAAAAGGTCAGGGAACATGGGGATGTTTGAGAGGGGGGTGCGCATATGCGCTGGCTAGGTGTTGTTCCCTTCTTTTTGTTCGTTTCGCTATTCCTCCTGTTTCCAACGCTCTACATAGTTGTCGGTGCATTCCGCACGCCTGAAGGCTCGTTCACGCTTGCGAACATTGCATCGTTGAATACACCCGGAATCATCAACGCCTATCTTCTTTCCATCCGTGTCAGTTTCTTTTCCGCCATTCTTGGCTGCCTCATTGGCTTCGGCATGGCGGCGGCAATCACATTTGGTGGGCTTCCGCGAGTGCTGCGCACGCCGCTGATGACTTTTTCTGGTGTCGCATCGAATTTCGCAGGCGTCCCGCTGGCATTCGCCTTCATTGCAACACTTGGACCGGTGGGGTTGGTCACTGTCTGGTTGCGCACGGAGTTCGGCATCAATCTGCGCTCATGGGGCTTCAATCTGTTGAGCACCCAAGGTCTCATTGCAACTTATCTGTTCTTCCAGATTCCGCTGATGATCCTCATCATCACCCCCGCGCTGGAAGGGTTGAAGAGGGAGTGGAAAGAGGCAGCATCAATCCTTGGCGCGAATGCGTTCCAGTACTGGACAATGGTAGCGCTACCGATCCTGTTTCCCTCCTTGCTCGGCACGCTCGCGCTTCTCTTTGCCAATGCGTTCGGTGCAGTCGCAACAGCGATAGCGCTGACGGGTTCAACGCTCAATCTTGCACCGATCCTGCTGTTTGCGCAGATACGCGGCGATGTACTCGGCAATCCGCATCTCGGCTATGCTCTCGCCTTCGGCATGATAGTCATCACTGGGATTGCAAACGCCATCTACATCATCCTCCGCACGCGTTCCGAAAGGTGGATCAAATGACCAGATTCATCGCCTGGACCGTCTTTCTGTTTGGCTGTCTTTTCTTCGTACTACCACTGCTCGGCCTGACAGAATTCTCTCTTTCGATGCGCCGCGAAGGCTACACGTTCGATGCCTATCGTGTCGTGCTGGCCGACCCGCAATTTCGGGCAACATTTCTCTATTCCGTCATGGCAGCGGTCATGACAATCATCATGGGCGTGCTGATCGTTGTGCCGACGGCCTATTGGGTTCGGCTCAAAATGCCGTGGCTGAGGCCGGTGGTCGAGTTCATCACGCTGCTGCCGCTCGTTATTCCGGCAATCGTCATCGTATTCGGCTATATTCGCCTCTATAATACGTCCTCGGTTCTACCTTTGATGGGCTCCACAGCGGGAACGACGGTTCTACTGATTTGCGGTTTTACGGTGTTGGCACTGCCTTACATGTACCGCGCTGTCGATACAGGAATGCGGACCATAGACATTAAGACACTTACAGAGGCCGCCCAAAGTCTCGGCGCTGGATGGTTCACCATATTGTTTCGCATCATTTTGCCGAACGTACTTGTTGCGGTTCTGTCCGGCTCGTTCCTGACGTTCGCCATCGTCATCGGTGAGTTTGTTTTCCCGGCGCTGCTGAACCTGCCTGCGTTCGGCCCCTACATGCAGATTGTGGGAGCAAACAAAGCCTATGAACCGATGGCGCTCGCCGTCATTGCATTCACAATCACATGGGCTTGCATGGGCTTGATCCAACTCGTCACCCGTTTCCAGAAACACACACAGGTAAAACGCTGATGGCATTTCTTGAGCTTGCGGGGTTGAAGAAATCATTCGGCGATCTTCAGGTCGTCAACGATTTCAGTCTCAATGTCGATCAAGGCGAGTTCATCTCGTTCCTTGGACCATCTGGCTGCGGCAAGACGACAGTGCTGCGTATGGTGGCAGGATTTGAGGAGCCCTCAGCAGGCTCCATAAAGGTTGGCGGCACTGAAGTGACCGGCCTCAAGCCAAATGAACGTGACATGGGCATGGTCTTTCAGGCCTATGCACTGTTTCCAAACATGACGGTCGCGCAGAATATCGGGTTCGGTCTCAAGGTGCGCGGCACGCCCAAAGCTGACATCAAGCCGCGCGTCGTGGAAATGCTCAAGATCATCCAGCTCGAACAGCTTGGCGATCGCTACCCGTACCAGCTCTCCGGCGGTCAGCAGCAGCGTGTTGCACTTGCGCGGGCGCTGGCACCTTCTCCAAAATTGCTGCTGCTTGATGAACCGCTATCGGCGCTTGATGCAAAGGTACGCGTTTCGCTACGAGACGAAATCCGCTCCATTCAAAAGCGCCTCGGCATCACCACTATTTTTGTTACACACGATCAGGAAGAGGCCCTGTCAATCTCCGACCGCATCGTGGTCATGCATGGTGGCGTTGCCCAACAGGTTGCTACACCGTTCGAAATCTATAACCGTCCATCGACAAAGTTCGTTGCCAATTTCGTCGGCACGCTGAATGTGCTGGAGGGGACAGTTGTCGATTCCGCACTGGGCAAAGTGCGCGTCAACAATGACGAAATCTCACTGAAACAATCGCTCAATGGTGCGAAAAACGGCGACGCGGTTTCGCTTGCACTTCGACCTGAAGCCATGGCACTCGGAGATTATAAAGGGCATGACTCCGAACTTCACGGCAAGATCGCGGATGTCAGCTTTTTGGGATCAGTCATTCGGGTTCGCGTGAATCTTGGCAAGGAAACCATTGCGCTCGATACGTTCAACAATTCGCGCACACCGCCACCCAATGTTGGCGATAACGCGAAAGTCACCTTCACTTCCAACGACCTTCTGGTTCTACAATAATTAGCAAAAAGCGCTTCCACTCCAATAGCTTGTCCACAAAAGCGGAATCATTTTCTGATTTGATTGAATCAAAACGCGAAGGCGTTGAATCAGTTTCTCAACTCACGCCAGCCAACGCTTCCGGCGCTTGTAGTGCTTCACATCGCGGAAGGATTTGCGGCCTTCCCCGCCTACCCCGAGATAGAACTCCTTCACGTCCTCATTGGTGCGCAAGGCTTCCGCTTCACCATCGAGAACAACGCGCCCGGACTCAAGTATGTACCCATACTTTGCATACCTGAGCGCAACGTTCGTATTCTGCTCCGCCAGCAAGAATGAAACACCCTGTTCTTCGTTCAGCTTTTTGACGATCTCGAAAATCTCTTCGACAAGTTGCGGGGCGAGCCCCATGGATGGCTCGTCGAGCAGGATCATTTTTGGCCGAGACATGAGCGCACGACCAATCGCGGTCATCTGCTGTTCACCACCTGATGTATATCCCGCCTGACTTGTTCGCCGCACCTTGAGCCGCGGAAAATACTCATAGACCATTTCGAGGTCACGGTTGATTTCCGCTTTTGTGTCGCGCCGTGTAAAAGCCCCGGTCATCAGGTTGTCTTCAATCGAAAGATGGCCGAAGCAATGCCTGCCCTCCATCACCTGAATACAACCGCGACGCACAAGTTCGTTGGGAGAAAGCGACTGCACCTGCTCGCCGTCAAAAACGATAGTGCCCTTCGTGACCTCCCCGCGCTCGGCGTGCAGCAGGTTTGAGATTGCCTTTAGCGTCGTAGTCTTGCCCGCTCCGTTTGCACCCAGCAAAGCGGTGATGCCGCCCGTCGGGACCGACAGCGAAACGCCCTTCAGCACCAATATGACGTGATCATAAATGACCTCGATATTGTTGACCGAGAGGATTGGCTGTGCAGGGTCTGTCAGCTTTGCGGCTTCACTGATCATCGCTTCTTGCCTTGCCGAAAGGTTGCGGCGCTCCCACGTTCGGGGAGCGCCGTTCGTTTATCAGAGCTTGCACTCATCATTCATCGGCCAAGGCTGATTTGCGTCGGCATACTCTTTTGCCTTTTCAGCAACGAGAGCATCAATCTCGGCGCGGTCCGCCTGGAGCACATCAGACGCCTTTACAAATTTGGTGCCGTCCCATTCGAGCATCCAGGCGCCCGAATGGCCCGTGTGGTTACCGCATGTCGTTTTGAACGGCGGGATCATGCCATCCAGACCCAGCTCCTTGATCTTGGCTTCACTGAAATCGAGATTTTCAAGCCCCCAGCGAAGTTGCTCACGGTCCACGACCTTTGTGTTGAAGTGCTTCTGCGCCTCCTTCACACCTTCTGCCAGCATGGCGGAAATCAGCACACCGCGCTGATAGAACACCCAGTCAAATTCGCCGGTGCTGGTATTGAGCATTGATTTGCCAGCATCCACGACGAGTTGCTTGATGTCCTTCATCACCTTCGATTCATTGTTCGGGTAGCTCCAGGAAAGCGTACGATAGCCCTTGCCCGCATCTCCGACCAACTTGAGGTCAGCATCAAGACCGGACCACCAAATGCCCACGAACTGGTTCATCGGGTATTTGGTTTTGACGGCCTCGGTGATAGCGCCGGCGTTCATCGCGCCCCATCCCCACATCACCACGAAGTCAGGCCGTTCGCGGCGGATCTGAAGCCATTGGGCAGACTGGTTCTGCATTTCCTTCAGTCCGACCGGGATCGGCAACAATGTGAAGCCGTGCTTCTTTGCCAGCGTTTCAAGAAGCGGAATCGGCTCCTTGCCGAACGGGTGATCGAGGTGCAGCAACGCAATCTTCTTGCCCTTCAGATTGTCCAGATTTCCATCCGAAATATTCTGGAGGATCATGGACGCGCCGTCCCAATAGGAAGCTGGCGGATTGAATGCCCATTTGAAAACCTTGCCATCCTGCATGGCAGAGAACCCGTAGCCCGGCGCGAGAATAGGCATGGAGTCAACATTGGACTTCGGCAGCACCTGAAGCGTAATGCCTGTGGACCAAGGCTGGGTTACGATCGCGCCTTCAGCCTTGGTCTTTTCGTAGCACTCAACGCCCTTTTCTGTGTTATAGCCCGTCTCGCATTCCTGATAGTTCAGAATAACGCCGTTGGCCCCGCCGTCCCGCTCGTTCAACATTGTCATGTAGTCGCGCTGGCCGTTCATCAGCGGTGTACCGGTAGCAGCGAATGGACCCGTGCGGTAGGAAAGGTTTGGCAAGAGAACAGAGTCCTGCGCATAGGCTGCCCCTGCAAACGCCGCGCCGGCTGCGATGGTCGTCGCGAGTAATGCGGTCTTCATCAAGCGTTTCATTTCATCTCCTCCAGCTTGTCCGTTTCTCCATGATGGATGGGGCGAACTGACCCCTTTCATTCGCGCCCGCCGCCGGGCGAAATCAGTGCGGGAATGGCCACATGATGAGCTTCTCCCGAATTATCTGCCAAAACCGCGCAAGTCCGTGGGGCTCTACAATCAGGAACAGGATGATTGTCGCGCCAACGATCATGACATTGAGATGCTCGACCGTTGCCGACTGAATCGGAATCCCGAGCATTCCCGGCAACGTGCCGAGAACAACTGGCAGTGCAACAATCAGGATCGCGCCGAGATAGTTCCCAAGGATTGAGCCAAGTCCGCCGATGATGGCGATAAACAGCACGCGGAAGGAGAGCGGAATGTCGAACAGGTTCGGCTCAGCAGCCCCTCGCCACAAGAACACGAACAGCGCGCCCGCAACGCCCACAATGTATGACGAAATGGCAAATGCCGAGAGCTTGGCCTTCATGAGGTTTATGCCAACCAGCTCAGCCGCAATATCCATGTCGCGAACGGATTTCCAAATCCGCCCGATGCGGCCACGCGTAATGTTGATTGCGAGCCACGTTACCGCCGTCACCACTGCAAGAACAAAATAATATTGGGTAACAGACGAAGCGTTCGGGCCGGCAACGATGATGCCGAACATTTCAATATTGGGCACCTGAATGGCCCCGGACGAGGAGTAATTATAAAGCCAACCCCATTTCTCGAAGAGCCAAACCAGAAAGAACTGCGCGGCAAGCGTGGTTATTGCCAGATAGAACCCTTTGATGCGCAGGGATGGCAGGCCGAATGCAACGCCTACAGCTGCCGAGAAAAATCCCGACAGCGCGATTGCAACGACGATATTCAGGTCCGGGAACGCTGTAATGATCTTGAAACACGCATAGGCCCCCACCCCCATGAACGCACCGGTGCCCAGCGACAACTGCCCGGCATAACCGGTCAGTATATTCAGCCCCAAGGCGGCCAAAGCATAGATTAGGACAGGGATGAGCAGAGCGTTGAACGTGAACTCACTCGCTGTCATCGGAATGATGGCATAGGCAAAAATCAGGATTATGCCGAGCAACCAGGCGTCTTGCCTCACCGGAAAAAGCGCGTGATCTGCGTGATAGCTTGTCTTGAACTGGCTCGCCGTACGATAAAGCATCTTCTATCACACCCGCTCGATAATTCTTTCGCCGAAGAGGCCCTGTGGCCGGAACAGAAGCACGATGAGTGCAAAGACAAACGCGAACCAGGTTTCCGTATTGCCACCCATCAGCGGCTGGCCCCAGTAAATCTCGAACAGCTTTTCGAGTATGCCGATGGCAAGGCCGCCGATGATCGCGCCGAGCACACTTTCCAGTCCGCCAAGCATCAGTACCGGCAGCGCCTTGTAGGCGATAACTTCGAGCGCAAACGAAACGCCTGCCCGCGCGCCCCAAACAATACCCGTTGCCAGCGCGATAATGCCCGCGATGAACCAGACCAGTATCCATATGGTTGAAAGCGAAATGCCTACAGACAGAGCGGCCTGATGGTCGTCACCCAACGCCCGGATGGCGCGGCCCATCTTTGACTTGTTCAGGAATACCAACAGCACTGCGACCAGCACCACAGCCCCGATCACCGCCGTCAGGTCCTTCTGTTCGATGGAAACGAAGCCGCCGAACGGCTCGAAGGTGAGGCTTCCGGTCGGGATACCGAGTTGCTCGGTAATCATAACCTTGTTCTCGCCACCAAAGATCAATTCTCCAAAGCCAACGAGAAACAGCGTAATGCCGATTGTTGCCATGAACAGGATGATGTCAGGCTGGTTGACGAGTGGCCGCAACACGACGCGCTCTATTGCGACTGCAAGCAGAAACATCACCACCAGAGTGAGCGGTACGGCCAGAAGCGCAGGCACACCTTTTTCATGCAGGCCAACCAGCGTCAGCGCGGCGAAAACGACCATTATGCCTTGGGCAAAATTGAAGATGCGAGAGGATTTGTAGATCAGCACAAAGCCGAGCGCGATTAGCGCATATAATACGCCAGCTACCAGTCCCTCCCACAACACCTGCAAGAGGAAATCAGGCGCCGCCACCATATCCTGAAATGGCTTGATGAGAATGGAATTCAAAAACTCCATTGCTTCCTCCTAATGAGCCACGCCAAGATAGGCGTCGATCACTTGCTGGTTTGATTTCACCTCATCAGGGACACCGTCCGCGATTTTCTTGCCGTAATCGAGCACGACCACACGGTCGGACAGGTCCATCACCACGCCCATATCGTGCTCAATCAGGCAGATTGTGGTGCCGCGCTGGCGGTTCACATCCAGAATGAAGCGGCTCATGTCCTCCTTTTCTTCAAGATTCATACCCGCCATCGGCTCGTCCAGCAGCAGCAATGAAGGCTCCATCGCCAGCGCGCGGCCCAGTTCTACCCGCTTTTGCAAACCGTAAGGCAGCTTGCCGACGGGGGTGCGGCGAATATGCTGGATTTCAAGGAAGTCTATTATTTCCTCGACCTTCTCGCGGTGCTCGATTTCTTCGCGCAGGGCGGGACCGTGCCAGAGCATTTGCCATCCAAGGCCGCGATTCATCTTCACCGAACGTCCGGTCATGATGTTGTCCAGAGTGGACATCCCCTTGAAGAGCGCAACGTTCTGGAAGGTCCGGGCAATTCCCTGCCGCACGGCATGGTGTGGCTTCATCGCACGACGTTCGACACCTCGAAAGGTAATCGTGCCCTCCTGCGGCGTGTAGAATCCATTTATGACGTTGAGCATCGATGTTTTGCCCGCGCCATTCGGGCCAATGATGGCGCGAATTTCGCCCTTGCGAACATTGAATGAAATGTCGGTTATGGCTTTGACGCCGCCAAAGCGCAGCGACACATTGCGCACGTCCATCAGCAACTCGCCGGGCGCGATGCCGTCATCCCGGGCAGCGACAATCGCCGTATGTTCAGGCTGAGCATTCATTCGGCAGCCTCCCGAAGCGCAGCGCTACCGCCATAGATCGCAGCATCCTCGATGCGCACGGTCGCACGAATTTTGCCCTTGCGTCCGTCCTCATAGGTAACTTCCGTCTCGACGAACTTCTGCGTCGATCCATCATAAAGCGCCTCAATCAGCGGCTCGTACCGGTCTGCCACGAAGCTGCGGCGCACTTTCTGGGTGCGGGTCAGCTCGCCATCGTCGGCGTCGAGTTCCTTGTGCAGGATAAGAAAGCGATTGATTTGAGCTCCTGCCATCATGGGCTCTGAAGCCAGACGCCTGTTCGCTTCATCGACATGCCCGGCAATAATCCTGTAAACCTCCGGGTGCCCGGCCAACTCCTGATAGGAGGCATAGGCAATATTGTTGCGCTCGGCCCAGTTGCCAACCGCCTGAAGATCAATGTTGATGAAGGCGGTAACGAAGTCCCGCGCATGCCCGAAAGCCACCGCTTCCTTGATATTGGGGAAGAATTTCAACACGTTCTCGATGTATTTTGGCGCAAAGAGTGCACCAGCGTTCAGCTTTCCAACATCTTTGGCGCGGTCAATGATGCGCAACTGGCCATCGGCCTCGAAGAATCCCGCATCACCGGTTTTGACGAAACCGTCTTCAGTAACGGTCTCACGCGTGGCATCGTCTTGCTTGAAGTAACCGGTGAACTGCCCCGGCGACCGAAACTGCACCTCGCCATTATCGGAAATTCTGATGTCTACGTTTGGCGCAGCCGGTCCGACGGCATCAGCGCGCACGGCGCCATCTTTCTGGCAGGTGACATAAAGGAAGGCTTCCGTTTGGCCGTAAAGCTGCTTGAGATTGATCCCGAGCGAGCGGAAGAACGAAAACAAATCCTGACCGATTGCCTCCCCGGCCGTGTAGGCCACGCGTATGTTTGACAGCCCCAATACATTCTTGAGCGGTTCGTAGACAAAAATGCGGCCCAATGCGTAGGAAATCCGCGCACCGAAAGAAACTGGCCGACCTTCCAGAATCGATTCGCCATGTTTTCGCGCTATACCGATGAAATGATTGTACATTTTCCGCTTGAGCGCAGACGCGTCTTCCATGCGGATGGTGACGCTTGTCAGAAGCCCTTCGAACACGCGCGGCGGCGCGAAGTAGAATGTGGGCGCAATCTCGCGCAAATCCTGCGGCACTGTTTCGGGGCTCTCCGGGCAGTTCATGCAAAAGCCCGAAACATAGCCTTGCGCGTAGTTCAGATAATGATCGCCAACCCATGCGAGTGGCAAATAAGCAAGCACACTGTCCTTTTCCGTCAGCCCGTCAAACACCGCGGTATCAACAGCGGCAGCAACCGACCCCCTCGCGCTGAGCATTACACCCTTGGAACGCCCGGTTGTGCCGGACGTGTAGAGCATCACCGAAATATCATCGCCGCTTGCCTCAACGATTCCTTTCTCCCAACGAGAACCGATCTGCGGATCGGAAGACAGCAGCGACCGGCCCTGCGCCTGTACATCGGCAAAGGAATGAAGGCTGGAATGGTCGTAATCGCGCAAGCCTCTTGGCTCATCGTAAATGATCGTTTTCAGGCGCGGAATGTGATCGGAGAAGGACTGGATCTTGTCCACCTGCTCTTGATCCTGCACGACAGCAAAGCGCACTTCGGCATGATCGAGCACATGCGCAAGCTCTTCAGCAACCGCATCGGCATACACCGGAACGGGAATTGCGCCGAGAGACTGGGCTGCACATATTGCCCAGTAAAGCCGCGGGCGATTTGCGCCAATGACAGCAACCCTCTCGCCATGCGCCAGACCCATGGATTGCAGGCCAATCGCCAGCGCCCGTATTTCATCCAATTGCTGGGACCAGCTCCAGCTTTGCCAGATGCCGTAATCCTTATGTCGCAATGCTGGCCGGTCACCGAAGCGCTGGGCGTTCAGCAGTAGGTATTTCGGAAACGTGTCAAGCGTCATGCCGGCGGGCAGCGCCGTCGCTCTCATTCCACTTCTCCTCCCTGCCGCCTTGAGACGGTCTGAACCGATACTGCCACCTCAGCAGGATAGCGCAATAGGCAGTTGGTCTACCGGGAGACTAGAGGCATGAGCGGGGAAGGTTCAACACGGCCCTTGACAGACAGACGCGGCCATTGTGTTGTGCGCTACCCAGACCAGTTTCCTGAATCAGCTGAAATCTTCTATCGCGCCATAATCGCCAAGCTTCTGGCGGTTGATCACGGTTATCGCGCCATGCGCGAAATCGAGAAGCCCTTCCTGCGCCAGTTCCTGCAGGCTACGGTTTACCAGCGGGCGGGAGACTGTCGCCAGCAGCGCCAGCTCATCTTGGGTAATCTCAATCACGTTTCCGACATGCGGGCACAAAAGCGGATTTCCCAGCCATGAGATTTGCCGGGCAACCCGCGCTTTCGGGTCCAAAAGGCGCTCATATTCCGTTGTGGCGATGAATTGCGCCAACCGTTCGTTGAGCTGCCGCACGAGGAAGCGATTGAAACCAACGCTGTTTTCGTAAAGCCACATGAACGTTGCTCGGTTCATCAAAAGCGCATGTGTGTTGCGAATGGCTACCAGATCGTATCTGCGCCATTCATCTTTCAGCACCGAGCCCTCGCCGAACCAGCCGCCTGCACCTATGCCGGCGAAAGTAATTGCCTTTCCGCTTTGTGAAACCGAACTCATCTTCACAAGACCGGTCACAACGCCGTGCCAATAATCCACCTTGTCGCCGCGGTGAAACAGATAGTTTCCCTTATCGAACCGCCGCTCGGTTATCCCGCGGGCAGCACGTTCAAATTCGTCCGTGGTCAGTTCTGATGCCCAAATGGCAGATTGAATAATTTCCGTACGCTCGCTCATGCCCCTTTATGACATGAACAGCACTGCCTCAGAACCGGATATTGGCGCTGCGCGCTAAATCAGCTGTGCTATGCGCTCAAGCTGCCTTGGCGAAGCGCGCTGTCGGCAAGATCGTAAGCGGTTCCGGCTCGCCCTTTGCGGGTTTGGAAAACAACATCCGGCGTTCCACTGCGGTTGAACGGAAAAATGGAAACCGCGTGAAGAATGCTTCCTGATCGCGATGCGCGTCTGTGCGATAGAGTACCACCCTGGCGAAAACGCCCGGATAGCCACGTGGAGCGCTTATGCACTCAGAACGGTAGATGCGCCGGTAGAAGCCCGCATGTTCTTCCCGCACAGTAGATAAGCCATAAGGTACGTTGAAGTGTTGGCACGCCATGCTGGCCAGCCGCAAGGTGACATAAGGCAATTGCGGATAGTGCCGTGTCCATTCGGGGTCGGAAGCGAAACGGCTCATGCAGACAAAAGTCAGCCCCTCTTCCAGCATTGGCAAAACAACGTCGCCAAAAGCGCGAGTCGAAGTTGACCAGGGCATCTCGGCGGTTACGTGGTGTATACGTAATGTGCTGAGCAGCCTTCCATCAACGAACACCCCAAAAAGGTGTGCGTTGGGCGTGTCGTCCAGATCGTCCCCCAACGTGCGCTGTTCGCTATGGGTTACGATTCCGTTTGCCAGATAGGACTTGTATCGAAGGCGGAAAATATCCTCGCGGTCGTCACCCCGATCACAACGGCGGTATTCGGTCCTGTCTAGCAGAGCTTCGACATGGCTGGAGAAAGTCTCGCCACGCTTGCCCTCTGACGCGTTATTCCCATTTGAACGCAACGCTTCACCCTGATCCGGCATTCATTTCACTCCGCCATGATGCGACGATCAACTATGCTTAACAAACAGTAAAGAGACAATTGCACTTTTTGCAATATAACGTTGCATTAACCTTAACGCTCAAAGCCTAAGGCAGCACCACCAGAAGGCGCAGTCCTCGCCTACTGTCCGCTATTGGCCGATTTTGATCCAATGCTGCCTTTTTGGCCAAAGTGCCAGACCGCGTTTGACATCGTCTTGATACCGTTGCCTGTCAGGGCCGAACCGAACAGAAAGCCTTGCAAGGTTTCAGGACGTCCAGCTGGAAGGAGCGCAGCCAGCTGATCGAACGTCTCGATTCCCTCGACGGTTACGGTTTTGCCCAGGGAATGGCACAGGCCGATAATCCCTGTGATGAGTTTCAGCGAGTGCTCGCTGGTAGCAATATCAGACACAAAACTGCGATCGACCTTGATCTTGTCAATTGGCAGTTTGTGAAGGTAGCTCAGGGCCGAGTAACCGGTGCCAAAGTCATCGAGAGCGATATGCACACCTTTCGACTGCAACACCAAAAGCTTTGCCGCAGCCCCCAGTTTATCGTCCAACAGAGCGGTTTCTGTCACTTCAACGTCAAGGCGGTTTGCGCAAAGGCCGGAATTTGCAAGCGCGTCCATAACGGTTTCGACGATGTCATCCTCGCGGAAATCTTTGGCTGACAGGTTAACCGACACCCCGATCCATTCCGGCCATTTGGCGCATTCGGCGGTCGCCGTGCGCAACACAAAGCGGCTGATCGCGGAGATCATGCCTATTTCTTCCGCCAGAGGAATGAATATGGAAGGTGAAATAACGCCAAGTTCGGGATGGTGCCAGCGGCACAGCGCCTCACAACTGACCACACGCATGGTGTCGGCAGAAATGATCGGCTGATAAACAACGCTCAGTCCGCATTGATCTACCGCCACCCGCAAATCTTCGATCAGACGCTGGCGCGTACGGAAAGCGTCATCGATTCTGGGCTCGAACACCTGCCAACGCGCCTTGCCATTCGTCTTTGCCACATGAAGCGCAAGGTCCGCCTTCACCGTCATCGTATCAATGTCGAACGTGCTTGCAGCGCAGCAGACAATGCCAATGCTCAACTTGATATGAAACTCATTTCCAGCCACGAAGGCTTTGCCCTCAATCGCTGCGAATGTGTTCTGAGCAATTTCCGAAAGCTGTTCGAGATCTTTCACATCATTGTAAAAGATCATGAATTCGTCGCCGCCGAACCGGCTGCAGGTCACATCGCCTTTGATGCTGGCCATGCGCTTTGCTACTTCATACAGCAGGCCGTCGCCGACCGGATGGCCAAATTTGTCGTTAACGCTTTTGAAGTCGTCCAGATCGATTACCAACAATGCGCACAGCCGCTGCGGGTTGCCCTCCGCCAGCTTCACTTCCAGCAATTCGTGAAAATAGTGGCGATTTGGAAGTCCAGTCAGGTCGTCATACCGCGCCATTGCACGAATGCGCTCTTCCGCTAATACGCGCTGAGTGACATCCTCGAAGGTGATTACATCCAGCCTGTCACGCCCCTGCCGCGCAGACGTTTCAAAATAACGCCCGTCGCTCAGCGAAATAGTTATCTTGCGATCGATTCCCTCGCGCAGATTCTTGGTCAATTGTGCGGAAACCTGCTCCGATTCATCCCGATCAATCAAACCGGCTGCAGCGATACGGCGAAGAAGAGATCCTGACGTGCGGCCCAACAGGGATTCCACCGAGGGCATTCCCAGCATCTTCGCCGCCTGCCCATTGGCAACCACAACCCGGCCATCTCTGCTCAACATGATCAGGCCATGCGACATGGTGTTGAGCGCGCGATTAAAGCGCTCGGCAAGTCCGTTAGCCCTGCTCTGCTGCGAGATTGCTGCAAACAATACCTCGCGAACTGTCGTGGCATAACGGCGAATTGCCAGCAAAAACGGGATCGACAGCAAGCCCAGCGCGACGTGGAAAAAGTCTCCGCGCAAAATGAATCCAAGGGCCATAGGCAGTGTCAGCGCTATGACCAGAATGTTCACCATACGCGGCGAACCATAGTTGCGTCCTGCGATTCCTGTGGCGGTAGCGAGAGCTATACAAACAGCCGCCGTCTCGGAAAAACTGTTCTCAGCCGAATAAATCGCCACCAGGCTGAAACAGCCGAGCGCTGCGCCATGCATCGCTCCGAAAATAATGTAGTAGTTTTCGCGCTTGCGCGCCCCGGCCCGCGTGGTGGCGGGGGGGTGCGCGTTTATCTTCCTCATGTTGACCAAACGGACGATACCAACAAGCAAAAGACAAACTAAAACAGCCAGATAGGCGGGGTTGTCGGTATTAAGCCAAACAAGCGTTATAAGCGCGGACTGGGCAAATATACCGATTGCCAAAGTAAAGCCGTCGCGGAAAAGTGTCTCCACGAATGGCAAGTAAATATCGTCCGATACCTTATCAGGCTTACTATCGATCATCGCGCGCGAACTATTGGCACGGTCCGATTAAGAAAGATTTAGATCGCACTGCGAAATTGATTTTCCGAGGCGGTTGATGCCGGGGAATTTTCGCTCGACCAGCGGGCAATGAGACGCGCGCGCTCTGCTTCAGCTTCGGCCAGGTTTCTGCCCTTCACATGCCCATAGCCACGCACCAGAGCCGGTATGGATGCGAGCGCAACCGCAGTATCCAACCGCGACGAATTTAGTTCAGCCACAATGCGGTCGAGGTCTGCTTCGTACTGTTTCAGGAAGCGACGCTCCTCCTTACGCTCATTTAGATAGCTGAACGGATCAAGCGCGGAGCCCCGCAACCCTCGCAATGCAGAGAGCGCCGCAAACGCTTTCAGCATCCAAGGGCCAAAACTGGATTTAACCGGCTTGCCACCGGTATCGACCCTTCCAAGAATCGGTGGCGCCAGATGAAACTCCAGCCGTTGGTATGATTCGAACTCTGACGCCAGTTGGTGGCGGAAAGCCTTGCCGCTATAAAGTCGGGCAACCTCATACTCGTCCTTGATTGCCATAGCCTTGAAAAGATTGCGAGCGACAGCTTCTGACAGCCGACCGTCTCCGCCAGCAGTGCTTTCCGCCTGCCGAACCCTGGCAACTTTCTCCCGATACCGCGCCGCATAGGCGGCGTCCTGATAGCCAGCAAGAAATTGCGCACGACGTTCAATCATTTCATCGAGCGTTTGAGAGAAAGTCTCGCGACGCGTACCTTTCTCAGCAATCAGTTGGCGAACGAATTCCGGATCGTGTGCAGCGCGCCGACCCCACCGGAATGCCGCAATGTTCATATCAACGGCCTGCCCGTTCAATTCTATCGCCCGCTCAATGGCCTCAACCGATACCGGCAGCCCTCCGCACTGGGCGGCCATGCCGAGCAGCATCATATTTGCCCCCACGGCATTTCCGAACAGCACATTTGCCGCCCTTGTCGCATCAAAGAAAATTGCCTTGTCGCCAGCCGCCGCGCGGATCGCCCTTTTCAGGCGTTCCGCAGGAAGAGAATAATCGGGGGAGCGGGTGAATTCGCCCGGCATTACTTCGGCTGTGTTGGTGACGAATAATGTATGGCCTTCACGCACGGCAGCCAGCACTTTACCTGCCCCCGAAACCACCAGATCGCAGCCTAGAATCACATCTGCCTTGCCCGCCGAAACACGAATAGAGCTTATCTCGTCTGGTGTGGGCGCGATGCGAACATGACTGAAAACAGCCCCACCCTTTTGCGCTAGGCCCGCCATATCGATCATTCCGCAGCCTTTGCCTTCAAGATGAGCTGCCATGCCGAGAATCGCGCCGAGCGTAACCACGCCCGTGCCGCCAACGCCATCGATGATTGATGCCCAGCCTTCCGACCCCATTGAAAACAGCGTTGCCTCCGGTACGCTTTCAAGCGGATCCATATTCCCCGCCGCGCCGGATGCCTTTCGCAGCTTTGCCCCGTGCACAGTCACGAATGAGGGGCAGAAGCCCTTGAGGCACGAAAAGTCCTTGTTGCAACTCGACTGGTCTATCCGGCGCTTTCGTCCGAATTCAGTTTCAACCGGCTGGACCGACACGCAATTGGATTGAACACTACAATCGCCACAGCCCTCGCAAACGAGTTCATTTATTATCACCCGCTTGTCAGGGTCCGGAAACGTTCCGCGCTTCCTGCGCCGTCGTTTCTCAGCGGCACAGGTCTGATCATACAGAAGCACCGAAACTCCGGGAACTTCGCGCAACTCCCGCTGCACCAGATCGAGATCATCGCGATGGTGAATCGTAGTTCCTGCGGGAAAACTGACGGTGTATTTTTCTGGTTCATCCGTGACGACAGCAATGCGCTCAACCCCTTCGGCGCGCACCTGATTGGCAATCTTGTCGACGGTCAGATTTCCTTCGTGCGGCTGACCACCTGTCATCGCTACGGCGTCGTTGTAGAGTATCTTGTAGGTGATGTTCGCGCCGGAAGCCTTGGCAAATCGCAATGCCAAAGACCCGGAATGATTGTAGGTCCCATCACCCAGATTCTGGAAAATATGCTTCCGCGTCGAGAATGGTGCTTGCCCCACCCATTGCGCGCCCTCTCCACCCATGGCAGTGAAGCCGACCGTTGACCGGTCCATCCACAGCGCCATGAAATGGCAGCCTATCCCCGCCGCAGCGAGAGAGCCTTCGGGCACTTTCGTGGAACTGTTGTGCGGACAACCCGAACAGAAATACGGCGTTCTTTTTGCCACATCAGCCGTGTCGGCCAGCATCGCCTGAAACTGCTTGATGCGATGGACGCGCGCTGCCAGCTCTTCACTGGGACCAACGACTCTCAGCACACGCTCACCAATCGCGATTGCTATGTCGTTGGGATCAAGTGCACCCTTCGGGGTGAACAACCAATCGCCACGCTCTTCTCGCTTGCCCACCACGACGGGCTGGGTGGCTGTTCCATAGAGGTTTTCGCGCACCTGCGTTTCGATCAGGGCGCGCTTTTCCTCCACGACGATTACAAGCTGCAAGCCTTCGGCGAAATCTTTCAGATGTTCATGGTCAAGCGGCCAAGGGCACCCAACCTTGAACAGCCGAATGCCAAGTCGGTTGGCCTTCTCCTCGCCAATCCCCAGATCGTCGAGAGCTTGCCGCACGTCCAGAAAGCTTTTCCCGGATGCTATGATTCCGATTTTTGCGCGGTCCCCGCCCGAATAGACAATACGGTTCAGCCCGTTCTCGCGGATGAACGCGGCAGCAGCAGCGCGCTTGAACTCATGCAAACGCGCCTCTTGCCCGAGCTGGTCCAATTCGGGGCGTATGTTCAGACCGCCAGGAGGCATTTCGAACGCCGGAATGCGCACGGCGATGCGGTCCAGCGACGCGTTCACCGAAGCGGTGGATTCAATATTGTCCTTCACGCATTTTATCGCTGCCCACGTTCCTGCAAATCGCGAAAGCGCGAACCCCAGCAGCCCGTAATCGATGATCTCCTGAACACCTGCCGGGTTCAGAATTGGAATCATTGTATCAACGAAAAGGAACTCGGTTGCATGGGCGTTGGTTGATGACTCGGCTGTGTGATCGTCCCCCATCAGGGCGAGAACGCCGCCATGTTTCGACGAACCAGCAAGATTGGCATGGCGGAACACGTCGCCGGAACGGTCTACGCCGGGGCCCTTTCCATACCAGACCGAAAACACCCCGTCATATTTGCCTTCGCCGAGCAGCTCGGCCTGTTGCGCGCCCCAGCACGCTGTTGCCGCCAGTTCCTCGTTCAAGCCGGGCTGAAAAACAATACTGGAATCAGACAGTTGGCGCTTGGCACGCCACAGTTGTTGATCCAGCCCCCCAAGGGGCGAGCCTCGGTACCCTGAAACAAACCCTGCCGTGTTCAACCCGGCGCGGCGGTCCAGCTCCTTTTGCATCAGAAGCATCCGCACCACCGCCTGCGCGCCTGACAGGAAAACCTGATCCTTCGCCAGATCGAAACGGTCATCCAGCGAAATGTTATGCAATGTCATCGGTCAGGATCCTCTGCGGAGGCTCACCCTGAGTGGCCAACGTGGAGTCATGTGTTCGACCCAGTTTTCACGGCGGCGTAAGAAGGTCAAACAAATTCGGTTGTATCACATCGAGGGACAACCTTCACGCGCAGCCTTGGCCAGATCTTCCGCGCTTCGGTTCTTCATTTCAGGATTTCGCGTGTAAAATGGCCCAACGACAAGTGGCTTGTCTGGGAATCGCGTCTGATCCTGTGAGGAAACCACGCTCGTTTCGAGGTTCTGAATGACCTCGCCATCGCCATTCACAATTTGTATTTCGACCCTGTAGGGCCGGTCTTTGACGATGCAGCGCAAGGGCGGGGTGGTGAATGTTGTCTTGGGTGAAGTTGCCCAAATCTTCTCGCGAAGCTCTATTGGCGCTCCGCCTGACGGATCTTCGAAACGCGCGATAGCGGTTTCGCCAGCCGAAGGTGTCCGCAAATGTTTGAGGTTCACAAGGAAGCGGGCTGTCGCAACCCTGTAATTGAACACGACCAGCCTTCCGTCCAGCGCATAATTATCCGCTGGTCCGCTGTCCCTGCACCCTGCCAAAGCTGCAATCGCCGCGACGGCAACGGCAGATATCCTAATATGCCGCATCGCTTTCATCCTTCGATCTGGATTGGGATTTCTTATAGTGACGCGCCGCCTTCCGCCTGTTGCCGCACACGGACATGTCGCACCAGATTCGACTGGCATTCTTGCTTCTATCCAGAAAAAGCCATCTGCAATTGGCGCAAATTCGTAGTCGCGCAAGGCGTTCGGGCCGCAAAAGACCAAGGGCCGACATAGCCACCGCCGATTCCAGTGGAACGGCTCCACGCTGTGACGCACCGTTGAGTGAGAGCGGCCCTGCTCGCGAAACCGCCTCGGAACAGACATTAAGCAGCACCGAAAGCCGGGCTGGCTCTAACTGACCGCATTCAACGGAGTGCCGAAAGAGCCTGTCTGTTGCCTCACGCAGCGGGATAATCTGCCGACTTTCAGGCTGGGCCAGCAATACTGAACCCTCCAGCTCTTCCTTGCGCATAAAGCTTGCCACTTCAGCAAACCGCGGAATTTCCTGCGGGTCAGCAAAGCGATCAAAGCTCCTGTCCGGATCGCCTCGCAACACAACTGTATTTGCCACATCAAGGGCTAGCACGCCGCCCGCAAATCGATGCTCGGTCCATTCGACATTCATAACTCATTTCTAACTACCAAAATTATTTTTGCAAGTTAGAATACCGTTCAGCGGATCAGTCACCGATGCTCTATTTCACTCAACAAATTCTCCTTGGCATACATGTGGGCGCCATCTACGCGCTTCTCGCTTTTGGGTATGTCGTTCTCAACGCACTGTTGCGCAGAACAAATCTGACGCACGGAGCGCTGTTTGCATTCTGCGGCCATACAATGATCCTTGCAGCCCTGTTCGGCTGGAACGTACTTTGGCTGACCTGGCCCGCTGCAACCGCTTTCGGCACGGCAATAGCCCTGGCCTATGCTTTGTTGTTAGGCCATTTCCTTTCGCGCCACGTTTTCGAACCGCTTCGCACCGCCGCACCCAACACAATCGTTGCCGCAACGCTCGGTGTCGCATTGGCGCTGATGGA
The DNA here is from genome assembly GCA_019635795.1 of Rhizobiaceae bacterium. Classification (GTDB taxonomy): domain Bacteria; phylum Pseudomonadota; class Alphaproteobacteria; order Rhizobiales; family Rhizobiaceae; genus Mesorhizobium_G. Next base: position 76,390 of record JAHBYV010000012.1, read on the forward strand.
GCTGTCCCGGATTGCAGCCAACACGCGCGACTATTGGTTGCCCCCAATGCTGTCGCAACCAATCGTTTTCGCCGCAAGCGACGCTTTCGCAGTGACATTGACGATCAACCAACTTGTCGGCATCGCTGTATCAGTTGTGCTGATAGGTGGTGGCTGGGTTCTGCTTTTCCGTACCGCTTTCGGCAGGAACTGGCAGGCGGTGGCAAACGAGCCGCTGGCCGCCTCATTATGCGGCGTCAATCCTGCACGGATATATGCCGCAGCATCAGTCCTTGCAGCGATTTACGCTGCGAGCGCGGGCGTACTGGCCGCAACCTATTACGGAAACATCAGCTTTGGCACGGGTTTGGCTTACGGGCTGAAAATTCTGTTCGTCACCGCAGCCGGAAGCTACGTCTCGCCGTTGGCTGCCGCGTTGGGCGCAATGGCTTACGGCTTGGGCGAAACGGTCTGGACAGGATACTTCCCCGCAGAATGGCGGGATGCATGGATGCTCGCGTTTCTCACGACTTTCTTGGTCCTCCGACATTCGGGAAACGAGGAACAGGCATGAAAAAAGCCCGGAAGCGTGTGCTTCCGGGCTTGTTCATCACAAAGCGTTGGCAGCTTAAAGCTTGCCGCCGCGCTGCTGCACCATCATGAAGGTGTCGTAATTGTATTCTGCAATCTGCATATTGAGGTAATAGTCCTTGCGGAAGGCAACGATCGAATCCCAGATCTTCTTGAAATTGGCGTTGCTTGCAGTCAACTCGGCATAAACTTCGTTAGAAGCGTCGAAACATGCCGAGAGGATTTCCTGGCTGAACGGGCGTAGCTGTGCACCGTTGGCAACCAACTGCTTGATCGCAGCCGGATTCAGGTAATCATATTTCTGAAGCATGTTGGCATCTTCAGCCTGCGCTGCCGTGCGCACCAGCGACTGATACGATTTCGGCAACTCTTCAAACTTGGCCTTGTTGAAGAGAAGGTGAACGGTCGGACCGCCTTCCCACCAGCCGGGATAGTAGTAGTAAGGTGCCACCTTCTGGAAGCCCAACTTGGCGTCATCGTAGGGACCGACCCATTCTGCCGCGTCGATGGTTCCCTTTTCCAGCGAAGGATAGATGTCGCCGCCGGCGATCTGCTGCGGCACAACGCCGAGCTTCTCGACAACCTTGCCCGCAAAGCCGCCGATACGCATCTTCAGGCCCTGCAAATCCGCGACTGTGTTGATTTCCTTGCGGAACCAGCCGCCCATCTGCACGCCTGTATTACCGCCCGGATAGCCAATCAGCCCTTGCGTGGCGAGAAATTCGTTGAAGAGGTCAATGCCTCCCCCATGATACTGCCAGGCGTTCATGCCGCGCGCGTTGAGCGCGAACGGAACGGCTGCGCCGAGCGCCCATGTCGGATCCTTGCCCCATGAATAGTAGGCAACGGTGTGGCAAGCCTCCACGGTGCCTGCTGCCGCAGCGTCTGCTGCCTGCAAGCCTGGCACGATTTCGCCTGCCGCAAAGACCTGAATCTGGAAATTCCCGTCTGTAGCCTCTGAAAGCATCTTGGAGAACGTTTCCGCACCGCCGTAAATCGTATCCAGCGATTTCGGGAATGCAGATGCCAGACGCCATGTGATTTTTGGGTTGGACTGAGCTATTGCCGGAGCCGCGAGCGTTGTTGCTGCGGCAGCGCCGACGCCTGTCAGGCCAGCTTTGGTTATGAATGAACGACGATCCAACTGGACCTCCCTTTTATGTTCCTCAAGTGAATCGGGTGCACAACTGCTCCTCATCACCTGTGCACCGGAAGCGAACAATACACGCCATGGCAGTGCTGTCCAGCGCGCGACCTCGCGCAAATTGCAGTTTGGACGGGCTTGAACCCGAAACTAGACCAATGTCTAATTCGGTTTCGGGAAGAGATAGAAAAACGTCGCAAATTCGCCTATTTAATGGGCAATTCAAAAGCGTGTCCGACAGGAAAGACCCGTGATGCACCAGCCGCTCGTTGCCGTTTCGACAGATGTTCGCCAGTTTGAGAACTACACCTGGCACGCGGCCCCTCGCCAGTACATTGAGGCGGCGATTGCAGGTGCCAACGTGTTCCCCCTGCTTGTTCCATCCTTCGGAGATCGGCTGGACATGGACACTCTCCTGGCGTCCGTGGACGGTGTTATGATCACTGGCTCGAAGTCGAATGTTCACCCTTCGCTTTATGGCGGCACGGCAAGCGAGGAAAATGGACCTTACGACCCCGATCGCGACGCAACGACATTGCCGCTCATAAGAATAGCGATCGAACGTGGGGTTCCCCTTCTCGCCATTTGCCGCGGCATTCAGGAGCTTAACGTTGCTCTGGGTGGAACGCTTGCCACCGAGATTCAGGAACGCTCTGGAACGATGGACCACCGCGCACCCACCAGCGATAATCAGGATGAGCGCTTTGCAATAAGGCAGCCGGTCACGATCAAGCCAGGTTCATGTCTGGCAGGCGTATTTGGAGCAGGCGATATTCAGGTTAACTCCGTGCATCGGCAGGCCGTGGACAGGCTCGGTGCGAATTTGCAGGTCGAAGCGGTGGCGCCTGATGGAACCGTGGAAGCCGTGTCCGTACGCAACGCCCCTGCCTTTGCAGTGGGCGTTCAGTGGCACCCGGAGTACTGGGTTCACAATGACAGCGCCTCAGCGAAAATTTTTGCCGCCTTTGGCGCGGCGGTTCGCCAGCATGAGGCAGAACGAACCGGCATCAAAGCCGCTGCGGAATAGCTACATAATCCGCCTGACCATCTGACGTATTTCGTCCTGCTCGTGGTCATGGCGGATTTCAATGTAATGCACCCCGGCCTTACGCAGCGCTTCCTTTTTCACTGCGTCCCTGGCTGCCGCCATGTCCTGGTAATGTCCATGCCCCTGATACTCGAAAACAGCGAACGGTTCTCCGTTGGGCTGAACGACCAGAATATCAACGCGCTTGCTATTGATCGAGGCGAACGCAGATTTGTTATCTGAAGAAATCACCTCTCCGAGCGCCGTTTGCGAAAACACCCGGTGTCCTCGCTTTCGCCCAGAGACCTCCTCCTCCACGATTTTGAAGATCTTGTACTCCGACTTGTTCATGACGGGCTTCTTATGGAAGGACGCAGCCATGACATGCCGCAACTGGTTTGCCGCATCCCCAATCCCGCTCCCGGTTGCGGGGGTGAAGGGCGATACAACGTTGGTGTACCTGAAATTGTAGTATGGCTTTTTGCGCCGCGGTCGCCAAAATACGGAAAGCGTCTGGTATATTAACGCGCCAACAGTCAGGCTGCTGACTATAACGAGCCAACCCTGAAGGCTTGCATCCTGCCCTAACTGAAGCATTTCCACGAATTGCGCCCCGGCTCTAGCCAAAGACAGCAAATTAAAGGCTGCTAATTTCGGTTTCCTTGAACAGGCATCTAAAGTTTTAGGCGTCCTACTCGGCCCACATAGAAAGTTTCGCGGTGCTTGGCTGGTAGGATTCAAAATCCGCGCCATCGCCGGCATAGAACTCGACCAACGGAGCATTATCCCCATCGACAAAGGCAATCGAGCCGTCCGCCCGCTCTCGCCAGAACCGGGCTGTGGTCAAGCCTTTCGATATGCTCTCGCAGGCCGGATTCACCTTTAATTCCGCATAGCCGGGCGAAAGCGTACGCCCCTTGACGATCATGCACGACCCTGTGGAGTTGGCCGACGACAGGGTAAAAACCTGAAGCTGGGAGCGCACAACGGGTTGAGGCTTCTCTATGCTGGCCGTAATCAAACTTGCGTCCGGCGGCGTTTTGATTTGCAAGGCATTCGTCGCCGCCCAAGCAGCGCCCATAGCTCCCGCAATCAACGCCGCGACGAACAGGCTACGCATAGAAAACTCCGTGTTTCCGTCCTCCCAAACGGACCTGTCTTATGGTTGCGGTAGTGTTGACGAAGTGTAAATCTGCTTACGATTTTATGTGATTTGTTTCAGGCACCGGTGTGATTGCACGGCCTTTGGAAAACCACTCTATCAGATTATCCACCACGAGATCAGCCATCGCGTCGCGCGTGTGAACGGACGCGGAGCCGACATGCGGCAGTAAGGTGACGTTTGGCAGATCAAGGAAGGATTGCGGCACATGTGGTTCGTTTGCGAAAACATCCAGCCCCGCGGCCAGAATGATGCGATCCTTCAAGGCCGAAGCTAGAGCGATCTCATCCACAGTACTTCCACGCCCGACATTGATGAAAACACCATTTGGACCAAGCGCCTTCAGCACAGCGGAGTTGACTGCCTTTTCGGTTTCCTTCGTGCCGGGAGCCACCGAAATCAGCACATCCACCGCACTTGCCAAACCTTCGAGACTGGAATGGTACTCATAACCCAGACCGTCAATCTTCCGGCGATTGTGATAGGACACTGCGAGACCAAAAGCTTCCAGACGCCGAGCCACCGCCTGCCCGATACGCCCCATACCAAATATGCCGACTTTCCGTCCGCGAAGCGAAGCAGTCAAAGGATAAGCACCATCACGCACCCACCTGCCCTCGCGCAGATATGCCTCGGCCTTTGAAAGCTCGCGAACGGTATTTATCAGAAGGCCAATGGTTGTATCGGCGACCTCTTCGGTCAGAACATCCGGCGTGTTCGTAACCATGACATTGCGTTTGCCTGCATGAATTGCATCAACGCCATCATAGCCGACTCCAAAATTGGAGATAATCTCTAGCCGGGGTAAAGCATCAATCAGTTGCGCGCCTACAAATGCGCCGCCCAGCGCTGGCGAAACTGCGATTCCGCGAACACGGCCAATCAGTTCCTCGCTCAACGACGCAGGGCCGAAGGAATCAATCTGTACCAGATCGAATGTTTCCTTGATGCGACGTAGAGACCGGGGATGCAGCTTTCCAGGCACCAACACGGTGATTGATTTCAAACCAGCCATGAAGCTCCTCCGTCAGCTGCGTTCAATGGGCCTGCCTGTCGATTGGCGCACATGCAACTCGGGACGAATCAGCTCCTGCCACGGTTTGACGGTTCCACCCGAAAGCTTGTCCAGCAAGGCACGCGCGGCCTGCCGACCGACTTCACGCTGACCGTTCCATACAGTCGTCAATGCAGGTGTCGCGATGGAAGCCTCTTCAAGATCATCGTAGCCGGTTACCGAAACGTCTATGCCGGGCACCAACCCTGCACGCGCAATTCCGTTCATCAGCCCGATTGCCACAAGGTCGTTCCAGCAACATGCCGCGGTCGGCTTGTCCTTCAACGCAAGAAACTGGCTTGCAGCCTCAAAACCTGCCTGCTTGGTGCGCGGTCCCGGAATGCGCCAGGCAGGATCTACGGGCAGACCGGCTTTCTCCATGGCGGCAAGGTAACCATGGTAGCGGTCGCGACCAGTGGAAGTTTGATCTGTACCGCCAACCATCGCGATCCGCTTATGACCAAGCGAGATAAGGTGATTTGTCGCGAGCGCCGTTCCATAGGCATCGTCGCCGCGGAAAACAGGCACATCCGCACCTTCCACCGTTCTGGCGATCAATACTGCAGGCAGCCCATTTTCTTCTGCAACAATAATATCTTCCGGCGGCGTTCCAATGGCTGGCGACATGATTACGCCATCCGCCCCTAGTTGCAGCAACGTATCTATGAACGTGCGCTGCTTTTCCAGCTGGTCATAATGGTTGGAAAGGATGAAGGTCTGGCGGCTGCGATCCAGCTCGCTTTCGATTGCTTTCAAAATCTCGGCAAAGAACGGGTTCATGATGTCATGAACAACCACGCCGACAATTCCTGACCGGGAGGTGCGAAGGCTGGCAGCCCTGCGATTGTAAATATAACCTATAGCACGAGCGTGTTCCTTGATCCGCTCTCTCGTTTGTTCTGCCACCAGAGGGCTATCGCGAAGGGCCAGCGAAACGGTCGCAGTCGATACGTTCAGCGCATCCGCAATTGTCGATAGCTTGATTTTCTGTGCCAGCTTCGCCTCCCTGAAGCCGCCAACCAATCTGGCGCCTAAACTGTTTAAATTATTTAGCGCCCGTTTAGACTAATCGATTCGACAAAGCAAAATGTTTTTGCCGCAACAACGCAGCAACTAAAATTCAACATCATGGCTCCGACAATCAGGCTTCGGCCGGAACTTCTCCGTCAGCTTTTGCGGGCACTGCTTCTTCGTCCTCAGTGTCCTCTTCGGGCTCAACAGAGATTGCGCCCGCGAGATTTGCTTCAATCTTCGCAAGATATTTGGCGAGCGCCTTCTGATCTTTCTTGTCCAGCCCGCGCAATGCCTGCTTCTCTGTCTTTTTCACCGATTTTTCGATAGCCTTTATTGTTTCGCGCCCCGCATCCGTGAGGAAGATGTGGGTTTGCCTGGCGTCATCCGGCGAGGCCCGCTTTTCCAACACGCCCTGAGCCTGCAAGCGATTGATGGTTTTGGTGATTGTTGGCGGTCGCACGCCCAGCCGCGAAGCCAGCTCGCTTGGTGACTGCCCGTCCTGATGGCTCAGCGTAAGCATGATCTGGTCCTGCCCCGCATAATAGCCATGTCCATTTAACCTTGCTGCCAGCACGGTTCGCGACAATCTTGCAGCAGATTGCAGCCGGTTCATCACAACGTTCTTGCGCGTCTTCACCATTTGAAGCCTCAATGAATTGAATAGCCGGCTGTCGGTACGACAATCATATTTCAAGAATGTGACAACCCACAATTTTGCAAAGGGATTGGCTGCGTCCTTCCAAATTCGCCGTGAGAGCCTTATATGAGGCCGACCCCGACTTCAGGATATTCATCATGAGCGAAGCGCAGCATCTTACACCCTCCCAGATTCCGGTAACAGTTTTAACTGGCTATCTGGGCTCCGGCAAAACGACGCTGCTGAACAGGATTCTGTCCGAGAGCCACGGCAAGCGCTATGCCGTGATTGTCAACGAGTTTGGCGAAATCGGCATCGACAATGATCTTATCGTGGAATCCGACGAGGAAATCTACGAAATGAACAATGGCTGCGTGTGTTGCACTGTGCGCGGCGACCTCATTCGCACCGTCGAAGGATTGATGCGCCGCCCCGGTCGGTTCGACGCGATTCTCGTTGAAACCACCGGACTCGCAGACCCTGCCCCCGTCGCACAGACCTTCTTCATGGACGATGACGTTCGTTCCAAAACAAAGCTCGACGCGGTTGTTGCTCTGGTCGATGCCAAGCACCTCCCACTTCGCCTGAAGGATTCGCGCGAAGCCGAAGACCAGATCGCCTTCGCCGACGTGATTCTTCTGAACAAGACCGATCTCGTTTCGCGCGAAGAGCTACGCGACATCGAAGCGACATTGCGGGCAATCAACCCGGCCGCACAAATATATCGGACGGAACGCGCATCCATTGATCTGGACAAGGTGCTTGACCGGGGTGCCTTCGATCTGAAGCGGGCGCTGGAAAACGATCCGCATTTCCTCGAAGCTGCCGATCATGACCATGACCACGATCACGTATGTGGGCCGGATTGCGACCACGATCATCACCACCATCATGATCACCACCATCACGATCATGACCACCATCATCATCACCACGGTGAAGCGTCACCGATTCACGACGTAACCGTGCAGTCCGTTTCCCTGCGCGCTGGCGAGATGGACCCGAAAAAGTTCTTTCCATGGATTGAACGCATCACCCAGACAGAAGGTCCGAATGTTCTTCGCCTGAAGGGAATAATCGCGTTCAAGGACGATCCAGACCGTTATGTCATTCAGGGCGTCCATATGATCATGGAGGGCGACCATCAGCGCGCCTGGAAAGACACCGAGAAACGCGAAAGCCGCCTGGTGTTTATCGGGCGCAAATTGGACGCCGATGCGCTAAAGCGCGGTTTTGAAGCCTGTCTGTCATAAGCGACCTCATCAGTCATGCCCACAGTCGCGCCTCTTGATCTTGCTGGTCACTGCGTTTCAGCAGAGTTCGTTGCAAATATTCCGTTCTTCTCGCTCGCCGAAGGCGAAGTCCATCGCCTCGACAACGGCCAGAAAAGCTCGACCGTGCATGACGGCCTTCTTGCCGCAACGGTAGCACTCGACGGGAAAAGCCTGATTACCTCCGGCGAGGATGGTCGCGTGTGCTCGGTCAGCGCCGCCGGTGAGGTCTCGCAAATTGCCTCGGTCGGCCGCAAATGGATCAACTGCGTTGCAGCCGGACCGCAGGGCGCGGTGGCATTTGGCTACGGACCGAATGCCGTCGTTCATTTTGCGGATGGCAAGCAGAAAACACTTCCGCATCAGCGCTCCGTCGAAGACGTCGCCTTTGCCCCGAAGGGAATGCGTCTTGCCGCTGCACATTACGGTGGAGCCACGCTGCACTTTCCCGCTTCCGAGGGGAAGCCAACCGAATTGCTCTGGCAAGGCGCACACACAAGGGTGACGTTCTCGCCAGACGGCAATTTTCTCGTCACGGCAATGCAGGAAAACGCCCTGCATGGCTGGCGCATAGCTGACGCGCGCCATATGCGCATGAGCGGCTATCCGGCCAAGGTCAAATCAATTTCCTGGAGTGTGAAAGGCCGCTGGCTGGCAACCTCCGGTGCACCCGCCGCGATTGTATGGCCGTTCCAGAGCAAGGACGGCCCCATGGGCAAGGCCCCGCTTGAACTTGGAACGCGCGGTGATGTGCTTGTCACATGCGTTGCCTGTCACCCTGCCGACGAAATTGCTGCCATTGGCTACAGCGATGGAATGGTCCTGGCCGTTCGCTTCGCGGATGCAAAGGAAGTGCTTTTGCGCCGTCCGGGCAAAGGTGCAATCAGCTCGATGGCATGGGATCAGGAAGGCCGCCGCCTGGCATTCGGCTCGGAAGCTGGAGACTGCGGCGTGATTGACATCACCGCCTAGTCCAGAAACTTGACGAAATAGCGCACGGTCTTGACGCCGCCATGTATGGTTGCGCCGCCCACATCGCGGAACCCCAGCGCCGCATGAAATGCGTCTGATGCAGGGTTCGGCGGCTGCGCATTGACCTCGCAGGCGATAACACGATGGCCCGCTGCACGCGCAACCTCGAACAGCTCAAGATATAACCTTCGGGCATGTCCGCGCCCGCGCGCCCGCTCATCCGTGACAACCCGGTCAACATAAACAAAGCGCGGATAGCGCTGCTGAAACCAGACAAAGTTCGGGCTGTCATAATCCGCATTCTGGTCGAAAGTCAGAAGCAGGGCTTCGACGTCGCCAACTTTCCGTGCGAGAAACGCTTGTGCAAGCAGGTGGTCGAGCCTTGCCTCATCAAGAAAAGACAATTCGGCAGCGTGCAGATTGTTGAGGGTCAGGACCTTGTCCCGGTCCTCCGCGGAAATTGGAAGAAGCTCAGATACTGTCAGCATTCAGCCAATCTAGCGCCAAACGCCACGCGGTTCCAGACGTTGTGCCAATAGCTTGTCAAGATTGACCTTCGCGAGGCAGACAATACAAACAGCCATGCCAAGGAGGGTTGGAATGAACGCCGCGCCCGCTGCAATCGCAGAAATGCACCGCACTGAATCGAATGCCTATGTGGCTGCGCGCCCGAAATCCTTGGCTGCGCTGGAAAACGGTATCGCCCATTTTCTGGACGGCGTCCCCATGCATTGGATGCGCGACTGGCCCATGCCTTTCCCCTTCGTCGTGCAATCCGCGAAAGGCGCGACCATTACCGATATTGATGGCAACACGCTGGATGATTTTTGCCTCGGCGATACAGGTTCCATGTTCGGCCACTCCCCCGCCCCTGTCGCGCAGGCAATCCGTTCTCAGGCAGCACGTGGCTTGACCTATATGCTGCCCAGTGAAGATGCGCTTGAACTTGGTCGGATGCTCTCAAATATGTTCGGCCTCCCAGAATGGCAGATTGCCACCACAGCCACCGACGCCAACCGTTTCGCACTGCGCGTGGCGCGTGCCATCACAGGCCGTGAAAAGATACTCGTTTTCAACGGCTGCTATCACGGCGCTGTTGACGAAACGATGGTGCGCATTCGCAATGGCAAGCCGGTCAATCGTCCGGGCCTTGCCGGCGAGTTTCGCGATCTGACTCAGCGCACCCGCATCGTGGAATTCAATGATCTTGAGGCTCTGGACGCTGCGCTCGCTCATGGAGACGTCGCCTGTGTAATCACAGAACCCGTGCTGACAAATTCCTGCATGGTTTTGCCAGCGCCCGGTTTCCATGACGGATTACGGAGCATAACGCGCAAATATGGCTCGCTGCTCCTGATCGATGAAACACACACTATCTCGACGGGTCTTGGGGGCTACACGCGCGTACATGGCTTGCAGCCGGACCTGTTCGTGCTGGGCAAGCCGGTTGCTGGCGGTGTGCCAGCCAGCGTGTGGGGAATGACCGAAGAAGTTGCCGCGCGCTGGAAGAAAAACTGCATGGAACGGGAAGCCGGATATTCCGGCATGGGAACCACGCTATCGGCCAATCCGCTGCAATTCGCGGCGATGCGCGCCACGCTTTCGCAAGTCATGACAGCAGAAAATTATGCCCGCATGGAGCGCGGTGCTGAACGCCTCCAGAAGGGGTTGGCGCGGGCCATCGACCGTTTGGGACTTGCATGGCATGTGGTGCGGGTTGGTGCCCGCGTCGAATTTATCTGCGCCCCCGGCCCCTTGCGCAATGGCGCTGAAGCCGAGTTGGCCCATTCGCCCGACCTTGAAGCCGCCATTCAGCTTGCTCTGGTCAATCGCGGCACATTGATTGCACCGTTTCACAACATGATGCTGGTTTCCCCCGCCACGACCGGTCGCCAGATCGACCGCCTTATTGCCAATTTCGCCGATATTGCGCGACGTCTTGTGTCGTGAGAAAAGCCAGACAGTTCAATCCGGTAGAAACACCATGACCTCGCCATCCGGCTCGACCTTCGACGAAGCCAAGCAGTTTCTCGCGCTCAATCCCGAAATTGAAGCGTTTGATATTGTGCTTGTAGACTGCAACGGGATTGGCAGGGGCAAGATCGTCCGCCGTCATGAGCTTGAATCCGTTTATAAAAACGGTCGCCCTATGCCCACGTCTATTCTGGGCCTCGATATCTGCGGCGAGGATGTGCATGAAACCGGCCTGACGTGGGATACCGGCGACGGCGATATGCGCGCATGGCCCGTTCCCGGAACGCTGGTGCCGCTTCCCGGCACAAATCCACCGCGCGGTCAGTTGCTCATGAGCATGTACCATCTCGATGGGCAGCCGATGCTGAGCGACCCCCGCCACGCGCTGGCCCGCCAGATTGCAAATATGCGAAACCGTGGCCTTGTGCCTGCCGGAGCCTTCGAACTGGAATTCTTCCTGCTGTCAAACAAGCGGGATGCAGACGGGCGCGTTCGTCCAGCCGAGGCCGTGCTGGATGGCCGCGCCAGCGGCAAGACTGAAGTGTATTCCGTCGATCATCTGCATGGCATGGAACCGCTTTTCTCAGACATCTATGCAGGCGCGAAGGCGCAAGGATTGCCTGCCGAAACCGTTATCTCGGAATACGCACCCGGGCAGTACGAACTGACCTTGAACTACCGCACCGATCTCATGCGTGCAGCGGACGATTTGACCATGCTCAAGCGCCTTGTGCGAATGCAGGCGCGCAGGCACGGCGTTACGGCCTGTTTTATGGCCAAGCCGTTCGAGAACTACGCCGGTTCTGGAATGCACCTTCACGTCTCCATGCCTGACTTGAGCGGCAGGAACATCTTTTCGGAAAGCACGCCCGCCAGCTATGAGCCCAGGCTCCTTCATGCAATGGGGGGGCTATTGGCAACCATGCCGGAATCCATGCTGGTATTTGCGCCGCACGCAAATTCATGGCGCCGCTTCGTGTCGCAATCCTATGCGCCGATGGCTCCCACATGGGGCGTCAACAACCGGTCGGTCGCGTTGCGCGTGCCGGAGGGGGATGTTCGTGCGCGCCGCATTGAGCACAGGCCTGCCGGTGTAGACACAAATCCGCATATGGTTGCGGCAACGGTTCTGGCTGGCATCGCCAAGGGCTTCGATGAACAGATCGACCCCGGCCATGAAGTCACCGGTAATGGCTATGAAAATGCGGCCACCGGGCAAGGCAGCATTCCCCCCGATTGGCGCGCCGCAATTGATGCCGCAAAGGCATCAGACTTCCTCAAGGGGGCGCTTGGCGAGGAGTTGCATCGCACCTTCACAGAAATCAAGCATGCTGAATATCTAAGGGTCGCACGCACTGTCAGCGAGCTGGATTACCATTTGTATTTGCACGAAGTTTGAGCTTGAAAATTCTCAAATGATATAGCGATAGAGCGAAATCGAACATATCATGAACGAATGGCTATTCTTTCGATTCGTGACAAGCTGGCAATTTTGTCGGATGCGGCCAAGTATGACGCCTCATGCGCATCTTCTGGCGCTGAGAAAAGGGATTCACGAAAGACCGGTGGCATTGGCTCGACCGAAGGCATGGGGATTTGTCATTCCTATGCGCCCGATGGGCGTTGCATTTCGCTGCTCAAGGTTCTGCTGACAAATTTCTGCATTTACGATTGCAGCTATTGCATCAACCGATCCTCCTCGAATGTAAAGCGCGCCCGTTTTTCGGTTGATGAAATCGTCTCCCTCACGATGTCATTCTACAAGCGCAATTACATTGAGGGCCTGTTCCTGTCCTCCGGCGTGATACGCGCGCCCGATGAAACGATGGCGGAAATGGTGGAGGTCGCGCGCCGTCTGCGCGTTGACGAAAAGTTTGGCGGTTACATCCATCTCAAGACAATTCCCGAATGCTCGCAGGATTTGATCGATCAGGCGGGACTTTATGCCGACCGATTGTCCATCAATGTTGAACTGCCAACCGATGATAGCGTTCAACGTCTGGCGCCGCAAAAGCGACCTGAAACCATCCGCCAGTCAATGGCAAAATTGCGCCTCCGTATGGAGGAAAAGTCGGAGCCGACCATACAGACAAAGCGCAAGCAGCGCTTTGCGCCCGGTGGTCAATCGACCCAGATGATTATCGGTGCAGACACAGCAACCGATGATACGATATTGCGAACAAGCGCCCGCCTTTATGGAAGCTATCAGCTTCGCCGCGTTTATTATTCTGCTTTCAGTCCCATACCGGATTCGTCTGCCGCCCTGCCGCTCATTAAACCGCCACTCATGCGCGAACACAGGCTGTATCAGGCAGATTGGCTGATGCGGTTCTATGGTTTTGAGCAAAAGGAAATTTTGCAGGCCTCGCCCAACGGAATGCTCGATCTTTCCCTTGATCCGAAACTTGCCTGGGCTCTCGCCAATCGCTCAACCTTTCCCGTCAACGTCAACACCGCGTCAAGGGAGATATTGCTGCGCGTGCCGGGGCTGGGCACCAAAGCCGTGTCCCGCATCCTGCAAACACGCAGACATCAAACCCTGCGCCTCGATGATGTTGCCCGCCTGTGTGGCTCAATCGCAAAGGTGCGACCGTTCATTGTTACTGCGGATTGGTCGCCGGGAGGCACCCTCGATTCTGAGCGGCTGCGCGAAAAACTGACGCCTGCACCTAAGCAATTATGGTTGTTCTAGCTTCATGTCCCTGCAACCGGCACTTTTTCTTTCGGCTCACAGGGTCCGCCTATCGGGACCGGTAGATTTCGACGGCTGGCGTCGTGCCGCCCGCAATCTCACCTTGTCAGGCGTCGATCCGGCCGATGTCGATTGGGTATTAGGCGAGGCTAACCCGCCAGATCCTGCACCCGAACCAACTGGCGAATTGCGCGTCCCGCGGGAATTCATTGAACTATCGCAAACTGTTATTTGCCATAGCGACCCCGAACGCTTTGCCTTGCTCCATCGTGTTTTGACACGACTTCAGAAAAAGCCTGAACTGCTTCGCATCGCTTCGGACAAGGATGTTGTCCGCTTGCGCGAGATGGAAAAGAGTGTGCGGCGTGACATTCACAAAATGCGCGCATTCGTGCGGTTTCGCGCGGTTGGCGACTATTTCGTGGCATGGTTTGAACCGGCTCATTTCATCGTCGAGCGCAACACGAACTTCTTTGTCCGGCGCTTTTCGGGTATGAACTGGACCATCCTGACGCCATACAGGTCGGCCACATGGGACGGAAAGGAGTTGACCTTCGGTCCGGGCGCTTGCGCCGACGACGTTCCGGCAGAGGATGCAGCCGAGGATTTGTGGCTGACCTATTACAAGAACATTTTCAATCCGGCGCGGTTGAAGGTGAAAGCCATGCAGGCAGAAATGCCAAAGAAATATTGGCGGAACCTTCCGGAGGCCGCGCTCATTCCTGATCTGATAGCTGGCGCTGAGGACGCCGCAAGAGAAATGCTAAGGAACATGCCAACCCTTCCCGCTCCCCACCACAAGACTGTGCAGGCGCGGCACTGGACCAAGCCTGAAGGCGGCCCCATCAACACGGAAGAGGCCGCATCGCTCGCCGATTTGCGAGAATTGGCTGCAACCTGCCGCCGCTGTCCTTTGTGGCAAGACGCTACACAAACGGTATTCGGTGAGGGGCTGCCAAACGCGACCGTCATGTTCGTAGGCGAGCAACCGGGCGACCAGGAGGATATTGCAGGCAAACCCTTTGTCGGCCCTGCCGGAAGGGTTTTCGACGAAACCATTCAGGAAGCGGGGATAGATCGCAGCCTGACTTACGTCACCAATGCGGTGAAGCACTTCAAATTCGAACCACGAGGCAAGCGGCGCATTCACCAGAAGCCGAATGCCGGCGAAGTAACCGCCTGTCGCTGGTGGCTCGACCATGAATTGTCATTCGTTAAACCGCAGCTTGCCGTTGCCCTGGGCGCGACCGCAGCGCTGTCACTGCTTGGGCAATCGGTCGCAATTACCAAAGTGCGGGGCCAGGTAGTTCAACGCGAGGATGGCTTGAGAGTTTTCCTCACCATCCACCCGTCCTTTATCCTTCGTATTCCAGACCCCGCCAACCAACAGGCCGAGCGCAGCCGCTTTCTGGATGATATGCGAAAGGTAAAGGAGCTGATTGCCGCTATCGGATCAGGATCGCGCGCAGATCGTTGACATTGGTGCCGGTGGGCCCTGGAACGAACAGATCGCCAGCCTTGTCGAATGCAGTCCACGCATTATTGGCCTGCAACATGGCTTTGGCGTCAACGCCTGCCGCCCGCATGAGCCCCACCGACGCGCCATCCGCGAAAGCACCGGCATTGTCTTCCGAACCATCAATGCCGTCCGTATCGGCTGCAAGCGCATCAATACCCTCACAACCATCGATACCAATGGCGAAAGCCAGCAGAAACTCACTGTTGCGACCGCCCTTGCCTTTGGCGCGCAGGGTGACAGTCGTTTCCCCGCCTGAGAGCACCAGAACCGGCTTTTCGAAAGGCCTGTTGCGGGCTGCGATTTCGCGGGCAATTGCCGCGTGAACGCCGCCGACATCGCGCGCCTCGCCCTCTATCGCATCGGAAAGGATTACCGCCGGGATCCCTTTCGCCCTTGAAGCATCCGCCGCAGCTTCTAGAGACTTCGCCGCCGAGGCGATGACATGCACGCTGTGCCCGTCGAAGCGCGGATCATCGGGAAGCGGCGCATCTGCTGCAGGCGTCACCAAATGCGCCATGACAGCGACCGGCAATTTCATACCATAGGTTTTGATGATGTTGATCGCGTCGCCGCGGGTCGTTGCATCAGGAACGGTCGGGCCAGAGGCCACCAAAGCGGGATTGTCGCCCGGAATATCTGATACGACCAGCGAGACAACCCTTGCCGGGTGTGCGAGTGCGGCCAGCCGCCCACCCTTGATGTTCGAGACATGCTTGCGCACGGCATTCATTGCCGAGATCGGTGCGCCAGAAGCTAACAGCGCTTCATTAACGGCAATCTCGTCAGCCAGCGTCAGCTCGCCGGCAGGCGCGGGAAGCAGCGCCGAGCCTCCCCCGCACACAAGCGCAACCACCAGATCATCGGCAGTCAGGCCCGTCACTAGGTCCATGAGGCGGCGCGCTGCCTTCAGCCCGTTCTCATCAGGCACAGGATGCGCGGCTTCCAGAACCTTGATGGTCTTGCAGGGCGCGGCATAGCCGTAGCGTGTAACAACAACGCCCTCGAAGGGGCCGTCCCACACCTTTTCGAATGCCTGCGCCATTTGCGCAGCGCCCTTCCCGAACCCAACGACTATGGT
This sequence comes from Rhizobiaceae bacterium, assembly GCA_019635795.1. Lineage (GTDB taxonomy): Bacteria > Pseudomonadota > Alphaproteobacteria > Rhizobiales > Rhizobiaceae > Mesorhizobium_G. The sequence continues at coordinate 92,504 of JAHBYV010000012.1, forward strand.
TCGCCCTTTCGGCTTTTCCGGCAAAAATCTGGCGATCACCTTTTCAGGATCAGCCGCAGCAACGGCTGCATCGAAGATCGATGTCAAAAACGCTTTCGTTTCAGTATTCACGCTCAGTCCTCAGCAGCAAGCGCCAATGCCGCGCCGTCCAGTTTCAGATGTTCGGCGATGGCCGCCACCACCACAGCATGATCCTGCCTTTGCGGCAGTCCGGACACGGCAATCGCCCCAACCACACCTGTGCCGGTTACGTGTATCGGGAAAGCACCGCCCGCCAGCACATAGTCAGCCGGGTCCAGCCCGTAGTATGATTTGAACAGACGGTCGGGAGAATTTTGTTCCAGCACCATACGATAGGTGCTTTTGTGAAACATCTTTACCGTGTTCATCTTGCGCCGCACCCAATCCGTGTTGGAAGCGGTAGAGCCAGGCAGCGCGGCGTAGAACAGCAGCCTGTCCCAGAAGCGAATTTCAATCACGATTGGCAGGTTTTCAGCCAGCGCGCGCTCGCGAAGCCTTGAACCGATTTCGAAAGCCGTAGCCTCGTTGAAGCGTTCGAATACCAGCGCCGCTTCCTGCTCAATGACCCTGGCAATATCAGAAGCACTCATTCCGTTACCCCGCCTTGTTGCAAGGAATGCCTACTTACCGCCTCGCAAGTTTCAACCCCTAATTGGTGCCAAGATCACTTTTTGCAGGCTTACCCGCAATATAGACCTCAACGACTGCACGATCATCGCCCAGCGTTTGCAAGAGAAACAGCTCTTCTGCCAAGGTTTCCACCGTCTCCATGCGCAAGCGCATTGCGGGCGTTGCTCGGGCATCGAGAATCACAATGTCGGCATCAGTGCCAGCTTCAAGCGTGCCTATCCTGTTTGCGAGTGAAAGTGCCTCGGCATTGCCCCGTGTGATCTGCCAGAAGGAAGCCAACGGGTTGAGTTTTTCACCTTGCAAAGCAATGATTTTGTAGGCCTCGTCCATCGTGCGAAGCATTGAATAGTTGGTTCCGCCACCAACGTCGGTAGCAGTCGCAATTCGCAGCGGCTTGGTGCGGCTGCGATTCTCCTGATACGGAAATAGACCCGACCCCAGAAACAGGTTTGAAGTCGGGCAGAACACGGCCACCGAGCCGCTATCACTCAAAGCATCACGCTCTCGCTCTGAAAGGTGAATCGCATGGCCGAACAGTGAGCGCGGCCCCAACAGACCGTAGCGGTCATAAACATCGGTATAGTCTTTCGCCTGCGGATAAAGCTCGCACGTATAGGCGATTTCGGCATGGTTTTCCGACAGGTGGGTCTGCATATGCAAACCGGGATGCTCGCGCATCAACGCGCCAGCCATCTCCATCTGTTCGGGAGAGGACGTAATCGCAAAGCGTGGCGTTACGGCATAGTGCTGCCGACCCTTGCCATGCCATTCCGCTATCAGCGCTTTTGTGTCGTCATAGCTGGATTGAGGCGTGTCCAATACACCGGCGGGCGCATTGCGGTCCATCATCACCTTGCCCGCAACGTTCAGCATATTGCGCGCATCAGACTCGGCGAAAAACGCTTCCGCGCTTGATTTATGGACCGAGCAGTATGCCACGACACTTGTGGTGCCGTATCGAATGAGCTCGTCAAGAAACTGCCGCGCAATCCTGCGCGAGTGTTGCGGGTTGGCGAATTTGGTTTCTTCCGGAAATGTATATTTGTTCAGCCAATCCAGAAGCTCAGCGCCATAGGAGGCGATCACCTGCATCTGGGGGCAATGCGCGTGACAATCCACAAAGCCAGGAAGGATCAGGTTGGGCCTATGGTCGATAACCGTCGCATCTGAGGCCATCGGGGCAATTTCATCATAGGTGCCAGATGCAACAATGCTGCCATTGTCAATCAGAACCGCACCGTCTTCCACATAGCTGCAAGCTGCAAGATCATCAGCCGATTGCGGAAAGCGGTGAAAGCTGAGCGTACGCCCGCGTAACAGGGATCGGGTCATCGTGCGCTCTCATACCATGCCACGAGTAATTCGCGTTCTTCCGGCGTAATCTGGGTCACATTTCCGGGCGGCATTGCGTGGCTGCGCCCTGCGTGCAGATAGATTTGCTCGGCGTGCTCTGCAATCTCGGCATCGTTTTCGAGCTTCACGCCCTTTGGGGCGAAATAGACGCCTTCATAGGAAGGCTCATTTGCATGGCACATCGAACAACGCCCCAGAACAGTGTCCCGCACTTTTGCGAAATGCGCATCTGCAACAAGCTGTTCGGCCTGCGCTGACATTTTCGGCTCCCCCGTCAGAACCCTTGGCACGGTGGAGAGCCATATGATGATGATAAACAGGATACCGGCAAGCAACCACGTCCAGTAAGGCGGCTGCTTCCCCGCATGGCCTGTGTTGAAGAAGTGACGGACCAGCACGCCAATGATGAAGATCAGCGAGGCTATTACCCAGTTGAACTCTGTTCCGAACGCCAGCGGATAGTGGTTCGACAGCATCAGGAATACGACCGGCAAGGTCAGGTAGTTGTTGTGGGTTGATCTCAGCTTGGCAATCTTGCCGTATTTGGGGTCAGGCGTGCGCCCGGCCTTCAGATCCGCAACAACGATCTTCTGGTTGGGAATGATGATGAAGAAAACATTCGCCGTCATGATCGTCGCGGTGAACGCACCAAGATGCAGGAAGGCAGCCCGGCCGGTGAAAAGCTGCGTATACCCCCAGCTCATTGCAACAAGCATTGCATAAAGCAGCAGCATGAGAATGGTTGGGCTGTCTCCCAGTTTCGATTTGCAAAGCAGGTCATAGACCAGCCATCCAATACCGATGGACGCCAACGATATTGCGATTGCAGTCGTGCTCGAAATATCCAGCACATTGCGGTCGATCATGACGAGGTCCGCGCTGCCATAGTAGACCAGCGCCAGCAGGAAAAACCCGGAAAGCCAGGTCATATAGGATTCCCACTTGAACCAGACGAGGTGCTCCGGCAACGCTTCGGGGGCAACCAGATATTTCTGGATGTTGTAGAACCCTCCGCCGTGAACCTGCCACTCCTCACCATAGGCGCCTTTCGGCAGGCCTGGCCGCTGCTTCAATCCCAGATCGAGCGCGACAAAATAAAAGGATGAACCGATCCAGGCCATCGCGGTGATGATGTGCAGCCACCGCACGGCAAAACTTGCCCAATCCCAGAATATGACAAAATCCAGCATTCGGAAAACTCCCACCGCCTGCAAATGCGCCTGCGACTCCTCGTTGGACGACTTTGGCGCAACAGTTCATAATGCGAAAGAGAGCAGGCGCTCGATGACTTTCAAAAAAACATTTAAAATAGATGCGCTATAACACCGCAAGGGCCATGGGAATGAGGAGTAAGTCCATATGGCATATCTCGATAATGTCGCGGTTTTCGTTCGTGTGGTTGAGTTGGGCAATCTTTCGGCTGCCGGCAGAGATATGCGCATCTCGCCTGCGGTGGCGTCCAACCGCATAAAGGAGCTGGAGAAACATCTCGGCGTACGCCTTTTCAATCGCACCACACGCCAGCTCATGCCGACAGAGCATGGCACAGTTTTCTATGAAGGCGCAAAGAAGGTTCTGGATTCGATCGTCGAGGCTGAGGCTGCCGTTTCCGCGCTTTCAGGCCAGCCTCGCGGCACAATCCGCGTCACCGCCCCCCTTGGCCTTGGCCGCAGGTTCATTGCCTCGGGGATTCCGGACTTCCATGACCAATATCCCGACATCAGGGTTCGGCTGCGCCTGTCCGATCATAATGTCGATATTCTCAAGGAGGGAATAGACGTAGCGTTCCGGCTCGGAATCATTGAGGATTCCAGTCTCAGAATGCGCGGCATCATGCAATGTGAGCGCGTGCTGGTCGCCTCTCCCGACTACATCGAAGCACGAGGCGAGCCACAGGCTCCCGAAGATCTGATCGAAAAAAAGCATGATTGCCTCATGCTCCGGTTTCCGGGAACCAAGGAGCATTACTGGATGCTTCAAACGAAAAACGGCCCCTCGAAATATGAGGTCAACGGTCCCTACGATTCAGACGACGGTGATGTTCTGACTCACTGGGCTCTCGGCGGAAGGGGCATCGTCTCCAAGCCTCGTTTCGAGATTGAGACCTATCTGCGCGATGGCCGTTTGCGGCTGGTGCTGCCCGATTTCCCTCCAACACCCATTCAGTTTGCGGCAGTCTATCCCCACAAAAAATTACAAGACCCGAAGGTTCGGCTTTTGCTCGATTTCATGGCGGAGCGGTGCGAGAAAATGATCCGCCACGCATTGGCGGGAAGTTGACCCTCACTGACTGAGGGCGGTTCTCGATTTTTGCGAGCTTGCAGTCCGGCTGATGGCGGTCATCACCTCAGCAGCGGTCAGCGCCGCAATAACGGCTGGGCGTTTGTCCTTTACCGTATCACCCCCGATGGGCAACACGAGGCGGTCAAAAGCGTCCATTGATCCGCCAGCCACTTTCAGGAACCAGTTCCTGAATGTTGCCTTTTTGGTTTTCGATCCGATCATGCCGACATAGGCCGCGTCGTTTCGCTTCAGAGCCTCTGCAACGATTATAAAATCCAGAGCATGGTCATGCGTCAGGACAATAAACGCCGCGCCGGCTGGTGCCTCGCGCACGGCTTCCTCCGGCAATGCAGTCAACCGCGCGTCGACGTTTTCGGGCAGTCCATCCAGTTCCCCGGCCCGCGTTTCAACAACAGTCACCTGAACAGGGAGCAGGGAAAGCGCGGCGGCAAGCGCATGTCCTACATGCCCCGCACCGAATACATAAACACTTGGAAGCGCTTCCTGCTCAGCGTTCGCCTTTGCCAGAATTGCTTGCTTCAATGGCTCATCAATCCGTTGAAGCACAAGTTTGACGTGGCCGCCGCAACATTGCCCGATCTCCGGCCCCAGCGGCACGCTCATGAACTCGCGCCCGACCTCCGCGCGTGACAGCAGCGCACGAGCCTTGTCAATTGCCATATATTCAAGCTGGCCGCCGCCAATCGTTCCGAAAATCTTCTGGTTCGCCACCAGCATCCATGCGCCGGTTTCGCGTGGCGTTGAGCCCTTGGCAACCTCCACCTGAACGAGCGCCACGTCATGCGCGCCGTGCAGAAACTCTTCCAGCTTTTTCACATCGTGCGCCATCGGGTCATCATAGCACAATGTTCACCGTGCAGCCTTCAGCTTCTCAATCGCCATCAAAACCCGCTCCGGCGTTGCGGGCGCGTCGAGTTGCGGGTGAATTTTGTGATCCGCGACGCTGGCAACAGCATCCGTCAGCGCGTGGTAAACTGCCATGCCCAGCATGAATGGCGGCTCACCCACGGCCTTGGATTTATGCACCGTATTTTCGGCATTCTCTGCCCAGCTTGCGAGCTTCACATTGAAGATTTTCGGGCGATCGGAAGCGAGCGGAATCTTGTAGGTCGATGGCGCATGTGTACGCAGCCGCCCTTTTTCGTCCCACCAAAGCTCTTCGGTCGTCAACCAGCCCATGCCCTGTATGAACGCACCTTCCACCTGCCCCAAATCCAGCGCAGGATTCAGGGACCGCCCGGTTTCGTGCAATATGTCCACCCGCTCAACCATATATTCGCCGGTTAGCACATCGACGGAAACTTCCGCGCAGGCTGCACCATAGGCAAAATAGTAGAATGGCCGCCCCTGCCCTTTGGAGCGATCCCAGTGAATTTTCGGCGTCTTGTAGAAGCCTGCGGCCGATAGCTGGACGCGGGCGAGATAGGCTTGCGCAATAAGCTCGGTGAAAGGAATTTCCTGATTTCCGACGCGCACCCGGTTCGGCAGGAACTCGATCTGGTCTTTCTCGACATTGTATTTATCAGCGGCAAACTCGATCAAACGCGTCTTGATCTGGCGCGCCCCATTTTGCGCGGCCATTCCGTTCAGGTCCGCGCCGGAAGAAGCTGCCGTTGCCGATGTGTTTGGAACCTTGCCTGTGGTCGTCGCGGTGATTTTCACCCGGTCGATATCGATCTGGAATTCCTCGGCCACAACTTGCGCAACCTTGGTATTAAGGCCCTGCCCCATTTCCGTTCCGCCGTGGTTCAGATGCACCGAGCCATCGGTGTAGACATGCACGAGCGCGCCCGCCTGATTGTAGTGCGTGGCAGTGAACGAGATGCCGAATTTGACAGGCGTAAGCGCCAGACCCCGCTTGATAAACCGACTGTTATTGTTGAACGCATTGATCTCGCGACGACGCCCCGCGTAGTCGGCGCTCTGCTCAAGTTCATCGAAAATGCGGTGAATGATGTTGTCCTCAACCGTCTGGTGGTAAGGCGTTACATTGCGGTCTGTGGTGCCGTAGAAATTCTTCCGGCGTATTTCCAGCGGGTCCTTGCCGGTTGCAAATGCAACTTCGTCGATTACACGTTCCGCGCCGATCATGCCTTGCGGCCCACCGAATCCGCGAAACGCGGTGTTCGACACGGTGTTGGTGTAGAACGGCGCTGAAACCGCCTTCACCGCCGGGTAGAAATAGGCATTGTCGCAATGGAACAGCGCACGGTCGGTCACAGGTCCTGAAAGGTCAGACGAAAACCCACAACGGGCACCATAGGTATACTCGACACCGAGAATATTGCCCTCATCATCGAACCCGACTTCATAGTCGATCAGGAAGTCATGACGCTTTCCTGTCGCGGTCATGTCATCGTCGCGGTCTGGCCTGATTTTAACAGCGCGGCCAATCCGCTTGGCGGCAATTGCAGCCAGCGCGGCAAACTGGTTGCCCTGCGTTTCCTTGCCGCCAAAACCGCCACCCATGCGCCGCACCTCAACCGTGACAGCATGGCTCGGAACGCCAAGCGCGTGACCCACCATGTGTTGCACTTCGCTGGGGTGCTGCGTGGAACAGTAAACTGTTACGTCTCCGTCCTCGCCGGGAACAGCCATGGAAATCTGGCCTTCCAGATAGAAGTGATCCTGACCGCCATGGCGCACCTGACCCTTTATCCGCCGCGGCGCTTTGGCAATTGCCGCAGCCGCATCGCCCCGAACCAGCGTGAGATTGGGCGTTACCAGCCTGTCTTTAGCGACATCCAGCCCCGCAATATCAAGCACAAACGGCAGCTCTTCATATTCAACCTTGGCAAGCTTGCAGGCACGCCGTGCCTGTTCGCGCGTTTCGGCTATGACGCAGAATATTGGCTGGCCATAAAACTGGACCAGACCATCGGCAAGAACCGGTTCGTCGTTGCGACCCGTTGGAGAAATATCATTGACGCCGGGAACATCCGCGGACGTCAGCACATCCACAACCCCCGGCGCAGCGCGCACAGCGGACAGGTCAATATTGACGATACGTCCATGCGTGACCGTGGAAAGGCCGAGACAGCCATGAAGCGTGCCGCGCGGCTCAGGCATATCGTCAATGTAGATTGCTTCTCCCGTCACATGCTTATGGGCAGAGTCGTGCTTCTGATCCGTATGCACGCCACCGGCAATTCTTGTTGCTTTCAAATCTGGCTGGTGTGCGGTCATCACGCGGCCCTCGAAATCTGAATCGGTGCTTTCGTGCCGGTCGTTTCAGCATGGAAACGCACCAGCAGATTGCGCGCCGCGAGTGCCCGATATTCGGCGGTCGCCCGCATATCCGTGAGCGGCGAGAAATCCGCCGCGAAAGCATCTAGCGCAGCCTCAATTGTTGCCTCGTTCCACGATTTTCCCAACAGGGCAGCTTCCACAGAGCGCGCTCGCTTGGGCGTCGCGGCCATGCCGCCGTAAGCAATGCGGATCGAGGTGACGGTCCCATTGCTTACCTCCAGATAGAATGCTCCGAGGGTCGAGGTAATGTCCTCGTCGCGTCGCTTGGAGATTTTATAGACGGCAAAATGAGTACCCTCTTTCGGCACCGGCACATGAACCGCCTCGACAAACTCACCCGGCGCACGATCCTGCTTGCCATAGGCGATGAAATAATCTTCGAGCGCGATTGTCCGGCGACTGTCACCGCGCCGCAATGTCAACGTTGCGCCAAGCGCAATAAGCGGCGGTGGCGTGTCACCAATCGGGGACCCGTTGGCGATATTGCCGCCGATAGTTCCCATATTGCGAACCTGTTGGCCACCAATGCGGTCAATCAGGCTGCCCAGCGCAGGAATGCGGTTGGCAAGCACGTCGAACGCCTCCGTATAGGTCACGCCCGCGCCCAGGGTAATCACGCCGTCAGTCTCGGCGACCGATTTCAGATCTTCGATCCCGCCGATGAACACGACAGGCGAAATATCGCGCATGTGCTTTGTCACCCAAAGGCCGACATCGGTTGACCCGGCAACGACAGTTGCGTTGGGTTCGGCCTCCAGAACCCTGGCAAAGTCATCCGCAGTGGCGGGAACGATGAACCGGTGCTTACCGGCACCTATTTCCACGCGCGCACCGTCGCGCATGGCCGTCAATTGGCCGATCACTGCATTACGTTCGCCTAGCAGCGGATCGTTCGAAACCTTGCCGTAGCCGGAGATAGCGCGCGCGGAACGCACGATCGCCTCATAGCCGGTGCACCGGCAAAGATTGCCCTGCAGGGCCTTTTCGATTTCCGCATCCGAAGGATTCGGCTCGCGCATCCACAACGCATAGAGCGACATGACAAATCCCGGCGTGCAGAACCCGCATTGCGAACCGTGAAAATCAACCATCGCCTGTTGCACAGGATGCAGCTTGCCGTCAGCACCTTTGAGATGCTCCACCGTCACCACATGGGTTGCGTCCAGCGACCCGAGGAAGCGAATGCACGCATTGACGCTTTCATAAACCAGCCGTCCGGCCAGCAAGCGCCCCACCAGAACGGTGCAGGCACCGCAATCGCCCTCCGCGCAGCCTTCCTTCGTGCCACGAAGATTGCGGCGCAGACGCAAATAATCCAGCAGCGTCTCGTCAGGAGATACGTCACTGAGCGCGACCCGCTCATTGTTCAGAAGGAAACGAATTTCGGACCTGGGTAGCGCCTTGGCCATTTTGCGTCATTCCCTTGTTGAATGTTGGAACGAACAGGTTCGCGTGCGCCTGCCCATTTCAACTCCCGCGATATGTAGAGTAGCTGAAAGGCGAAACGAGCAACGGCACATGATAGTGCTTTTCCTCCGCCATCCCGAATCGGAGCGGAACCTGATCGAGGAACGCGGGCTCGGTTAATTTCTGTCCTGATGCACGCAAATAATCACCGGCATAAAATACCAGTTCATATGTACCGGTTTCGAAAGCCGCGCCATCAAGCAACGGTGCATCGCAGCGCCCGTCAGAATTGGTCACGACTTCCCTGATTTTGTGCCTTGCCTCACCATTCAGTCTGTAAAGCTCGATCTTCAGCCCCGCCGCCGGCACGCCGAGCGCGGTATCCAGAACGTGAGTGGTCAGTTTGCCGCCTTTTGCTTCCGTCATTTCCCCTCGCCACCTTTTTGATGGTCAGACTTCAGTTGATTAAAGCCCAACGCACAGCAAGCTGGAAGCTCTGGACCTCAAAAAGCATTTTCAATTTTTTTAGGGGGAATTTTCCTGACTTGCCACGCTATTGTTGAAATTGTCCAAAGCCACGGCTCCCTTTAGAGATAAGAGCGAATAGCCCGGAAATGGCAAGGCGGAGAGAAGATGCGTTACGTTCGTGACATGCGCGGATATGGCCAGAACACACCCGATCCTCAATGGCCGGGCGGTGCTTATATAGCCGTGCAGTTCGTGCTGAATTACGAGGAAGGCGGCGAAAACTGCATATTGCACGGAGACGCAGCATCAGAAGCGTTCCTGTCTGAAATCGTGGGCGCAGCCCCTTGGCAAGGCTTGCGCCACTGGAACATGGAATCAATCTATGAATACGGTGCCCGTGCGGGCTTCTGGCGCTTGCACCGAATGTTTACCGCAGCTGCCATCCCGGTAACGATTTACGGCGTGGCCACCGCGCTTGCCCGTTCGCCCGATCAGGTGAAAGCCATGCAGGATGCAGGCTGGGAAATCGCCTCGCATGGCCTCAAATGGATCGACTACCGCGAATACAGCATGGAGGACGAGCGCCGTGATCTTGTCGAAGCGATCCGGCTTCACACCGAGGTGACGGGCGAGCGCCCGACAGGGTGGTACACGGGGCGAACGTCTGCAAACACCGTGCGTCTTGTCGCTGAGGAAGGCGGATTTGCCTATGTGTCTGACACATATGACGACGATCTGCCCTACTGGCTGGATCGCGATGGACACGGCAACCCGATTTCGCCGCAATTGGTCATACCTTACACGCTGGACGCCAACGACATGCGCTTTGCAACAGCGCAGGGATTCAACACCGGCGACGATTTCTTTGCCTATCTGAAAGATGCGTTCGACACCTTGTATGCAGAAGGGAAATCGGGCCGTCCGGCAATGATGAGTATCGGATTGCATTGCCGCCTCATTGGACGGCCGGGGCGTGCCGCAGCGCTCAAGCGCTTCATTGAGTACATGCAGTCCTACGAAAAAGTCTGGACCCCGCGCCGCATAGACATTGCGCGTCACTGGCACGAACACCACCCCTACACGGCACAGGCGCTGCGTCCCTCGCGCATGTCACGAGACGAATTCGTTCAAAGCTTTGGCGGGATTTTCGAGCATTCGCCATGGGTGGCCGATCGCGCTTTCGATCTTGAACTTGGCCCGGCCATGGACAGCGCGGCAGGCGTTCATAATATTTTGTGCAGAGCATTCCGCTCGGCCTCCGAAGCAGAACGCCTTGCCGTACTGAAAGCCCATCCGGACCTGGCCGGAAAACTGGCGCAGGCAAAGCGCCTCACAGCCGAATCCACTGCCGAGCAGGCCAGTGCAGGACTGGATGCGCTCACCGATGCAGAACGCGAAACGTTCACCGCGCTGAACGCCGACTATGTATCCAGATTCGGATTCCCGTTCATCATTGCTGTGCGTGACAATACCAAGGCCAGCATTCTGGAAGCCTTCCAGAAGCGCATCGCGAACAGCCGCGATGAGGAATTCACCACCGCCTGCAAGCAGGTCGAGCGCATTGCCTGGTATAGGCTGAAAGACCTCTTGCCTGCATGACCCAGAAACAGGAACAGCGGATGAAACTTCGCAACTATTATGCGCCGAAAGGTGGCTTGCCGCCACAGACGGACCTCATCACCGATCGCGCGGTATTCACCGACGCCTACGCCGTGATTCCCCGGCGGGAATTCTCCGACATTGTCACCAGCTACCTTCCCCATTGGGAAAAGACGCGGCTCTGGATCATCGCCCGCCCGCTTTCCGGCTTTGCAGAAACCTTCTCGCAATACATCATGGAGGTTCAGCCCGGCGGCGGAAGCGACAGGCCGGAGCCAGACACCAGCGCGGAAGGCGTCCTGTTCGTCGTCGAAGGCGTTGTATCGCTTGTGATCGAAGGCGAACAGTATGACCTTGCGCCCGGCGGATATGCCTATCTACCCCCCGGACGCCACTGGACCTTGCGCAATCGCTCAGGCGAGCCTGCGCGTTTCCATTGGATTCGCAAGGCTTATGAGTATGTCGACGGGCTGGAAGCGCCCGACCCGATAGTGCTCAACGAGCAGGACATCGAACCCTCCCCCATGCCCGAAACTGACGGGAAGTGGGCGACAACGCGCTTTGTCGATCCTGCCGACCTGCGCCACGATATGCACGTCACCATCGTGACTTTCCAGCCGGGTGGCATCATTCCCTTCCCCGAGACTCACGTGATGGAACATGGCCTCTATGTGCTTGAGGGCAAGGCGGTCTATCGGCTCAACAATGACTGGGTTGAGGTGGAGGCGGGTGATTTCATGTGGCTGCGCGCCTTTTGCCCGCAAGCCTGCTATGCCGGCGGCCCTGGTCCCTTCCGCTATCTTCTCTACAAGGATGTTAACCGGCATCCTCGCTTGGGATATTTCCTGCGATGACCAGAACGATTATCGCTCAACTGCTGACCCGTGAGAGTTTCGCGCCGTTTGGCGACGTGATCGAAACCGAGGGCGCACATCACTATCCAATCAACGGTGGCAAATGTGAGCGCTATCACGACCTTGCAAAGGTCGAGGCAACCGGCACAAATGCGCGCGTTCTGATTTCGCTGTTCAAGGGAACACCCTATGAGTTTCCGCTTTCCTTGAAGATGGTCGAACGCCATCCCTTCGGCAGCCAGGCTTTCATCCCGCTTTCGCCCCGCCCCTTCGTTGTCATCGTGTGCCACGATACGCCGGACGGACCCGGCGAACCTCATGCGTTCATTACGCATCCCGGACAGGGGGTCAATTATCCGCGCAACCTTTGGCACGGTGTTTTAACTCCGGTTGGCGAACCGCAGGACTTCGTGGTGGTTGACCGCGGCGGCGACGAAATGAACGCCGAGGAATTTTACTTTGCTGAGCCTTACGAGATTCGATTGTCATGACAGATGATGCAAAACTGATCGAGCGCTTGCTGGACGTGATCGAGAACGACATTGTTCCAATGACGACCGAGGGCGTTTCCCACGGAAACAAGCTGTTTGGCGCGGCGATCCTGTGAAAAGACGACACCTCTCTGGTGCTCGCCGAGACAAACAACGAAATGGAAAATCCGCTTTGGCACGGCGAAGTCCATTGTCTCAAACGCTTTTATGAGATGCCGAAAGCAGACCGCCCCGATACGCGCGATTGCATTTTCATTGCAACCCATGAGCCGTGCTCGCTTTGCCTTTCCGCCATTACATGGACCGGGTTCGACAATTTCTATTACCTGTTCAGCCACGAGGATTCGCGCGACTCTTTCGCGATTCCGCACGATCTGCGCATCCTGAAGGAAGTTTTCACGCTCGATCCCGGCGGCTACAACGCGGAAAACGCTTATTGGAAAAGCCGTTCCATTCGCAAGCTGGTACGCAGCTTGCCGGAAGCCGACCGTCAGCGCCTTGAAGCGCGCATCGGAAAGATTTCCGACGATTACGATCGGCTTTCGCAAGTCTACCAGACAAGCAAGGATGAAAACGAAATTCCGCTAAATTAGGCGGCTTTACAGTCTTTGCCTTCCAACCGTTCGCGCATCATGTTCGAAATACGCGTTTGCAGGCGAGAGGTTACGGCGCGCTCCCACTCATTGGGGGCGTCATGATCGTGTGGCCGTGGAATGGCCAACAGGCGGTCAACGATTGAACCGGAGCCGCACATGGATAGCAGCGCCTCGATTTCGGGAACCGGGACTGCATCGATGAATTGATCTGCGCGTTCTTGTACCATGCGCGCAATCTACAATGCCCACCATGACAGCTTGAAGGCAGCACATTGGCAATTGCGCGACAAAGCGTGACAAAATTTTGCACGCTTTGCCCTTGCCGTAAAAACCAGATTTCAGAGCTAGACGTAGCGATTAACGACGTTTTCCAGATATTCCTGACGGCCGGAGCGGGGTTCGGGCTCGATTCCCTCTTTAAAGACCCGTTCGGCAACCTCCTCAAGCGTGCGCTTGCCTGAAAGCATCGCCTTACCCTCAGCGCTGTTCCACCCCGCATAACGCTCCGCCAGCGGGCCGGACAAGGCATTGTCCTCAATCATCCTTGCCGCAGCTTTCAATCCGCGCGCGCAACAATCCATCCCGCCTATATGAGCAATCAGCAGGTCCTGTGGATCAATCGATTGCCGTCGCAGCTTGGCGTCGAAATTGGTTCCCCCGGTTGTAAAGCCGCCATTTTGCAGCACGTGGTAATAAGCCAGCGCCATCTCGGGAACATTGTTGGGAAACTGGTCGGTATCCCAGCCGGATTGATAGTCGTTCCGGTTCATATCGATGGAACCGAAAATGCCAAGCGCGCCTGCCAGCGCCAGCTCATGCTCGAAGGAGTGACCGGCGAGAATGGCGTGGCCCTGCTCTATATTTACCTTCACTTCCTTCTCAAGGCCGAAATCCTTCAGAAACCCGTAAACCGTCGCGACATCATAGTCATACTGATGCTTTGTCGGCTCTTGTGGTTTCGGCTCTATCAATATGGTCCCTTTGAAGCCGATCTTCTTCGCATAATCCACCACCATGCACAGGAACCGGCCGGCCTGCTGGCGCTCGCGCTTGAGGTCCGTATTCAGAAGCGTTTCATAGCCTTCCCGGCCACCCCACAGCACATAGTTCTGTCCGCCCAGTTTCCGGGTCACGTCGATGCACTTCTTCACCGTCGCCGCCGCGTAGGCGAACACGTCAGGGTCCGGGTTTGTTGCCGCACCGCCCATGAAACGTCGGTGGGAAAACAGGTTGGCCGTTCCCCAGAGAAGCTGCACGCCGGTCTGCTTCTGCTTGTCAGCAAAATAGTCGGTGATTTCGTCGAGCCGCTCAGCGCTTTCCATGAAGGTCTTGCCCTCAGGGCGCACATCGGCATCGTGAAAGCAGTAGAAGGGAATGCCAAGCAGCGAGAACAGTTCAAACGCTACATCTGCCTTGTATCTGGCGTGCTTCATGGTGTCGCCAAACCACGGCCGCTCAAACGTCTGGCCACCAAACGGATCGCCACCCGGCCATGCGAAACTGTGCCAGTAAGCGACTGAAAACCGCAAATGGTCTTCCAGCCTTTTGCCCAAAATCACCTCGTCCGGGTTGTAGAAGCGATATGCCAGAGGGTTGGTGCTTTCCGGCCCTTCATACTTCACCGGCTTGATGTCGCCGAAGAAATGCGTAGTCATCAAGTTCCTCCCTTGATAGCTGGATAAAGCGCCGAATAGCGCCGATATGCATCTCCGTAAGCTTCAGTCAGACCGGCATCCGGCTCGATTGTCTCAGCCGTCTTCGGCGGTGTCAGAACAGTTGCCGGGTCAGCCTTCTGTGCCGAAATAAGCCCCAGACGCGCAGCGCCGAATGCCGCGCCGAAATCGCCATCGGCAGGCACATCCACAGGCAGGTTCAGCGCCGTCGCTATAGACTTCAGCCAATAGCGCGAACGCGAACCGCCTCCGATAGCCGTTACCCGATGAAGTTCGGTTCCTGCTGTGCGCAATGCTTCCAGACTGTCGCGGAATGCGAACGCAACACCTTCCAGCACTGCCTGAGTTAGCGCGGTTCGCCCGGATTGATGCGCCAGTCCGGTGAAGACCCCGCGGATCGCCGCATCATTGTGCGGCGTGCGCTCGCCCGAAAGATACGGCAGGAAAGTAACCCTGCCGGGTGCCTTGAGCTTATCGCCCAGTTCAGCGGTCAGTTCTTCCGGCTTCTTACCGGTAATGCCACCCAACCATGTCAACGAATCTGAAGCTGAAAGTATGACGCCCATCTGATGCCAGACATCCGGCAGCGCGTGGCAGAATGTATGCACCGCGCTTTCGGCATTCGGCAGATAGGACCCGTTTGCAGCGAACAGAACGCCAGACGTTCCGATGGATACGAATGCCTGGCCGGGCTTTACTGTTCCCATGCCCACCGCCGAAGCAGCGTTGTCACCCGCCCCGCCTGCCACCACAACATTTGGGCCCATGCCCCAGCCCGCGGCAAGCTCTTTGCGCAGCGTGCCGCCTTGCTGCGTACCCTCCACCAGCGCCGGCATCTGTGATTCTTCGAGCCCGGTTGCTTCAAGCAGTTCCTGTGACCAGCGCCGCTCAGCCACGTTGAGCCACGAAGTTCCGGCGGAATCGGACATTTCCGATATATGCTCACCCGTCAGCCAAAGCCTGAGATAATCCTTCGGCAGCAGCACCTTGGCCACGCGCTTGAATATATCCGCTTCATGCCTTGCGACCCAAACCAGCTTTGGCGCGGTGAAGCCCGGAAATACGATATTGCCCGTAATCTTTCGGAAACGCGGATCGGAATCGAGCTCAGCCGCCTCTGCATGACTGCGCGTGTCGTTCCACAGTATGCAAGGCCGCAAAACATTGTCTTCACTGTCCACCAGTGTCGCGCCGTGCATGTGCCCCGAAAGGCCAATGCCTTTGACCGCAGCAAGTTGCACAGGGTTGGAGCGTTTCAGCGCGCCAATGGCTTCGTTAATCGCTGCAATCCACTGCGCGGGGTCTTGTTCCGACCAACCTGCATGAGGTCGCGACACGTCCAGCGCCGCGTGTCCGGAAGCCAGAGCCTTCTGGCTGCCGTCTATCAGCAGCGCCTTAACGCCAGACGTGCCAAGGTCAATGCCGAGATACATGCTTGCTCCTCCCCGCAGGCAATGCCTCCCAGCAAGGCCCGCACAGCCTTCATATCAAACAAACTTCCTTCTCGAAACTGGTCCTACCAGATTCTTTTCAGAGTCTCAGGCACTGCGCGTTGCGGCAGTTGCAATGCCTGCGCCGATGAGCATCGTGCCACCTGTCCGGTTGAATATTTTCAACGCGCGCGGGCTGGCGAACAGCTTGCGTGCCCTTGCGGCGGCAAGCGCATAGCCAAGCGCGTTGAGAAAGGCGAGGACAAGAAATGTCGACTCGAAGATTAGCATTTGTGTCCAGAAATCCGCGTGGCGGTCGATGAATTGCGGAAGGAACGCAACAAAGAAAGTGATGCTCTTCGGGTTCAGCGCCGTCACGATCCACGCATGGCCTATCATTTTCAGCGAGGTCGCCGCGTCCCTGCGCGGCTCGGCGTGCAAGGTGCCGCCCGAACGGAAGAGCTTGACCCCGAGGTAAACGAGATAGGCCGCACCTATCAGTTTCAGCGCGGTGAATATCGAAGCTGATGCGGCCAGCAACGCGCCGACGCCAAGCATTGAAAGAGTCATCGCGGTAAAGTCGCCAATCGCGACACCGATTGCCGTAGGCACTGCCGTTCGCAAGCCCTGCCCCAGCCCATACGACACTACCAGAAGGATGGTCGGACCGGGTATTATCAGAAGTACAGCACTCGCCGCGCAGAATGCGAGCCAGGTCTCGAACGTCATTTGTGCCTCCGGGCGAGGCTCCGCTAAAACTGGCGTCGAGCCTCACTGCGAGGCATAGCACTTCGCTCACGCGGTGCAAGCGATTCAACAAATTGACACGTGGCTTCCCCCACCATGACGCCCGGTAGAGAACAACGCTTCAGCGTTGCAGCAAGTGCTGGTGACATAATGCGCATCCCCTTCTTTCCGTTGATTGTGCAATGCAGCATCACAGTAGCGCGGCCCAAGGGACAACTTTGTGACAAAAGGCGGGAAATTTGGCGGCGGAGCATCAAGCAACATCGGCAAGGGCTTTGGAAAGACAAGCAAGTGATTGAAACTACTAGGTTCTTGCCTTTTACACTTAATCAACCATAAGCGTGGAAAATGCGCTGCAATGGCATTTCAACGCCTGTGTTTATTTTGTTGCGTGGGTGAGTAGCTTGTCCGAAAAATTCTCCAGTATATCCGCTAACCTTGAAAGCGGCAGTTCCGTTTCGCGGCGCACAGCCCTGCTGGGAATCGCGTCGTCACTAGCTGCCGTTTCCGGTTGTTCGACGGTTGGCTTTGACACCGCAGCGCCTGCAATGGGGCTGGATCTTGCTCCAACGGGAGCTATTCGCCCTCAGATCAGCATTGATCCGAACGTGACAAACCCGGAGGTCATGTACGCCTCAATTGAGGATTCGGGATTCGTGCTTCCCCAAATTCCATACCAGAAGGTGAAACCTGAGTTTCGCCGTCAGATTGTCGTTGACCCAACAGGCGAAGTGCCCGGCACGCTGGTCGTCGATACAACAAACCGCTTTCTCTACCTTGTCCAGACGGGCGGGGAAGCGCTGCGCTATGGCGTAGGCATTGGCAAGGCAGGGTTTGAATGGTCGGGCCGCGGCGTCATTCAATATGGACGCAAATGGCCGACATGGACTCCTCCAAGGGAAATGATTGGCCGCAAGCCCGAACTGGTTAAATGGGCGGGTGGCCAACCCGGCGGTCTCGATAATCCGCTTGGCGCGCGCGCGCTTTATATCTTCCGCGACGGTCAGGATACCGGCTATCGTGTTCACGGCTCGCCGGAGTGGTGGACTATCGGTCAGGCCATGTCATCGGGCTGTGTTCGCATGATGAATCAGGACGTCATAGACCTGTTCAATCGCGTCAACACAAACACCGTTGTGAACAAGACGCAGATTGTCGTGATGTAGCGAAATTTTGCTGCTTCCCCTCGACCGCAGTTGCGCCTAAACGGATGCCAGTTTCGTCCGGGAGTCAGCCATGCCCAAGACATTTGTAATCGCGCAGGGCGGCGGGCCAACCGCCGTGATCAATCAGACACTGGCAGGCGCTGTCGCCGAAATTGAGCGCCGCTATCCTGATGCGCGCATTCTTGGAGCGCGCCACGGCGTGCGCGGAGTGCGTGACGGCGACTACGTTGATTTTTCAGATGTATCGCCAGAGCGGATGCGCCTGATCGGCAACACACCGGGCGCGGCACTCGGCTCTACTCGCGACAAGCCTGACGCCGCTTATTGCGAACTGGTGCTGAAGGGTCTGCAAAAGATTGACGCAAACGCGTTCATCTACATTGGCGGCAATGACACTTCCGGAACACAGCAAATCTTGACTGATGCTGCTGGCGACTCGATGGCGTTCATTCACGCGCCAAAGACAATCGATAATGATCTGATGGAGAACGACCACACGCCGGGTTTCATATCGGCCGGTGAGTTTGTGGCTGGCGCCTTCCAGAGCATTGATCTGGATTTCCGCGCGCTGCCGGGAATCTATGTCGGAATTGTCATGGGTCGTCATGCAGGATTTTTGACCGCAGCCGCAGCCGCATGGCGCGACGATGAGGATGACGGTCCGCACCTGATTTACGTGCCCGAACGCCCTTTCTCCACCGAGCGCTTTATTGATGATGTGAAGCGCACACTGGATAGGCACAAGCGCTGTGTCGTTGCCGTGTCAGAAGGTGTCTCGACTGCTGACGGCAAGTCTCTTGTTGAAAGCCTTGTCGGACCAGACAAGGTGGAGCGCGATGCGCACGGCAATGTGAAGCTTTCCGGCAGCGATTTGAATCGGGCGTTTGAAGCCGCTCTTGCGGAAGGACTTCCAGGGCGGCGCGCCCGGGTTGATGCACTCGGTTATGTGCCGCGCGGTTATATCGGCGCAATCAACCCGGTGGACGCCAGCGAAGCCTATGAGGCTGGGCAATATGCTGTTCAGGTTGCTGACGAAGGCGGCGGATCTGTTGCTCTCAAATATGAAGGCGGAAAGACCGTCATGCGCAAGGTTCCGCTGTCCGCAGTGGCTGGGAAGACGCGGCACATGCCGGATGAATTCCTGACAGAGGATGGCATCCGGCTAGCGCAGCCCGGAATTGATTATCTCAACCGGCTCATTCCGCGCCGGTTCGCGGTGGGAAAGCCGTTTGTTTAGCCCATGCGCTCCGAAACATAGCTTCCGGGGCTGGCAGGGAAAACAACAGTACGATTGCCGTTGATGAAAGTCCGGTGGTGGATATGCGCGTGAATTGCGCGCGCCAGAACCTGGCTTTCAACATCCCGGCCAATTGAAACATAATCCTCAGCGCTTTGCGCATGAGTAATCCGGGCAATGTCCTGCTCAATGATCGGCCCCTCATCCAGATCAGCCGTCACATAATGGGCCGTCGCACCAATCAGCTTCACGCCGCGCTCATAGGCCTGCTTGTAAGGATTTGCGCCCTTGAAGCTCGGCAGGAACGAATGATGTATATTGATGATCTTGCCGGACATGCGCTGGCACAATTCGTCTGAAAGCACCTGCATGTAGCGGGCAAGAACAATAAGCTGCGTGCCTGAATCCTCGACCAGATCCATAAGCTGCGCCTCGGCTTTGGCCTTGTTTTCCTTGGTTACAGCTATGCGGTAAAATGGGATGTCGTGGTTGACCACCAGCTTCTGGTAGTCGAAATGGTTTGAAACCACCCCCACTATGTCGATCGGCAGCGCTCCGATTTTCCAGCGGTAAAGCAGATCGTTCAGACAATGGCCGAATCGCGAAACCATAAGCAGAACCTTCATGCGGTCGCCGCTCGTAAAGAACTCATATTCCATCTGGAATTTATCGCCGATTGGCGCAAAGCCGGCGAAAATTTCATTACCCTTCACACCCTGCTCGGATGTAAACGACACCCGCATGAAGAACTTCTTCGTGCCAAGGTCGTCGAATTGCGAGGAGTCTATGATGTAGCAGCCTTTATCGGCCAGATAGCCGGAAATGGCGGCCACGATACCGCGCACGGAAGGGCATGTAACGGTCAACACATAGTGTCCAAGGATCATCGCTACCTCACACAAGAATAAACGTTGCTGTTACAGCCCGTTACATCTGTGAGGTAGCGGTCCATTTGTCTCACCGCTGGCTTTATTGCGACCCTCAACTGTCGTTAAGGGTCGCGATAGCGGTAACGCTCAGAAGAACGCCTGCAAGCCAGTTTGCGCACGACCGAGGATAAGTCCGTGAACGTCATATGTGCCTTCATATGTATTCACGGTTTCAAGGTTGACCATGTGCCGCATGACGGGGAACTCGTCCGAAATGCCGTTGCCGCCATGCATATCACGAGCCATGCGGGCAATTTCCAACGCCTTTCCGCAATTGTTGCGCTTGATGACGGAAATCATTTCAGGAGCCATCTTGTGCTCGTCGAAAAGCCGCCCGACGCGAAGCGCGCCCTGAAGCCCGAGGCTGATCTCGGTCAACATATTTGTCAGCTTGGTCTGGAAAAGCTGGGTATTCGCCAGTGGCCGGCCAAATTGCTTGCGATCAAGCCCGTATTGGCGCGCCGCGTGCCAGCAGGCTTCTGCAGCACCCATAGCACCCCAGGCGATGCCGTAACGTGCGCGATTCAAGCATCCGAAAGGACCGGACAAGCCTTCAGCATTTGGCAAAAGCGCATCTTCACCTACTTCGACATTGTCGAGCACAATTTCACCGGTGATGGAGGCTCGCAGCGAAAGCTTGCCTTCGATCTGGGGCGCTGAAAGCCCCTTCATTCCCTTCTCAAGAACGAAGCCACGGATTTTTCCGCCATGCGCTTCGGACTTTGCCCAAACGACAAATACGTCGGCTATCGGCGAATTGGAAATCCACATCTTCGAGCCGTTAAGCACATATCCGCCATCGGTCTTGCGCGCCCGTGTCTTCATGCTGCCTGGGTCAGATCCGGCGTCTGGTTCTGTCAATCCGAAGCAACCGATCCATTCGCCGGAAGCCAGCTTCGGCAAGTATTTCTTTCGCTGCTCTTCCGAGCCGTATGCGTGGATTGGATACATAACCAGCGAAGACTGCACGCTCATCATTGATCTGTAACCGGAATCGACGCGCTCCACCTCGCGCGCCACCAGGCCGTAGGTTACGTAGCCTGCACCTATCCCGCCATATTCTTCCGGGATGGTCACACCAAGCAACCCAACCTCGCCCATTTCAGAAAAGATTGCAGGATCGGTCTGTTCATTGCGATAGGCATCGCGCACGCGTGGGGCGAGCTTATCTTGAGCATAGGCGCGAGCGGTATCGCGCACCATGCGCTCCTCTTCCGTGAGTTGGTCCTCCAAAAGGAAAGGATCATCCCATTTGAAAATATTCTTGTCGGCCATCTCGGCAGGTTTCCTAACTCTCACAGCTATTCCGTCGGCGAAGCCCCCCTGTCTCACACCAATACGCTTGGTTGCAAGTGCGAAGGGGATGTCAGATTGCAAAAGTTGCAGGGCCACAGCGCACTATAACGGCTGTTTGATCAAAGCCAGAATCTGGAGGTTGCTGCGCGGACTGTTGTAGAAAGCGGTTAAGAACCCAGTCTGATCGGCTAGCAGCGTGGCCAATCATTGAGGCGGGTAAACCTGAACCATTCGCCCCGCAGAATGCGAAAATCCATCGCAACTGATAAATTTGATACAGCCAAATCCGTCGTCATTCATCAGAACGCTTGCCGTGGATTTTGAATTATCTGGCGCGTAGCGCGCAATCTCCAATTACAAGGAGCAGAACCGTGCTGACGACAGAACAAGGTTTATTACAGTCTGACAGCACGGTTCTTCCGTTCCTGAGAACGAAAAGCGTCAAATCATAGGATTGCCGCTAGCCGTGGTGTCTGGGACACGCTGGGAGACATCCCAGTGCTCTACAACCTTACCATTTTCCAGGCGGTAGATATCGACGAATACATATTTGGGGTCTTTGTCGTCGGTTTCCATCAGGTAACCAGTCACCTCGCTATGACAAACAACAAAGTCGCCATCAGCAATAAACCGCTTTGTCACAAACTTGCAGTTCGGGCTATTCGCCCTCAGCTTTTTGGCATATTCAACCAAACCCGCCTTACCGTTCTTCATATTCGGGTTATGTTGAATAAAGTTCGGATCGGCATATTTGTCGATCGCTTTTTTCATTATTTCTTCGTTTCCAGAGCATATATCTGCGAAGTATGACTGGATAATCTTGCGATTAGTTTCCGTCTTGCTCATAGGAATCCTCCTTTTACCTATTTCAGTATGATATTTCTGTCAGACAGGTCATTGATGCTGTCTTCGGACCAACCCGCTTCAGAAAGTGTATGTGACGTATCGCTTCCCGGGCGGCTGGACATATGCCGCAGACCGGGAACTTTCCCGTCATAGCGAACAGGATGGGCAACGAGCGTAGCAGCCGCCCCATTGATCGAGACTTCCTGCAAAGAGTCGTTTTCTTTTACCTGCGGGTCTTCAATAAGCTCCGCATAATTCTGGACACGCTGGTACCAGAAGCCATGAGGTGCCAGAACCTTATCAAGGCGCTCGAAAGTCCATGACTGCAATTCATCAGCCAGAAGTTCAGCGAAGCGATCCCGGTCGGCCATGCGATCAATGTTTTCGAAGGCATGCCCGCTCGCGCCGATGAGCTCGACCAGCCGGTCTACATTACCGCTATTGGAGATGACTGCGTGACAGTCAGCCAGTTTGTAAACTCCGTAAGGGGCAGGCAGGAACCAGGAACCAAGGTTCTTGTTGCGCTTTATTTTGCCGGTGTCTTTCGAACAGTTGACGAACGCTGCAATGGACTCGATCTGCAGGTCCATACCAGCGCTGAACAGGTTGGACTCGATAAGTCGGCCCTCCCCGTGCTGGAGCCGGTACGAGTAAGCGGCACAAACAGCCATGGCCAACAGTGCTGCAGCATGGTGATCGATAATCGCCGTTCCCACGATCGTCGGCGCTGCATCGCCACCTGTAACATCCATGAGACCGCAACGCGCCTGCGCGAGCAAATCCTGGCCGGGAGAAGTTGCCATCGGGCCACGGCTTCCCCAACCCGACGCCGACGCATAAATGATTTTGTCATTTAGCGCTTTAACGTCTTCATAGCCGAAGCCAAGACGGTCCATCACACCGATCCGGTAATTCTCCAGGATCACATCGGCAGAACCGATCAGTGAACGAACGACCTCTTTGCCTTCCGCACTCTTCAGGTCGACAGCGATAGACCGCACGTTTCGATTTACGGAAAGAAAAGTAGAACTGACACCACCGACAAAAACATTGTCGGCGCTGTAGCCGCGTTCAAACGCCCCCGTAAGAGGCTCAATCTTGATAACGTCGGCGCCCATATCAGCCAGATATTGAGCGGCGGCGGGCCCCTGAACAAAATGCGTAAAGCTCAGGACCTTCATCCCTGTCAGCATGATCGCCTCCCGCTCAAATATCCAGCGGCCCTTTTAAAAGCCCCCTCGCGACCACAACCCTATGAATATCCGAAGTGCCGTCGAATATGCGGTAGACGCGCGCGTCCCGATACAGACGCTCAATCGGCATATCGGAGCAGTAACCCATGCCACCGAATATCTGCACGGCCTTATCGACAACCCGACCGAGTGCTTCTGAAGAGTAGTACTTCACCATCGATACCTTGGCGCGCGGATCCAGACCTTGATCCGTCTCCCACGCCGCGTTGAGTACCATCATGCGGGTTGCATATATTTCGGTGGCCATGTCTGCGAGCATGGCCTGCACCATCTGGAAGTCCGCGATCGGCTTTCCGAACTGCTTGCGGTCTTTGGCGTATTCCACGCTCAGGTTAAGCGCTTTTTTGCCATGCCGACGGAACGCCCGCCGACCTGCGCCAACCGTACGCGATTGATCGCCGATAGTGCCTGGAACAGCCCCTCTCCTTCCCCGCCGAGAATTTGGCGCTTGTGAAGGCGCACATTGTCGAGCACGATCTCTGTTGCATTGATGCCGCGAAGGCCCATCATCGGCTGCACACGTCCAACCGTGAACCCAGGCGTATCGCGGTCAAAAATAAACGCCGTGATGCCTTTGGCGCCCTTTTCGCGATCCGTTACAGCCGTAACGATGAACGCATCCGCGACGTCGGCGTCGCTGATGAAATGCTTGGTTCCATTGAGAATATAATCGTCGCCGTCACGGCGCGCGGACGTCGAGATTCCAGCAGCGTCGGAGCCAGCATTCGGCTCAGTCATCCCGAATGCGACGATCATCTCGCCCCTTACCGTGGGAAGAAGGTATTTCTCGCGCAGCTCGCCCGTGCAGTTGATCAGGGACAGGGGGATGCTCGTTCCGAAAGACCTGCGGATAAGTGCGTCCTTTGCCTTGCCAAATTCCTCCTCGCATAGACAGTAATCGACAGTGCTCAGTCCGCCGCCGCCGCACTCTTCTGGCATACCGAGGGCATAAAGTCCGATCTCGCGAGACTTCCTGCCCAGCTCCTGGGTCAGCTCCTTCGGAACGTAGCCAAGACGCTCGACTTCGTCCTCATGAGCGACGATTTCTTCCCTGATGAAACGGTTAATCGAATCGATTATGAGCCGGGTCTCCTGGGGGACGGTGAAGTCTATCATTCCTAGATGCCTTCCAGTTGAATTGTGCATTTGCAAAAGACCGCCTCAGTAAAGTCCGGTGAAGTCCGATAACTCCAGATTATCCGGGAAAACCGGGGTCTTCTTCTCCGTGAACGCGCGGACGCCACGGCGCGTATCTTCAGATCGTGAGAGCAGATCGCTGAATTTGAGTGATCTTGCTGTTGCCTCCTCTTCGGAACAAACGAGGCCATTGCGGATAGTCGCCTTGCAGGCGAATTGAGCTGCAGTCGGACCTTCGGCCAGCTGCGCCGCTGCCGCTCGCGCCTTTTCCAGAGCCGCTCCGGGCGCAGCGGTCCAGTTGATAAGCCCCCACTGCAAAGCGGTTTCGGCGGGGATTGGATCGCCAAGAAGCATCATTTCGAGGGCGCGCCCAGGTCCGACCCGGCGAGTGACCCGGATGGGACCGCCGCTGCCCGGGAAACTTCCCAGCTTTACTTCCGGAAGCCCAAGTCTGGCATTGGAAGAAGCGACGATCAGGTCAGCGCCGCTCGCCAGTTCAAGACCTCCTCCCAACGCCAGATTTTCAATGGCCGCAATTGTCGGCTTCGGAAAGTTGGCGAACTTTGCAAAGGTACGGTTCTCTGGAATAAGCTTCGTGCTGATAAGCGTTTCCGTTTCGAAAAGCCCCGGAAATTCCTTTATGTCCGAACCTGCGGAAAATGCGCGCTCACCTTCTCCCGTAAGAACCAGCGCCCGAACCGCCGGATCGACTGCCAACTGGTCAAGATGCTCGCCTAGTTGGCGCGTCATCTCGATCGTAATAAGATTGAGAGGCGGATTGCTCAGGAATACGGTCGCAACCGCACCCTGCATTTCCAGGCGAACGAATGGGCGTGCACCGTTATTGTTAGCCTGCGACATTGTCCTTCACCTCTCGCATTTCACTTATTTTGGTTTGGCAGGCGCGATCAGACGCGCCCACCGGTCGAGGCAACGCGGTTCATGCGCTCGAGCGACAACACCACCAGTATGCAGAGCAGCGGCATCGCAGTCGCCCATCCCGCATTCAAATAGCCGGCGCTCAGCGCCTGGATGATGCCTATGACGGTTCCGCCAGCGAAGCCGCGCAGCGGAGACCGCATTCCAAAGATCAGCGCGGAACCAAATCCCCAAATGGTGAAGGTGAAGCCCAAGCTGTAGTCGACACCGGTCACGTAGAGAATCAGAATGCCGGTGATCGAGGCCAGCAGGCCTCCCAGAACATAAGTCGAGAACCATACCTGCCGCACCGGAATGCCGTTCAGCGACGCACCGGTCGGGTTGACCGCACTGGCGCGCATTGCGCGACCATAGGGGGAACGCTGAAGAACAAGCATGAGCGCGATGAGGATGAGAACGCAGATGAACGCGTTCAGGAAAAGCTGCAGGTTCAGCCTGATCCCGAAGATCTCGGCACTCGGCAGAATCGGAGGACTGAACATTGAGCTTGTTCCGAACACCGTCAGGATCAGGGATTCGAAAAACGTCGCCACGCCGAATGTGGCAAGGACTGGCACGACATGGTCCACGTGACCGGGTCGGTTCAGCCGTAGCGAAAGCAGGCCAACTGCAGCTGCGGCAAGCACTCCGGCGCCGATCGCACAGATCACGCCGAGCGGGCCGCCGATGGTGAACATGACCGCAGCTGCGATCACCACATAAGCCCCGATGGCAACGTCGACCGAGCCGGTCGTAACGAAAAGCAGGCTGACCGGAAAGGCTAGCAGCCCATAGGTCATGCCCAACAATATCCCGCGGATCAAAAGTTCCAGTATCAACGGATCGACCTCCCAAGTCTTGTCGGCCGCGCCGACGCAATATCTTCACAAGCAGCACGCAGAATGCGCGCTGCAGATCAGGCCGCCTTGGCGGTGGAAACCGGAACCCAACGGAGCCTATGCACGGCGACTGCCACCACCGCGCCATGCTGATTGATGGCCTCCACCTCGGCGTGAGCTTCAACCTTCACGGGATCCATCTTGGCGATCCGGTATTTGATTGTGACTGTGTCACCGAAGAAGACCGGGCCAATGAAACGGATACGATCGTACCCCAGGGAAACCGGTGTGTGTGTCGTGTATTTCTCAACCTTGGGCGAGTACATGACAGAGGCAGCAGTCGACATCAGACCGACAACGAGAACCCCGTGTGCAATCCTTCTGCCGAAAGCAGTGTTTTGCATGTATTGTTCATTGCAGTGAACAACGGACAAATCACCAGTAAGACCAGCGAACATATACACGTCGCTTTCGCTCACGGTTTTGGCGAAGGAGCATTCCTCGCCAATCTCGAGATGAAAATCAAAACTCATGACAGTGAGGTTCCTTCTGGTTCGCTACGGGATTCATAAAGTTCCGACAGCTTTATCCCGGCCATTTTCCGATCCCATGTGGCCTCGGAAACGCCATCCTCCCGCAAACTCTGCTTCTGAACCTTGTGCGTCGTGTTCCTTGGCAGAAAGGTTCTGATCTCGATGTATCTGGGGATCATGAAATGCGGGATTCGATCGAGCAGAAACACCAGGATGTCTCGCTCTGACAACGCGCTCCCCTTGCGCAGAACGACGAACAGCATGACATCGTGGTCGTTCTGAAACTCGGACGGGACGCCAATGGCAGACGCCTCGACAATATCGGGATGCTCAAGGGCAGAAATCTCGATATCTGCGGGAGAAATATTCTCCCCTCTCCTGCGGATCCTGTCGCCATTACGACCGGTAAAATAAATCCAACCGTCCGGGGTGCGATAACCCATATCGCCACTGTGGAACCAGAGGTTCCTCCAAGCCGATACTGTAGCCTCCGCATCACCCAGATAGCCGGGACTCATAATCCAGGGAACTTTGGCGCGAAGCTGAAACTCACCAATTTCCCCCGCGGGCAGTTCTTCATCTGTGTCGGGATCGGCAATGCGAAATTCGTAAAGGTCCTGCGCGATTTTTCCGCAGGCCCCGGGACGAAGTTCCTCCGAGAGAACATTCCAGCACGGCGTTCCAACCTCAGTCATTCCCCAGGTATCGACGACGCGGACGCCGAAACGGCGTTCGAAAGATGCTGCGATGTTGGCGGGAAATTGCGCTGCGCCTATCCGCGAAAGATTGGTCGACGCATCTTCGGCGGTTTCAGGCTGCGCATGAATCATCTCGAACATGGGTCCGTGAGCGATTGTGACTGTCGCCCCTGTCTCCCGAATTCGGGAAACCCACTGCTCGGCGTCAAAGCGCTCGTCGAGGTAAACGGAAGCCCCCACAAGCATCGCCGGACAGATCACGCAGCCACGCGGCGCGATATGGAAATTCGCATGGGCCG
>JAHBYV010000013.1 GCA_019635795.1 Rhizobiaceae bacterium
GAATAGTTCTGGAATAGCCGTTCTTTGCCTCAGGGATGACCACCGAGCGACGTTCCAAATCAACGTGCTTCCAGTCCATTGCCAGTATCTCTCCACGCCTCATGCCCGTCTCAACGGCAAACTGCACGATAGGAAGGATCAACGGGTTTCTCGTTTTCTTGGCTGCTTGGACCAGTCGCTCAAGCTCTCCCTCCCTCAATCTCCGTTCTCTTTTGTTATCGTTTCCTCCAAGGCGGAGGTTGGACAACAAGTCGCTTCTGATTGGTAGGCCCCACTCAACACGAGCAAGGTTTAACATATGCGATACGGGGGATAGCTGCCTGCCTAGGCTTTTCGCGGAGATGATCTGCAATCGACGGTCACGGTATTTCGCGAAATCGGATGGGGTTAGGGTCGAGAGGGACTTTCGGCAGAGGGGATCACGCAAAAAAGCGTCGAGAATGATACGCTCAATTTCTGCTCCCTTTTTTGTAGGAAGAACCTCGACTTGGTATCGCTCTACCAATTTGGACAGTTTGGTGATTTCAAGTTCTTTTGTGTTTGCTGGAAGTTCACCGCGGTCAGCTTTCTGTTCCCAATGGCGTGCCCATTCCTGAGCATCCGCTTTTGTTCGAAACGAGCGGGAGATTGGTGCAAAGCCTTTTCGGCGTATCTGGACTTGCCATTTATCGAGACGTTTTCGAAACGTAGCCATTTTCGTTTCCGCTGTGACAGAGTTGTGACAGCAGCCGAATGATCCAGAGATTTCGATGAGCGTGCAAGCCTGAAAATCGCAATGTTTTCAGACTGTTACGAATGGTGGGCGTGACAGGGATTGAACCTGTGACCCCTACGATGTCAACGTAGTGCTCTCCCGCTGAGCTACACGCCCATTCGCGTCGCGCATACAACACTTTTGTTTCGGCCCGTCAATAGCGGTTCTTCACGAAATCGGTGATGAATGCAAAAGCGCTGTCGCAGGCCTTATGCGGCCTGCAACATCTTCTCAACTTCCGTTACCAGCTCACGCAGGTGGAATGGTTTGGAAAGTATTTTTGCATCGCGTGGCGCCTTCGAATCAGGGTTCAGCGCGACTGCAGCGAATCCGGTTATAAACATTACCTTCAGATCGGGGTCGATCTCGGTCGCGCGCCGCGCAAGTTCGATGCCGTCCATCTCTGGCATGACAATGTCCGTGAGAAGCAGCGAGAACGGCTCCTCGCGCAGACGCTCAAAAGCGCTCGCTCCATTGTCGAAATCAATTACCTGATAACCCGCACGCTCAAGGGCTTTCACCAGAAAGCGGCGCATGTCTTCATCATCTTCTGCAAGCAGAATGCGCACCATTGCACCAATATCCGTCCAGCTTCGACACGGCGAAGCGTTCCACATTAACCATTATTCATATGGCTTCGGGATGGTAAACATCAAGTGAATCTCAACACTTAAAACTTGGCTCTTCCTTTCCTGCAACCTGCTGGACTCAGGAGGCCGCAAATGGCAGTTTGAACTATGCCAAAGCGCCGGCCCGGAGGTAAATGTTGAGCGTTTCGCAGGACTTCCTGCCTTCCCAGGCGTTCTCCATCGCGCGGTCCGCCGAGCAACGCGTGCCGTTTGTATTCAACTCCCCGCACAGCGGGTGCGCCTATCCCAAGCGGTTTCTGGAGATGTCCCGGCTTGATTCGCATTCGATTCGTCGTTCGGAGGATTGCTACGTAGACGAACTTTTTTCTTGCGTCGTGGCGTTGGGAGCGCCGCTTCTGTGTGCCCATTTCCCGCGCGCCTATCTCGACGTTAATCGTGAGCCTTGGGAACTGGACCCGCGTATGTTCAGTGACGGGGTGCCGCCCTACGCAAACATCCGCTCGCCGAGAGTTGCCGGAGGGTTGGGCACCGTGCCGCGCCTGGTAGGCGAGGGGGCGGAAATTTATGCGCACCGCCTGCCATTTGCAGAGGCATCGGAGCGCATTGAACTGCTTTACCAGCCTTACCATGCAGAGTTGAAGCAGCTGCTTGTCGAGACGCGACAAAAATTCGGATTCTGTGTCCTGATTGATTGCCACTCGATGCCTGCCGGGATTCAGCTTGGCGAAAGCGGCATGAGACCGGATTTCATCATTGGCGACAGGTTCGGAAGCTCCGCCTCAAAAGCTCTGTCGCGGGCAGCAATCCAGCTGTTAGATGACCGGGGTTTCACGGTCGCGCATAACAGGCCCTATGCCGGCGGCTATATTACGGAGCATTACGGGCGCCCATCCCGCGGAATTCATGCTATTCAAATTGAGATTAATCGCGGGCTCTATATGGACGAGCAGAGCTTGCAGAAAACGTCAGGATTCGATTTGCTGGCACGCGAGCTTGCGGGCTTCACCGCCGACCTGATGGCCTTGCCGGATTACTGTTTCACCGATATGCCGTTGGCTGCAGAATAGGATGAAAAAAAGAACCGCACCGTTTGCACGATGCGGCCAAGTCTAGGGAGGAAACGCCCAAGCGGGCGTGGACAGAAACTGTCCGGAATTCAGACTATGTTGCGATGCACAAATGTCAAGCGTAGTGTTTGATAAAGCGACATAGTTTCGGTTACGCGGCGTAAAATCTTTGAGAGGCCAGCTTGCATATAGATCCAGAATTCATGCGTCGAATCGCGGCTGTGGCGGCCCGTGAATCCTTACCGCGATTCCGACAGAGCGAAGCGGTTTCCAACAAGGTGGAAGGCGGGTTTGACCCTGTAACGGAGGCAGATCGGCAGGCTGAGAAGCACATTCGCGCGCTTATCAAAGGAGAGTTCCCCGGCCATGGAATTCTGGGTGAGGAGCTGGGAGCGGAGAACGCTGATGCAGAATATGTTTGGGTCGTAGACCCGATTGACGGAACACGGTCTTTCATTTCCGGCATTCCTCTTTGGGGAACGCTGGTGGGGCTCACCCGCAACGGGGATGCTATCGCGGGTATGATGGCGCAGCCATATATTGGCGAGCTTTTTTATGCGACGGGGCAGGGTGCCTTTTATGAGGGGCCGCACGGTTCAGGCGGCCTGCAGACACGCGATACGGTTGACGTTGCGGATGCAACCATGTTCACGACGACGCCAGCGCTGTTTACAGGTGCCCGCAAAGATTCATTCGAGCGTCTTGAGAAATCTGTCCGGCTCTCCCGCTATGGTGCAGATTGCTATGCCTATGTGATGCTTGCTGCGGGTCAGATTGATCTGGTTGTTGAAACTTCGTTACAGCCCTACGACATCGTGGCGCTGGTTCCCATCGTTGAGCAATCAGGCGGTAAGATCACCAATTGGAATGGTGGACCGGCAGAACTTGGCGGGGGGATCGTCGCAGCCGCGAATTCTAGACTTCATGACGCCGCAATGAATATCTTGCACGGCTAACAAAAATGTTTTTTGCATCTGACAACTGGGCCGGCGCGCATCCCGCCGTTGCAAAGGCGCTTGGTGAAGCTGCGGCAGGGTTTGACCCTGCATACGGTTCGGGCGATTGGGACAAACGCGTTTCGCAGCGGTTCAGCGAAATATTTGAGCGTGAAGTCGCAGTCTTTTTTGTCTCGACCGGAACGGCGGCCAATTCCCTTTCGCTTTCTATGGCCGGGAGGCCGGGTGGCGTGGTGTTTTGCCATCCAGAGGCGCATATACGCGAAGATGAATGCGGGGCACCGGAATTTTTCTCCGGTCTACGCTTGCACCCCGTTGATGGTGTCCTTGGCAAAATCGATGCGGACGCGCTGTCAAAGGCTATTGATCGGTATCCGCCGTGTTTCGTGCATGGTGGCCGGCCGGTAGCTCTCTCGATTACCCAGGCGACAGAGATTGGCACGTTGTACGCGCTGGACGAAATTGATGCGCTCGGGCGCCTTGCGAAGCAATCCAATCTGATGCTGCACATGGACGGTGCACGTTTCGCAAATGCGCTGGTGGCTCTCGATTGCTCGCCTGCTGATATGACGTGGCGGCGCGGATTGGACATGCTTTCGTTCGGCGGAACGAAAAATGGATGCTGGTGCGCCGAAGCGGTTGTGTTGTTTGACCCGTCAAGAGCCGAGGAATTCGCGTTTCACCACAAGCGCGGGGCGCAACTGTTTTCGAAATCGCGCTTTGTTGCAGCGCAATTCGAAGCCTATTTGACCGATGATTTGTGGTTGGAAAATGCGCGCCATGCCAACGCGATGGCTTCGCTGCTGGCAGATAGACTTTCGTCTCTGCCGACCGCTCGATTGGCATGGAAACCGCAGGCGAATGAAGTGTTTCCGATATTGAAGAAACACACAGCCGCGCGATTGCAGGCAGAAGGAGCGAAATTCTATGACTGGCCCGCGCCGGGTTGGTACGGGCAGCCCATAGATGATGACGAAATGCTTTGTCGTTTCGTCACCAGTTTTGCAACCCGCGAGGAAGATATCAGTCAGCTTCTCTCGCTGTTGGGTTAGTGCTTAGCGCGGCAGGACCGTCGCGCCCATTAACGCCTCGTCGATGGCCGCAGCGGCCTGACGGCCCTCGCGTATCGCCCAGACCACCAATGATTGTCCGCGCCGAACATCGCCAGCCGCATAAAACCGATCAATATTTGTGCGATAATCATTGGTATTTGCGGTGACGTTGCGCGAACGCCGTGCGTCGGTCGTTATGTCGAGCTTACCTTCAAGCTCGGCGGTAACGCCGCCCTCAATCGGGCCGGCAAAGCCGATGGCGATAAATGCCAGGTCAGCACGAATAACGAACTCGGTTCCGGCAATGGGCTTGCGCTTTTCGTCTACCTGACAGCATTTCACGCCGGTCAACTGGCCTTCTTCACCGATAAATTCGAGCGTTGCCACTTGAAATTCACGCTGCGCACCTTCTGCCTGGGATGAGGATGTGCGCATCTTGGTTGCCCAGAACGGCCAGACGGCGAGCTTGTCTTCCTTCTCGGGCGGTTGCGGGCGAATGTCGAGTTGGGTAACCCGAACGGCACCCTGCCGGAAGGCTGTTCCAACGCAGTCCGAGGCAGTGTCACCGCCGCCGACCACAACGACGTGCTTGCCGCTTGCGTAGATTTCTTCACATGGCCAGGCGTAGGACTGTATGTCTTCGCCACCGACACGTCTGTTTTGTTGCGCCAGATAGGGCATGGCGTCGTAGACCCCGGCAAGGTCTGCACCGGGAATTCCGGCGGGGCGCGGCGCTTCAGAGCCGCCGCAATAAAGCACCGCATCGAACTCGGCGAGCAATTCTTCCACCTTCTTGTCCGCGCCAACATTGATGCCGCAGTGGAAAGTCACGCCTTCGCCTTTCATCTGTTCGACGCGGCGGTCAATGAAATGCTTTTCCATTTTGAAGTCGGGAATGCCATAGCGCAGAAGTCCGCCGGGGCGGCTTTCGCGCTCGTAAACGTGCACCTCATGCCCGACGCGGCCAAGCTGCTGTGCTGCTGCCATTCCGGATGGGCCAGCGCCTATGATCGCAACTTTCTTCCCGGTTTTCGTATTTGCCGGGTAGGGGCGCACATACCCCATCTCATACGCTTTATCGGCCAGCGCCTGTTCAACGGTTTTGATGGCGACCGGTATGTCCTCAAGGTTCAGCGTACAGGCTTCCTCGCATGGCGCGGGGCAGACCCTGCCGGTGAATTCCGGGAAATTGTTTGTCGAGTGAAGATTGCGGATCGCCTGTTCCCAATTGCCATTATAGACGAGATCGTTCCAGTCGGGGATCTGGTTGTGGATCGGACACCCGGTAGGGCCGTGACAAAAAGGGATGCCACAATCCATGCACCGTGCGGCCTGCTTTTCCACCTCCTTGTCGGACATTGGAAGCGTGAACTCGCGAAAATGGCGAATGCGATCAGATGCCGGCTGGTACTTGTGAACCTGCCGGTCGATTTCGAGGAAGCCTGTAACCTTGCCCATGTCAGTTCCGGTTTTCTTGGGCGGAGCAACTGCTCACGCCCTGGATAAATCTTGGTCGGAAACGGAAATCTATTCCGCAGCGACGCCCATGCGCATCCGCGCCATTTCTTCCAGCGCCCGTTTGTATTCGACAGGCATGATCTTTCGGAATTTCGGACGATACTCGGTCCAGTTTTCGAGGATCAATTTGCCTTTCGCCGAACCGGTATAGTGCACATGGTTGGAAATGAGCTGGTGCAACCTTTCTTCATCATGGCTGGTCATATCGCCAGACACGTCCACGCGTCCTTTGAATGCGATGTCTCCGCCGTGGTGATGCAAGCGTTCCAGCAGTGCGTCCTCTTCAGGGACGGGCTCAAGTTCGACCATCGCCATATTGCAGCGCGTGGCGAAATCGCCCTCCTCATCAAGCACATAGGCAACGCCGCCGGACATGCCTGCCGCGAAGTTGCGGCCGGTCTTGCCAAGCACGACCACAATGCCGCCTGTCATATATTCGCAGCCATGATCACCAACGCCCTCAACGACTGCTGCCGCCCCGGAATTGCGAACGGCGAAACGTTCGCCCGCAACGCCACGGAAGTAGCATTCGCCTTCAATTGCGCCGTAGAGCACGGTGTTGCCGACAATGATGGACTCTTCAGCGACAATCCTTGCATCGTCCGTCGGGCGAACAATGATCTTGCCGCCTGAAAGGCCTTTGCCGACATAGTCGTTGCCGTCACCTATCAGTTCAAAAGTTACACCACGTGCGAGGAATGCGCCAAAGGATTGCCCGGCAGTTCCGCGTAGCTTAACGGAGATCGTGTCGTCGCGCAGTCCCTTGTGTTTGTAGCGCCGCGCCAGCTCGCCGGAGAGCATTGCGCCGGCTGAACGGTCGACATTTTTGATAGGCACATCGATTGCGACCGGTAGGCGCGTGTCGAGTGCAGGCATGGCAAGCTCAATGAGTTTGCGGTCCAGCACATCGTCGATGGGATGAACTTGCCGCTTGGTCCAGTGCGTTTCGTCGGCAGGTGCATCGGGCTTGTAGAACAGATTCGAGAAATCGAGGCCCTTCGCCTTCCAGTGGCTGATAAGGTCGCGCTTCTCAAGCAGGTCCGTATTCCCGATTATCTCGTCCAGATGCCGGTAGCCCATCGCCGCCAGCAACGCCCTGACTTCTTCCGCAACATAGAAGAAGAAATTGAT
Organism: Rhizobiaceae bacterium; assembly: GCA_019635795.1. GTDB lineage: Bacteria > Pseudomonadota > Alphaproteobacteria > Rhizobiales > Rhizobiaceae > Mesorhizobium_G. The sequence continues at coordinate 7,069 of JAHBYV010000013.1, forward strand.
GACGTGTTCTGGTGTGCCCTTGAAGCGCTTGCGCAAAACCGGGTCCTGCGTTGCAACGCCGACCGGGCAGGTGTTCAGGTGGCACTTGCGCATCATGATGCAGCCAGCCGCTATCAGGGGAGCGGTAGAGAAGCCGAACTCGTCAGCCCCGAGCAGCGCGCCGATGATTACGTCACGGCCCGTCCGCAATCCGCCATCCACCTGCAAGGCAACACGCGAGCGCAAGCCATTCAGAACAAGCGTCTGGTGGGTTTCGGCCAGACCCATTTCCCATGGCGAGCCTGCATGTTTGAGCGAAGTCAGCGGTGATGCGCCCGTGCCGCCATCGTAGCCCGAAATCGTAATGTGATCTGCGCGGGCTTTTGCAACGCCTGCAGCGACGGTGCCCACACCAACTTCCGACACCAGCTTTACCGATATGTCGGACGAAGGGTTCACGTTCTTCAGGTCGAAGATAAGCTGTGCAAGATCTTCGATTGAATAGATGTCGTGGTGTGGCGGCGGCGAAATGAGGCCGACACCGGGGGTCGAGTGACGCGTCTTGGCAATAGTTGCATCGACCTTGTGGCCGGGCAACTGTCCGCCTTCGCCAGGCTTCGCACCTTGCGCGACCTTGATCTGGATCACGTCGGAGTTGACCAGATATTCGGTGGTCACGCCGAAACGACCAGATGCGACCTGCTTGATGGCAGAGCGTTCCGGGTTGGGCTTGCCATCCGGCAACGGGAAGTAACGGTCAGGCTCTTCCCCACCTTCACCGGTGTTGGACTTGCCGCCTATGCGGTTCATCGCAATTGCCAGCGTTGTATGCGCCTCACGGCTGATGGAGCCAAACGACATGGCGCCTGTCGCGAAGCGGCGCACGATTTCCGCCGCAGGCATTACCTCTTCAATGGGCACGGGCTTTCGACCCGCATCTTCCGCCATCCTGATTTTGAACAGGCCGCGAACCGTCTGGGCGCGGGCGCTCGCATCGTCAATCTGCTTTGAGTATTCCTGGAAAGTCTCCCATGAGCCTTTGCGCACGGCGTGCTGCAAGGTTGCAACTGCGTCAGGTGACCACATATGCGCCTCGCCGCGCATACGGAACATGTATTCACCACCAACCTCAAGGCTGTTTGCGAGCACAGGATCGTCGCCGAAGGCGTCAGCGTGACGGCGCACCGTCTCTTCAGAAATTTCAGGCAGGCCAACGCCCTCAATGGTCGTTGCTGTGCCGGTGAAATACTGGTTGACGAAAGGCGTGGACAAGCCGACCGCGTCGAATATCTGAGCGCCACAATAGGACTGATAGGTGGAAATGCCCATCTTGGACATTACCTTCAATATGCCCTTGCCGATTGACTTGATGTAGCGCGATACCACCTCATAAGGGTCAACCTCCGCTGGCATTTCACCACGCGTGTGCATGTCCAGCAGCGTGTCGAAGGCCAGATAGGGGTTGATCGCTTCCGCGCCGTAGCCGGCCAGACAGCAGAAGTGATGCACTTCGCGTGGCTCGCCTGACTCAACAACAAGTCCGACTGAAGTGCGCAGCCCCTTGCGGACAAGGTGATGATGCACAGCCGCAGTTGCCAGCAGGGCAGGGATCGCAATGCGGTCAGGCCCAACCTGGCGGTCCGAAAGGATGATAATGTTGTAGCGGCCCGCAACGGCAGCTTCCGCGCGTTCACAAAGGCGCTCAACAGCCCCTGCCATGCCGCCCGCGCCTTCAGTTGCGGAGTACGTAATGTCGATTGTCTTGGTGTCGAAGCTTTCTTCTGTATGACCGATGGACCGGATCTTTTCCAAATCAGCATTGGTCAGAATTGGTTGGCGCACTTCAAGGCGCTTGCGGCGCGATGTGCCAACAAGGTCCAGAATGTTAGGACGCGGCCCGATGAAGGAAACCAGGCTCATGACCAGTTCCTCACGGATCGGGTCGATGGGCGGGTTGGTCACCTGAGCAAAGTTCTGCTTGAAATAGGTATAAAGCAGCTTGGACTTGTCAGACATTGCCGAGATGGGTGTGTCGGTTCCCATGGAACCAACGGCTTCCTGACCGGTCACGGCCATGGGTGCCATGAGCAGCTTCAGGTCCTCTTGTGTGTAACCAAACGCCTGTTGCCGGTCGAGCAGCGAAACATCGCGACGCAGTGCGCGCGGTTCCACAGGCTTCAGTTCCTCAAGAATAAGCTGGGTACGTGTAAGCCATTCCTTGTAGGGATGCTTGCTCGCAATCTCGGACTTCACTTCCTCATCTGAGACAATGCGACCCTTCGCGAGGTCGATCAGCAGCATTTTTCCGGGCTGCAACCGCCATTTGGTCACGATGTGCTTTTCGTCAACCGGGAGAACACCTGCTTCGGAGGCGAGGATCACCCGGTCGTCATCGGTCACGATGTAGCGCGCGGGACGCAGTCCGTTCCGGTCAAGTGTAGCCCCGATCTGGCGACCGTCCGTAAAGCAGAGGGCTGCGGGGCCGTCCCACGGCTCCATGAGTGCTGCATGGTATTCATAGAATGCCTTGCGATCCTCATCCATGGACTTGTTGCCAGCCCATGCTTCCGGGACCAGCATCATCATGGCGTGGCTCAGTTTGTAGCCGCCCTGAAACAGAAATTCGAGCGCATTGTCGAAACAAGCCGTATCAGACTGGCCCTCGTAGGAAATCGGCCAAAGCTTGGAAATGTCGTTGCCGAACAAATCCGAATCGACGGACGCCTGACGTGCCGCCATCCAGTTGTTATTGCCCCGCACCGTGTTGATTTCGCCGTTGTGAGCAATCATGCGGTAAGGGTGCGCCAGCTTCCAGGACGGGAAAGTGTTGGTCGAGAAGCGCTGGTGCACCAGAATAAGCGCAGATTCAAAGCGTGGGTCGGAAAGGTCTCTATAATAAGCGCCGACCTGATAGGCGAGAAACATGCCCTTATAGACGATGGTGCGCGAGGAGAGAGAAACGCAGTAGGCGCCAACGTCCTTGTTGTCATTTTCGGCATAGATACGCCCCGAAATAACTTTGCGGAGAATATAAAGCCGTGCCTCATATTCCTCATCGTCAGTGATTTCCGGGGTGCGCCCGATGAAAACCTGCCGATGAAAGGGCTCTGACGCTACGATCTCCGGCGCTTTTGACAGCGATGAATTATCGACCGGCACATCGCGGAAGCCCAGGACCGGAAGCCCCTCGGCCTGTGCGCTTTCGCGAATAATCTCGTCGATATGCTCCCGCGTGGCTTCGTCTTTCGGCATGAACCAATGGCCGACGCCGTACTGACCGGCTGGCGGCAATTCAACACCGAGCTTTGCCATCTCTTCGCGAAAAAAACGGTCTGGAATCTGGACCAGCACGCCAGCACCATCGCCAACCAAAGGGTCGGCCCCGACTGCGCCGCGATGTGTGAGGTTTTCGAGCATGAAAAGCCCGTCCTTCACAATCTGGTGGGACTTGATCCCCTTCATCTGCGCAATGAAGCCGACACCGCAGGCATCATGCTCATTGCGCGGGTCATAAAGTCCCTGTTTTCGCGGAAGGCCCGGCAAATCGGTGTTTTTGATGCGGGTCGCTTCGTTCTGCGCGGTGAGGTTCCGTTCCGTCACTGCAGATGGCGTCATTTCCGTCATCACTCTACCTCCGATTGCCCATCAGGACTTTAGACCCGGCCGAAAACAGCTCTCGGCCTGTGAAGCGAACAGTCTAAAAAGCCGGTCGTTGCATCTGCACTCGCCCGGCCCCATCGTCGCTTCAATATAAGACAGCAATGCTGTCCTATATTTTTATGTCAGAAAACCCGCTTTCCGACAAGAAGGATTCGGAAAGGAATTTGATGTTTTTGGAAACAAAATGTCGGAAAGTGGCTTTTAGCCGCAGTTTACGTGTGATTTTACGCGATTTTCAGGCGGTAGAGCCGGGGATGTAGGCGTCAAAAGCGGCCCAGAATTGCTGGAGGTAGTAGTCTTTCTCCTGCAATATTTCATGCTTGGCACCGTCAATCGTGACGCAATGGCCTGAACGCAACCTGCGCGCGTAGCGTTCAATCGCGCGAGTCGACACGACCGAGTCGGCTCCCGCAGCGACAAACAGGATAGGTATGTGCAGCCGCGCCATGTAATCTGGATCTGCGACGATGCGGGCCGCATGGGCCGCAGCGTGCATCCATCTCACAGTTGGCCCACCAACTGACAGGCGCGGATGTGATGTAAACAGGCGAATATTGCGTTCAAACCGTTCCGGATCAGACGTCACGTCATTGCGTTCAAACGGCGTCGGCTTCCATCGCCCGCCCGTCGCGTAGGCGCTGCCAAAACCTGCCAGTTTCAGAACTGCCGCAAGTCGGCGAACAGAGTTGGCCGAAAGCGGAATCCTTGCTGCCTGAAGCAATGGCGCAAGCAGCACCATACGTTCTACCCTGTTGCGCAGGTTTGGCGCTGCACGCAAAGCAATCAGCGCACCTGTTGAATGCGCGAGGATGAAGTATGGCCCGCGGCAGTCGGGCAATGCGACTTCGGTGAAAAACTGATTCAGATCATTGGTGTAGACGTCAAAGTTCGTGACGTTTCCACGCAGCGGATCCATCAACTCGCGATCCGACAACCCTTGACCGCGCCAGTCAAAGATTGCTGTGCCAAAGCCCCGGAGGGAGAGCGACTGAATTGTCTCGAAATATTTCTCAATGGGCTCGTTGCGACCGGAAAGAATAATCACTGTGCCCTTGAGTGGCCGGCTTGTGGCTTTGAAGATTGCATATCGAAGCCTGCGATTGCCCTTCGCGACCAGAAAGCCGGAGTGCGCGCCCTCAGGAATCTCATTGCCAGGTATTTCGAGCAGGAAGTCCTTCATGTGCTTTCGCTGGCCACCGTCGCGCAATTATTGCGGGTGTTATCCGTCCTGCTAGCAATTGCAAAGAGAAAGCTTAAAAATTGAGTAAAATCAAAGACCGGAGACGCAATTTTGCATCTCCGGTCTTGAATGATCCTGAAAGGGAAGGGACGTTTCCTCCAGAACCAGCCCATTGCAGCGCGCACCCCAAGCCCCGCGCGCCGTTTCCATGAGTGGTTGCCATATTGCTGAACCATCCTGAATGGAGGCGTAAGGCTCTATTCATCTGGCGTTCATCTTGGTTAATTTTCGAAAAGTTATGGAAAATGAATAACGTAGGTCTGTATGCCGCCGTAGAGATTCAATTTCAAAGCCTGCCCTTGAAATCCAAACATGACGAACCCAGATCAACTGTGCGGTCGCCAGAACGGGGCCGCTGATCCGACCGGAACGCCAGAACGGGTTTCGACCGAGGTCACAACGCTAAACTGTTGCTCAATGGAGAACTAAACCATGCGTCACGTAGATTTTTCGCCACTATATCGCTCGACTGTTGGTTTCGACCGTCTGTTTAACATGCTTGATTCCAATTCTGCGCCAGACGGCGGCCAGAGCTATCCTCCCTACAATATCGAGCGCACCGGAGAGAATTCCTACCGGATTTCAATGGCGGTTGCCGGTTTCTCGGAAGACGAAATTTCGATTGAGGCCCATCGCAATGTTTTGACGGTCAAGGGCGAACGCGCCAGCGAAACGACGGGGGAAGGCTCAGAGATTCTGTATCGCGGTATTGCCTCGCGTTCATTTGAACGCCGTTTTCAGATGGCGGACCATGTTGAGGTAAGCGGTGCAAACTTGAAGAACGGCCTGCTGCACATCGACTTGCAGCGCAACATTCCCGAAGAATTGAAACCGCGCAAGATCGCTATTGCTTCTGGCAGCGCCAAGGCAAAGCAGATCGAAGCCAAAGCGACCAAACAGTAAGCTCAGCGAAGTTTGAGAATAGAGCCCCCGGTCTTTGGCCGGGGGTTTTTTATTTGCGTATAGCTGTGGTGGTTTCGACCTGAAGGGAAGGCACGAGTTGTTGTTCGCGGCGCGCCCATGAAAAATCATCAGCCCGACCAGGCGTTGGCTGCGGCAGCACCGCAGGACCAGGTGCCGGCCTGGAAGGTTGAGATGCCGTTGGCTGGGCACCCAGCAACTCGGTGCCACCATCCATCTCAGGGTCGTACAATGACATTGGCGGTGTACGGTCGGGTACTTTGGTTGGACCAATCGGTTCCGCGTCTTCGATAATGTCGGGCAGCGGCGCGCCCTGAGCATTCAATCCCAAGAGCTTTCGCAGCGGCTTTTCGGCATAAAAAGCCAGCTTTTCCTTGCCTTGATGGGTCATGTTGATGCCATCACTCGCGCGAAGCTTGACTGGTTGGCCGTTCACATCAGGGCCTGACTGAACATAGCCGCCCTGTTCATCGGTGAAACCGTCCCAAATGTCGATGAATTCGCCTTTGTGCGCTTGTGCCGCCGCGCGATAGACGTCGTTGAACGCCAGCATGTCAGACGTCATTTTCGTGATTTTGAATGAAGGCATTCCCATCCAGAGATACGGGATTTTCCTTTCTTCCAACAGCTGGGCGACTGCGCCGACGCGGGTTTGATATTCCTTCATCCATGCATCGGTACGGACGGCCTCGCTGCTGCCAGCCAGTTTCATTTGCTGGCGGTCATTCGAACCCATCATAACAATGACCGCGGCAGGCTTTGCCGTATCCAGCAGGGAGGGAAGTTCTGCCTGCCAGTTGTAATAGTCCTGCCGAACGAAGCCGGAGGAGCCCTTACTGCGATCTGCAATGCTTATGTTAGGATCGGTGGCAAACTGTTTGCTTAAACCCTCGGCCAGCCCGCCCGCCAGAAAATCCCCGATCACGAGAATAGTCCGCGCGTCGGGATTCTTCTCGACGATGGTGACTTCCGGTTCCTTCGGCAAGGCAGAAGGTGCCTTCGCCTTCTTTCGCTTGGGTTTTACCACGCGTCGTTCTTGATCGGGGGTGATGTAATAACGTCGTTGCTGCGGCCGGAAAATATCGAACAGGCTCCATGACCTGCGCGCCGTTTCTTGCGCAGCAGCTGGCGTTGCCCCGCCAACAGACAGGGCTGGGGCCGCGATGCCAATCGCTACGCAGGTGGCAAGGGCCAAACGCAGATTAACTGATCGACGCAAACACTACTCCTGTGTCACCTGCCACGCAGGTATCTTAGGACTTCCATGCTTGGATGACCATCTTGCTCAAGTCCGACACGCGCCTGAAACGCCTTGATTGCATCTCGTGACCCCTTGCCGATGCGCCCGTCGAACTTGCCATCGTAATATCCATGTTCGGAAAGGCGCTTCTGCAATTCCTGCTTCTCGACGAAGCTGAGCTTGGTGAAAGGCCGCTGCCAATCATTCGCAAGCTGCCCGTAGCCAGCTATCTGGTCTGCCAGAAGCCCCACGGCCAAGGCATATTTATCGGAGTTATTGTAACGCTTGATGACTGAAAAATTCTTCAGCATCAGGAAAGCCGGACCGCCGCGCCCGTCTGGCACCTTGAGCGTTGCCATGTCGGACAAGTTGTTGAATTTTCGACCGTTTGCGCGCGTGACACCAAGCTTCTGCCATTGGCCAAGGGAAAGTTGTCCTGCAGGCAGCTTCCCTGCGGGCAGTTTAACTTCATATCCCCAGGTCTTTCCCGTCTGCCAGCCGTTTCGATGCAGAAGATTTGCGGCTGTCGCCAATGCGTCTGGAATAGAACTCCATATGTCGCGGTTACCATTTCCATCCATGTCGACGGCATAGCGCTGATAGCTGGTAGGGATGAATTGGGTATGACCCATCGCGCCCGCCCAGGACCCGGTCAAATGACTTTCATCAATATCGCCCGACTGGAGGATTTTAAGCGCTGCGATAAGCTGTGTGCGCGCAAATTTTGCCCGGCGCTGATCGGCGTATGCAAGCGTTGAAAGGGAACGCACGACGTTTCGCATTACGCCGGGGTTTTTCAGGATTTCCCCGTAATTCGATTCCATCGACCAGATTGCGAGAAGGATGTGGCGATCAACACCAAACCGCTTCTCGATGCGGTCCAGCCATGGCTTCCACTTCTTCGCCATTGCGCGACCGTTGGCGATGGACTCTTCATGAACGCGATTGTCGAAATAATCCCACACCGGAGCCGTGAACTCGGGCTGGAAACGTGCTTTCTCAAGCACTTCAGGATCAATGGCAGTTATGCCGCGAAACGCGCGGTCATAGGTTGCGCGCGATATGCCAGCTTCAGCTGCGGTCTGCCGGAAACTTGCGACCCACTTCTGGAACCCTGCATCTGCAAGTGCTGGCGACATGCCCGCCGTCGAAAGCGAAATTGCGGCGACGAGTGCAATGCGGCCAACGTGGCGCATCACTTTCTGCACGATCATTTCATTCTCCATTCCAATTCCTGAAGAATAAACATCGCTCGTACTGGTAAGGATTTTCTTTACCATATACGCCCGCCTCCGCAAAACACTGCCGCTGAATTCTTCCAAACCACCAAATCCGGGCAAAAATTCGGTTATCTTTGTGCTTTCAGCCCTAAAAACGCGCTGTTGGTGGAAGCATCGCGATCTGGAAGAGTGCTGTTCACGTTTTCGTGTCGCAATCGCCCGGTAACTCCGAGATAGCGGTTTATCCACCATGTCACAGAGGCTTCGGCGCTGTAGATGACTTCATGCTCGCTGCCAGGCTGGAAGTCGCGATAAGCGATCCCGCCGGCAATGCTGCCGGTGAGATTCGCGCGCATCTGCCGTTCGATGGTCAGCGTGCCTGAATGCAGAAGAGAACCGCTAAGGCCAGGCGTCGTTGTCCCTTCAACCTCGGTGGACCCAAAGAAGTTTACGTTCGTGCCGCGCACGGGGGACCAGTTTATGTTCGCGATGACATTCATCCCATCGATGGGCACGAGCCTGTCGTCGTCAAATTCTTGCTGAACGTAACCTAGCGCCAGTTCGCCCCAGAATTTTTCACCCCGGTCAAAAGCAAGACCTGCATTGGCGGCAATCAAGTCGCCGGAGCGTCGGTAGCCCGCGGCGTCAAAGTCATTGTCATAAATTCGACGGCCAGCGCGCAGTTCAGCAAACGGAACCAGCGCAGGGGACAGTTCGTAGCCAAGGCGCAAGCGCGCCGTGGTCAAAGTGTTATCCCGATCACTTTGCGAAATTTCGCTGCCATTAGCCAGTTCGGCATTGCCGTACCATTCTCGGTCTACGTCAGCGCCAATTCCGAGCCGCAATTTGCCGGCTTCCCTTGTCAGATAAAGGCTTCCGGTGAGTGATTGCTGAAGCGGCTGATTCATCGCACCGGCGATCTCAACCGGCGATGCAAAGGATTCCGGACTCACCGCGTAAGCAGCCGTTGCGCGCAATTGATAATCGTTGGCGAGTTCGCGAGTTGCCGCAACGCTGATGCCCGCTTCTTTCTGGTTCAACTCTTCGCCCGACAAAGACCTTTCGAGCGTTACGAAAGCATCCAGCTCAAGCTGGTCAACTGACCAATCGGAGACGGCGTTCAGTCGCAATGTGCTTTGGGAGATAATCGCATCGTCACCAGCCGGGCTGGAGGTTGCGTTCGTGGTGGCGAGAATTCCAGTTTCGACGCTGGGCCGCAGGATAAAGCTGCCTGCGCGTATGCCGACAGGAGCGAACGGGTCCTGATCTGTGCCGCGCTGGTCGTTCGATGTGGTACCGATTGACTGAACGCGGGTGGTGCGCTGTTGCGGTTGGGCTGCAGCGTTTGGTTGGATGCGCGATGTGTCCGCTTGCGAAGGTTGGGGAAGCGCGGATTGCTCGACTGGAACGGGCAAATCAGCCTGATCTTCAATGCTGCCACGCAGTTCCTGCGCCACGGATGGTGGGCAAACGAAAACCAGCGCGAGCAAAGTCAGTGATAGAAGCTCCCGCGCTCTTCCCGGCCATCTCGTTGTTGCTTCGTCAGGCACTGAATATTTCGCCAATGAATCATTGCCCGGTGCGGCTGCACCAAGCTTACCGAACCGTAAATCCCTATGGTTAACGGACCGTTAGACGTTCTTCTTGTAGACAGATTGGGCGGGAAGGGATAAGCGCGATTACCATGCCAAACAGCCATGCTTCCACACTGCGCCCAGCTTCCCAATCGGCTCTTCGGACGGTGCAAACAGAACGTGCCGGTGTCGATGCGCTTGCCCGGGCGCTACAGAACGGTCTGGCAGAACCCTTTGCCCAAGCGGTTGAGTTGCTTTCATCGAGCAAGGGCAGGGTGATTTTAACTGGTGTGGGAAAAAGCGGCCACATAGGCGCGAAGATCGCCGCAACGCTGGCCTCAACGGGGACGCCTGCCTTCTTCGTTCATCCTGCGGAAGCAAATCATGGCGATTTGGGCATGATTGCGCGTGATGATGTGGTGTTGGCCATGTCCTGGTCGGGGGAGAGCACCGAGTTGCGAGGGATTGTCGCTTATTCGAGGCGCTTTTCGATTCCTTTGATCGCCATGACTTCTTCGGCGAGTTCCTCTCTTGGTCGGGAAGCCGACGTCGTGTTGCTTTTGCCAAAAGTGGAGGAGGCTTGCCCGCACGGGCTGGCGCCGACAACTTCCACCCTCATGCAACTTGTGCTGGGTGATGCGCTGGCAATCGCGCTCCTGGAAGCGCGGGGCTTCACACCGGAAAATTTCCGGGATTTCCACCCCGGTGGAAAGTTGGGCGCTACGCTGACGCATCTTAGGGAAATCATGCGCAGCGGCGATGATATGCCCGCCGTGTCTTTAGGAACCAAAATGCCGGAAGCGGTCATGGTTCTGTCAAATAAAAAGGTCGGCTGCGTGTGCGTGCTGGATGCCAGCGGTAATCTTGCCGGCATTATCACTGATGGGGACGTTGCCCGTAACCTGCACCGGAACCTGAAAGATATTGCCGTTGAAGAAGTGATGACGCGCGAGCCCAAAACCGTTGGGCCCGATATGTCCGCGGGTGCGGCGATTGCCTATCTTAACGAAAACAAGATCGGCGCGCTGGTGGTGACTGAAGGGAAAAAGCCAATCGGCGTCGTCCACTTCCACGACCTGTTACGCATAGGCGCTGCCTAGCCCGGCTCCACCCTTAGCTCAAGATCCGGATCAGAAGCGCCAACAACGCGGACTTTCGCGCCCGCCGGAAGGTCGGGGCCGGAAACCCTCCACATCGTGTCGCCCAGTTTGACTCGCCCGCGCCCGTTCTCAATCGGCTCGGTCAACGTTGCTATTCTGCCAATCAATTGATCGCCGCGCTTGTTGAGAAGTGGCAGGTCAGACTCGGCCTCACGTGAGGACATGATGCGTTTGCCGGCATAAGCGGTGATCAGAGAAAGGGCCAGAAATACAAGCACTTGCAAGTGCCACGTCCAGAATGCTGCCGATATGAGTGCCAGCGAAAGCGCGCCCACAATGAGCGCCGCAATTCCAATCCAAAGAAGAAACACGCCGGGCAGCAAGATTTCCAGGGTGAGCAATATTATGCCCAGAACCACCCAATTCCACGGGCCGAGGTCTTCCACTATGGCGGCTATCATAACGGGCCTCGTCAGCTTTGGTCAGGAGCGATGCGGGGAGGGCGAGATGAGCGGCCCGCTGCTGGCGGTTGTTCGCCAAATACCTCTTTTGCTATGGCGCCAATGCCGCCAAGCGAGCCGATGAGTGATGACGCTTCCATCGGCATCAGCACAATCTTGTTGTTGCTGGAGGAGCCGATTTTTGCCAGCGCTTCGGTGTATTTCTGTGCCACGAAATAGTTGATTGCCTGCACATCACCTTTGGCGATTGCTTCTGACACCACCTGTGTTGCGCGAGCCTCTGCTTCTGCGGCGCGTTCGCGCGCTTCTGCATCGCGGAACGCGGCTTCCTTGCGCCCCTCAGCCTCCAGCACCTGTGCCTGCTTCAAGCCTTCTGCCTCAAGAATCTGAGCGCGCTTGTTGCGTTCCGCCATCATTTGGCGCGCCATGGACTCGACAAGATTTGCCGGCGGATTGATGTCCTTGATTTCCACGCGCGTCACCTTGATACCCCATGGATGCGCGGCTTCATCTACAACGCGCAAAAGGCGCTCATTGATTGCGTCACGGTTTGATAAAAGTTCGTCGAGGTCCATCGAACCCATGACAGTGCGGATATTCGTCATGGTCAGATTCAGGATCGCGTTTTGCAGGTTTGACACCTGATAAGCAGCCTGTGGGGCGCTCAGGACCTGATAAAAAGCCACGCCATCCACCGCGACAATCGCGTTATCTTTTGTGATGACTTCCTGCGTTGGGACATCGAGAACCTGTTCCATCATGTTCATGCGCGCGCCAACGCGATCTATGAACGGGATGATGAGGTTGAGTCCGGGCGTAAGCGTCTTGGTGTAGCGGCCAAACCGTTCAACAGTATAATTGTAGCCCTGCGGGACGGTTTTTATGCCTGCAAGAAGAAGGGCGAATACCAGAATCGCCAGAAAAATGATGATTACGTCCAGACCGCCAAACATTCAGGCCTCCCTCAGCGTACGTCGTGCCATAGCTCGAAGATCACCTAAGTACCTTTCGAACCTGTTACAATATGCCGGAAAAAGTCTTCCGCGTCAGGCGGTCACGCGATCATAGCCAGCCCGACAGCTCGCGCCGGACCAATGACTCGATAAGTTGCATACCTTCAGGGCTGTCATTGAGACAGGGAATGTGTGCGAAATTCTTGCCGCCATTATGCAGGAAAATCTCACCAGCCTCGCCGGCTATTTCTTCCAGCGTTTCGATGCAATCGGCCGAAAAGCCCGGATTGATAATTGCCAGCGATTGGACGCCTTCCTTTGCGAGCCGTTCCACAGTCTTGTCAGCATAGGGTTGGAGCCACTCCTCGCGCCCGAAACGCGACTGGAAACAGGTGATGAGCTTGCTTTCATCCCAGCCCAGCTTTTCCCGGAGCAACCGGGACGTCTTGTAACAATGGCAATGGTATGGGTCGCCAGCCTCGAAATAGCGCTTCGGCAATCCGTGGTAGGAAGCCATCACAATTTCTGGCTCAAAATCCAGCGTTTTCAGGAAGTTGGTGACAGAAGTCGCCAGCGCATCAATATAGGCAGGTTCGTCATAGTAAGGTGGCAGCGTTCGCAACGCTGGTTGAACGCGCATTTTCATCAATGCCATGAACAGCGCGTCATTGGCCGTTGCGGTCGTGCTTGCCGAATATTGCGGATATAGCGGAACGCACAGAAGACGCCGTACGCCTTGTTCGACCATGCGCTCGACCACGCTGGCAGTCGATGGATTGCCATAGCGCATGGCCCAATCGACCACGACACGCGGATCGTCCTTGAATGCCTCGGCGAGCTTGTCACCCTGAGAGCGCGTGATCGTGCGCAGTGGCGACTCGTTGAGTTCGTAGTTCCAGATCTTCTTGTAATTTTCACCCGATGTGATCGGTCGCCGCAAAAGGACCGGTCCATACAATATGGGATACCACTGGATTTTCGGCAGTTCGATAACGCGAGGGTCCGACAGGAATTCCTTCAGATAGCGCCGCATGGACCAATAGTCGGTGTCGTCGGGCGTACCGAGATTGACCAGCAATATGCCGATTTTGCTATCGGGAATGGCCGGATGGTTTGGCGGAAGATGCTTGTTCGAATTCACCATAGCCACATTTGCCTCGCCATCGATACGACTTGCAAGTGTGCGGTTAGACGCACCCCTTACGCGCAAAAGCCCATCCGCGTGCGGATGGGCTTTTCGCATTTCAATCTGCTTAGTTGGCAGCCGGTACTTTCAGTGTTGCACCGATCGGCAAGGCGCCTGGCTTGTAGCCGGGGTTTGCTTCGTGAAGCACACGCCATTTTTCGCCGTTGCCATAGAATTTTTGAGCGAGCTTCCAAAGGTTGTCGCCGCGAACGATCACATGTTCCTGCTCGGCGGCTGCCGGTGCCGGTGCAGCTGGTGCTGGCTCGGCGGCAGGTGCTGCGGGAGCTGCTGGAGCCGGCTCGACTGCAATCGTTGGTGGCGTGTTCGCTATATCGCTTGAAGCTGCTGGTGGCTGGGGAATGCTGGTTTCAGCCGGAGCCGCAGGGGCGGGTGCGGCCTCAGCCGGCGCTGCCGGGGCGGGCGCTGCTTCAGCCGGGGCAGTTGCTGCCGCAATCTCCGTTATGCGCCCGTCCAGCTTGGGTGTGTAGGGACGGTTCTTTGCCAGATAATCGGCTACGACCTGCTCAAGGCTCGGGCCGTAGTCGTAAGCATTCTTCGCGTTCTCCGCAAAAATCTTGTAACCGTCACCGCCCTGACGCACGTAATTGTTGGTTGCGACAAGATAATTCTTGGCCGGATCGATTGGAGCCCAAGCGCCGTTTTCCATAATCTCGACAGACTTAATGCGTCCTTCGTTTGGCTTCACGGACTTATCAAAGCTGTATTTCAGCCCTGCAACCTGTGGGAACTTTCCTTTACCCTCTTCAATCTCGCTGACGCCGGCCTCAAGCGATGCAACGATGTCCTTGCCCGAAAGCTCGAATGTCGCCAGCGTGTTCTGGAAGGGAAGCACTGTCAGGACTTCGCCCATTGTAATGACGCCCTGATCGATCGAGGAGCGGAGACCGCCGCCGTTCTGGAACACGATGGATACACCCTGATCCTTGACGCGATCCAGAATGGCATCGGATACAAGGTTGCCCATAGCACACTCTCGCGCGCGGCAATTGTCGCGGCTGCCGTCAATTGCTGCAGTTGCCTCAGAAACTTCAGTATTCTTCAGGGCTTCAATTGGCGCCCCAAGCTCAGCGATGCGCTTCAATACGCCTTCATCCGGCTTGATTGTGCTGTCCAGATAGAGCGGCTCGCCCTTGGCTTCCTTCACGACGCCATTGTCGTCAAACACAACCTGAAACTGGCCGAGATATTTTGAATAGGAAGCGGCCTGCGTGACGGGCACCTTATATCCACCCGGATTGTCGACCATGGTTGGATAGGGGCCTTCGGCGCTCGCTTCGGTATTTGACAGAAGTGAGTGCGAGTGCCCGCCCACAACAACGTCAATGCCCGGGATCTTCGCTATCAGTTCTTTATCGCGCGGATAGCCAACATGAGTAAGCGCGATGATCTTGTTGACGCCCTCGGCTTCAAGCTTTTTCACTTCCGCGGTGATTGTCGCAATGTCGTCCTCAATCGTGATGTTGGGGCCTGGCGACGCCACTTCGGGCGTGTCGTTGGTAACCGCGCCTATAATGCCAATCTTTTGGCCGCCAACCTCCAGCACCAGCGAAGGTTTGATGCGGTCGCCAACCTTCGAAGCTGCGTTGGCCTGCACATTTGCCGAGAGAACGGGGAACTGGATCACGTCGAGGAAGGGTGCAAGCGCATCTTCGCCATCATCGAACTCGTGATTGCCGACGGTCATAGCGTCAAATTTCATCTGGTTCAGGAATTCGGCTTCAGCCTTGCCCTTATAGGTGGTGTAGAAAAGGGAACCCTGAAAGTTGTCGCCGCCGTTCAATAGCAGAACGTTCTGACCATCAAGTTTGGCGCGCTCCTGATTGATCGCGGTCAGCAGGCGCGCTGCGCCTCCGATGCATTTGTTTTCGGTCTCTTCTTCTGCCGAACAAGTGGACTCGTATTTATTGTTCGACTCGATCCGGCTATGCCAATCGTTGATGTGCAGGATGTTCAACGTATAATCTGCGAATGATACGGCCGTCGAAAGTCCTAGTGCGGAAACGGACAAAGCGGCCATGGCGGCGAATTTTTTCATCGAGTTCTCCCGTGTGTTCCCTGCAATATGTCCATGCGGACGTGTCGTTCTTGTGAACATGTTTTCACTGCGCTTTGATGCTTGCAAGCCAAATCGCGCCTAGCCTGAATAGTCGCGCTCATCGGCAATCACCTTGCCGTCGTTCGGTATGCGTGACGCATCGACAATCGCTACTGTGCCACCAAGTTTTGTGATCTCGCGAAGGCTCGTTTCGACCGCCGCCGGATCAATCGCGCCGCTCGCGCACACCAGCAGGCGCATTTCATCCTGGTCGCCGTTGCGAGTCACAACCAACCTTGCGCGGCCGATTCCGGGATGCCGCCGGACGATTTCAGCCACCTGCTTCGGGTCAACGAACATGCCTTTGATTTTTGTGCGTTGATCTGCCCGGCCCATCCAGCCTTTGAGGCGAAGATTGGTGCGGCCGCATGGTGACGGCTCGTCAATCATTGCCGACAAATCACCGGTGCCGAAACGCACGAGCGGATAAGCCGGATTGAAACTCGTCACCACCAGTTCGCCGACTTCGCCGATAGCAACCGGATCGCCGGTTCCCGGCCGCACAATTTCGACAATCAAGCCCTCGTTCACAACCATTCCGGCATTTGGAAGCCCGTCATTTCCAGCGCTTTCATAGGCAATGACTCCAAGATCGGCGGTCGCGTAGGCCTGAAAGACGTTTATGCCGCGCGTGCGGTACTCCTCGCGCAGCGATGGGAAGAGCGCGCCGCCGGAAACAAGAGCCAGCTTGAATGAAGTAAGGTCCTTTCCCAGTTCCGAGGCGCGGTCCAGCATAACCTTAAGAAAGTCAGGCGTTCCCGCATAAACCTTTGGACGCAGTGCCGCCGCTGCTTCAACCTGCGTGTCCGTATTTCCGACACCTGCGGGAAACACCAGGCAACCAAGCGCCCGCGCGCCCTCGTCGACAAGGAAGCCACCGGGGGTCATATGATATGAAAATGCGTTGTGCAGAATATCTCCGGCGCGGATACCCGCCGCAAACAAGGCGCGTGCTGCACCCCAGGGGTCTGCGCCAAAACCCTGCGGCTCCCATACAGGGCCGGGTGACATAAACACGCGGCCATGGCTCAGTGCTTTGGCATCTACGAAGCCGCCAAACGGCGGATCGCCCGCCTGAAACTCCATCAGGTCAGGCTTGCGCAGAACCGGCAATCGCGCGAGCGCATCGCGGCTTTGCACGGCACTCGTGTCGATACCGGCCAGCCATTTATCCAGTCCCGGCGCGTTCGATCTTGCCTCATCGAGAAAGCGGGGAAGGGAAGCGAACAGCGCTTCCTCGCGCGCTTTCAAGGGCTGGGTTTCGAGATTGTCGAGATGACTGCCCATAAGCTCCTCCGGCGCTGTACGCGCACTATCTCAATGCTTGCTGAATGACGCAAGGCCGAGCAGTAGGAACTCCTCTCCACCAGACGGCATGGAGAGGAGAAGCTCATGGGATGCTCGTTAAGCGGAAGGCTGGCGGCGGGTCAGTGCGAAGTTCTGACCCGAGGCATTCGTGCAGTTGAGCTGATCAAGCGTTGCCAGAAGGCAATTGAACGCGATCGGCGTTTGACGAATGAGGGACGTTCCGCTGATGGAAATCATGCGTGTATCGGTATAGCGATAGCTTCCATCCGCCAGCTTGTTGCCCGTATCCGTTGCGGTTGTTGAAAACGCACCGCCCTGGAAACGCGAAACGGCAACGCCATCGGCGCTCAGCCACTCACCTTCGACAAGGCTCTGTGTTTTGGCGCGTGTTGGGCCGCTTGGGCTCGTGGTGCACCCCGCCACTGCGGCGAGCACGGCCAGCGCCATACCCAGTGAAGCAATCTTTGACGCAAGGGTCATCGTTGTGTCCTCTCTTCGTCCCTCGTTTCCCTGTTGCGTGAACGAGAGCCAAAATGCAAGTGCGCCCCTCCACAGAAGAGCGCACCTGTTGCATTAGCGCACCAGAATATTGCGGAATTGCCACGGGTCGTCGGCGTCAATCTTCTCCGGGAACAATCCCGGCCGTCCTTCGAGAGGCGTCCAGCTGGTATAGTAGCCTTTCAAAGTGCCAAGATAAGGCGCTTGCACTTCGAGGCACCGACGGTAGTCCATCTCATCAGCCTCAACGATTCCCGACTTGGGATTTTCCAGCGCCCAAACCATTCCGGCCAGGACTGCGGAACTGACCTGAAGCCCTGTCGCGTTTTGATAGGGGGCGAGCTTGCGCGCCTCTTCAATCGTCAACTGTGATCCGTACCAATATGCGTTCTTGTCATGCCCATAAAGAAGCACGCCAAGCTCGTCCTTTCCGTCCACAATCTCATTCTCGTCCAGAACGTGATGCGTTGGCTGCGCCTTGCCCGCGGCCCCGAACATCTCGAACATGGAAAGCACCGCATCATTGCATGGGTGATATGCATAGTGGCAGGTCGGGCGATATTTTACCTTGCCCTTCTTGCTATGCACCGTGAAGAAATCCGAGATCGAGATAGCTTCATTGTGCGTGACAAGGAAGCCGTACTGCGCGCCCAATGTCGGGCACCATGTGCGCACCCTGGTATTCGCTCCGGGTTGCTCCAGATATATTGCAGCCTTTGAACCGTGTGACTGTTCGCGCGCGTTCTTCGGCTTCCATTTTTCGTGGGTTCCCCAGCCGAGCTCAGCGGGTTGCAATCCTTCCGAAATAAAGCCCTCGACTGACCACGTGTTCCAGAAAGCGTTGAACGGCTTCGGGTTCTTTGCGCGCTGCGTGTCACGTTCGGCAATGTGAATGCCTTTAACACCCGCCTGCTGCATGAGTTTTGCCCAGCCTTTGCGGTCATCGGTTGCCGGCTCGGAAAACTCCAGGCCGAGGTCTTTCGACAGATTCACCAGCGCCTGTTTGACAAACCACGAGACCATTCCAGGGTTCGCCCCGCAGCACGAAACCGCAGTTGTGCCGCCGGGATTATTGCGGATTTCTTCACGCACCGTTTCACGCAATGCATAGTTCGTGCGAGTGGAATTGTCCGCCTTGTCGTCAAAATAGAAGCCGAGCCAGGGTTCGACTACTGTGTCGATGTAGAGAACGCCGAGCGAACGGCACAGGCGCATAAGTTCGAGGGAAGAGGTGTCAACGGAAAGGTTTATGCAAAAGCCCTGGCCTTTTCCCTTTGTGAGAAAGGGCTTGAGCAGTTTCTGGTAGTTTTCCTTCGTAACAGCTTCCTGAACAAACTTGATGCCGCGTTCGTCCAGCAATTTGCGGCCGGTGTCCACCGGGTCAATCACGACCATTCGCGATTTGTCGAACTTGAAATGGCGTTCAATGAGAGGAAGCGTTCCGCGCCCGATCGAGCCGAAACCGATCATCACGATCGGGCCGGTGATCTCTCCATATACAGGCCATTTGTCATTCGCCATTTTTTGCGGCACTCCGGTTAATTGAGGTCCCTTTTGCTAATCACATTGGCGCGTCACAATAAAGGGCCAGTCAACTTAATTGCGCTCGCACAAGCCCGCGCAGCGAGTTGCCGACGAAAATCTCGCGGGCCTTGGTCATTTCATGCGGCATTATAACCGCCTCCTGTGCCAATCCCTTTTCCAGCATTTCAGCGCGGAGCACGCCCGCCAGCAGGCCGCAGGAAAGCGTCGGAGTTGCAAGAGGGTGGCCATCGCCGAAATCCACGAACAACGTCGTGATCGTGCCTTCGCAAAGCTCGCCACGCTCGTTCAGCAATAGCACTTCGTCTGCATCAGTGATGCCAAATTCCGAGCGCGCCGCCGCGTAGATAGTTCTGCGTGAGGTTTTGTGGCGTAGCAAAAGATCGCTTGAGTCCAGTCTTGCCGACGCGATCCGCAAGCGCCATAGCGCGTCAGAGGCGAGTGGTGAAAACGGACTGACGGTACAGGTTACGCTTCCGTCCGGATCGAGAACGACACGCACGCGCAGTGCGTGGGGGCTGTGTTCGATGGCGGTTTGCAACGCGCGCTCTGCATTTTCAGCGTTCCAGGAAAATCCGAGCGCCAGCGCAGACTGGCCCATTCTTTCCAGATGTCGCGCGCCGCGAATGAACCCGCCGTCGGGCTCCCAACGCAAAGTTTCGATCAACTGGTAGCTGGCGCCATTCCCGTGGCGAAGCGTGCTTTCAGCAGGCATTCCTGATATTCGCTCCCGGCGTTTGAATCGAACACGACGCCGCCGCCGACATTGTAGACCGCGCGGCCATTGGCAAACAGTGTAATGGTGCGGATTGCAACATTGAACCGCATCTGGCCATCAGGACCAATCCAGCCTATCGCCCCGCAGTAAGCATTGCGGGGTGCCGTCTCCAAATCGCGCAATATCTCCATGGCCCGGATTTTTGGCGCACCCGTTATTGAGCCGCAGGGAAACAGGGCTGCAAATATCTGCCGAATCGTCAGATCAGGCAGAAGTTTCGCGCGCACCCGGCTAACCATCTGGTGAACGGTTGGATAGGACTCGATACGAAACAATTCGGGCACATCCAGCGTGCCAACCTCGCTGATAAGCGAGACGTCATTGCGCAACAGATCGACAATCATCCGGTTTTCGGCCTGATTTTTCTCGTCGTTGCGCAAATAGTCCTTCAACGCCTCATCTTCGGCCGCGTTTTGACCGCGAGGCGCGGTTCCTTTCATCGGCCGTGTTTCAATCCAGCCATCTGCATCGATCTCAAAAAAGAGTTCAGGTGAACGCGATAGAATGACGGGGTCGCCAAGCTGGACCAACGCCCCGTATTTCACGGGCTGGCGCTCGGTTAGCGCATCGAATGCCTGACGGGGAGAGCCAAACCAGCGCGCTTCCACCGGAAATGTCAGATTGGCCTGATAGCAGTTACCAAGCCGCAAATGCCTGTGCAATCGCTCGAAGCGCTTTTCATAGTCGGAGTAGCTCCAGGCGGCGTGCGCGTCGTGAATTGGCCCGTTGGTTCGGGTTGCCTCCATCAGTGCTCGCGAATCCCTCGGATTGCGGAAAACGCCGAATGCCAGCAATGGCGTTTCCCTGCCATGCGGAAGCAGGGATTTCAGTTTTGGTTCAAGCAGATAGCCTGCTTCATACGACATATAGCCTGCAAGCCAATTGCCTGCTTTCCGCTCCCTTTCAACCGCAGCCAAAGCCGGCTCGAACTCATCCGCTTCATTTGCGACGATGATTTTTTCCGGTCGCGCAAAAAGACGCTCCGTTCCTTCTTCGTCATTGCGGAACAGAACGGATGCGTCTGCGAGAGGGGGGCTGTCCATACAGTTGGCTATCAGTCGTCGAGCGCTTCCAGCTCGTCAATCAACTCTTCAATAACAGACAGTCCGCGCTGCCAGAAGTCCGGCTCCCGCGCATCAAGTCCGAAAGGTGCCAGCAATTCCGAATAGTGCTTGCTGCCGCCCGCCCGAAGCATTGCGAAATACTTCTCCTGAAAGCCCTGTTCCGTCTTGCTATAAACTGCGTAGAGCGAGTTCACGAGACAATCGCCGAAGGCATAAGCATAGACATAGAAAGGCGAATGGATGAAGTGGGGAATGTAGGTCCAGAATGTTTCATACCCCGGCTTCAATGCGATAGCCTCTCCGAGACTTTCCCGCTGTACAGAAAGCCATAGCTCGCCAATCTGGTCGGTGGTCAACTCGCCATTCTGCCGCTCTGTGTGAACACGTCGCTCGAATTCGTAGAACGCGATCTGGCGCACGACCGTGTTGATCATGTCCTCGACCTTTTGCGCAAGCATTGCCTTGCGCTCGCGGCGGTCGCGCGTTTTCTCAAGAAGTGAGCGGAACGTGAGCATCTCGCCAAAAACGGATGCGGTTTCGGCAAGTGTCAAAGGTGTCGAGGCCATCAAGGCTCCTTGTTCTGCCGCAAGAACCTGATGCACACCATGTCCGAGTTCGTGTGCGAGTGTCATCACATCGCGCGGCTTGCCGAGATAATTCAACAGAACATAGGGGTGCACGGACGGCACCGTTGGGTGAGCAAACGCACCCGGAGATTTGCCGACGCGAACCGGGGCATCGATCCAGTTTCGATCGAAGAAGCGCCGCGCAATGTCAGCCATTTCAGGCGAGAAACTTTCATAAGCTGACAGAACTGTGTTGCGCGCTTCGTCCCATGCGATTGTGGCTTGTGGGGCCTGCGGCAAGGGCGCATTGCGATCCCAGTGGTTCAGTTTTTCCATCCCGAGCCAGCGCGCCTTCATCTTGTAATACCGATGCGAAATGCGCGGATAGGCTGCTTGCACCGCGCTTGCCAGCGCATCCACAACCTCGCGCTCCACCCGGTTCGAGAGGTGACGGAAGTCGGCAATGTCCTCAAACGACCGCCAGCGATTCGCAATGTCGAGGTCCTTGGCCAGCGTGTTGGTTATCAGCGTGAACGTGCGGATGTGCTTTGAAAAGGTTTCAGCAAGTGCGTCGGCAGCTTTGCGGCGAACTGACGGGTCCGGGTCCTGCAACTTGTTGAGCGTAGGCTCGATAGGCAGCTTTTCACCGTCAATATCGAAGCGCAAATCCGTTATTGTTTCATCAAACAAGCGGTTCCATGCGCCGCGGCCTGTCACCGATTTTTCGTGAAAAAGCTGCTCAACGCGATCTTCAAGCTGGTGTGGCTTGTCTTTGCGCAAATCTTCCAGCCAAGGGCGATAATGCGCAAACTGCGGGTCGTTCTCCAGCGCGAGAGCAACAGCATCATCGGGGATTTTGTTGAGCTCAAGCGAGAAGAATATCAGATGTGTTCCGGCATCTGTCAGTTTTTCCTGAACGTCGCCGTAAAGCTTGACCCGCACGGGATCTGACGTGTCGCCTGCATAAACAAGGCCGGCATAGGAGCCGATTCGACCCATCAACTCCTCGATCTCTTCATATTCCTTCACTGCTTGACCGAGACGTCCATTCGCACCTTTGCGCGCCTCGGCTTCAAGAGTGCTGCGCCAGCGTGTCTCGAATTCGGTGCACAAGGCTGCGCACCGTGCGAGGTCGTCTTTCAGTTGCGGCGAATCAATCGATGGATATAGATCGGTCAGATTCCACTCAGGCAGCGCACCCAGTGCGGCGGTTGCGCCATCAGAAGCGGATGCAGAGAGGTTTGCCGCACCATGAACGAAGTTAAGCATTCGGTTTCCCTTTTCGAGCCCGCGTCACAATCGTGGTCGTTGCGCCGCGCGGAACGACATATTGAGATAAAGTGTTGAAGCCTTGTTTAGAACCCTGTGCCACAATGATCCACACCGACTTTGAGTAGCCCCTTCTGAACATGGCCTCCACCGTACTTATTATTGATGACGATC
This sequence comes from Rhizobiaceae bacterium, assembly GCA_019635795.1. Lineage (GTDB taxonomy): Bacteria > Pseudomonadota > Alphaproteobacteria > Rhizobiales > Rhizobiaceae > Mesorhizobium_G. Next base: position 29,918 of record JAHBYV010000013.1, read on the forward strand.
CAGTCCAACGCCGTTTGCTTGAAGCTGCGGTCACAAAGTTTGGACATACAGCCCGCCTTGCAGACGGTGGCGAGGCCGGTCTTAAGGCATTGGACGGTGCTGGCGGCGGTAATGTTGCCGTGGTGATCCTTGATCTCGTTATGCCCGGCATGGATGGCCTTGCGGTTTTGCAGACCATGCGCGAGCGCGGAATCGAGGTTCCTGTTATCGTGCAAACGGCACAAGGCGGCATTGAGACGGTCGTTTCTGCCATGCGGCAGGGCGCGTTTGATTTCGTTGTGAAACCAGCTTCGCCGGACCGGCTCAACAAGGCGATCAGCGATGCCCTGAAAGTTGAAGCCTATGGCGGGGTCAAACGCGAGGATAAGCGCGCATCCACGACGCTGACGATCAAGGATCTCATAACGGAAAGCCCGGCTATGGAGCGCGTCGTCAGTCTTGCGCGCAAGGCGGCAGGGTCCAACATCCCTGTGCTCATTGAAGGTGAGTCGGGCGTCGGTAAGGAAATGATTGCCCGCGTTATCCAAGGGGCAAGCGAGCGTCGAAACAAACCGTTTGTCACTGTCAATTGCGGTGCGATCCCGGATAACCTTGTCGAAAGCATCCTTTTCGGCCACGAAAAAGGGTCGTTCACCGGAGCCAGCGAAAAGCATATCGGCAAATTCGTAGAAGCGCACACCGGTACACTCTTTCTGGACGAAATTGGCGACCTGCCGCTTGACGTGCAGGTCAAGTTGCTGCGCGCTGTGCAGCAGGGCGAGGTTGATCCGGTTGGTGGACGTGCGACCATCAAGGTCGATATCCGTTTTATCTCGGCGACCCACCGTGACCTGATCGAGCAGGTCAAGCACGGCCATTTCCGGGAGGATCTGTTCTACCGGCTCAACGTGTTTCCGATCATGATCCCGCCGCTGCGTGACAGGCGGGAAGATATTCCACACCTGATCCGGCATTTCGTTTCAAAAATCGGGCGCGAAACAGGTAGCGGAGTGCGCACCATCAACCCGCAGGCGCTCGCGATGCTTCAGGCATATGACTGGCCTGGAAATATTCGCCAGCTTGAGAATGCAATATTTCGCGCGTCTGTTCTGTGCGAAGGTGATGCGCTGACGGTTGATGAATTTCCGCAAATCAAAGCTCAGGTCGAGGGCGTAGTGTTTGTCTCGCCGCCAGTGCGCGAGACGACAAATATCGTTCACACCCCGGCTACGACCCCCATAATTCCCGCAGCAATTTTCGAGCAAACTGACGATTCACCCGGCGCACTTAACGCCTTGGACGCTCAGGGAAATATCAGGCCGTTGATTGAAGTTGAGCAGGAGATGATTGAGTTTGCTATTCGCTACTACGAAGGGCAGATGAGCGAAGTTGCGCGACGTTTGGGAATCGGTCGATCGACACTTTATCGAAAGTTAAAAGAATACGGTATTGACCCGGAAGCAATGACAGGCGACCGTACAGTCGGCTAGTTGGGCGTCACTGCATATCTTTACAATAGGTTAACCAAGAGTCTGTCGACTTTTCTTTAACCATGTTTGCCCGAATATTGCCATTGTGTTACCGCATTTGACTTACAAAAGCGGTGGGCAAGTGAGAGTGGTGCTTCTATAAGTGATGGTTAACCATTACCATTGATAGTCAGGATGTGACTTTTTCGCATCCGGCTATGAGCCGGGGGTAGCACGCTGAGCGTACAGGGCTTAACGATTTGAAGACCGTAGCAGAGACTTTCCGTCGACTTTCGGGCACTCTATTGCCAAGTTGCGTCCTGGCAGCAGCCTGTATGGTTGGCGCGACTTTTGGAACCGCAACGGCAGCGCAGGCTGAGACGCGTTCTCTCAAGCTCTATTTCGTCCATACTGGCGAGAAGGCTGAGGTCGTATTCAAGCGCAATGGGCGCTACGACGCCGCAGGACTGCGCAAGATCAACACTATCTTGCGGGATTGGCGTCGCAACGAGCCGACCAAAATGGACCCCCGCCTTCTCGATGTGGTTTGGGAAGCTTACCGGCAGTCTGGCTCGCGTGCTTATATCCATGTTGTTTCAGCTTATCGTTCGCCTGCCACAAATGCCATGCTTCGCAACCGTAGCCGCGGCGTCGCCAAGAAGAGCCAGCACATGCTTGGCAAGGCTATGGATTGGTATGTGCCCGACGTAAAACTCAAGACACTGCGCAACATTGGCTTGCGTCTTCAGGCTGGTGGCGTCGGTTATTACCCGACTTCCGGTTCCCCATTTGTGCATTTCGATGTTGGTAATGTGCGCCATTGGCCCGGTATCAGCCGGTCTGAGCTTGCCTCGGTATTTCCCAACGGCAAAACACTGCATGTTCCAAGCGATGGAAAGCCGCTGCCTGGCTATGAGCAGGCGATGGCATCCTACAAGCAGCGCGTCACGAAGGGCGATCTCGCAATTGCCAGCCTTTCCAGCGGCTCTTCTTCAACGAAGAAGCGTTCAGGTGGACTTCTCGCGGCATGGTTCGGAGGTGGCGCTGACGAGGAAGAGGATAATGGGGAATCCGCAGCGCCCGCCCGCGTGACGCCAAGGGCAAGCGTCGGCAGGGCAACGGAGTCTGCGCCAGCACCCGCGGCGCCGAAGCCATCGACCCGTCAGCCTGAAATCACCATATTGCCGCCTGAGCTTGCCGCTCCGGCCAATGCGCAGCCGGTTCCGGTTCAGCCAATGCCTCAGGAAGTTGTTGACACTCCTGAAACGATCCTGGCCTCGCTACCTGCGCGCAAGGTTCCAACCCCAATCTTTGCGCCGCGCCCCGAAGCTGAAGTTGGGCCTTCGGCTGATGTCAGTGAAGTGGCTGCACTCATTCAGGATCAGGCAACCGCGCTGCCTATGCCTGAGCAGGTGGCTTCAGCCAATGTTCCCGTTCCTGTGTGGCGTCCTGACTATAAAGCTGCACCGGAGGCTGATGAATCGGGTGCGTTGCTTGCTTTGGCAAGCACTGCCACGGAAGTTGCGGCTTATGCACCGGTTCCGTCGGCGCGTCCTGTTCAGGTTCTTGAGAATCTTTCTTCTGCCCAGCCAGTGGCGGCAGTGGATCAAGTTCAACCTCAGCGGCGTCCGGGGACTGATGGTTCAATCAGCAACGACACCGAAATTCGGGTTGCTTCAATCCCTGAAGTTGCGCCAAAGCAGCAACGTGTTGTGGCAACCAAGGGTGACAAGCCTGTTGCCATTAACGAGGCCAAGACGGTGCGCACCACGGCTAAATCTGGCCGCGTGACAGCTACTCCATCTGCCAAGCCTGCGCCTAAACAGCCGGTCGTTGTTGCGGCGGCACCTCAATCTGCGCGCTGGGCGCTGGACGAGGATTATGTGAAGCAGCCGAGCGGCAAAATCGCAGCACCTTCGTTTGCACAAAACATTGTGCGTACAGCTCCGATGGAAGTGTACACGGCGGGTTTCCAGCCAAGCGCCAAGGCAAAAGACGCCAACCGTTTCACCGGAAAAGCTGTCGAGTTCCTGTCAGTTGCCAAGTTTAACTGATCAGTGGCGTGATTGTTCCAACGGCGTTTCAATGCGCCGTTTGTCCGTTCGCTTGAAACCATCCTGTTGAGCGATTTGAGGGCGGATTGAGGGGTGAGGCATGGAACCGAGCAGCCTGAAGCCTCTGATCGATTTCTTCGAGGTTCGGGACAATCTGAGCGACGCTGAGCGCCAGATTCTTTCCAGTCTTCCGCTCCGCCGCCATGTTTTCCAGCGCAATGAAGAGATGGTCAGGGCGCACACCCAACCCAGAGAAAGCTGCATCGTTTTAAAGGGCTTGGCTGCGCGGGCGGTGTATATGCAAAATGGCGCGCGCCAGCTAACAGCAGTGCATGTTCCTGGCGATTTTGTCGATTTGCACGCATTTCTTCTCAAAGTCATGGACCATAGCGTGGTTGCGCTTGGCGAATGCGAAGTCGCATTCGTGCCTCACGAACAGCTCATGCGTATTTCACAGGAGCAGCCGCATTTGACGCGGTTGTTCTGGATGTCCACCGTGATTGACGCAGCTATTCACCGCGCGTGGCTCGCCAGCATTGGCCGCCGTTCGCCGGAACAGCATATCGCGCACCTTTTTTGCGAGCTGTACACCCGGCTGGAAACGATCGGCTTTGCGCGTGGCATGACATTCGGGTTCCCTGTCACCCAGAGCGAAGTTGCGGACATGCTTGGCCTTTCGCTTGTCCACGTCAATCGAACGATACAGCAATTGCGCAGCAAGTATTTTGTGAATTGGGATGGCACTACCGTTCACATCAAAGATTTCGATCGATTGGCCGAGTTCTCGGAGTTTGATCCAAGTTATTTGAGCCTGATAAAGATTCCCCGATGAAGATCGGCTTTACCCGCAGCGATTTTCCGGCCGGTTTTCTGTTTGGTGCAGCTACGGCAGCCTACCAGATCGAGGGTACCTCGTTCGGTAATTGTGGGCCATCTCACTGGGATAGCTTCGCGGCAACACCGGGAAATGTTGTTGGCGGCGATGACGGCGCGGTCGCATGTGAGCATTATCTCCGCTTCGCTGAAGACCTTGATCTGCTCTCCACGAATGATTTTGATGCCTATCGCTTCTCAGTTTCGTGGCCCCGCATCATGCCTGAGGGCAGGGGCGCGGTGAATGTGCAGGGGCTGGATTTTTACGACCGTTTGGTGGACGCGATGCTGGAACGCGGCCTCAAGCCTTACCTCACACTCTATCATTGGGATTTGCCGTCGGCGCTTGCCGACGTTGGCGGCTGGCGCAATCGCGACGTGGCATCGTGGTTCGCCGATTTTGCTCGCGTGGTGATGCAGCGTGTCGGTGATCGAATAGCGGCAACCGCTACGCTGAACGAGCCGTGGTGCATCGCGTGGCTGAGCCATTTCCTTGGCATTCACGCGCCCGGTCTGCGCGATATTCGCGCCGCCGCGCGCGCCATGCACCATGTCTTACTGGCGCACGGCACCGCGCTGGAAGCGATGCGCGCCGACGGTCATCGCAATCTGGGTATCGTCCTTAATCTGCAATATGCCGAGCCCGGCGCGGTGGGCGATGCACACGCCAAAGCAGCATTGCTTGAGGACGGAATTTTCAATCGCTGGTTCCTGGATGGGCTATTTCACGGCACCTATCCCGACGATGTGCTGGCCGGGCTTGAGCCTCATCTTCCGACTGGCTGGGAAAAGGACATGGCCACTATTTCGCGGCCTATGGACTGGCTCGGGATCAACTACTACACCCGCCGCCGTGTTCTAAACGACCCCAACGCTCTTTGGCCGCATCAGGCCGATGCGCCGCCTGTGCTGCCGGTTACTGATATGGGATGGGAAGTCTATCCGGATGGTCTCTACTCGTTTTTGATACGTGTACATCGCGATTTTTCAAAGGGGTTACCGATCTTCGTCACGGAAAACGGCATGGCGAATGCTGATGTGATGGAGAACGGCTCGGTCTGGGACCCCCAGCGTATCGAATTTCTCAACCTGCATTTTGATGCAGTGCGGCGGGCGATCCGGGATGGTGTGCCGGTCGGGGGCTATTTCGTCTGGTCATTGCTCGACAATTATGAATGGGCGCTTGGATACTCCAAGCGCTTCGGCATGGTGTATGTCGATTATGAAACCCAGAAGCGGACCCCGAAGGCTTCATTTAACGCGCTTGCCGCCGCCATCAGGCGTTCCCGATAAGCACACCCGCAGCAAAGACCAGCGCGCCGCCCAGCATGACCTGCAATGCCGCCCGAAGGAATGGTGTTTCCATGTAGCGGTTTTGAATGAAGGTAATGGCCCATAGCTCAACAAAAACCACGGCAATCGCGATGGTTGTCGCGGTCCAGAAATTCGGAATCAAATAGGGCAGGGCGTGTCCCAAACCGCCCAGAGCCGTCATGATGCCTGAAGCAAGGCCGCGGGTGATGGGTGAGCCGCGACCGGAAAGCTTGCCATCGTCATGGACTGCTTCGGTGAAACCCATGGAAATACCTGCGCCAATCGAGGCGGACAGGCCTACAAGAAAAGTCTGCCACGTATCCTGTGTGGCAAAAGCTGCGGCAAAGATCGGCGCCAGGGTTGAAACGGACCCATCCATCAGTCCGGCAAGACCGGGCTGCACAATCGTCAAAATGAACTGTCGCCGTTCCTTCTGCGCTTCGTCTTCCTTTACTGACTGAGGCGCATATTGTTCGGTGAGCGCCTCGGCGCGGCCCTCATGCCCATGTTCGGCAATTGCCAGATCACCCAGCAGTTTGCGCGTGGCGGCATCTTCGGTCCGCTCGGCAGCGGCGCGGTAAAACCGCTCGGCCTGCCTCTCCATCTCGGCAGCTTGATTGCGTACCTTGTCTATGCCGAGAGGATGAACCAGCCAGTCGGGCTTGCGTTCATAAAATCCACGCACATGCTCACGGCGAATAAGCGGAATACTATCGCCGAACCGCGCGCGATGAATGTCGATTAATTCGCGCCTGTGCCCGTCTTCTTCTTCCGCCATCTCTTCGAAGATTTTCGCTGAGTCCGGGTATTGTTCGCGAAGACCATCGGCATAGGCGCGATAGATGCGGCCATCATCTTCTTCGGAAGAAATCGCCAGCGCCAAAATTTCCTGTTCTGTCAGGGAGTTAAAGTCCCTTTTCCCGCTCCACTTAAAGCCGAACGCCATCGATCAAAACCCTAACGTAAATGAGTTCCGTATAATATGACGTATTGGGTGCGCCGTATGCAGGCAGGCATAGTTGCACTTTGTCGCAGGCTGGATGCGAACGCCAGCCAGTAGTCTATCAACAGACGTGTGATTTTTGTTAAATGCAAAAATGTTAACTAACTTTCTTTCCACAGTATAATACCGGATGCGTTGACATATGGGGCTGCTGTAAGCACCCTGCATTCGACGTGTTTTCTGATAGGCAGCCAGCTTGTGTCGCGTGATCTTATCGATCAACTGCATGAAAACGGACGCGTTGCTGTGGAGACAGCGGCAGTCGTCACGAAATTGCTTTCTGCGTCTTTGATGAATCAGGCGCATAGGGAGCGGTTTCGTTCCGCCGTGTTGCTGCGTCACGGCGAAATTCTCAATCTGAGGGACCGGCTGGATCCGGACAACACCGATCCCGAGTTAGACCGCGTGGTGATGCGCCTCGAAGCGCTATGGAACCAGATCGCGCGGCAGGTAGAGGAATAGCCTAACTGTTCTTAAGCCTGGACGCCTCGCGCGCCAGCGCTTCAATTTCGTTCCAGCGCCCTTCTTTCACCATCCGGTCTGGCGCGACCCATGAACCACCCACGCACACCACATTTGGCAGACTCAAATAATCTGTGGCGTTCTTTTCGGAAATGCCGCCGGTCGGGCAAAACATCACGTCCGCGATTGGTGAGGCGAGCGCTTTGAGAAAAGGCGCGCCACCAGCCTGCTCGGCAGGGAAGAACTTCAAAAAGTCCACTCCGGCGTCTCGCGCCGCCATGATTTCACCCGGCGTTATTGCACCCGGAAGCAACGGAATCTCACTGCCGGCAGCTTCTGCCAGCAGAGCGGGGGTAAGGCCGGGACTCACAATGAATTTCGCCCCGGCATTGCTGGCTTCCTCAAATTGGCGCGGATTGAGAATGGTGCCGGCCCCAACTATGGCCTCCGGAACTTCAGCCGCCGCGCGTCTGATTGCTTCGATCGCATGGCCTGTGCGCAATGTTATTTCGATTGCGCGCAGGCCGCCGCGGGCAAGCGCCCTTGCCAGAGGCACAGCATCATTTGCGTTGTCGATCTTCAGAACGGGAATCACCGGCTGACCATCGAGCAACGTCAAGAGAGCGCGTGTCTTGCTGTTCAAACCGGGTTCCTTTCCAAAACTCGAACTGTGAAAGCTTCATTTCAAACGATTTAACAGAGCCTGGATCGTCTGTCTAATGGAACGCCATGATATAGCCGGTCTATCCAGAAGATGGGGTCGGAATAGGAAATACGAGATTTCCGCTCGAAGCGGTCTGTGTTCTCAAGCGCCTTCAATGTTGTGCAGCCTAAAATGCCGTCATCGGAAATGTTAGCGGATTGCTGAAAGGCAATCAGCGCTGATTGGGTTGCAATGCCGAAATTGCCATCGCACTTCACGGGGAATCCTGCTTCGGTAAGCAATGTCTGTAATTGCATGACAGATGTTCCCGTGTCGCCGCGCTTTAGGGGCGGAACAATCGTCAGGCAACGCTCGCGTGCGAAACGCCGGTAGGCCTCAGCAATTTTGCGGTCGTAGCTGTTCCTGGCATAGGCAGGGCCGTTGTAAGCGCGGGCAAAGCCAGCCCAGTCATGGTTGTTCAGCGCCTGTGTCAGACCACTCCTGGCGATAAATCTCACCATTAATCGCATCTGTCCGGCAACGCCGGAGCGCACATCCTCAACGAGTTGGTCAATCGAGGCATAGCCCAGCCATTTCCAGTGGTCGCCCATCACCTGACCGACGCCCCAGGATGTCGAGCAAAAGGCGGCTGCACGGTCAATCATTGTGGCGCGGTTCAGCATTTTCCAGCGATTTTCCTGGGTGCGCGGGTTCGGAACGTCGCCCGCCTTGGGGGCTGCAAGCCCTGCGTCCAGCGCTTGCGAGCGCTTGCGTTCTGGTAGCAGGCGATAAAAATAATGCCCTTCGAATCGAATTAGAGGCTCGTCGCGTCCGCTGACAGGCGATGAGGTCACACCACCGCTTTCAACCTGCGCCACAGCCAGTAGCGCTGCCGGTTCGATACCTGCGGAACGCGCGACGCCCACGATCTCGCTTTTGATTTGCTTTGGAAACATATGCAGAATCGCCCTTGTTGAAACTGGCGCTATATTGAGGCGGTTTTATTAGAGGTGGATAGAATATGTCGCGCTTGCACCCACTTGCAGGGTTTCGAGCAAGGCGATAGGCCACAGCGCATGACTACAGACACAAATGGCTACAAAATTGCTGCTCTTTATCACTTCGCCCGGTTGGACGACCATGCCGCCATGCGCGAACCGCTCGCTTCATTCTGCTGCGAACGCGGCATAAAAGGCACGTTGCTGCTCGCCCGCGAAGGGATAAACGGTACGGTCGCAGGGCCAGCCGGTTCGATTGATGAACTGCTGGCTTACCTGAAATCCATCCCGGCGCTGGCGGCGCTGGAGGCGAAACTCAGCCACTCGCCCGACATGCCCTTTCATCGCATGAAGGTGCGATTGAAGAAGGAAATCGTGACGATGGGCGTGCCGGACCTCGACCCGGCTGATGCGGGAACCTATGTTGCGCCGTCCGAATGGAACGATCTCATTTCCGATCCCGATACGATCGTGATTGATACGCGTAACGATTACGAATATGCGCTCGGCACTTTTCGCAACGCAATCGATCCGCAAACCTCCAGTTTTACCGAGTTTCCAGGTTGGGTGGAGAGGCATCACAACCAACTTGCCGGGCGCAAAATCGCGATGTTCTGCACGGGTGGCATACGCTGCGAGAAATCCACAGCCTACCTGAAATCAGTGGGCCTGAACGATGTTTATCATTTGCGCGGTGGTATCCTGAAATATCTGGAAGAAGTTCCCGCAAGTGAGAGTTTGTGGGAAGGCGAGTGCTTTGTGTTTGATGAGCGCGTTGCGGTGAAGCACGGGTTGGAGATTGGCGAGGCCGAATTGTGTCGGGCCTGTCGCTATCCGCTCACGCAGAAAGACCGGGAGTCACCTCACTATGTCGTTGGCATTTCCTGCCCGCATTGCATCGACAAGCGGTCCGAAGAGGACCGTGCGCGCTACGCCGAACGCCAGAAGCAGGTTGAACTTTCCGAGCGCCGGGGTGGACGCAAGCATATAGGAAGCTGACGATAATTTATCGCCGTCGCATTGCAATGGAGCGACGCTATTCCTAGTTTCGGATTCAACTTGATCCCATGCGGAGGCTGGCTGATGTTCGATCCTAAGAAAATGCTTGATGAATTGCTTGGCTCGAACGTGCCCGGCACCTCCGGTACTGTGCGGGATCAGGCCGGCAAGGCCGTGCAAATGGCGAAGGATAATCCGCTGGCGGCAGGAGCGCTGGCCGCTGTTCTGCTCGGTACTGGTGCTGGCCGTAAAATGACCGGAAGCGCCATCAAGCTTGGCGGTCTGGCGGCTATCGGCGGCTTGGCCTATAAGGCGTACCAGAATTACAAGGCGGGACAAAATCCCGTTCAGGAAACGGCTGCGCGCGAACCTGAATTGTTGCCTCCACCGTCCGAAACTCCATTTCATCCATCTCAGGCACCACAAGGTGAAGCTGAATTCGTGCTTACATTGATCCGGGGCATGATTTCCGCTGCGAAAGCAGATGGTCATATTGATGATGAAGAGCGCAAGAAAATCATCGGTCGTATAGGGCTTGCAGGATTGGACAGTGACGCGAGCGCATTCCTGGACAAGGAACTTGCCAGTCCGCTCAATCTTGACGATCTCGTTGCACAGGCACAGACGGAAGCGCAAAGGGTAGAGCTTTATACCGCTTCCCGTCTTGCCATAAACGCGGATACAAGAGCAGAACGTGGCTATCTCGATTTGCTGGCAGGGCGGCTAAACCTGCCCGATACGCTTGTCGATCATATCGAAGCGACGATCAGTGGAGCGACGGTGCCTGTGGAGGCTGAGGCGAGCGACGCATCAAGCACCAGACGATCCCCTTGGTAAGGCCTGCCGGCTGCTATGTCTAAGGTTGCAGTTGTTACCGGCGCAGGAACCGGAATTGGCAGGGCCGTCGCTGGAGCGCTGTTGAATGCGGGCTGGCACACGGCTTTGCTTGGACGACGCAGGGACAAGCTTGACGAATCCATTGCAGCGGCTGGTGCGGACAGTGCGACAGCTTTGGCAATTGCCTGTGATGTCAGTGATGCGGATCAGGTCGATGCCGCTTTTACCGAAGTTGTTCAGACCTTCGGGCGTGTCGACCTGTTGTTTAACAATGCCGGCATGGGCACCAGGCCCATGCTCATCGACGAAATTCCGGTCGATCTTTGGAAACAAGTGGTTGGGGTCAATCTTACAGGTTCGTTTCTGTGCGCGCGGGCAGCATTTTCCGCAATGCGCAAGCAGCAACCGCGAGGCGGTCGGATCATCAATAACGGTTCGATTTCGGCCTATGCCCCGCGTCCCGGATCAGTTCCCTACACAACAACCAAGCACGCCATTACCGGATTGACGAAAACGCTGGCGCTTGACGGAAGGCCGTTCAACATCGCCTGCGGTCAGATCGATATAGGAAATGCGCTCACCGACATGGCAAGGCCGATGACAGTCGGCGTTCCGCAAGCAAACGGCACAATGGCGGCTGAGCCAGTCATGGATGTCCAGCGGGTTGCGGACGCAGTGCTGTATATGGCCGGGATGCCGCTCGACAGCAATGTTCTGTTCCAGACCGTTATGGCAACCAATATGCCATTTGTCGGTCGTGGATAAAAACCTGCGACGTTGGTCCCGCCGCAGGTTTATTCGAGGTGCTTCTTAAATACCGCCTTGCACGTGCGATCCGACTTGCAGCTCGTATATTGCTGATTGAAGTCTGTACGTTCCGACATTTTGCTCGGCTTCAGGGAAACCGCCAACCTCAATGTAATATGAACCGCTGCGGCTTGGCATGAAGGTGACGCCTGAGCCCAGGCTATTTTCCCAACCTGCATTGTCGTTTGTGGTTTCGGGAAGCAGCGTGCCGTTGGAGTCAAATATGCCAAAGATCATCGGATCTGCCAGTGTGCTCGCACTTTCATCCAGGCCCCCGAACAGTTCGAAGCGATATGCTTGACCGGCGAGCAGGGAGACAACGAAGAAATCGCGATCGCCCACGCTTTCAACGCTACCCCGGATTAGACCGCCAGCCGTCAGCGCGCCTGCACGCCCGCTAGCTGCTTGGCTGAAGGTCGATGCAAAATCGTCAGTGGAACTCGGAGCCGGGGTGGGTACGGTGGCAACAGGTGTTGCGGGTGCAGTAGGAGCCGGAGTATTGCCGATATTGCCATCGTTGTCGGGTGTACTGGAAGTCTGTGCCGCGGTGGTCTGTTGAACCTTGACGGTGTAGCTGCCTGCATTCTCGCCATATGCACCAGCTTCAATGTAGATGCGGCCTGTCGTTCCGGCTGTGAACGTTACGAGCGAATCGAGGCCCAGATAATCGTCATTACCTTGATTGATCAGGGTCGAATTTTGGTCATAGATCCCGAATATGCGTGTATCGGTCAGCGTTCCGTTACCAGACGGCGAGCCCTGCATTTGAATCGTGTAGGTCTGGCCCGCGACCACGTCCAGTGCGAAAAAGTCTTTGTCGCCGCTCGTGTCTACAACGCCCGTGCGATTTACGCCAACGTTAAGGATTTCTGCCTGGCCGGAAACGGCACCCGATAGAGACGACGTGTGGTCATCCACTTTTAGTGGGGGCGTGTTTTCTTCGATCGCTGTGATAGCATAGGTGCCGCTGGTTGAACCGTAGCCGCCGGCGTTGAGGTAGTACACTCCTGATGTTGAGGGGGTGAAGGTGAAACGCGCGTTCAAACTTCCACCGAAATCATCATTGCCGGCGTGCAGGATTGCCCCGCCTGAGTCGTACAATCCGTATAGTCTCGGGTCGCTGAGCGTGAAGTAACTGTCATAGGACGAGCCCAGAAGACCGAATGTGTATGTGTGACCAGCCTGGAGTTGGACCTGCCACATGTCGGTGTCGCCCCCGGTCGATACCTGACCGTTCAGGCGCGTCAAGGCCGTGCTGACAACGCCAAGACTTCCGTGCCGACCTTGAGCTGCTTCGCTGACGCTGGATGCGAAATCGACGCCTGAATTCAGGCTTCCCTCGGCTATATAAATGCCGCCGGCCGGCATGCCGTGCAGCAGCAATTCCGCATTAGAAATCTCGCGATCTTCATATTCATCTTCCGCGCCAAGCGCCTTGTCGGCGGCCTGAAGCATGAGATGGCGGAAGAAGCCAATAAACACGTCTGGTGCGAGTTCGAGGTCAAGTTCAGGCTTGCCGCTGAACTGGTCAACCGGAAGCCCGGCCATCGTAACCACCCGGCGGTTGATCGATGCTATTGTGAAGTCGCCGATACCTGTCAGGCGAATGCCGATGTGCCCGCCGATGCTTTCGAGCTTCTGGTAATCATAGCAGCCCGGAAGCATTTCGTGCATGATGAGAGAGCAGGCGATCTGAACCGAGCCGTCGCCTGTCGGCATATTGGTCCAGCGATCATTCTCAAGAAAATCGGGGGCAACGCTGAAGCCGGCGGCAAAGTTGCGGAAGCCCTCGATGTCAGAAACACGTGTTGCGTCCAGTTTACTCACTGCGTCGGCGCTGAGCGCTATGTTATGAATTTTCGTATAGCACATTATACAATCTCTGGTTGCACTAAATTTGTTTGCTATCGTGCGTCGCAATGATACGACGCAGATGATCTTGTAATTATATAATCAATTATATCAAATTTTTCTTATATACAATCGGTCATCCGGTCTTATCTGACCGTTCTGCCTTCACGGTCAGGAAATTCCCGATCCGCTCTATCGCGCGCAGGATGTTTTCTTCGGAGTTAGCGTAGGAAAGCCGGATGTAACCTTCGCCCAGAACACCAAAATCCGGCCCGCCGATCAGTGCGACGCCCGCATCTTCCAGCAACTCTGATGCGAGTTTCTTCGCCTTGATTCCGGTGCCCTTGATATTCGGGAAGGCGTAAAATGCGCCTTTCGGCGTGATGCACGAAAATCCGGGAAGCCCGTTTAAGCCCTCAACGACGATTTTCCTGCGGTTATCAAAGGCGCGCATCATCTTTTCGACCTCATCCTGAGGCCCGTCGATGGCTGCAATGCCGGCAAACTGCGAAGGGGCGTTCACGCACGACCAGCAGTTGACCGCAAGTTTGCGCACCTTGTCATAAAGATTGCCGCCTTTCTCGCCATTTGGCCATATCGACCAACCCATACGCCATCCCGTCATTGCCCAAGTCTTCGACCATCCGTTCAGCACGATCAGCCGGTCGCGGATTTCAGGGAATTGCAGAAGAGACGTATGCTTCTCGCCGTCATAGGTCATGACATCATAAATTTCGTCAGACATGATCGCAACGTCAGGGTGCTTTTCCAGACCCTTCACCAGCTTTTCGATTTCCGAACGCGGAGTCACGCCACCAGTCGGATTCGCCGGTGAGTTGAGAATGAGCAGGCGCGTCTGTGGTGTTATCAGCGCAAGCGTTTCTTCCGCTGAGAAAGCGAAGCCGTTTTCTTCGCGGATAGGCACCGGAACAGGGCGCGCGCCGGTGAACTCGATCATGGAGCGGTAGATCGGGAAGCCCGGATCGGGATACAGAATGTCGACACCCGGCTGACCAAACATAATGATTGCCGCAAACATTGTCGGCTTGCCGCCGGGCAGGATCATAACATTCTCGGGTGATACCTCAACGCCGGTGGTTGCCAATGTGCGGCGAACGACAGCTTCGCGTGTTGCAAGCAAACCGGTGGCTGGCGTGTAGCCGTGATGCCCATCGCGCAAGGCCTTGATCGCAGCTTCAACAATGTGCTGTGGGGTCTGGAAGTCCGGCTGACCAATCCCGAGATTGACGATGTCTTTGCCAGACTGTGCAAGCGCTGTGGCGCGCGCAAGGACGGCAAAAGCGTTTTCTTCCCCAAGGCGGTCGAAGGCAGGAACTGTTTGGATCATTCTGTTAGTCCAGATTGGTGCTGTTATATATCTTCCGCTTGCGCTTTTGGAAGGGTCTGACGCGGCTGTCAAATGTATAAGGAGAAGCTGTGAGCGAAGATCTGAGCAAGTGGACGCCCCGTCCGCGCCCTGAACGCAAAATTCTGGAGGGAGCGTATGTGAGATTGGAGCCCTTGTCTGCGTTGAGACATGGCGACGGCTTGTTTGAAGCAGCCACATCTGGAGACGCTGATACGCGTTTTCGCTGGCTTGGAGAGTTTACGCCAGCCAGCCGCGCGGACTTCCAGCCCTGGCTGGAAAAGGCAGAAGCAAGCGAGGACCCTCTCTACTTCACGGTGATAGACAAGCACACAGGCAAGGTGGCCGGTCGCCAAACCTTGATGCGTATTGACCCGGCTAACGGCGTCATCGAAATCGGGCATATCCATTGGGGGCCGCTTATGCAGCGCAAGCCCGCAGCAACAGAAGCGCACTTCCTGTTTATGCAGTACATCTTCGACGAGCTCGGCTATCGGCGTTGGGAGTGGAAGTGTAACGATCGTAACGAGCCCTCCAAGCGTGCTGCGTTGCGTTTCGGGTTCAAGCCGGAGGGCGTGTTCCGTCAGGCTATGGTAATCAAAGGAGAAAACCGCGATACGGCGTGGTTCTCGATTATCGACAAGGAATGGCCGGAATTGAAAAAGGCCTATCAAGGGTGGCTTGCGCCATCCAACTTTGATAGCGATGGGCATCAGAAGCGCCGCCTTGAGGAATTTCGCTCAGAGGCTGGCGCATAGTTCAGCAGGAGTTCGCGAAGATGGACAGGGAAACACGCCAGGCGGCAATAGCTGCTGCCTGCATATTGCTGATTTTCGGACTCCTCGCATTTTTCATGCCGAACATAATGCTGGCGGTGGGTGCGTATTCCACCGCCGTTGCGGGCGTTATCGCGGTTCTGTTCGTTGTCGGGTTCTTTGCGCTTTTCTGGCTGCGTGGCAAAAGCCGCGGCGGCTGATCTCAGGCGTTCAGGCTGGCTGTCAGCAGTAGCAAGCCCAGAAGCAGCACGAAAACCGCGCCACCTATTTCTATGGTTGCGTGAACAGCGTTTCCGATCCGGCCATCACCGGCAATTCCGACCGCCCAGTTCTTGGCCATCACTGCCATTGTGGCGAGAAGCGCTACGGTGATTGCCGTGCCAAGAGACATGGCCAGCACGGACAAGATGCCGCCAACCCACAAACCGTTGAGAAATGCGAAAGACAGCACAATGATTGCGCCCGTGCAGGGGCGCACGCCGACTGCAACTACAGCGGCCCAGGCCGTGCGCCAGTCGAATCGATCACCTGAAATCATTGCCGGGTCGGGGGCGTGCGAGTGTCCGCAACTTTCGCAAACAAAGCCCTGGCTTGAAACCGCTTGGGAAGGATGTGTGCAATTTGCCGTATGCACGTGGGACCCTGCGGAGGAAAGGCTTACGGCAGGGTTCGAACCGAACAGGCTGCGGATGCGCGGCGCGGCCTTTTTCCAGACCAGCCATGCGCCGAACAGGGTGACGAGGGCATAGCTGCCAATTTCAAGTGACCATGTGGCATCGGTCATCGAGATTGCTGTCCCGCGCAAGGCGAGAAACACGAGAGCCATAATCATGATAGCCGTCGCGCCCTGCAGGAAGGCTGAGACGAAGGACAGGAAAATCCCACGC
Source organism: Rhizobiaceae bacterium (assembly GCA_019635795.1). Taxonomy (GTDB): domain Bacteria; phylum Pseudomonadota; class Alphaproteobacteria; order Rhizobiales; family Rhizobiaceae; genus Mesorhizobium_G. The sequence continues at coordinate 46,236 of JAHBYV010000013.1, forward strand.
CGCAAAGCCACTTCATTGGCAAGCATGTAAGAGGAGATCACCGCCTTGCCGTGTCCCGGTCCGGCGGCGTGAAATACGCCGTAGGCGAATGACAACCCGACGAGGAGCCACATCTTGCCGCCGTCGTCGCGCATTGCTTTCAGCGCCCCGGTCAATGAGCGGTAAAACTGCTGTTGGTGGACGTTGATCCATTGCGTGAACCCGGCAAAGAGCCCCGTCGAAGGGGTAATTGCATCGTTCGTTCCAATGCCGAGCGAACTTTGCGCGTGAGCAATGCTTGCAATTTGAGGCGTAGCGATCAGCGCCAGTGTTAGCAGCGCGGCCAGATGGTTCAGCCGTTTGCCGGACATGTCAGCTCCAGTCGGGTTGCAAATATCTTCGTCATATCGCCCCCGGCTGGATCGTCCATAAACGCTTGCGTGAGCGCTTCCTGATTCTGCTGGATAATTTCATCCGGGTCTGGACGCACTACCTTGCGCGAACATTGGTCAGGCAGGGTTTGAACCGCCATCTGCTCGTCTTCCAGAAAATCGATCGCTGTATAGAACGTGGAATCGTACACGCCAAAATTGACGGTGCCGGAAAGTTCCAGAGCCTCTTTGGGCTTGGCCTCAAACATGATGATGAGCTGGTTATTGTCTATCACGGCGGCAAAATCGTCGGGCGCGCGCATCGCAACGTCCTTGCCATTGGCGGTTACGAGCTGGAAGTAATTGTAATCGCCCAACGAGGTGTAAACCGTGTCACGCACTGCGGCGAGTTCCGCATCGTCCAGCTTGTTGTCACCGTTCTTGTCAAATTCCACAACCACCGTGCTGGAGAATGCATCATCGAACCGCCACAGGTGGCGCAGGGATTCGACGGCCTTTCCATCTTGCGAAAGCATGACGTCAAGGCGCGCTTCGGCAAACACGTGCGGGTGTGCCTTGGCAGGAAGAGGAGCAATAACCAGCGCGCCCAGGGCGCAAAAGAAAAGTGCGGGACGAATCGTCATGATGTCCACGGGAGTAATTGGTTTTGACGCTTTAAGCTAACATAAAACGGGCAAAAATGGGACGATGCCCGGCCTATGACTTTTCCCGCCGCTTGAACCATTTTGCAAGAAAATCAACGAGAACGCGGATTTTTGCAGGCAGGTACCGCCTGTGCGGATAGACAGCATAAATGCCGCCGCCGTCGAGCAGATAATTGTCCAGCATGCAGTACAGGCGGCCCGCCGCCACGTCCTCTGCAACTATGAAATCAGGCAGTATTGCGAAACCAAGCCCGTAAAGCGTGGCGGCGCGAACCGCCATAGGGCTGTTAACTTCAATCGGCCCGGAAACAGAGACGGAGATCGTCTCACCTTCCTCATTCTGAAAGGGCCAGTTGGAATGCCAGCGGGCGTTAGAGTCCACAATGCAGGGCAGGGTGGCGAGATCCTGCGGGGTTTGAGGCTTTCCATGGGTGGCAATCAGGGCAGGCGATCCGCACAGGCGCATTCCGAAAGGTGCAAGTCTGCGCGCAATCAGGGATGAATTTTCAAGGCGCGTAATTCTGATCGCAATATCATAGCCTTCTTCAACGAGATCAACGAAGCGGTCATCCAGATTTATGTCGAGCGTGATGTCCGGGTGCTCCATCGCGAAATCGATCAGGCACTGCCCCATGGCCGCGTCAGCAAAGGTGCGCGGGGCCGAAATCTTGATGCGACCGCGCACATCGCCTGACGAATCACGCACCGTGTCTGCCAGCGTATCAATTTCGCGAATTATCTCGGTGGCGCGGCGATAATAGGTGTGGCCTGCCTCGGTCAGCGAAAACTGGCGCGTGGTGCGATTAAGAAGCAGCGCGCCAAGGTCATCCTCCAATTCCTTAACATATTTGGAGAGCAGCGCCTTGGAGCGGCCGACCTTTCGCGAGGCGGCAGAAAAACCTTCAGATTCAACGACATCAATGAACGCCCGCATTCGGGTAAGTGTATCCATCGTTCACTCCAATGAAACGTGAGCGGGAGCATTGTTCAACAATGGAAAAAATTCAATCCGGCGCGAGATTTTAATTGATTGTAACGTGCGTGTTCCCTATATGCGCGCTTGCCCAAAGTCGCACGTGCCTGTGGGCGTCCCCCGACCCTCGAATGGTGAGGTAATCGGGACGGTACCCGGGAGTTAACAAGCCCGGTCGGTCAGCGGCCAACCGCCGATCCGAGGACGTCTTGAAGCAACGACGGTGCGGGCCTTTCTGGTGTCTGCCGGTTGTCCATAAACCGGGGTTACTGAAGAGGCACACCTTCATTGCCGGCAGTGCGGAACGGGTCTCCCCTATCCAAGCCAAGGCAGACAAAGCAAGCAGCGGTCAAAAGCCGATGCGAGCCTGCGCATGAGATGCGTATTCATTGGCCCCGGTGACTCCACCGGCCGGGGTTGTGGGTACCAGTCTCACCTTTGTCAACCGCAGATGGACGCCTGTGCGGCCCAATCTGCACCTTGCATTCACGCGGCGAGGGCCGCGTTTGGGAGAGACACATGGCCGCCACCCAGCGCATACTCGATTTTCTTGCCACCCGCCGTCCGTCCGGCCCTTGCCTGGTCGTTGACCTTGAGGTGGTGCGCGAAAACTTCCACGCCTTTGAAAAGGCGCTGCCGGACAGCCGTATATTCTATGCGGTGAAAGCAAATCCTGCGCCTGAAATTCTGCGGCTGCTGGCCTCGCTCGGTTCAAGCTTTGATACTGCTTCGGTGGCCGAGATCGAGATGGCGCTTGATGCGGGCGCGACCCCGGACCGTATTTCCTATGGTAATACGATCAAGAAGGAGCGCGATATCGCCCGCGCTTACGAGCTGGGCATTCGCCTGTTCGCGGTCGATTGCGTCGAGGAAGTTGAAAAGGTGGCTCGCGCCGCGCCGCAAGCGCGCGTGTTCTGCCGTGTGCTGACCGATGGCGAGGGTGCCGAATGGCCGCTGTCGCGCAAGTTCGGCTGCGTTCCGGCCATGGCGGTGGACGTGCTGCGCCATGCGCGCAAGTTGGGCCTTGATGCTTATGGCGTGTCTTTCCACGTTGGTTCGCAGCAATGCGACCTGACGGCTTGGGACCGTGCCTTGGCTGATGCGCAACGGGTTTTTGCCACGCTTGCCGAAGAAGGTATTACGCTCAAAATGGTGAATATGGGCGGTGGTTTCCCGACGCGTTACCTCAAGGACGTGCCGCAGGCGCGTGCCTATGGCGAAGCGATCTTTGAAGCGCTGCGCAAGCACTTCGGCAATGCCATTCCCGAAACGATCATTGAGCCAGGCCGCGGCATGGTTGGAAATGCCGGCGTTATCAAATCTGAGGTCGTGCTGATTTCGAAAAAGGCGGATAACGACAATGTACGCTGGGTTTATCTCGACATCGGAAAATTCGGCGGTCTTGCCGAAACGATGGATGAGGCAATCCGCTATCCGATCGTGACGCCGCGCGATGGTGATGAAATGGCGCCTTGCGTTCTTGCGGGTCCGACTTGCGACTCCGCGGACGTGCTTTACGAAAAGGTTCCCTATGCGTTGCCCCTGACGCTGACAATAGGTGACGAAGTGCTGATTGAGGGTACGGGTGCTTACACCACGACCTATTCTGCGGTCGCATTCAACGGTTTTGAGCCGCTGCGATCCTACGTGATCTGATAGCCAATCTGGCTGTCAGATCCATGTGCCGCCGGATGTTGATCCGGCGACACATTCGCTTGTGGAACAACTCTGCGGGTGAGGGATTTCCTGAAATGACCGTTTTGACAAAAGCAGAAACAATTCAATTCTCAATCGGCGTCGAGCGCAGTGACGAATATCACGCGCGCGAGGCTTTGCTTGATCGCGCTATGGGCGCGAACCGCAAGCGCAAATCGTCTGAAAAGCTTCGCCGCGGGCGCAAGCCATCGGAAGGTTTGGCTTTTGCGGCGCGCAATATTGACGGAACGCTGGTCGGCACGGTGCGCCTCTGGGACGTGGATGCGGGCGGTACACGCGCCTTGCTGCTCGGGCCGCTCGCCGTTGACCCGTCGCTCAAGAGTGCAGGTATCGGATCTGCATTGATGCTGCACGCCATTGCCGAAGCGCGGCAGTTGGGCCACGAGGTGATTCTTCTTGTCGGCGATGCGCCATATTATCAGCGCTTTGGCTTCTCTGCGGAGAAGGCAGGCGCACTGGCTATGCCGGGTCCATTTGAACGGCACCGCCTGCTTGCACTTGAGCTTAACGATGGTGCGCTGGACTCTGCATCAGGCATGATTGCGCCGACGGGTCGCCGGGAGAACTCACGCGCACTCAAAGCTGCGGCCTGACACGAGCTTGGTCTGCTCCAACAACCCTCCCCTTGGGGGAGGATGATTGGCTGATGGTGGGCGAAGTGCCCGAAAGATAATTTAGAGCAATTGGCTCAAGGCCATTGCGACGGACATGTCGCCTTCAACCTTCAGCTTGCCCGTCATGAAGGCCATTGTCGGGTTCAATTCGCCTGAAACTAGCGATTCCAGATTATCGAGCGAAAGCTTGATCGTGCAGTCAGCGGGTGCGTCTGTTGTCGAAATCGAATTGCCATCGATGACGATTACTCCTTCCGAACCCGTGTCAAACTTCACGGAACGGCTGAAATTGCCGCCCTCAACGCGCGACCTGATCTGTTCGGCGATGGCTTCGATTGTCATTGAAAACTCCAAAATTGATAGATGTGGGCGTAGGCCCATTGTCGCTGCAACCTAGTCATCGCTTACGTTTACGTCAACGTAATTATGCGTAGTCTAGCTCTTTCGTTTCGCTCCAGCGGGTTTATCGGCAGGGCTTTTTTCGATTGCAAACGGGTTCACAGCCAAGATGTTTGAATCGACCTGTTCGATGTCTCGCAACCCGCAAAAGGCCATTGTTAGATCCAGCTCATTGCGAATACAGCGTAACGCTTCGCTGACGCCGAATTCGCCCATCGCGCCCAGGCCGTAAAGGAATGCGCGACCGATATAGACAGATCTCGCGCCGAGCGCGCGCGCTTTGATGACGTCCTGACCAGAGCGAATACCCCCATCCATATGGATTTCAATCTTGTCGCCAACTTCGCGCACGATTGGGGGAAGGGCGGCGATGGAGGATATTGCGCCATCCAGCTGGCGTCCGCCGTGATTGGAAACAATGAGCGCGTCCGCGCCGCTCTTGGCTGCCAGAACAGCATCTTCCGGGTCGAGAATACCTTTGATGATGAGTTTGCCGCCCCATCGATCCTTGATGCGCTTTACAGCATCCCAATCAAGCGCGGGGTCAAACTGTTTGGCGATCCATTCGCTGAGCGAACGGAGATTTTCGGCGCCTTGGGCATGGCCAACAATATTGCGGCATGTCCGCCGCCGCGTCTGTGCCATGTGATAGACCCAGCGCGGTTTGGTGGCGAGATTGATGAAGTTTGCAAGCGTCGGCGCGGGTGGGGTGGTCAGCCCGTTCTTGATGTCCTTGTGACGTTGACCCAGAATCTGCAGGTCGAGCGTCAGCATAAGCGCGGAGCATCCTGCCGCCTTCGCGCGGTCTATGAGGCCGTTTGAGAATTCCTGATCTCGCATAACGTACAGCTGGAACCAGAACGGGCTGTCGGTATTTTCCGCCACATCCTCGATCGAGCAGATGCTCATGGTGGAAAGAGTGAACGGCACGCCTGCCTTTGCGGCCGCACGGGCGGCGAGAATTTCGCCGTCGGCGTGTTGCATCCCGGTAAGGCCGGTGGGCGCTAGTGCCACGGGCATGGCCACCGGAATTCCGACCATGCTGCTGGCCAGCGTGCGGTTGCGCATATCGACTGCCACGCGTTGGCGCAGCTTGATTTTCTGGAAATCCTCTTCGTTCGCTCTGTAGGTGGCCTCGGTCCACGAGCCGGAATCGGCATAGTCGTAAAACATTCTGGGTACGCGCCTGCGGGCCAAAGCTTGCAGGTCGGCAATGCAGGTAATCGGTGTTGGCATGGCAAATCCGTCGACAATAGCTGCATCACAGGTGTAGCGCATTTTGACCCGCCGTCACGATAAAATTCCAAGGCTGTTCGCGCGCAATGGTGCTTCGTGCGGGGCCGGTGAATGAGTTTCAGAGTTAATTTGAAAATGTGAAGGCCGTTGTTCTGGTATTCAGAACCGTTTGCTGCCTGTTTTAGCGCGGCCGAGGGAGGATACCTTGTTAGAAAAACTGTTCAGGCTCTCAGAGCATGGAACGTCCGTGCGCACGGAAATGCTGGCCGGTCTCACGACATTCCTGACAATGTCTTACATTATCTTCGTGAACCCGGAGATCCTTTCGTCAACGGGTATGGACCGCAATGCGGTGTTTGTGGCGACCTGTCTGGCCGCCGCGCTTGGCTCGGCAGTCATGGCTTTCATGGCGAACTGGCCCATCGGCATGGCACCCGGCATGGGGCTGAATGCCTTCTTCGCCTTTACCGTGGTGGCTGCGCTGGGCTTCACCTGGCAACAGGCACTTGGGGCGGTGTTCATTTCCGGCGTGATCTTCTTCATCCTCACGGTTACAGGCGTACGAAGCTGGCTTGTGGCTGGAATTCCGCATTCGCTGCGCAGTGCAATCGCTGCCGGTATCGGACTATTTCTTGCAATCATTGCGCTCAAGAATGCCGGGATCGTGGTTGACAATCCCGCTACGCTGGTTGGTCTTGGCAACCTTCACAATGTTGGTACGCTGCTTTCCATCTTTGGCTTTTTCGTCATTGCGGCGCTGGATTCCCTGAAGGTTCGGGGCTCGATCCTGATCGGCATTCTGGTCGTCACTATCCTTTCAATGGTGTTTGGAATCAGCCAGTTTCAAGGTGTTGTTTCGATGCCGCCGAGCATCGGGCCGACGTTCCTCCAGCTCGATATTGCCGGCATTCTGCACGCCGGGATCATTCAGGTCATACTTGTGTTTGTGCTGGTGGAGGTTTTTGATGCGACGGGTACGCTGATTGGCGTGGCCAAACGCGCCAAGCTGATTGAGCCCGGTCGGCCCAACAATCTCGGCCGCGCGCTGTTCGCAGATTCCACCGCTATCGTTGCCGGTTCGCTTTTGGGTACGTCCAGCACAACGGCTTACGTGGAAAGTGCCTCCGGAGTACAGGCTGGCGGTCGCACAGGGTTGACAGCCCTGACGATTTCCCTTCTGTTTCTGGCTGCCTTGTTCGTATCACCGCTGGCGGCTGCGGTTCCGGCCTATGCTACGGCTCCCGCCTTGCTCTACGTCGCCGGCCTGATGATGCGCGAGTTGGTCGACGTTGACTGGGAAGACGTTACCGAGGCAACACCAGCGGCGCTGACTGCGCTTGCGATGCCGTTCACATACTCCATCGCGAACGGCCTCGCATTCGGGTTCATAAGCTACGTGATTATCAAGGCGGTGACCGGCAAGTTCAACCAGATCCACGCTGCAACGTGGCTTGTGGCAATCCTCTTCATCATCCGCTTTGCGTTCTTTGCAGAGTGAGGAAACTAGAAAAGGCCTTCTATCTCACCTTTCTCGTTGAGATAGATGCGTTCGCTTGAAGGGGATTTCGGCAGGCCAGGCATTGTCATGATCTCACCGCAGATCGCCACGATAAAGCCTGCGCCTGCCGAAAGCCGCACTTCGCGCACCGGCACGACATGGCCGGTGGGTGCGCCACGCAGGTTAGGATCGGTCGAAAACGAATACTGCGTCTTGGCCATGCAAACAGGCAGATTGCCGTAACCCGCTGCTTCCCATGCCGCCAGTTGATCGCGCACCGACTTGTCCGCGATAGCCTCAGAGCCGCGATAGATGCGCTTCACGATCGTGTTGATCTTCTCGAACAGCCGCATATCGTCAGGGTAGAGAGGTGAGAACTGTGACGCGCCACCTTCCGCAAGCTCAACAACCTTGTGTGCCAGTTCTTCAATGCCGGCAGAGCCGTGAGCCCAGTGCTTGCAGACGATAGCCTCCGTACCCAGCGAAGCAACGTAGTCCTTCATGGCTTGAATTTCGGCCTCGGTGTCAGACACGAAATGGTTGATCGCGACCACCGCAGGGACCCCAAACTGTTTGACGTTCTCAACGTGCCGGCCGAGGTTTGAGCATCCCTTTTTGACTGCCTCGACATTCTCCGGTCCAAGGTCCTCCTTCTTCACGCCGCCGTTCATTTTCATGGCGCGAACCGTTGCTACGATCACAGCCGCGGCAGGTTTCAGTCCTGCCTTGCGGCACTTGATGTCGAAGAATTTTTCAGCACCGAGGTCGGCTCCGAACCCGGCTTCGGTAACGACATAATCACCGAGTTTGAGCGCGGTCGTGGTTGCAATCACGGAATTGCAGCCATGTGCGATATTGGCGAATGGGCCCCCATGCACAAAAGCCGGATTATTTTCCAATGTTTGCACAAGGTTAGGCTGAACCGCATCCTTCAGCAACACGGCCATTGCGCCGTCGGCCTTCAGGTCGCGGGCGAAAACCGGAGATTTATCGCGCCGGTATGCGACGATGATATCGCCGAGCCGCTTCTGCAAATCTTTCAAATCCCGGGCCAGGCACAGGATCGCCATGACTTCGGAAGCTACTGTGATGTCAAACCCGGCCTCGCGCGGAAAGCCGTTCGCAGCCCCGCCGAGCGAGCAAACGATCTCGCGCAATGCCCGGTCGTTCATGTCCATAACGCGCCGCCAGACAACGCGGCGGGTATCAATGCCAAGCTCATTGCCCCAATAGATATGATTGTCGATCAATGCCGACAGGAGATTGTGGGCGGTCGTGATTGCGTGAAAATCGCCGGTGAAGTGGAGGTTCATATCCTCCATCGGAACGATCTGCGCATAGCCACCGCCCGCCGCACCACCCTTCACGCCAAAATTGGGGCCGAGTGAAGCTTCCCGTATGCAGATCACCGCGCGTTTGCCGATGCGGTTGAGGCCATCGCCAAGGCCGACAGTTGTGGTCGTCTTGCCTTCCCCTGCAGGGGTGGGATTGATCGCCGTCACAAGGATGAGCTTGCCATCCTTTTCCTTTTGCTTCGAGGCGATGAACGCGGCAGAGACTTTTGCCTTGTCATGGCCGTAGGGGATCAAATGCTCCAGCGGGATGCCGAGTTTGGCTCCAATATCCTGAATTGGCTTCTTTTTCGCCGCCCGCGCTATCTCGATGTCGGACTTGTGTTCGGCCATAAATTCCTCCCGCGGGCGCTTTTCGCCTCATGCAATAAATAGCGCCGAAGCTGGACGTTCCGGGCTATCCCAAAACAGTCGCGGATTGGCTGGATTGCGACTTTGCCTATCTGTCCAGAATGCCGCGAATTTCAACAAGCTGTGACCGCACCCGCAGCAGATTGAAGCCCAGCGTTGCCAGATGTGAGGGGAATATGAAGGAGGACTCGCTGCCGTTGGAAATGATCCACGGTTGCATATCCAGCGCCGAACGCAACTGGCTCTCAGTGTTGTCCCAAATCTGCCGAAGGTTGCGGTCATTGATGACTGCATTGAAATCGACATGGGTGGCTTTGAGCAGGCCGTAATAGGCATAAAGCTGGCCATAAGCGAACCAGAACCGGTCATCGGCGCGCGGGTCGAGCCAACCTGCGTCCGACGCCTGAATCTGGCTGCGCAATATGTCGGATGTGGAGCCGATATCGCCGGAAATCCGGTCGAGGAAGACCAGCAGATTATCCGCCCGCGCATCGAATGTGGCGTTGCACTGGCCAAGCCGGTTGTTGAAATCTTCAAGCGTGGAAAGAGCCGCACGGTAAGCGCCAGGGGTAGGGCGGGTCAGTCCGTTGCTGCCGACATACCAGACAGTCTCGCCCCAGTTCATGTTCTCGCGGGCACTCTGGAGTCCCTGATCAATCTGCGACGTGCCGCGCACGCGGCCCAGCGTGTCAACCAGTTCGATGGTGGTGCGTCGTATCGCCTGATTTATGCCGAGCTGGAATGCAGCCTTGTTGTCCAGAAATGGCGTGTTGCGCCAGGGAATGCCGAAAAATCCCAGCTTTGAGGCGAGCATGGAGGGAATCCATGCGTTCTGGTTGACATTGAAATCGATGAGGAAAGCAGTCACGTCAACGATGGATGAACGCTGGCAAGTGTTGGCGCCTTGAAGCGGTTGCGTTCCGCCCGAGCCGGTAGCTGCGCTTTCGGCAGCCGATAGCGCAGCGGAAGCGTCTGCGCCGACCACAGCACCGGCTAGCGTTTTCCCGGTGTCGGCAGCGATGCGATTTTCTGGATAGTCGGGATCGAAATTCGACCAGACCTGCGTTTGAAAGACAAAATAGCCGTAGAACGCGACCAGCCCGACAATCGCGAGCCCGAACACTGCCTTTATGAGCAGGTTGCGCTTCGTGTACCAGCTTGTCAGCCACATAAACGGCCAGAGCAATATTCCGATAAGAAAGCCTATGCCGCGTCCGATCCAGCCAAACAAGCGCGCGAAGAAAGCAACAATCGGGTCAAGCATCCAGTCGTTCCTTCAGTCGGTAATGCCATAAAGGCGTTCGCGAAACGCAGCCTTGTCTTTCAAATATGTGTTTTTAAGCGTCTCGACAACATTCTCGCGCCATTGCGGCGTGAATGATTCATAGTCGTCATAGAAACCCTGTTTGTTGAACACATATCGGGAGACGAAATCGAACCGCACAAAATCTGAAATCAACCGGTTCGTCAGCCAGGCATCGGGATGATCCGGCTTTGCGCGCACGACAAGAAACCGCATCGGCGCGGGCACATCTTCCAGCCGAATCTGGCCATATTGGGCAATTTCACGCTTCGCCGCATTTAGGAAAGGGAATGTACCTTCCCGGTTGATGATGTCGGCATGGCTCTGAATCCATGTCTGATACCAGACCATCGTTGCGCCTGTCAGGTCGCGCTCAGGCTCCACTTCGCGAATGATCCCGCGAATTGCCATTTCAGCGCGGTGTTCGAGATAGCCCGAACGCTCTATCCATGAGGCGCGGGGCAGCTCCAATCGTCCCGTGCTTGCGAGGAATCGGAACACGCGCTCGGCGTCGGTAATTGACAGGTAGCTGACCTGCCAAGGCCTCGAACGTCTGAAGCCGGGTGCATTCGGGTCGCCAATAACCGTGGTTATTTCCTTGTCGATAAAGACGTACAGACCGCCGAAATGGCTCGTCCAGAACGTGTTATGCCGGAAAATGACCTGATCGGGCACAAGCGCGTTCTCTCGAATATCGCCGGTTACTTTCGCCAGATCCACCATGTGGTTAAGCATGTCATCATCCCGCCACGCATCCGGTTCGAGCTTGAGCCGGTCCACAAGCTTGCCAAGCTCTGCGGCTTTGCCCAGCACATCCTCCGCGGATAGCACGCGGAACTCGACCTGATTGATCGAAAGCAGGTCTTCGATCGTTTCTACCTTTGCAACGGAGTCCTCGATCTCGCCATAGATCACATCCTTGATCGTCAGCGCGTCGATGGCACGGCTGTTGCGGGACATGAACTCGTAGACCAGTTGTCCGGTGTTCGAAAAAGCCGTGTGCACGACAGGTAAATCAATCTGATCCGGGGTGAGAATGATGAACCGGCGATTGATCTGGTTGGGGTCGAGATAGGAGTTGTCGCCAAGCTCTTTGGCAATTTGCGGTGAGAAGCCGGTTCGATCAATCTCGAATTTCTTCAGTTTCGTGGGCTTCAGTCCGAAGGCTTTCAGCGCCTTGTTATAGCGCTCGATAAGGTGCGGTTCCTCCACCCTGAGCAACCGACCATAAATCAGTTCGTTGCGATGCAGCAGATCCATCAGGCGAAACGCCCCGCGCCATCACCCATTCCATAAACCCTTCTTCTTCAACTCTTCGATCTCGCGAACAGCACGTTCACGAAGGCGCGTGTCGCGCACCAGCTTTTGCACGGCAGAGTCGTCAGCGCGGTCGGAATAGCGGAACTCGCTATCGGCGTACCGATTGATTTCCTGCATCACCATTTCCATGTTGAACGGCCCGCGCAGCTCTTCGATCATCGCTTTCTTTTCATCATATGTCTTGCGCATGAAGGCTTCCGGCGTTTCAAACCATTCGTCCGGAAGCTCAATATCCATCGCGCGCATTTTGATTGCGTCAGTCACATTCTTGATTGCGCGTCCGGTAAACCGCGGCTCAGCTTCCTTTATCATGTGCAGATAAGCGCCAACGTCAGCCATGGTTTTCGGCTGGCCATGCTCCTTGGTGAAGCGCTCATAGACTTTCATCAATCCGTCTTCATGGGGCTTGGAATGGCTTTCGTAGGCGGTATCAACCGCGCGCTTGATTTCCTGTGCTGCGTTTAGCTCGTGTTCGCCGAGCGGGATCTTGTGATTTTTGCCTGCCAGCAGAACGAATATGTCTACGTAGTCAGCCTCGGTTTGCGGCCCGTCCACCAGCCATCTGGCACCCGCGCGCTGACGCAGCGCATCATCCACGTTTTCCGGGTAGTTTGAGAACATGCCGAAGGAACAATTGCCGCGAATGACGGTGTTCGTTCCTGAAAAGGCGTTCATCAAAACGCCAGTAATTTCATGTTGCCCTGCCGATGCCCGGTCGTCGGAGCGCTTGGCCGCCACCTGATCTATGTCGTCGATAGTCCCAAAGCCTATGGCGCGCGGGTTCAGCACATTGTCGATAAATGCCTTACAGTTTTGTCCGGATTTGCCCTGATAGGACGAAATCTGGTCAACCCCGAAATTCTCATAGTGGAACGGATAGCCGGCAATCTGGCAGTAGTCATTGACCATGCCGGCAATCATCTGGATCAAGGTAGTCTTTCCGGTGCCCGGCGCGCCGTCACCGATGAACGTGAACAGGAAACCGCCAAGCTCGACAAACGGGTTGAGTTGCCGGTCAAAATCATAGGCCATCAGCATTTTGGCCAGTTTCAGCGACTGGTATTTTGCGATGTGGTTGCCGACGACCTCATCCGGCTTCTTGAATGTCATTTCCAGTGGCTTGGACTTTTTGCCGGGCGCAACGTCGAAGCCGTCAATGTTGAAATCGTCTTTCTCGATCCGGATGTGCGTGTCTTCAAACGAGCCAAGGCCATCGAAACGTGCTTTTCGCGAAAGCAGGCTTTCGATTGCAACGCGCGCAAACGCGCGTGCGCGCGCGGTGAGCGTGACGTCATCCGTCGCGCCCGAAATTGCCGTGTCCAGCCCTGCAATCAGCGACTTCACTGCATCTTGCGGCGTATCAAAATTGAACTGGGGCGGCGCGATATCGTTTGGCGATTCCCCATCGCTATCGATCAGTTGCAACAGATAGGACGCGAGCGTGAAGGCGGTCACATAGGCGGAAGCTGACAGCAGTTTCCTGAAATTGCTTGCTTCCTCGCCATCCAGCGGTGTGCGCGCATTTCGTGCCTGAAGCGATTCCAGATCGCTGGCGCGCGCAAACACATCCGAGACTGCAAGGGCAATCGCAATGCCCCGGCGTGCGCGGTAGAGAAGCGTGTGTTGTGCAATGTCGAGAAGCTGATCGCCGGGGCGTATTGCAGCAACGGTTTTCGAAAGTTCGACCTCGCGAGAGCGTCCAACCGACCCGGTTGAGACGGTCGAAACAAATCGCCGGTTTGTACCCGCAAGCGCGGTGCCGGACTGGCTGTTCGCCTGTTCGAGGACGACGATGCGCGTTATGAAGCTTTGTGCGGTTGGCACATGTTTTTCAATGTCCGCTTCCGAAATCGTTGTCAGTCCGGTGTCCATGCGGTCCTCGCTTTACACATCCGAAATGACCTGTCCCTTGGACAGGATATGCACCTTGTAGCCCGCGAAAATCTTCTGCGCCTCTCCGGCGGCATAGAGCGCCTGATACGCCTCGTGCGGAATGAGCGCGTGCTTTTCATAGGCAGAAACGCCCATGCGCGCGGCTTCAAGATCGTCTGTGTTGACGTAAAATTCCTGCGTTGCCTTTTCCGACGACCACAAACCGCGCCGCCCGGGTCGCTCTGCCTTGGAGTAGACCTCCTGGATCGTCCATGTAAGAAGCCAGGCATTCTCCGGCTTTCGCACCTTGTTCAAGACCTCGGTAACAGTCGAATTATGCTCGGTTATTCCTGCCGAATAGAATGGGCCGAGCACGAGTCTGCGAAGCTGCTTGGGGTGCAGCGTTTCAAAATCCTTGTCGAGATTGTTGGCGATTGTCGCGGGCGAAAGTGAATAGGCCGAGTTCTTCTCCGTAAACGCATCGAATTGATGTGCAAGTTCGGGATTCAACAAACCGTCCACCGGAAGCGGAATTTTCACCTTCTCGTTGAGCTTGTTGTCGCCAGTAACGAGTTGCCGCACGAGAGCGGGCGAAGAATCTTCGATCGTTGCCATATAGATCAGCGGCAAATTGGCCGTGCCGTCAAAGGTCGCCCAATGCACCAGATAATAGGGGCGCCCATTGTTCGGATTGACCGAAACCTTGGCAGTTTGGGCCAGGGTGAATGGTCCAAAAATCTCGCCGTTGCTCACATCCTCAAGATAAAGCCGCTCGGCCATGCTGCGTTGAAGCGCGGTCGGGAAGTCCTTGTGGCGCAAAATGAAATCCGCCATTTCGGCCCGCAACTCGTCCGGTTGGGGAATGGCGGCCAGTCGCTCATTCGCCTGCCGACGGTCGTTTTCCAGTTCAAGCACATGCTGGAAAACGGGAAAGCCACTTTCCGCGCGTGAAATCCGGAACTTGTCAATGAATCCCAGCCGATTGCGCCAACAATCAAATGTGCGCTCCAGCTTGCTGATATATTCTGCGGCGACCCTGGTAACGAGGTCATGCCGGTAGAGCGATGAGCGCTCGTCTGACATGAAAATGTCCAGACCCTTCAGAGCCGCCGAAATCGCCGCGAAATATTGCGCAGCGGGTTCACTATCGTTTTTCATGCCTCAGGTTCAGGCGCGCACGTAGTCGGCGGTGTTGTGCTTGCGCAGGACTTCATCGAATCGCCGTGCAAACGCTTCGTCCGCAAGCTTCTTTCGCCGCTGAATGTCGGCAGTCGTCACCATGTTCTTTTCATGCAGCTCAAGCAGGTCGCCAATATGCTTCTGCGCAGCCGCACCAATGCCTGCCATTGTCTCTTCGGCGGTGTTATCCACCTTTGAGCCAAGCGTGTTGATCTTGTGTGCGACATCCTGCTGAGCGGCTGTTTTCAAGGAATCTTCCAGAGCCTTGTAAAGAACGATGCGCTGTTCGGTATCGATGGTCAGCTTGTTTATCAGCGTATTCTGGGCGGCAATCTGGTTGTTCAATGAATCAACGAAGGTCTGGAACATGGATGTGTAGCGCTCCAGCGTCTGGCTTGCGGCCAGCAATTCCTGTTCCTTGGCCTGCCGCTCATTATATTCCGTGGCCAGCTTTGAGCGTTCGCCTTCAAGCTGGGTCCGCTCTTTCTGGTTGGTCGAGGCGGTGATTTTGTTCTCAATGTCGAGCAACATGGGGTTGAGTTCCATGATGCGCTTTTGCACCGCTTCAAGTTCCGCCATGGTTACCTTGCGGCGCTCGATGACCTGAGAGAGCGAGGTTTCCGATGTCTTGTAGCGCTGATCCAGAATTTGCTTCTGATCTTTGAGAATGCCGACAATCGTGTCCGACTTTGCAAGCAATTCCTGGAGGTTGCCGGCAAGCGACATGTTGCGAACGCGCTCTGTGCGCATTCTCTGTTTGCGGGCTTGTGAAAAAATGCCGACGATGTTTTCCCACGTCGTGTAGCTCTTCATGCTTTCGAATTCTGTTCCGAAAACATTTGTTGCGTCCTCCAGACCGATGATCAGGTCCGCAATATTGCTTTCCATCACCTTCTGCTGCTTGAGCACGTCTTCGATGCGGGCATTCTCAATGTCAAAATCGGCATTGCCAATCTTGGCGTCAGAGCGCGCCAGCTTGTCCAGCATGGTCGAGGATTGGTCGATCTTCGTTCGCATGTCTTCGACAACGCGTTTCGTTTTTTCGATTTCGGCGTCGAAGTTCTGAAGTTCGGCCATGCGCAACCTCCCGGAAAATGGGTCTCGATTTCAGGAATATATGTGGCGTTGGCAGCGATTGGAAGGCGTAGGCCGCGAAAACGCAATGCGTGCTATCGAGCCGTGAACCCGACGAAATCGTCCGAAGCTGCCCTGCCCATCTCTTCTTCCCAGTGCTTGCGGCAGAGTGAGACATAGGCATCCTTGCCGATTGCAACCTGCGCGCCTTGCTTTGCCACCTTTCCGTCTGGTCCAAGGCGCACGACCATTGTTGCCTTGCGACCGCAGCGGCAAATCGTGCGTACCTCGCGTAATTCATCCGCGATTGCCAGAAGCGCCATGGAGCCGCTGAACAGGTTGCCCTGAAAATCAGTGCGCAAGCCGTAGCACAGGACGGGAATGCCGAGGCGGTCTGCAACGCGCCCAAGCTGCCACACCTGCTCCTCCTGCAAGAATTGTGCTTCGTCCACAAATACGGCATGGACCGTCTGCCGGTTGTGATGTTCGGCAACACGCTCGAACAGATCGTCACCGTCGCGAAACATATCCGCTTCCGACTCAAGACCGATACGCGATGAAATGTAACCGCGCTCGCCCTTGCGATAGTGACCAGCAACGAACAGCATCGTGTTCAGGCCGCGTTCCCGGTAATTGTATGCGGCCTGCAAGAGCATAGTCGTCTTGCCCGCATCCATCGTTGCATAGTGGAAATAGAGTTTCGCCATTGGTTGCTTTTAGCTGCCGCTGGCGTGGTTTGGGAGTCGGTCGAATAATCGTCCACCGGAAAGCTTGCACATATGCGCATGTCGTGAATAGAGAAGTTGGCGGCGCGTCCGCGCATGTTGTTGCTTGCAAGCACGCCAAAATGGTGTTTGGCTCGTGCACAAGGAACAATAATCAAAAACCGGCACGCGCTGGGGACACAAATGGGAGAATTTGTATGTCAGCCTACAAATCATTTGCACTGGCGTTGAGCATTGCGAGCTTTGCCCTTTCAGGCGCGGCCTATGCCGGCGATGCCGAGTCTTGCAAGAAGGTCCGTCTGTCCGATGTCGGCTGGACCGACATCCAGGCTACCACCGGCGTGGCTTCAACGCTTTTGACGGCGCTCGGCTATGAACCGGAAGTAATCCAGCTTTCCGTTCCGGTTACGCTGGCCTCGCTCAAGAACAACGATCTGGACGTGTTTCTGGGCAACTGGATGCCGTCAATGACCAACGACATCAAGGATTACACGGCGGAAGGTTCTATCGAAACAATCAGCCAGAACCTTGAAGGCGCGGGTTATGGCCTCGTGGTGCCGACCTATATGGCCGATGCCGGCGTCAAATCCCTTTCCGATCTTGCCAAGCCGGACGTGAAGGAAAAGCTTGGCGGGAAAGTGTACGGAATCGAGGCCGGCAATGACGGCAACCGCATCATTCTGGACATGATTTCGCAGGCCGACAGCGGCCTCAATGGCTATGAACTGGTTGAATCGTCGGAAGCCGGTATGCTCACGCAAGCCGAGGCTTCCATGAAAGACCAATCATGGATCGTTTTCCTTGGCTGGACGCCTCACCCGGTCATGGGTGAAATGAAGATTAGCTATCTCGACGGTATGGGCGATTCCGGCTTCGGCTCAGCGACGGTGCACACTGTTGTTCGCAAGGGCTATCTCACCGATTGCCCGAACGTCGGTGCTTTCATCAAGAACCTCAAATTCGATCTTTCCATGGAAAACGCCATGATGGACTCCATCCTCAAGGGTGGAAACCCCAATGACGTGGCCAAGGAATGGCTGAAGGGTCATCAGGATGTTGTTGCGCCGTGGATTCAGGGCGTGACCACCTTTGATGGCGGTGATGCCGCTGCTGCTGTCAAAGCCGCGCTCGAAGGCTGATGCGCGCTGGGTGCGCAACATGATTGAACGATGGGCAGTCTCCCCGGAGGCTGCCCTTTTTGTTCCGTGATCCGGAAAATCCGGGCTGGCTCAACGAGAGGGGACAGATGGATCCGATTTCAGAATTTCTGGCCGACAAGGCGCACAAGATCCCGGTGGGTGCCTGGGGCAAGGCATTTTTTGAGTGGCTGACGGATAATTTCGACGCGATCCTGCGCGGCTTTTCGAACGGGCTCAACTTCCTGCTCAATGGCGCGGTGGATATGTTGCTCACCTTGCCGCCCATCGTCGTAATTCTGGCGTTGGCCTTGCTGGCCTGGTTCCTGCAACGTTCGAAGGGGCTGGCGGTCGGTGTTGCGATAGGCCTGCTCTTCATCGTCAATCAGGGCCTTTGGAAACAAACCGTCCAGACGCTTGTTCTGGTGGTCGCAGCTTCGGCGGCGTCCATGGCTGTCGGTGTGCCACTTGGCATCTGGGCCGCGCACAAGCCCAAGGTTTACAAGGTCATGCTGCCGATTCTCGATCTGATGCAGACCTTGCCAACCTTTGTTTATCTGATTCCTGTCCTGACCCTGTTTGGCCTTGGCAATGCGCCGGGTCTCATCGTCACGATCATATTTGTCATTCCAACGGCTGTGCGCCTCACACATCTCGGCATGACCAGCGTGCCGGTTTCGATCGTTGAGGCTGGCCAGTCATTTGGTGCAACAAAGCGCCAATTGCTCTGGAAGGTGGAGCTTCCTGCGGCCTTGCCAACCATCATGGCGGGCCTGACACAATGCATCATGCTTTCCCTTTCCATGGTGGTGTTCGCTGCGCTGATTGGCGCGGGCGGGCTTGGAACGGAAATCAACCGCGCGCTTGGTTCGCGCCGCATAGACCTTGGCCTTGAAGCAGGATTGGCGATCGTGGTTCTGGCGATTGTTCTGGACCGCATGACCCGCATCGGCGTTGGAGGCAAGAAATGACGATCGCTGTCGATTTCAAGAACGTTGACATCATATTCGGCGACGATCCAAAAGCGGCGCTGGCACTGGCGGAAAAGGGCGCATCGCGGGCCGAAATTCTGGAGCAGACCGGGAATGTGCTGGGCTGTGCAGGGGCCAACCTGACGGTACATGAGGGCGAAATTTCCGTCCTTATGGGACTTTCCGGTTCTGGCAAGTCCACCTTGCTGCGCGCTGTGAACAGGCTCAATACCGTCACGCGCGGCAATATCTTCGTCAAGGATGGTGACCGGACGGTGGACGTCGCAAATTGCGACGATGCCACTTTGCGCAAAATTCGCCAGAAGCAGGTGGCGATGGTTTTCCAGCAGTTCGGGCTTCTCCCATGGCGCACCGTGGAAGAAAATGTGGGGTTCGGACTGGAGCTGGCCGGGGTGCCGGAAGCGGAACGCAAGGCGCGTGTGCAAAAGCAGTTGCAGCTTGTCGGCCTGGAGCAATGGGGCCGCAAATATGCGCATGAGCTTTCAGGCGGCATGCAGCAGCGCGTTGGTCTGGCGCGTGCATTTGCGACCGAAGCTCCAATTCTTTTGATGGACGAGCCATTTTCGGCGCTTGATCCGCTCATTCGTACCAAGCTTCAGGACGAGTTGCTGGAGCTACAGGCGCGGCTCAAAAAGACCATCGTTTTCGTCAGTCATGATCTGGAAGAGGCCCTTAAGATCGGCAGCCATATCACCATCATGGAAGGTGGGCGGATCGTGCAAACCGGGACCCCTGAGGACATAGTCCTCAAACCT
This sequence comes from Rhizobiaceae bacterium, assembly GCA_019635795.1. Classification (GTDB taxonomy): domain Bacteria; phylum Pseudomonadota; class Alphaproteobacteria; order Rhizobiales; family Rhizobiaceae; genus Mesorhizobium_G. The sequence goes on from JAHBYV010000013.1 coordinate 65,746, forward strand.
GCCAACGATTACGTGCGCGATTTCATTGCCAATGTGAACCCGCTTTCTGTGCTGACAGCATGGAACGTCATGCGCACCCTGCATGAGCTGGAGTCAGCGGGAAGGGGCGGCTGGATCTGGCTTGATCGGCGTCACACCACGCGTTTCAAACTCGACAAGAGCGGCATGGTGACCGCCGCCGAACGCGATGGAAAGCCCGCTCAGTGGATTTCGGTGGATGATGTGGAAACCGTTCCGGATGATGGCAGCCAGGTTTTCTGGGCAACGCCTGGCACGCCCCTCAAGACAGTGATGCTCGCGATCCATCGCTCGAATACAGCGCCCGTTGCGTTGTTCGATGATGCTTCGCGCTTTGTGGGAGCGATAGGTGTGCGCGATGTTTTACAGGCGGTGCTGCGGCGATAGCCGTAGCCTCGGCTGCTATCGGTAACCCGTCCGCACAACCGTCTTGATGTTGTGATTCAACTCATTCGCGAGTTGAATCAAGTCGCTGTGAAAATGATTCCGTTACTGCGGCTAACTTTCAGAAAATCAACGACCTTCCCGATACCACATCGCTCCGAATGCGAGCAGCAACAAGGCCAGTCCGAACAAGCCGGCAAACAACGGCACACGCGAAACTGAACGAAGAACGCTATCATCCGTGGTTCGCAGTCCTATCCAGTCCCCGCCGGCGGTGGTTGCACCTGTGCTCACCGGAACAATGTTTGGCAGATCCATTCCTGAACCTGTAAAGCCGCTGGAGGCGAGGCGCTGCACGCTTCCGCCGCTGCGCAAGGCTGTGGGCCGCAGCACATCTTCGGTCGAGACGACATCAGCAAACTCTGGCGCGTTGACAGGTCCCACATGGGCCAGGGCGGTCAAATCGGCATTTGCCACCTGATAGAGCCCGACCTCTTCAACTGTCTGGCTGGCAGAAAATACTCCCGGTTCGGACGACGCCAGCGGGATCGAAAGACGCTTGCCGGAAGGCGTGATGACCGTTGCGGCTCCGGGGTCTTCGCTCATGGTTTGGCGATGGATATTCAGCGTCATGCCTCTGGAATCGGCTGTAAGCCGCTCTTCCTCAAGCTCCGGTTCCTTCATCAGCCAGTGGGCCAAACGGCGATAGAGCGAAACATGCGGCCCGCCTCCTTCAAACCCGCGAGCCCAAAGCCAACCCTGATCGGATAGGAACATGCCGACGCGTCCTTCGCCCTTGCGTGACAAAACAAGAAGCGGTTGCTCGTTCGGCCCCTTCATTACGACTTCGCCTTCAGGGCGGTCGATTCCTATCAGCCGGAACCATCTGCTCCATTTGGGAGGCTCCTGCGCTGAACCTTCCAGCCCGCGGGTGACAGGGTGGCGCTTTCCAAGGTCGGTCAGGCGCGGATAAAAACCTTGTTCGATTATCTCTCCAGTTGGCAGTCCGGGCAGCGCCGCCATTAACGGCGTGCTCGCGATGGATGCTTCTCCTGCATATTCCGGTCCGGCAGCAATCAGCAGCGCACCGCCTTTCTCCACATATTCGGCAATGTAGTCGTAATAGAGGATAGGAAGCACGTCGCGGTGCTGGTAGCGGTCGAAAATAATCAGGTCGAAATCGTTGATGCGCTCAACGAACAGTTCGCGCGTGGGAAACGCAATCAGCGACAATTCATTAATCGGGGTACCGTCCTGCTTTTCCGGGGGGCGCAGAATGGTGAAGTGCACCAGATCGACTGAAGCATCCGATTTGAGCAGATTGCGCCACGTTCGCTCGCCCGCATGAGGTTCACCTGACACAAGCAGCACGCGAAGATTTTCGCGGATGCCGTCTATCAGTGCGACGGTCCTGTTGTTGGACGCTGTAAGCTCGCCTTCAACCGGATCAATTGCGAGCTCAACAATATTGCGTCCGGCAGTTGGAAGTGTGATCTGGAGCGGCGTTTCACGGCCGATTATCGCTTGTTCCGTGGTGATGCGCTCGCCGTTCACGGATACGCGAACATCAACCGGCCCGGTGGCACCATTCGTGGCTAGCACGCGATAGGTTAGCTCCAGCGGCTTGCCAACGATGCCGAACCTTGGCGAACGCTCCAGCCTAATGCGGCGGTCAAACTCGTTTGCCTGTCCGGTAATAAGAGCATGAACTGGCATTCCCAGCGTGGTGTTTGCGGCGGGCACGTCATGGACTTGTCCGTCCGTCACCATGATCGCGCCTGCAACGCGCGAGGGCGGTACGTCCTGAAACGCGCTGTCCAATGCACCGAACAAATGCGTTTCAGAGCGCTCATCAGCTGCGCCTGCTTGCGCTGCTTCAATTGTGCGAACCTCAAACTGGTTGAACCGGGCAAGACGCTCCTGCAATTGCGCGATTGCATCATCGGTTTGCGATTTGCGCTGACCGATGTCCTGGCTCTGGCTTCGGTCAATGATCAAAGCGACAACGCTTTTTAACGGATCGCGCTGCTCATCCAGCAGAACCGGATTGGCAATAGCTGCTGCAAGTGCAGCCAGTGCGGCCAGCCGCAGCCACGCGCCACGCTGGCGCAGCCACAAACCGGCAAGCGCCAGGGCAAGCAATGGTGCCAGCACCAGCGCGAGTGTTGGAAAGGAAATCAGCGGCTCGAAGGTGATGGCCCAGTTCATGTCATTGTCCCAGCCGTTCGAGCAGTGCAGGGACATGCACCTGATCGGATTTGTAGTTACCGGTCAGCATGTACATGACTATATTCACGCCGGTTCGGTAGGCGTAGACGCGCTGCATCGGATCGCCGGGAACGGTGGGAAGCAATGGCTCGCCATTGTCATCAATCGCCCACGCACCCGCCAGGTCGTTGCCGGTAATCAGAATTGGCGACACCCCGTCGCCGGTACGAACAGGCGCATTGTCCGGGTTGCTGGCGTCCAGCGAGGCTTCTACCCAAAGCGGGCTGCCGTCATAGCGCCCCGGAAATGACTTCAGGATAAAGAACGCTTTTGAAAGCACATGATCCTCCGGGACCGGCTCCAGAGGCGGTACGTTCAGATTCTCCAGAATTTCGCGCAATCGGGTAGTCGCGGGGCTGGCAGAACCGTCGAGCGGCGAGAAATACTGGTCGCGTGTATCGAAAAGCACGGTTCCGCCTTCCCTCATATAGGCGTCGATCCGCGCAATGGCCGCGTCAGATGGCATTGGTGAATTGGGGTCAATCGGCCAGTAGATCAGCGGATAGAATGCAAGCTCATCGGTGTCGAGATCGATCCCACGCGGCTCGCCCGGCTCCAATGCCGTCTTTTCTGTCAGGAACAGGGAAAGCCCGGTCAAGCCTGCCTTGCTGATATTGTCGACGGAATCATTGCCCGAAATGACATAAGCGAGATGGGTTTCCGCGACCGCTTCGATAGCCACGTCATCTCCGGCTTTTGCATCCTGCGCGCGCGACAAGTCCGGGTGAAGCGCAATCATGCAGGCAATCAGCAAGGCAACCGCGCCGCTTGCAGGTCTTGCAAGCTGCCAGCGCAAACGCCCAGCCATCCAAAGCATCACAAGGCCGTCGATCAGGAAAAGCAGCAGCGCTGCAATGAGCATCGGTCCCTTCAGGTCGGTGGACTGATCCTGCGCGTAACGCTCGTTCAGGACAGGTATCGTCAATTGCGGACGCGCTATGGGCAACAGTTTCGCGTCTGCCGCAAAGAGATTGTGCGCGAAGAGCCCTTCTTCCGTTCCGTACAAGCCCGGCGGGTTGTCTATTGATACCGGAGCGCCCTTTCCACCAGCTTCAAGCGGACGTGCTTCGCCGCTGGGCGGTATAAGCTGGCCGTTTGCGTCAATCAGCCTGTATGGTGCGAGACGAACAGTCTCAGCCGCGCTTTCGGCGGGCGCGACAGCGCCCTGATTGCGTGATAGCTGAACAATACGCCGCATCATTTCCACGAAAGTGCCAGAAATTGGCAAGTTTGACCATGTGGCTTGAGGTGTCACGTGGAAAAGGACAACGATGCCTCTTCCTCGCCGGTCGCCTGTGACCAACGGCGTTCCGTCGGCCAAAGTGGCCCAGGTGTGATCGATGAGATCGGGGGTCGGTTCGGCCAGAATCTGGCGTGAAACTGTCACCTCTGATGGTGGTGCCATATCAGCGAATGGGCCGTTTGGCGGAAACTCTGTGACAGGCTGTGGTTCTGTCCACGAAAGCGTTCCGCCAAGTTGACGTTCGCCTTCGCGCAGCGTCACGGGCAACAGATCGGGATCATTTCCCGCCTGAAGCAGGGTAGAGCTTGCAAATCGCACCAATGTGCCGCCATCGCGCAGCCATTTCAGCAATGCCGGACGCGCAGATTCTGGCACGACACCAACGTCAGCCATGACAATAATGGCCGGCTTCTGGTTCAGGACTTCGGCAATAGCCTCGCCGATTTCGGGGCTTTGAGGCTCAACCAGATCAGCAAAAGGTTCCAGCGCGCGCCGCAGATAGTATGAGGGGGAAAGCAATAGCCGTGCTGCGTCCTGCGGGGATTGCGACAACAGTCCGACGCGCCGACGCTTGTTGCTATTGTCCAGAACGCGTACCGCGCCGGCATTGTGTTCACCATCCAGCACAATGGATGCGAAATCGTTGCGCAATTCGAAAGGCACCACTATTTCGCCCGTCGCGGTGGATTGACCAGAGGCGAAAGTGATTGTGGCGTCGCCGATACGCCGCCCCTTATTGTCCAACGCTCCGGCGGTAACGGTGCGCGCCGCGACGGTTCCTTCTGGACGGGTAATTTTGATGGAAAAGCGGTCCATCTCATTGTTCGCCGCCGTCATGGCAAGCATTGGCAGCGTTTCGGGCTCGATCCACATCAGGTTTGCCGGCTCGTTACGCAGCAGTCGCGCAAGGGCTCCGGCGTCATCAGCACCCGCCAGACCATCCGAAAGAAACGCGATGCTTGCTCCCGGATGCGCAGCCAGTTCGTCACCTACCAGCGCAAATATATCCGTCCGGTGGGAAGGCAATGGTCGCGGCTTCACCGCCGCCAGACGGTCCCGCGCTTCGCTTGCAGAAAACGGCCCGATCTGCTGATTTGCCCTTTCTGCTGTAAAGCCGAGCAGGATTGGAATTGCATTGGCTTCGGCTTCATTTATCAGCCGGTTGGCGGTCTCCACACGCGTTGGCCAATCGTTGGCGCTTGACCAGCTATTGTCCATCACAATGGCCAACACCGAACCGTTTGTCGCCAGGCGCTCACGGGGGTTCAGGACCGGATCAGCAAGTGCAAAAACGATCAGGGCTGCCAGCGCCAGCCTCAACAATGTGAGCCACCACGGGCTTTTGGCGGGCATTTCTTCCCGCATTGCCACGCGCGCTAGTATTTTGAGCGGCGGAAATACCTCAAGCAGCGGCTTGGGCGGCGTCAGCCGCAGCAACCACCATATGACAGGCAGAGCCAGCAAGCCCCAAAGAACGGCAGGCGCACCAAAGGAGAGCGGAAGCCAACTCATCGCTTGCCGCCCATCGGGTTTTCAAATGACATCGCCATATGGACGCGCACCAGCGTGTCGGAAGCCAGCCGGTCGGTGTGATTGACCGTATAGCTCCAGCCGCGCCGCCGCGCCCAGCTTGCCAGTGACTCACGCCGCGCAAGATAGAGTGCGCGATAATCATTCTGCACCAACTCCGCACGCCCAAAGGTCAGTTTCTGACCGGTTTCGGGATCAAGGAATTCAGTGCGCCCCGCATAAGGAAAGTTTTCCTCCGCAGGGTCGGCAATTTCAATCAGGTGGGCGCGCACACCGCGCTGTGCCAACGGTTCGAGCCATGCCATCGTTTCGTCAACCGGATCCAGAAAATCACTGGCCAGCACGATCTCGGAAAAGCGGCGAATGCTTATGAGGTCGGGACGCGTGGGTATGTCCGTCGCGTGAACAAGATGGGAGGCAAGCCGTTCTGCGCCGTTTCGGGCAATGAACGGGTCCGTGAGACCGGGCCAGGCGATGCGCTCGCCGCTGCGCGACAACAATTCGGCCATTGCCAACGCCAGTACGAGCGCGCGCGATTCTTTTGAAACGGTTGCAGCGCCCGATTTGTAAAGCATGGAAGGTGAGGAATCCGCCCAAATCCAAACCGTATGCGCAGCTTCCCATTCCTTATCCCGAACATAAATATGGTCGTCGCGGGCAGAGCGCCGCCAGTCGATCCGCGATTGCGATTCGCCTTCGACATAGTGCCGGAACTGCCAGAAATTCTCGCCAATTCCGCGCTTGCGGCGACCGTGCCACCCGGCGATTACCGTATTCACGATACGCTGCGCTTCAATCAGCAGGTCAGGCACCAGCGAGGCGCGATGCCGCCCGCGGGCCAGCGCATCGCGCTTTGCAACCGGGGTCTGGATTTCTCCGATGGGCATCAGATGGCCTTCACCAGCCTCGAAATTTCGTCGCGGACGGACATGCCTTCAGCGCGGGCTGCAAATGTCAGCGCCATGCGATGCTGCAATACGGGCTCGGCAAGCGCGCGCACGTCATCAATTGAAGGAGCCAGACGCCCATCATAAAGAGCGCGGGCGCGGGCGCATAGCGTCAACGCCTGGCTGGCGCGCGGCCCTGGACCCCAGGCGATGTTCTTGTCGGCTTCAGCGCCACCTTGGCCCGGTCGCGCTGAGCGCACCAGAGACAGGATTGCTTCGACAACGCTTTCTGGCACCGGCATTCGCCGAATGAGAAGCTGTATTTCGCGCAGTCGCTCCGGCGAAGTCACATTGCTGGCAAAAGAATCACTTACGCCTGTTGTTTCAAGCAAAATGCGGCGTTCGGCATCCAGCTCAGGGTAGGGGACGTCAACCTGCATGAGGAAGCGGTCAAGTTGCGCTTCTGGCAGCGGGTAGGTGCCTTCCTGCTCCAGCGGGTTCTGGGTCGCCAGCACATGAAACGGACGTGGCAGGTCGTGGCGCGCGCCTGCAACGGTCACATGATATTCCTGCATGGCCTGCAACAGGGCCGATTGCGTGCGAGGGCTGGCGCGATTGATCTCATCGGCCATCAGCAATTGAGCAAAGATCGGGCCCGGCACAAAGCGGAAGGACCGACGGCCCGATTCGTCCTGATCCATCACCTCGGAGCCGAGAATATCGGAAGGCATAAGGTCTGGTGTGAACTGCACACGGCGCGAATCAAGGCCCAGCACCGTCCCTAATGTTTCGACAAGTTTCGTCTTCGCAAGACCCGGCACGCCGACCAGCAAGGTGTGACCGCCAGCAAGGATGGCGACGAGAGTGCGCTCCACAACGCTTTCCTGCCCGAAAATCACCTTGCCGACACCTTCGCGAATGCGTGAAATCTCGGTCAGGGCCTTGTCTGCCTCTGCCACCATTTCGGCATCGCTGATCGGCATTTCCTTCGCGTGGACGCTCATTTGAACCTCTTGATGCCAACGGTGTTATACTGTCCCACATTAACCCATGTGGATGGCGCTTGCCTGAGAATATTTCGGCATGTGCGACTGACAATCGGAACAAGAGTGACTATTTCGTGACGATGGACAGCAACAAGCAACAGCAACCCGATGCATTGACTGCCGCGACAGACAGCAAGGGCCTTGAGGCACTGGTTTCCCGTGCCGCAAGGGCAGGCAAGGGTTTGCCCCCTGTAGAGCGCTGGAATCCGCCGTTTTGCGGTGATCTCGATATGGAAATACGCCCTGATGGAACATGGTTCTATCTCGGAACGCCCATAGGGCGCCAACCCCTTGTTCAACTTTTCTCGACCGTGCTCAGGAAAGACGCTGATGGCGACACATATCTGGTTACGCCGGTAGAAAAGGTGCGCATAAGGGTGGTTGACGCGCCCTTCGTTGCTGTCGAAATGAATGTTGACGGCGCGGGCGAAAAACAGGCAATCACCTTCCGAACCAATGTTGGAGACATTGTTGAGGCAGGTCCGGACCATCCGATCCGCTTTGTCGATGAGGCTGAGACGGGCGGGCTCAAGCCATATGTGCATGTGCGCGGGCGTCTTGAGGCGCTTGTCGCTCGTTCCGTCATGTATGAACTCGTGTCATTTGGTGAGGAGATCGACATGAATGGACAAGCAATGTTTGCGTTGCGCTCGCGTGGCGAGACTTTTCCGATCATGCCTGCTGACCAGCTTCACCGGTTGAGCGCCTGATGCGCGACACTATGCACCTGTATTCGATAGACGATTTTCGTCGGCGTGTTGCTGCTGATCAGCTTGAGGTTGACGAGCTTGGATATGGCGATCATCGCTGGAATCCGCATCACCCGCGTATTACCGATATGAACCGTCGCAACCTTCGCGATGCCGCTGTTCTGGTGCCCGTTGTGGACAGGCCGGACGAAGCAACGGTGATTTTGACCAAACGGACACAAGCACTGCGCAACCACTCCGGGCAGGTCGCCTTTCCCGGCGGTCGCATTGATCCTACCGACAAGGACGCTGCCGCAGCCGCATTGCGCGAGGCGGATGAGGAAATCGGCCTGCAACCCCATGAGGTCGATGTCGTTGGTCGGTTGCCCGATTATGTGTCGGGAAGTGGGTACCGTATCGCACCGATCATTGGCATTGTGCGTCCCGGCTTTGATCTCGCAATCAACCCGGACGAGGTCGACACTGTTTTTGAGGTTCCGCTCAGCTTCCTGATGGACCCTGCCAATCATGGGCGCGGAAGCCGGGAATGGTCTGGGCTGGAATGGGCTTATTTTGAAATGCCCTATAGCGGTCAGCATATCTGGGGCGTAACGGCGGGAATTATCCGCAGCATGTATGAAAGATATTACGCATGAGCACAGCATCCATTGCTGAACGTGCGCCGTGGTTGAAAAATCCGTCCCTGCAAAAGCTTCTGTCTGCACTTGCTGAAAATGGTGAAGAAGCGCGCATTGCCGGTGGCGCGGTCCGCAACGCCCTGCTTGGGCAGGTAGTTGCAGACATAGATATTGCGACGACGAACCTGCCTCAGGCGACCGTGCAAAAAGCCACGGAAGCCGGTTTCAAAGCCGTGCCGACCGGGATCGAGCACGGCACAGTTACAGTGGTGGCTGATGGCACGCCTTATGAGGTTACAACTCTGCGTGACGACATTGAAACCGACGGTCGCCACGCGGTTGTTCACTTTGGACGCGATTGGGACCGGGATGCGCAGCGGCGGGATTTTACGATCAACGCACTCTACGCGACGGCGGATGGAACCGTCATCGATCTCGTCGGCGGCCTTGCTGATGTCGAAGCCCGGCGTTTGCGGTTCATTGGCGATGCCGAGAAGCGCATTCGTGAGGATTATCTGAGAATCTTGCGGTTTTTCCGCTTTTTCGCCTGGTATGGCGATGGCAGGCCGGATGTTGAAGGGCTGAAGGCATGTGCGCGGCTTAAAGATGGGCTGGACCGCCTGTCAGCCGAGCGGGTATGGGCTGAACTCAAGAAGCTGCTCGCCGCGCCTGATCCCTCGCGCGCGCTATTGTGGATGCGGCAATCGGGCGTGCTGAGCCGGGTTCTGCCGGAAACCGAAAAATGGGGTATCGACGCGATTCATGGCCTTGTTTCGGCTGAAAAAGACCTTGGCTGGACGCCTGACGGATTGTTGCGGCTGGAAGCCATTCTGCCGCCGGATGCGGGGCGTCTTGAGAGCATGGCGAAGCGACTGAAGCTTTCCACAAAGGAGACGAGCCGTCTTGTGGAGTGGGCAACCGAGCGGTCGCCGGTCGCGGATTTGAGCGATCTTGCCCTAAGCAAACGGCTCTATTTCGGGTCGCCACAGGGCATCGACGATCGGTTGGCGCTCAGTCTCGCCGTTGCACGGACAAAGGCCGTTTCCAGCGATGAAGCGTTGAAGGAAGCGGCGGGCTTCTCCCGCCTGCTCAAACTGACACGAAACTGGAAGCGACCGGTATTTCCTCTAAAGGGGAATGATCTCGCCGAAATCGGCTTTGAGTCTGGGCCCGTAATGGGAGAGGTGATCAGGAAACTTACAGAAATTTGGGCCGATTCCGGATTTGTGATGGACAAGTCGGCCCTGATTGAAAAGGCAAAGGCGCTCCCGAATTTTCAGGAGCGCCGGTAAGGCCCAAATCAGGCGGCGTCGCGGACGCGCTCCACGCGCGAGCGAATAGCTTCCAGCATGGTTTCGCGAATGGTCGTTTCGCCATGTGTTTCGCGCAAATGCTCTACGGCGCGGCGAATCACTTCTGCCTCGTCTTCGTGTCTGGTGTGCCATTCGCATCCCGGAACGAGCGAACCACAATGAAATTCCTTCATTTTTGCCTCCTTCTTGCTCTTGCGGAGTGACACTATAACACAAAATGCGGCGTTTTGTTTGCGGCACCCTACGGCCAGCGAACCACAGGCGGCAGGCTCGACAGGATTGAGGCAACATTGCCGCCAGTCTTGAGGCCGAAAATTGTTCCGCGGTCGAATAACAGGTTGAATTCTACATACCTGCCACGGCGCACAAGCTGTTCCTCGCGATCTGCTTCGGTCCAGCGCGTTTGAGCATTCGCATGGACAATCTGCGGATAGACAGAAAGGAATGATTCCCCAACGTCCTTGACGAAGGCGAAGTCGGCATCCCATCCACCCAACTCCTCCCCGGAGTGTTGGTAGTCAAAGAAAATGCCGCCAATTCCACGCGGTTCATTGCGGTGCGGAAGGAAAAAATAGCGGTCGCACCATTCCTTGTACTCTTGATAGTTCGCGACCGGGTGCGCTTCGCACGGCTTACGCATGGCTGCATGGAACAGGCCAGTGTCCGGATCATCCTGTGTGCGCCGATGGTCCAGCATGGGGGTCAAATCAGCGCCGCCACCGAACCACCAACGCGATGTAACAACCATTCGCGTATTCATATGGACTGTGGGCACATGCGGGTTAAGCGGATGAATTATAAGGGATATTCCACTTGCCCAAAAGCGGGGGTCGGCATCTGCTCCTGGAATTTGCTTGCGAAATTCGGGAGAAAACTCGCCATACACAGTCGAAACGTGGACGCCAGCCTTCTCGAAAAGGCGGCCATGCAGCAAGTACATCACGCCGCCGCCGCCCTTGCCTTCATCCCGCTGCCACGGGGTGCGGTGAAAGCGGCCTGCCGGCCTGTTTTCGTCACCATAATGATCTTCCAGATTTTCCAGTTCCACGCAGATTCGGTCGCGCAGGGCGGCAAACCAGGTTGACGCAATTTCCTTCCTGGTTTCGATGTCTGACGGAATCCCTTCAGGAATATCTTTGCGTTCCAATGATTTAGCTCCATGTAAAGGGCGAATGCAAAAAGACTCGCAATCATTGAGAACGATCCCTAATCTGATAGGCGTGTGGGTCAAGGAGTTCTTTCTTGCGAACACCAGTGAGGCCAGCGCTTGACGGTCTCAAACGCCGTCTCGCAGAAAGCCGGGAAAAGACCGGTGGAAAACGCAACGATGGATTCGTTCGCGAAACCTTTGTGCTGCCAAGAACTGCCGCGCGCATGAAGGCGAGGGAGTGGTTCGATCGGTGGCCGAAGCAGGCCTATTGGACAGAGATCGAAAGCTGGCTTGAGAGGCCGGACGATGTCATCGAATTCACAATTCGGCGTCTGCCTGCTGCGGATTAGCGGGAAATCGCGGCACAGAACCGCACATTTGCGTCGCAAAATTGCCGGTGAAGCAAGAAATACGACTGTCAAACGGATGAATATGCGGCGTAAACGTGCCGCTAATGTCCCTCAAAAGCCACGAGTGTGCGGACATCCACCCCGAGCGCTTCGAGCTTTTTGCGCCCACCGAGATCGGGCAGGTCAATCACGAAACAGGCAGCAACGATATCGGCGCCCATTTGGCGGAGCAATTTAACGGCTGCTTCTGCTGTACCGCCGGTCGCAATTAAATCATCAACCAGAATAACTTTTTCACCCGCATTAACGGCATCCTTGTGCATCTCCATCTCATCCAGCCCATATTCGAGGCTGTAGGCGACGCGAACCGTTTCGTGGGGCAATTTCCCCTTCTTGCGAATAGGGACAAACCCGGCGGATAGCTGGTGCGCTACTGCTCCGCCAAGGATGAAACCACGCGCTTCAATACCGGCAATCTTGTCAATCTTCGATCCTGCATAGGGATTGACCAGCTCGTCCACGGCCCGCCGAAACGCTCTGGCATTGCCGAGCAGGGTTGTGATGTCACGGAACAATATGCCGGGCTTGGGATAGTCCGGTATCGTGCGGATTGAAGAGAGGAGGGTGTCTTGGACTGTCTGGTTCATTGCGCCGACATTACTCGCAGGAGTTGCGAAGGGAAGCGGAAAGTTGATGCATTCCGCAAACAAAATGGCCCGCCGAAGCGGGCCATCGAAAACAGTCTATGCCGAACTCAATGCTCGACGTTTGACCACACCTTGCGCTTGGTCAGGTAAACCAGAACGCCAAGCAAAGCCATGAAAACCAGAACGCTGAAACCTGTTCTCTTACGTGCTTCCATATGAGGCTCAGCAGCCCACATCAGGAAGGCCGACACGTCATGCGAATACTGGTCAACCGTTTCAGGTGATCCATCCTCATAGGTGACCTGACCGTCGGAAAGCGGAGGGGCCATCTTCAAGGATTTGCCACTTACGAAATAGGGGTTGTAGTGGGTTCCCTCCGGAATCTCCATGCCTTCCGGCGGAGTCTCGTTGTAGCCCGTCAGCAATGAATAGATGTAGTCCGGACCACCTTCCGCATACTGCGTGAAAATATCAACCACGAAGAGCGGGAAGCCACGGGTAACACCGCGAGCCTTTGCCAGCAGTGACATATCTGGCGGAGCAGCGCCGCCATTTGCAGCGGCTGCTGCCTGAACGTTGGCGTAAGGCGATGGGAAGTGATCCGACGCGATGCCGGGCCTCTCAAACATATCGCCGTCATCGTTCGGGCCATCCTGGATGGTGTATTCGGCCGCGAAAGCTTTGATCTGAGCGTCTGAGTAGCCCAAATCAGCCAAGGTGCGGAATGCCACCAGATTCATCGAATGGCAGGCCGAACAGACCTCCTTGTATACCTTTAGTCCGCGCTGCAGCTGAGCCTTGTCATAGGTACCGAAAGGACCTGCGAAAGACCATTTCTGCTCTTTGGGAGCGAGGATGGGGAAATGCGTTGGTTCGGCGGCATGATTGGCACCAGTTGCTGTTTCCGCAGCGAAAGCCGAGGAACCTGCGAGCAGGATGCCCAATGCTGCCAGACCGTGGAGAACTTTCTTCATAATATCCCTCTACGAGTCCTGTCTGGTCAGCCGTTGGATTCCGAAGCAGCGGTCGCGCCGGCAGGGTGCGCAGCAGCGCCCTTGTTCTTGGCGAGAACGGCTTCGGTGATTGAGTTTGGCAACTGCTTTGGCTTTTCGAACAACCCGAGCAATGGCATGATGACGAGGAAGAACGCGAAGTAGTACAGCGTCGAAACCTGCATCGCCGGGATGTACCAGCCCTCAGCCGGCTTCGAACCGAGCCATCCAAGGAAGATGGCATTGATTGCGAAAAGCCAGAAAAACAGCTTGTACCATGGGCGATAAACCGCCGAGCGAACCTTCGATGTATCGAGCCAAGGCACGAAGAAGAGAACCGCAATGGCTGCAAACATGGCCAGAACGCCGCCCAGCTTGGAGTCGATCGGCCCGATGTTGAAGGTGATCGCGCGCAGGATCGCATAGAAGGGCAGGAAGTACCATTCTGGAACGATGTGCGCAGGTGTCTTCAGCGAATCGAACTGGATGTAGTTGTCCGGATGGCCGAGATAGTTCGGCATGTAGAAAATGAAGTAGGCAAAGACGGCCAGGAAGACGATCATGCCAAACGCGTCCTTGACGGTAGCGTAGGGCGTGAAAGGCAGCGTGTCGGTCTTCTGCTTCACCTCAATGCCGGTCGGGTTGGTTTGACCAACCACATGCAGCGCCCAAACGTGCAGCACGACAACGCCCGCAATAACGAACGGAAGCAGGTAGTGCAGCGCGAAGAAATGGGTAAGCGTCGGGTTGTCAACGGCAAAGCCACCGAGCAGCAGCTCTTGCAACCAGGTTCCCACGAGCGGGATCGCGGTGAAGAAGCCGGTGATAACGGTTGCGCCCCAGCCTGACATCTGGCCCCACGGCAACACATAACCCATGAAGCCGGTTGCCATCATCAGCAGATAGATGATGCAGCCGAGGATCCACAGCAATTCACGTGGCGCTTTATACGATCCGTAATAAAGACCGCGGAAGATGTGCAGATACACTGCAATGAAGAAGAACGATGCGCCGTTTGCGTGCATATACCGGAGCAACCAGCCCCAGTTCACGTCGCGCATGATCTTTTCGACGGAAAGGAATGCCAGGCTCGTATCAGATGCGTAATGCATCACAAGAACGACGCCGGTCAGAATTTGCACCACCAGCATGATGGAGAGAATGCCGCCAAAGGTGTAGGCGTAATTCAGATTGCGCGGCACCGGGTAGGAAACGAAAGAATCGTGAACCAGGCGCGGCAAAGGCATTCGCGCATCAATCCAGCGCTCAATGCCAGTCTTTGGCGTATAGGTCGAGTGTCCACCGCTCATTTAGAAAATCCCCCGGGACCTTAGCCGATCTTGATCTTGGTGTCGGATATAAAGGAAAACACCGGCACTTCGAGGTTCATCGGTGCGGGTCCTTTGCGAATACGTCCCGCAGTATCATAGTGCGAACCGTGGCAGGGGCAGAACCACCCGCCGAAATCACCCTGCTGGCCAAGTGGCACGCAACCCAAGTGGGTGCAGACGCCGATCATGACAATCCAGTTTTCCTTGTCCTTGCCTGCTGAGCGGTCAAGGTCGGAAGCTGGCGCGTCAGCCGGCAGGTTATGATTACGGGCAACCGGGTCTTTCAGCTCTGCCAGCGGTGTTTCCGCTGCGGCCTTGATTTCTTCCGGCGTGCGGTTGCGGATAAAGACAGGCTTTCCGCGCCATTTCACTACCAGAGACGAGCCGGGCTGCAATGAGCCGACATCGACCTCGATTGAAGATTGTGCCAGCGTCGATGCATCAGGCCGCATCTGATCGATAAACGGCCATGCAGCGGCTGCTGCTCCAACAACTGCGGCGGTGCCGGTTGCTACGTAGAGAAAGTCGCGTCTTGTGACGTCCGAATGTTCGGTGGCGCTCAAGGGGTATTTCCTTCTGCCTCATCCTCGCCGCAGGCGGAGCATTGTCCCCGCTCCATACCCCTCCCGATGGCGCATGGCTGCAGGCTGGGCGCTTTCCTCCGGCATTCGGAATTCGGTTTATGCGTGACAAACCCGCTTGTCCAGACGGGCAACGCCCGGATGGCACATTGTCGCGCCCCAATTTCAACAGGCGGGCCCATTTTTTGCTGTTTGGCAGGTCAAATTCCCCAATGCGGCATTGCACAATCAGGCTCATGCGGCCATTGTCCGGGCCCAGCGAGATTTGGGGGAAGAATGCTGGACAAAAAATGGGCCTATGAGGATTTCGAAGAAGGCGCGACGATCGAGCTTGGAAGCAAGCATGTCAGCGCAGACGAGATCGTGGAATTTGCGACAGAGTTTGACCCGCAGCCAATGCATCTGGACGAAGAAGCGGGTAAAAACAGTATTTTAGGGGGATTGGCTGCGTCTGGCTGGCACACCTCATGCATGTTCATGCGCCTTCTTTGCGATATTGTGCTTTTGAAATCGACCTCGCAGGGTGCTCCCGGGCTTGATCTGGTGAAGTGGAAAAAGCCTGTTCTGGCCGGAGACACATTGTCGGCACGGCTGATTGTCGTTTCAAAGCGCGTTTCGTCCAGACGTCCGAATCTGGGATTGGTCACAATGCGAGGCGAAATGCTCAATCAGCGCGGCGATCAGGTATTCGAAATACACAATACGATTATGTTTTTGACGAGGGCAGGGGCATGAACCTCGACGAATATTTTCAGGTCGGCGAGACCGTGATTCTGGGGACCCACTATTTCGATGCCGAATCGATCGTGGCATTTGCGCGAAAATTCGATCCCCAACCTTTCCACCTGTCAGAGGAGCTTGCCAGGGGCAGTGTTTTCGGGCGGCTTTGTGCCTCCGGTTGGCACACTGCTTCGGCCTGGATGCGGCACAATGTGCGCACGGGCGTCCTCAAAGGGGCGCAGGCCTGGGATGGAAACGGTCCAGCTCCAACGGTCGGTGCTTCACCTGGCTTTCGAAACATGAAATGGCTTAAGCCGGTTTATGCTGGTGAAACAGTGACTTATACACGAAAGGTGGTCGATCAACGGGCGCTGGCTTCACGCCCCGGATACCGGTTGCTGACGGTGCTTGGCGAAGGCCACGATTCCGCGGGCGACAAGGTTCTGGAATTTGAAAGCGCGGTTATCGTCAAAGCCGAATGAGACTCTGGGGGAAGCTCGCGCTTACCCCACCTGTCTCAGGGCCTCGCCCGCAACCATGGCTACGCTGACCGCCAGATTGAGGCTGCGACCGGCAACCATTGGTATTGTCAGCCGCGAATCGGCTGTTTCGTGAACCGAATCCGGCACACCTGCCGACTCGCGCCCGAATAGCAGAACGTCGCCCGGCAGATAGCCGAACGCGGTGTAAGGTGTCTCGGCGCGCGTTGTGAGCAGAACGAGGCGGCGCGACTCACGGTGCAGCCAGTCTTCAAATGCAGCAAAATCGACGTGGCGGGTGAGCGCGGCAAGCTCAAGATAGTCCATGCCCGCCCGTCGCAAATTGCGATCGGACAAGTCGAACCCGGCAGGCTCAATAATATCTACTGCCAACCCCAGACAGGCAGCGGTGCGCAAGATTGTGCCTGTATTTCCTGCAATGTCCGGTTGGAAAAGCGCGATTCGAAGCCTGTGTTGCACGGGGGCTCCCTGTCAGGATGGATTGGCAGACCGGTTAGTGGATCTGGCCATTTTGGGTGAAAGAAGCTATAGAGCACGTCCTGTCAACTCGAACCGCAGGAGGCGCAAAGGTGGAAGAGATGTTCATCACGCATTTTTCGCGCCTGAAACTGCGGCGTGCCGCCTGAAGCGGAACTGTTCGACCTCGTACACGAACAATCTGATTGCGCCGAACCAAATCCCTGCGTGCCACTTTTGCTTGCGTGAGCGAATCAGGTGTCACGGTCTCATCACCAAACCACTTTCCCCTGGCTGATTGCGGTTGGGCGGTATGCGTCCTACCTATGGAAATACCATGTTTCGCAAATTTGAATCACTGCTGAACCCCTTTCCGTCGGAAGAGCCGGTGGAGCCGCCAAAGACGCTGGTGGGATTCTGCCTGCATTACACAAAGGGGGCCTGGCCCTACATCATCATGTCAACGGTGTTGATGGCGGTTCTTGCGTTCGCCGAGGTCTGGCTGTTTTCCTTCATGGGCAACATTGTGGACTGGCTTACCAGCGCCAACAAGGAAACCTTCTTGCAGACCGAGGGCTGGAAGCTGGCCGCTATGGCGGGGCTGGTGCTGATAATTATGCCAGTGCTCGACTGGTTTCGGTCTTTGCTCAGCCAGCAAACGCTGATGGGAAATTATCCCATGCGCATTCGCTGGAATGTTCACCGCTACCTGCTCAAGCAATCCATGACGTTCTATCAGGACGAATTCGCGGGACGCATCGCGACAAAACTGATGCAGACCGCCCTTGCGGTGCGTGAATGTATCCTGAAACTGTTTGAGGTTCTGAACTACGTCGTAGTGTATTTCACCGGCGTGCTCATTATCGCTGCGTCGGCTGATCTTTATTTGGTCGTGCCACTGCTGGCTTGGCTTGCGCTATATATTTGCCTGCTGCGGATATTCATTCCACGTATCCAGAAAGTATCTGAGGAACAGGCCGATGCGCGCTCCATGATGACAGGTCGCGTGGTAGATTCCTATGCCAACATCCAGACCGTGAAACTTTTCTCCCATGCGAGGCGCGAGGCTGACTACGCGCAAGAGGCGATGGGCGAGTTTATGGATACGGTTTATCGTTCCATGCGGCTTGGCACGGTGCTTTTTGCTGCACTTGGCATTTTGAACGCGCTACTGCTGGTGTCCGTCGGCGGGCTTTCCATCTCGCTATGGCTGAACGATGCGGTGACGATCGGTTCGGTTGCGGTGGTGATCAGTCTCGTGTTGAGACTTTGGGGCATGTCGCACTGGATCATGTGGGAGATGTCTGCGCTGTTCGAGAATATCGGTACTGTGCGGGATGGGATAAACTCGATCTCGCTTCCCCGCCTTGTGCAGGACAAGCCCGATGCGCGCGCACTCGTTGTGCATGATGGCAGAATCGAGTTCGATCATGTGCGGTTCCACTATGGTCGCGCCAAGGGCGTGATCGAAGATCTGTCATTGGTGGTGCAGCCCGGCGAAAAGGTGGGCATTGTGGGTCGCTCCGGTGCCGGTAAGTCCACGCTGGTGAACCTGCTGCTGCGTTTCTACGATATTGAAAGCGGCCGCGTTCTCATAGACGGCAACGATATTGCGTCGGTGACGCAGGACTCGTTGCGTAGTCAGATCGGGATGGTTACGCAGGATACGAGCCTGCTGCATCGCTCTGTTCGAGACAATATTCTTTATGGGCGCCCTGATGCCAGCGAGGAGGATATGGTGGAGGCGGCGAGGCGGGCAGAAGCGCTCGATTTTATTGCCACGTTGACCGACCCGAAAGGGCGCAAGGGATTTGACGCGCATGTTGGCGAGCGGGGTGTGAAGCTGTCTGGCGGTCAACGCCAGCGCATCGCAATAGCCCGCGTGATGCTGAAAGACGCGCCGATCCTCATTCTGGATGAGGCAACGTCAGCGCTGGATTCGGAAGTCGAGGCTGCAATTCAGGAAAACCTCTACCGCCTGATGGAAGGGAAAACAGTGATTGCCATCGCGCATCGACTTTCCACGATTGCGGCGATGGACCGGCTGGTCGTGATGGACAAGGGGCGCATCATCGAACAGGGCACACATGAGGAGCTGATTGCCCATGGCGGGCTGTATGCCCAGCTTTGGCAGCGGCAATCTGGTGGCTTCCTGCCCCACGAGGAGGCACCCGACGAGGAAAAGGAAGCTGCGGAATGAGCCGCTATTGCTGTGGGTCGGCCGAAGGCGAAAGCACTATGAAAATCGCGGTCAGGAATTAGCAGGATGTTCGACGCTCTGTTTCGCCGTTTCGAAGGTGCGGTTGATCCCTTTCAGGACACTGACCGGGAAGTGTTGCCTGACTCTGCATGGCAATTCATTCTTTACTTCGCACGGCAGGCAAAGGGTCCGTTTATCCTTCTCCTGATTGTGGGCGGGCTTGCCGGGGCTATCGACGCGGCAATGTACTGGGCTGTTGGCTGGCTTATTGACTTGCTGGATAATTCCAAACCGGCAACTCTGTGGGCAGACCACTGGCCGGAACTGCTCGGCTTGTTGCTGCTGATCCTTGTGGGGCGAACCGTTGTCATGATTGCTTCTGCGATTGTGGAGCAGCAGATTATCGTGCCCGGCTTTTTCTCGATGGTGCGATGGCAATCATTTCGCCGCGTGATTGAACAGCCGTACTCCTTTTATCAGAACGATTTTGCCGGCCGAATTGCCACAAAGATCATGCAGGGCGGCGAAGCTGTGGGCGATTTCATCGTCAACGTGCTGCAAACGATGTGGTCGTTTCTGACATTTGTGGTTTTGGCAGTCACAATTCTGGTGTCGCTCGACCCGCTGATGGGCGTGGTCGTCGGTGTCTGGTTCCTCGGCTACCTCGCGATTGTGCGTTTCCTCCTGCCAGAAATGCGCAGGGCAGGGAGGGAGACTGCGGACCAACGGTCGATCTTTAACGGTCGGCTGGTTGATGCGTTCACCAACATCATGGCGGTGAAACTGTTCGACAGCGGCTTGCGCGAGCACAGCTATATTCGCGATGGCATGGAAGGGCTGCTTGCTGCGGTGATGCGGCTAACGCGGACGATTACCACGGTGCGCGCGGCGGTCGCTTTCCTGAATGGCCTCATGATGAGCGCAATTGGCGCGCTGGCCGTCATGTCGTGGGTGAATGGGCAAATCAGCACGGGCGCAATAGCTGCCGCGTTGGGGCTGGTGTTTCGCCTCAACCAGATGTCCGGTTGGATGATGTTCAACATCAACGGTCTTATCCGTAATTATGCGACTGTGCAGGACGCGACCAGAACCATATCCGTCAAGCCTGCAATCTCAGATGCGCCGAATGCGCTCGAAATGCCGCGTGCCAGCGGCGACATTCGCTTCGAAAATGTGTCATTCCACTATGACAAGGGCGAGGGGATCATTGAAAACCTCTCTTTCCACATAAGGCCGGGCGAGCGCGTGGCTTTGGTCGGTCCCTCCGGTGCCGGCAAGACAACTATCGTCAACCTCATGCTGCGCTTGTTCGATGTCGAAAGCGGTCGCGTGCTTATAGACGGGAATGACGTGCGTGACGTCACGCAAGGTTCGCTGCGTGCGCAGTTCGGGGTTGTGAGTCAGGAAGCGATGCTGATGCACCGGTCCATCCGGGACAACATTGCCTATGGGCGACCCGGCGCGACCGAAGCAGAAATTATTGATGCGGCAAAACGCGCTCAGGCAGATGACTTCATTACCACGGTTTCCGACCCACGTGGCCGCACCGGCTATGAGGCCCATGTGGGCGAGCGTGGCGTGAAGCTTTCCGGTGGCCAGCGTCAGCGCATAGCGATTGCACGCATGATGCTGAAAGATGCGCCGATCCTGATACTTGATGAAGCGACTTCCGCCCTTGATTCAGAAGTCGAGGCAGCGATTCAGGACAATCTTGGAAGGCTGATGGAAGGCAAGACTGTTGTGGCAGTCGCGCACCGGCTTTCCACCATCGCCGCGCTGGACAGGCTGATTGTCGTGGATGAGGGACGGATCGTCGAGGAGGGCACGCATGAAGAGCTTATTGCGCGCGGCGGTCTTTATGCTCGGTTGTGGAAACGGCAATCCGGCGGCTTTCTCGCAGAAGCTGCGGAGTAGAAATACATGGTGGTACGCGCGCCATCTCAATTTTCCGCAGCCACGCTGGCAGAGGCAATGCAAGGCGCGCTGGATTACGAGATTGCCGGGGAAAAGGCGAGTTCGCTTGGCCGGGCAGGGGATGCGGTTGCGCAATCGCTTTCTCGTTTGCGTGCATTTGATGGCGAGGCATTCGACCGCGCCGCCTTGCTAAAATCGGCGGCTGATGCCGTGTGGGCCTATTTCATCCAACGCGAGCTTTGCGGCCTGCGCCGGCACGACGACGCGATCCGTGAATACCGCATTCCCCGCGAAGTGCTGATCAGACTGGGCGCGCGGTAAACCTCAGCGTCGCCAGTACGTGCACCCCAACTCAGTATATCGAATCTCGGCGAACGCTGTAGAAACTTCAAAAGCGGAAGCCATGGTGCGTGGCTCATTAATTCCTTCTTTCCAAGCCATGCACACTAAACCTCTTGGCATTAACAGTGTTGCTGCATAGCGATTAGCTTGCCGTTCAAGCGAATCGCTTATTCTGGTGCTACGATATAAGGCAGTATCGACTATCCCATCGCCGATCAAATCTCGATGAAGGATGTAGTGCGCAATTTCATGTGCAATAGTGAAGCGTCTTCTGGTAGTGCTATGTTTTGCATTAGCGGTTATTTCAAATGTTCCGCTCCAATCACGCACAATCTTCCCGGAGACGTCGTTCGGGAGTTCTTTTTCAATGACTCGAATGCCAAGCGCTCGAGCCATATCTTTGATGGGCACTGGATAGGATCGTTGAAAACGCTCAATTACATCTACCGTGATTTCGTCAGTCGTCATTCGAGTCACCTTTCGTCGCCGCATCGACATAATCTGAACCATAACTCGTTGCGCCGTCCGATAGTCGGCTCACCGCATCAGCGGCAGTTCTGGATGCAACTTTGTCCGCAGTTTCTCTTGCTATTCGCTCGGCAGTCTCTCTCGCCCCGCTTTGAAGTGATTGATATCCCCAGATTGCCAATATTGCTATGAATAGCCCAAGAGCCGTTAGTATCAAAGCAAGCGCTGCCAGCACGATAGTAACGAGTTCAACGGACGTGAAAATGGCCCCTATCACAAAACCGCGTGCGATAAAAAGATAACCCAATGACGCTGTCAGCGCTAAATTAAACGTAACCATTAAGGCAAAAAGTAAACGCCTTGTAGAAGCCATCTCTCCTCCAAGTTTCATCTAACACCAAGGCCTGCTCAAAAGCAGACGAAATATAATTAATATATATATTATTATGTATTGAATTTGAAGTGCATCACGTCGCCGTCCTGCACAACATATTCCTTGCCTTCATCGCGCGCTTTTCCGGCTTCCTTGGCTGGTCCTTCGCCACCGAGCGTTACGAAATCCTCATAGGAAATGGTCTGTGCACGGATGAACCCGCGCTCGAAATCGGTGTGAATGACGCCGGCGGCCTGTGGCGCCTTCGTGCCCTTCACAATCGTCCAGGCCCTCGTTTCCTTTGGTCCGGCCGTAAAATAGGTAATGAGGTGCAGCAGATCGTAGCCAGCGCGGATCAAACGATCGAGACCCGCTTCTTCCAGACCCATCGCTTCAAGGAATTCCTTTGCCTCGTCGTCGGGCAGTTGGGCGACCTCCGCTTCAATGGCGGCGGAAATTATGACGACTGACGCGCCTTGTTTTGCCGCCATTTCCTCCACCGCCTTGGTGTAGGTGTTGCCAGTTGCTGCATCTGACTCAGCGACGTTGCAAACATAAAGAACAGGATGCGACGTGAGCAGGTTCAAGTCTTCCAGAATGCGGACCTCGATTGCATCAAGCTCGCGGCGCAATATGCGCACCGGTTTGCCCTCCTGAAGCAGAGCCAATGCCCGCTCCATAATGGGCAATTGCTCCATGCTTTCCTTATCCTTGCCCTGTGCGCGCTTGCGCACATTGACAATACGCCGCTCCAGGCTGTCGAGGTCGGCGAGCATCAGTTCGGTTTCAACCGTGTCTGCATCCGCGACAGGATCAATCCGCCCCTCGACATGGGTGATGTCGTCATTTTCGAAGCAGCGCAGCACATGAACGATCGCATCGACTTCGCGAATGTTGGCCAGAAACTGGTTGCCCAGCCCTTCGCCCTTTGACGCCCCACGCACAAGGCCGGCAATATCCACAAAGGAAATGCGGGTCGGGATGATCTCTTTCGACCCGGCAATTTCCGCAACCTTCTGCTGGCGCGGGTCAGGCACGGCGACTTCGCCGCTGTTCGGCTCAATCGTGCAGAACGGATAGTTTGCCGCTTGTGCGGCTGCGGTGCGCGTCAGCGCGTTAAAGAGTGTCGACTTGCCGACATTAGGCAGACCGACGATGCCGCATTTAAAACCCATGATGGAATCCTGTCAGGAACTCAATATTTGCCCCGGCTATGGGCGAATGGACTAATGATCGTCAAGCCTTCAATCGTTTGACTGTTTGCCAAGCAGCTTCTTCAGCATTGCAGCCATCGGGCCTTGTTCGGGCAGTTTGACTGCTGTGGGCTGCGGGCGGGCCTGCCGGATATGGCTTTGTGCCTTTTCCGGCTTAGGTGTGCCAACATTCCCACCGACGGCAAGCGACACCTTGTTCATAAAGGCGTTTTCCTCGCCCCTGGCAATCATTTCGGCTGACTCTCCAACGGCTCCCAGCAATGGTTCCAGCCACTGACCATCGGTCTTGGAGAAATCGCCCAGCACATGATTGTGCACCAGTTCTTTGGCCCCTGGATGCCCGACACCGATGCGCACGCGCCGGTAATTGTTGCCGATATGCTGGTCGATGGACCTGATGCCGTTGTGCCCACCTGCGCCGCCGCCCGTTTTGATACGAACCTTGCCGGCAGCTAGATCAATCTCGTCGTAGAAAACTGTGATGGCCGAGGGATCAAGCTTGTAGAAGCGCATGGCCTCGCCGACCGACTGGCCGGACAAGTTCATGAATGTAGTGGGCTTCAGCAGAAGAATTTTTTCGCCGCCGAGACGGCCTTCGGCAATTTCGCCCTGAAATTTTTTCTGCCAGGGCGAAAATGAATGGCGGCGGGCAATAGCGTCCACCGCCATGAAACCGACATTGTGCCGGTTGTTCTCGTATTTTGCGCCGGGATTACCAAGACCTGCAAAAATCAGCATAGTGATGGCTCCGGCAGCTTGCCGTTATTACGCCTCGCCGGCTGCGGCATTGTCCTCAGAAGCCTGAGCGGACGTGCCAGCAATCGTTGCGATCGTAAAGTCGCGGTCAGCAATCACCGGCTTCACGCCAGCGGGAAGCTTGACTGCCGAAATATGGATCGAATCGCCGATGTCGGTGCCTTCCAGATCGACCGTGATGAATTCAGGAATTGCATCAGCAGGGCAATGGAATTCGACTTCGTGGCGAACGATGTTCAGCGTGCCTCCGCGCTTGATGCCGGGCGACTTCTCTTCATTGATGAAGTGAACCGGAACCTGAACGTTGACTTCGGTGTTCTTGCCAACCCGAAGGAAATCCACGTGAAGCGGGAAATCCCTGACCGGATCAAGCTGATAGTCCTTCGGCAGAACACGGATCTTCTCGCCATTCACCTCGATCATGGCAACCGTGGTGAGGAAGCCGCCGCCATGAATCTTGTAGAAGATTTCCTTGTAGGGAAGGGTAATTGCAAGCGGGGGCTGCTTGTCGCCGTAAATGACGGCGGGTATTTTACCGTTGCGGCGAACTTCACGGGCGGACCCCTTACCAACCTGTTCGCGTGCTTCGGCCTTGAGCACGTATGTATCGCTCATGGCATTTCCTTTCGTTTGTATGGAGCGTTTGCAGCCTGGCCAAAGGCCTTTCTGTAAACGTCGAAAGCCGCCGGATGGGCGGCTCTCATCCGCGTTGCCTCCAAGGGTGTCTACGCGGGTGGCGGCTGCATACAGGAATTAAACCAGCAGTTCAAGGTTGTCCGGATTGCTTCTGGCCGGAATTTCCGCTGCAATAACGCACGGGATGGGTCTCAATCGAACAGGCTGGAAACAGATTCCTCAAGCGCTGTGCGCGAGATTGCCTCGCCAATCAACTCTGCAATCGAAACGACGCGAATGTTGTGGGCGTCCATCACAGCCTGCGTAGGCTGGATGGAATCGGTTATGACGAGTTCCTGCAATTTCGAACCGGTTATGCGAGCGACCGCACCGCCCGACAAAACGCCATGCGTAATGTACGCCGTCACGCTTGCCGCGCCCTGATCAAGCAAGGCTTCCGCCGCGTTGCAGAGCGTGCCGCCGGAATCGACAATATCGTCGAACAGCAGGCAGTCCTTGCCTTTTACATCGCCGATAATGTTCATGACTTCGGACTGGCCGGGCTGGTCGCGGCGCTTGTCCACGATTGATAGCGGTGCATCGAGGCGCTTCGCCAGCGCACGGGCGCGAACAACGCCACCGACATCGGGCGATACGACCATGACATTGTTGAGCTGCTTGTACTTGGCCTTGACGTCTCGCGCCATGACCGGAACGGAGAACAAATTGTCGACCGGTGTGTCGAAGAAGCCTTGAATCTGGCCAGCGTGCAGGTCGAGCGTCAGCACGCGATAGCAGCCGGCGCGGGTAATCATATTGGCGACGAGCTTGGCGGAAATCGGCGTACGGCCAGCTGAGCGGCGATCCTGCCTTGCATATCCGAAATACGGCATGACTGCCGTGATGCGACGCGCGGAAGAGCGCATGAACGCATCAATCATGATGAGCAGTTCCATCAGGTGGTCATTGGTCGGATAGGATGTCGATTGCAGGATGAACACATCCTCGCCGCGAACATTTTCTTGGATCTCGACGAATATTTCCTGATCCGCAAAGCGTCTCACGGTCGCTTTACCCAACGGAATGTTCAGGTATCGGGCGACCGCTTCAGCTAGAACCCGGTTTGAATTGCCCGCAAAAAGTTTCATGAAAGTTCCCTGGCGTCGGCCCGCTCGGATATGCGGGCGCTTTTAGCGTTGTTGCGGTGCAATGCAAGCGCCGAGATGCTTATTCCAATAGAAAAACCGGGTCGCACAGAATTTGAAACGTTTAAATTTTTCACATGACCGGGTCTATTTCACAATCAGATCGAGATCATGCCTTGAAAGCGGTCTCGGAGCGCCCTCTGTGGTCAGGTAGGTGCGCCCCAGTGTCATGGCCGTTTCTGATTCCGAATCCATGATGATCATGTGCGCGAACAAGGCCATATCGGGCGCGATGGGTTCCGGGTTCCCCTGATAGAACATCGGCATGTCCATCCAGGATGGCGTGAAACGCGCGCCCAGCGAATAGCCGCAAGCATTGAGCCGGTGCCGCGTAAGACCATGGGCTTCGAGGGTGCGCGCGTGGGCGTCAAACGCATCGCCAAACGTGCTGCCGGGAACCATTGCCCGTTCCACTGCAATGAGTGCATCACGCGCGGCCTCAAACAATTCCTGATGGCGCTTGCTTGCCTTGCCCGTGAGAATGGTGCGCATCATGGCGGCATGATAGTGATTGAAGGCGCCGGCCCATTCCAGCGTCAATTGATCGTTTTTGTTCAACTTGCGTCGCCCGGATTTGTAGCGGCACAGAAGGGCATCCGCGCCCGACCCCACGATGAATTCGTTGGCTGGATAATCCCCGCCTCCGGCAAAAATCGCCCCCTGCATGGCGGCAAGTATCTCACCTTCGTCCGCGCCCTGCCGGATCAGTTTCAGCGCCGCGTCAAAGGCATCGTCAGCAAGCTCGGCGGCGCGTTCCACCTTGCGAATTTCCGCGGGGCTCTTGAACTGACGCAGACGCGAGACAATGCCAGAGGCATCGACGATCTGGCCAAATGTTTTCAGTTGCTCGTCGAGAAGCTGGCCGTTGCGTGCGGTCAGTCCATGCGTGTCATATTCCACGCCGATGCGCATTCCCAGCAGATCAAGATCGTTCAGCAAATTGCGCAGGTCCATTGCCGGGTTGGCATCTGCCCGGTCTGTCCATACTGTGATGTTGTCGATGATCGATGTATGGCGCGCCTGTCGCAAATCCGCCGAGCGGGTCAGCAGGTACATCGAGCCATCCGCCTTCACCACAAGGCTTTGGAAAAAGCAGAAGCCGAATGTGTCATAGCCGGTTAGCCAATACATGCTTTCCTGCGCAAACAGCAAAATGGCATCAAGCTTCTTGTCTGCCATTTCCAGCATAAGACGGTCGCGGCGGGCGTCGTACTCGGCTCTTTCGAAATGCAGCGCCATCAACCTTCCTCCAACACGATTGCCGAGACATGGCGACCATAATCCGGCTCTTGCCGGTGGGTGGAGCGCCGGTAGGAATAGAACAGGGCCTCGTCGCTGTACGTGCAAAGATACAGGGCGTCCGCCTGCACTCCAGCTTTCGTCAGACGATCTACAGTATAGGAGTTCAGGTCGAACATGAAATGCCCGGCCTTTGCAGAGGCCGAAAAATAGGCTTCGTTGTCGCTGTCCTGCGCCAGAAATCGTTCCACGAATTCCGGCCCGACCTCATAATTCGCCTTGCTGATAGAAGGGCCGAGCGATGCGCGGATCGCTTCGCGCCTGGCTCCCAGCGACACCATTGTGTCGATTGTGTTTTCCAGAACGCCGGTCAGTGCGCCTTTCCAGCCAGCATGCGCTGCACCGACAATCCCCGCGTGAGGCTCCGCGAAAAGCACCGGGCCGCAATCAGCGCTCGAAGCGCCAACGGCAATGCCGGGTCTATCAGTCACCAGAGCATCGACCTTCGGACGTTCGCCGGAGAAAGGTTCCCGCACAACAAGAACATCCGGCGAATGAACCTGATAGGCCGTCAGCAAAGCCTCAGGCTGTACGCCCATCCATCTGGCAACGCGCGCGCGGTTTTCGCGCACGCTGTCAGGGTTGTCGCTCGACCCGGTGCCGGTGTTGAGGCCTTTATAAATGCCTTCGGAGATGCCGCCTGTGCGGGTGAAGTAACCGTGCCGGATGCCGGATGTGGAGAGCCCTTCAAGCAGGGGCGAGACGATCGGTTCGGGGATTGTCGTGGTCGTCATGCCGCGTGTTGTGGTCCGTGCTTGCCTTGTCCGTCAAGGCAAGATTGCGGCTGGATCATCAATTTTAGCTGTCCGATTGTGGACAAATCACTGGAAAGGGGCGGGTACGCGGCTCGACGAACTGAAGGCTAACACCTTGAACAGGTTGCCCATTTCGTTCGGTCCTGCAAGCCTTTCAACTGCGGCGCTGAGCTTTTCGCGCTCTTGCGCAGAAGCATTGGCTCCAAGGCTGCCAGCGCGTTCCAGAAGCCCCAGCCCAAGCAGGAATTCGCCTTGTGTCGTGAGGTGAGGAATGAGACCAGCCGCCCGCACAACGTCGGCAAGAGCTGCAAAATCCACATGGGTGGTAAGGTCAGCGCGCCCGGGGTTCGCCAGCGGGTCGTCATGGCGATGGTTCATCACAGCTTGCAGCGTGTCGCCAAGACCAGATTCGAGATGGCCATAGTCGAAAAACAATGCCGCCCCGCCTTGTATGGCTATGCGTTCGGCAATCTGCTGCATCAACGCAGCACGTGCGGGCGCGGCTTCGAATATTGCGCCTTCCGGAGCTTGTAATGAACCCGCGGGAAGCAACGTTGGATCGATGGTGCCCGGACCTGCAACAAATTGCAGTTCTTCCGCTTCATCGAGTCCGATGCAACGTTCGCGCCAGCCCTGCGCGGTTCGAATATATTGGCGAACCGGTATGGCGTCGAATAGTTCATTGCCGACAATGAGCAGGGGGCCATCCGGCAATTCCGAAAATGCGCCGTGCCATCGCATATCTGACGCGGCATCGCCAAGGGTCTTTTGCTGTACGGACGTCAGGCGGGGGCTGGCCTCAATCATGTGAACTGAGTTTTCCGCCAGAAAGCCGGGGATGAGCTTTGGGACGGTGCGAAGCATGTCTTTCATGAGTGTGCCGCGACCCGGTCCAATTTCGGCGAGAATGCCGCCCCGCGTTTCGCCTAGGTCACGCCAGACGCTTGCCGCCCAAACACCCACAAGCTCGCCGAACATCTGGCTGATCTCTGGCGCGGTTATGAAATCGCCCGCTGCGCCGAAAGGTTGGCGAGTGGTGTAATATCCGTGTTGGGGGTCAAACAGGGACAGGGACATGAAATCGCTGACCGACATTGGCCCGGAAGCACGGATCAACCCAGCAATCTTCTCACGCAGCGGGTTCATGCCGAGGTGTGGACATTTGCGCGGCGTGCCGAAAGCATCAGGAAGAGCCCGACAAGTACAAGCGGCGCTGAAAGCACCATTCCCATTGTGAGCCAGCCGCCTGCGATATAGCCGATCTGTATGTCCGGCTCGCGGAAAAACTCGACGAAGATTCGCGCGCAGCCATAGCCTGCCACAAATGCACCCGCCACAAACCCAGGCGTTGCCAGCTTCAGTCGCGAATGGGTGAGAAGTCTCAGCACTGCGAACAGCAGGAAGCCTTCCAGACAGGCTTCGTACAACTGGCTTGGATGGCGGGCGACTTCTCCGCCGGTGGGGAAGATGACGGCCCAAGGCACTTCGGTTGGCCGACCCCACAGTTCTGAGTTGATGAAATTGGTGCAGCGAACAAGGCCGATGCCGATTGTGGCGGAAGGTGCAATCACGTCAAACAAACTCAGCACCGGTAAACGGCGCTTCCACGCGAAGAGCGAAATCGCAATCAACACACCAAGAAACCCGCCGTGGAACGACATGCCGCCTTGCCAAACGGCAAAAATATCGAGTGGATTTGCCAGATAGCGAGCTAAATCGTAGAACAGAATATAGCCAATGCGTCCGCCAAGCACGATTCCCATCGCGGCCCACACCAACAGGTCGTCAATATCGGCAACCTTTATCGGCGTGTTTCCATTCGGCCAAAGGCGTGAATTCGACACAAGGCGTTTTGCATACCACCAGCCAAACAGTATGCCGACGACATATCCAAGCCCGTACCAGTGTATCGCAAGCGGCCCGATCTGCACGATCACCGGATCAATGTTTGGGAAGGGCAGGTAAGCGGGAATCAGCATGGCGCCTCGATATGCAGGATGACGATCCTTTTGTCTCGCAATAATGCGACAGGCTTTGGGCGAGTGTGAAGATAGCAATATCGGTGCGCTTCGGTCTCAGCGCACCCGAATTTTAGGTTGGTCTAACCGTGCCGCTATACGAGGAACGGATTTGTGCGTCTTTCATCGCCAAAACGACCGCCTGGGCCGTGTCCGCAAATGAAGCCGACATCATCGCCAAGCGGCAACAGCTTTTCCTTTATCATGCGAATGAGAGTCTCGTGACTCCCGCCGGGAAGATCGGTGCGCCCGACTGAACCATTGAAAAGCACATCGCCAACATGTGCAAAACGCGCGGCTTCATTGAATAGCACCACATGTCCCGGCGCATGGCCCGGACAATGCAACACAGCGAAACTATGGTCGCCAAAGGAAACGACATCGCCCTCTTCAAGAAACCGGTCGGGCTGACAATTCCGCATCCCGCCAGCTCCATATTTCGCGGCCTGCGTTTCGATGTTTGACAGAAGCGGCGCGTCATCCTTGTGCGGGCCGATTATCTCGATATTGCCAAGCTTTTCCTTCAGCTCCATCGCGCCACCTGCGTGGTCGAGATGGCCGTGGGTGATCCAGATGGCCTGAATGTCCAGCCCGTTCTGTTTGATTGCTTCAAAGATGTGGTCAACATCCCCACCGGGATCCACAACGACGCCAATCTTCGTTTCATCATCGAACAAAATGGTGCAGTTCTGCTGAAACGGCGTTACCGGGATTATGCCTGCGGAAAGTCGGCCCATAATATCATTCCTTCAAACACGACGGGCGGCCTCGCAGCCGCCCGCCTGAATTGATTTCGCCGCGCGTTGCGGACGTTACTTGTTCATGGCCTTCATGATCTGGCCGACAATGCCGGTCAGGATCGCGCCACCGCCTGCGCCGCCGAGAATATTGTTCAGGCTGAGCGCGCCGTCGGAAACCGCCACGGGGTCTGCCCCGCCAAGAATTGTCGCTCCGCCAATGCCGCCAATAGCGCCACTCAATATCTTTGGCAATTGTCCCATCACCGCCGATGAGATTGCTGCACCAACGGCCTGTCCGCCAAGGATGCCGGTGATGACCTGTACGATGATCGGCATCAAAGCTTCCATCGCTCATTCCCTCCACACAAAACCGGCTCTCCGCCGGCGCGGATATCAGACCTTGATTCTTGTGAATGTCAAAGGGTGATATACGGGAATTGACTCGATTTATCGGTTTCCGGGCGCGTGATGCTCACCGATTTCAGTGCTGTTTTGGCGGAAAACGTAAAAGAGCCACGGAATAAGTGCCTCTGCGCTTTGAAAAGTTGTTTCAAAGCCACAATTTATGTCAATGATACTTACGTAAGAGGAATTTTGCTGGAGACGTGATGTCTGTGCGAAACGGAGCGCCAAGCGAGGCGCTTAAAGCGGCGATTACCGATGAGGACGGGCTCGACCTGGCGATAATCGAACTGCTGTTCTTCGCCTATCGGGATTTCACGTCGGACCCCGATCAAATCCTGACAGAATACGGGTATGGGCGCGCCCATCACAGGGTGCTGCACTTTGTCAACCGTATGCCGGGACTGACTGTTGCCGAATTGCTGGATGTGTTGAAAATAACCAAGCAGAGCCTTGGTCGTGTGCTCAAGCAGCTTATCGATGGCGGTCATATCGTTCAGGAAAGAGGCCCCAAGGATGGCCGCCAGCGTGAACTTTATCCGACGCCAAAGGGCAGGGCACTCGCATTGGCTTTGGCCGATCCGCAATCGCGTCGCATTCAGGCTGCACTGGAAAGCTCCGGGGCGAGTGAACGGCAGGTGGTGGAGCGTTTTCTACAGGCGATGGTCAATCCTGAGTTGCGCGGGCAAATCGACAAACTGCCTGGCAAATTGTCTGGGAGGGCAAATGGAAACGGTTGAGCGTAGCGCTTCGGGAGCACAAGCGCCAAGCGATGATGCTCCGCATTTGCTGGTTATCGACGATGACACGCGTATCCGAAACCTGCTCAAGCAATACCTTTCGGAAAACGGTTTTCGCGTCACGGTTTCCAGCAATGCGGCTGATGCCCGGCGCAAGCTGGAAGGACTGGATTTCGATCTGTTGATTGTGGACGTCATGATGCCGGGCGAATCCGGTGTCGAGCTGACCGCATCGTTACGCGAAGACAGGAAAGTTCCCATACTGATGCTGACCGCGCTTTCTGAAACGGAAAGCCGCATCGCCGGGCTGGAGGCAGGAGCGGATGACTATTTGCCCAAGCCGTTTGACCCGCGCGAACTAATTCTGCGGATCAATAACATATTGCGGCGCGGCGGCCCGCAGCCGCAACCTAAGGTCGAGCAAGTTGTGTTCGGTCCCTACACGTTCCAGATTGCGCGGCGCGAACTCAAGCGCAGCGGGGAGCCGCTGAAACTGACCGATCGCGAGCAAGAGATCATGGCGATATTTGCCGAGCGGGCGGGCGAAACGATCCCGCGCCATGAACTCGTCGCAAATGACTCCGAAGTTGGTGAGCGTACAATTGACGTGCAAATAAACCGGTTGCGGCGCAAGATTGAACGCGATCCCGCGAACCCGGTCTGGCTTCAGACGGTGCGGGGTATCGGCTACCGGTTAAGTGTCGAGTGATGAACGGCCCAGATGGCTTCCTCCGATTTCGATAGCGCCCCGCCGGGCGGGTTGTGGGCCGCCCTGTCGAGCGTGCGCGCGTCTTGGAACCGGTTCTGGCGGCGGATGTCGTTCTATCTGCCGAAGCGGCTGTACGCACGATCACTGCTGATCGTCGTCATGCCGATGATCCTGCTGCAATCAGTCGTTGCCTACGTCTATATGGATCGATACTGGCGCGCGGTAACAGAGCGCCTTTCTGCTGCCACGGCGCGTGAGCTGGCCGCAATCGTCGATCTGGTCGAGGCGGAGCCTGCGGGCAGCGATTACAAGGACATTATTGCTATCGCCAACCGGCGTCTTGAATACAATGTTTATGTGCTGCCGCACGAACCGTTGCCGGCCCCGGGTGGGGTTCCTTTCTTCGATGTGCTTAACGAAACGCTGCACAACGAGATCGCGCAACGCATTTCCTTGCCGTTCTGGATAGATACGGTTGGAAATTCGCGCACGGTCGAAATGCGTGTGCAGTTTCCTGACAAGGTTCTGCAGGTGTTTGCGCCGCGCAAACAGGCTGCACCGTCCAACACGCACATTTTCCTTGTCTGGATGGTAGGAACTTCGCTGGTGCTGTTGTTCATCGCGATAACGTTCCTGCGCAATCAGATCAGGCCGATCATCGCATTGACAGAAGCCGCGGAGAGCTTTGGCCGCGGAAGGCCAGCGCCCCCTGATTTCAGGCCGCGAGGTGCCGAGGAGGTTCGCAGGGCTGGGCTGGCGTTCATCCAGATGCGCGAACGCATTGAAAGGCAGATGGAGCAGCGGACCGCAATGCTGAGCGGCGTGAGCCATGACTTGCGCACGATCCTCACGCGGTTTCGCCTGCAACTCGCGCTGGTTGGGTCGAAGTCAGACCGCGAGGCGCTCAATCAGGACATTGATGCGATGCAATCAATGCTTGAGGGCTATCTCCAGTTTGCGCGTGGAGAGGCGGAGGAAGAGGAAAGCAGCATATTCGATCTTGAAACCTATCGGGACCGGATCGAAGAAGAGGCCGAACTGCACGGTCGAAAGCTCGAATTCAGTTTGAAGGGTGATCCGCTCGTGAAGGTGCGTCCGCAGGCGTTTAACCGGCTGTTGGCGAACCTTGTGGGTAACGCCTTCCGTTATGCCAAATCAGTCCGGATGGATGTCGAGCATCGCCCCGCAATGCTGATTATCACCATAGATGACGATGGACCTGGCATTCCGCCCGAGCAGAGGGAAGAGGTGTTCAAACCTTTCGTGCGCCTTGAAGGTGGCCGTAATCTCGATTCCAGCGGGACAGGGCTGGGGCTTGCCATCGCGCGCGACGTTGCTCGAAGCCACGGCGGAGATATTGTGCTGACCGATAGCCCCCTTGGTGGCCTGCGGGTGATTGTGCGCGTGCCTGCCTAGGCCTGCAAAGCTTCAGAACAGCCTGCCGCCGTCAGGGACCTTGCGCTCAATGGCGCCCAATACCACTTCGCCGTCTTCATCGGGAAAGCCGAGTGTGAGCACTTCGGACAGGAACTTGCCAATTTGGCGCGGCGGGAAATTTACGACTGCAAACACCTGCCTGCCCACCAGCGTTTCGGGTGAATAGTGCCTGGTAATCTGCGCTGATGACCGCTTGACGCCGATCTGCGGGCCAAAATCGATACGCAGCTTAATCGCTGGCTTGCGCGCTTCGGGGTATGGCTCGGCTTCGATGATCGTGCCCGCGCGAATGTCGACCTTGTCGAAGTCGTCGAATGTGATTTGAGCTTTCGGCTCGCTGGCGTGTGACATGTCAGGCAGAACCGGCGGTCTCGAACAGAACATGCGAAAGCGCCTCGCGCGCGCTGGTGCCGGACCAAACAACGAACTGGAATGCCTGGAAATAGCACTCGCAAGCCTCCAGCGCGCTCGAAAGCAGAACCTCAACCTGACGGCTTGTTGGCTCTGCGCCGCCGCAAAGAAGCAGCGACTGCCGGAACATGATCGCGCCTTCCTGTTCCCAGAGGTCGAAATGTCCGAGAAGCAATTGCTCGTTTATGAGCGACAATAGCCGCATTACTTCGGTCACCCGGTTCTCCGGAACCTTCAGGTCGAATGCGCAGGCCAGATGCAGCGCCTCGAAATCTTCCATCCATGAAAAGGAGGCATGATAATCCGACCAATTGCCGATAACCGAGATGGAAATCTCGTCGTCACCGGCCCTCTCGAATGCCCAGTCGTTATTCTGCGCGACCTGTTCAATCACATCCACCGGATGGGCTTCACGCGAGATTTCAATTTCAATAAGTTCCATATGCCACTTCCGCACCGGAAACGCGTGAAGCGCTCCGGCAACCCCGTTGCCGATCAAATGTAAGAGACCCACCCGACGCCAACGCGGTACACGGCGCCGCCACTCGACCCGAGGCGTCAAAGCCGCTCCGAATCATTGAATAAATTCAGTCTATTGATGCGCAGATTCAGCGCTAGCCCCATTTCGTGAATGGGTGTGGAAAGAGCCTGCGAAAAAGATTCAGGCTACAGCGCTAAGCGATTCAGGAAATAGGCTTTTTTTCAGCCGGGCACTGTGGACAAAATTTTTAATTATTTTTTTGGAATGCGGCTCGTTGCCGGCTTTTCGGCTTTGGAAGCCGGCTTTTCGGCTTTGGAAGCCGGCTTTGCGGTCAACTGAGCCTCAAGTGCTTCGATGCGTGCAGCCAGTTTTACGTTCTCTTCGCGTGCCTTGCGGGCCATGTCTGCAACGGCGTCAAATTCTTCGCGCTGAACGACATCCATATTGTTGAGCAAACGTTCGGCCTGTGCACGAAACGCAGTCTCGACCTCGCGCCGGACGCCTTGCGCAGCGCCTGCTGCGTCGGTCATCAGTTTCGCCAGATCGTCCAGTAGTCTGTTGGGGCCTGTTGCCATGATCATGTCCTCGCCACTGTCTATGCAATTAGTGGCGGGTGCTTATAAAAACAAGATGGCGGCGCTCCGGTCCGATTGACGCAGCACCGCCTGAAGGCGGGGGGTATTTAACCGCCCGCCGGATCAGAAACTCAACCGATGGTCAGGTTAACTGCTTTCGGACCCTTGCCGCGCTTGTCCGGCTCGGTTTCGAAACTTACTTTTTGTCCGTCTTCCAGACCTGGCAGTCCGGATGCCTGAACGGCAGAAATATGGACGAATACGTCTTTCCCCCCATCATCAGGCGTGATGAACCCAAAGCCCTTGGCATGATTAAAGAATTTTACAGTGCCGGATTGCGGCATGTCTGACTCCTCTAGTCCCAACTCTGAATGTCGTGCGGCCCATTCTCACACGCTCAGGCAGTTGACTGGAGGAGAAGTAACTTTTTGCGGTCGCACCGGGTCTTTCGAACCTCTTTTCGCGACTGTTCCCCGACATGCAATTATCAGGCACACTATTCCCATCTCCGGGCCGACAACTTCCCGAAAGCGAATTAGTCCAATATTTTGTGAATTTCGGCAAGTGAATCTTTTGTATTAAAGATCCAACAGACTTTGAGTGTTCCTGAAGGCGAGTGCGAACTCGCCGCGCCTTCAAGTTTGTTGCAAAGGGCAAATGCCCCCTCAGCGCAATTATTCGGCGCGCAGGTTAACCGCCTTCGGGCCTTTGCCCATGCGGTCAGGCTCGATGTCGAACGACACTTTCTGGCCGTCAACAAGCGTGCGCAAGCCGGACTTTTCAATTGCTGAGATGTGAACGAACACGTCCTTCGCACCACCGTCCGGCGTGATGAAGCCGAAGCCTTTGGTGGCGTTGAAGAACTTTACTGTTCCGGTCTGGGACATTTTGGGGAAACTCCTTCACCCGTTTCAATCATGGATCTTCCGATCCGTTAAGCCCTGGCGCTCATGCATCGCGCATGATCGGACCCCCACCAGGCAGGGGTCTGTCAGATATCTACGATGGCGGGAAAAGGTCGTCCAAAACGTTCCAGTTCTCCGGGTAGCAAATGCCCGAACGGCAAATTTATTGCACGGAATCGGGAATGTGGCAAGATGCAGCGATATTAGCCATGAGGCTAATTTATCGGGTGCCGCATATCAGAAAACGTTAATGTTTTTCGGCAGGCGCATGGCGGCGGAACCTCACGCCTCATCGGACGATTTTCAAGGGGCTGCAATTGCACCGTGTATCCGCTTGTATATTCTTTCAGACGTTTATCGGGAGTGAGGAAAATGGCGGTTTCATCAAGGATTTTGATTTTCGGCAGGGCAGGGATCTTGGCTGCGGCGGGTCTGCTGCTTGCTTCCTGTGTGATTGAGGAAGTGCCGCCCCGCCCGGGCCCACGACCCTTGCCGCCAGATCGTCCCACAATGTGTACGCGCGAATATGCGCCCGTATGTGCGCGGCGTGGCGGGGATCAACGTACCTT
>JAHBYV010000014.1 GCA_019635795.1 Rhizobiaceae bacterium
CAAAGCGACCGACGGAGTTAGCGTCCACTTTCCGTCAGCACCAACCTTTACCGAACCAAGAACCTTGCCCTGGCTGTTGTGCAGCTCAATCGTCGCACCGGCCTCACCGCCAGCGCCAGTAAATGTTGGACGCACATCGTCCGTTACCGCGCCGGAACTCAAAACACCCTTGATTGAACCCGTATCGTCCGTAACCACGATGCGCGATGGCTTTGCTGGAGCAGTAGTGTCTCCACCATCACCTCCACCATTGTCCCCGCCACCGCCGCCACCGCCACCGGCGACTGCCGCGATACCGCCACCGGCAGCGGCAACACCGAGAATGCCCAGCAACGCGCCAGAAGAGGCACCGGCACCAATGGCCGACACGGAGACGAGACTCGCGGGGAGGGTACCACTACCGACCGCGCTAAACGCCGTGGAAACATCGACAAGCGTCTGTGTGCCGCCAGCACTGAACACCAGATTATTGAAATCGGCACCGCGAGCGGCGAAATTGCGAATGGTATTGATTTGACCATTCTTCATCTGAATGATCAGGTCATTACCTTGGCGGGCATAGCTTGCCACATCCTGCGGGTTTCCCTTTACAATGAAATTGCTAGGTCCCGTGCCACCTGATGCTGCACCTGAAACGTTTACGTTGGTATGTCCTTCAAGGACTGAAGAAGCGACCATGAATTTGCCCCTGACATAAAATCTTTAAGCTCGCCCGCTGGCGGCTGCCTCGCAGCCACATCTCACAGACAGCTAAATTGGTTGAAATGACATGCCTGCGCCCACCAGCGCAGCACAAAATTGAACGCGTTTACCCAACGCTTTGACGACGTTCCTGCCAGGCCAAGCACCGGCTAAACGTCCCACAGCCTGAATCTCTACCTCCGACGAATCCCTGACGCCTCTTAACCCGCGACCAAATCAATTATGGTCACATATACAACAACACATAAATCTAATTTAGCATATCGTCAACTACGGGTATACGATTAAAATTTAACGAAGAAGCGACGCTAACACTTGGTTGCAAAACCGGTTTCAGTGCCCCGCAAAACCGAATACAACATATTGTATTATAGTGTTGTTATGCCGCTCAGGATAAACTCAACCAGCGCCTTTCGCGGTGTGATTGAGCCATTGCGTGAACGGTTCGTTCAATCTCCAGACCAGCATTGAAATCGATCACATTCGCCACCGTGCCATTTATGCAACATATCAGTTCATGGCACTCTATCGTCTTGAGATCATTGAACCCCAGGCCATGCCCGGGCGCGGGAACAAATTGCCCATAAGGTTCGTGGTGCGGTGCCGCAAGAATAGTGCGGAAGCCCTGCTCTTCAGGTCGGTCACCTGCAAGATAAAGTTGTATCTGGTTGAATTGTTCCTGATCGAACAGGATAGTTCCGCGTGAACCATATATTTGAATCGCGATGCGTCCTTTTCTACCCCACGCGCAGCGGTTCACCGAAAGCGTTCCCGAAACTCCATTCTCCAGACGAATAAGTGCAGAAGCCGCGTCGAAGGTTTCCACGGCGCGGCTGCTCCCATCGGCGGCGCGCCGTGTCGCATAGGGCTTGGTCATTTCGCACATCACGTGCGAGACGCGGCCAAACAGATTATAGAGAAGTGACAGGGGATGAACCGCAAAATCATCAAGCGCACCGTAGCCCGCACTGGTTTCATTGCGCCATGAGAATGGCGCATCAGCGTCGGCCATGAAATCCTCATCCATCTCAATTCGGATGTGATTCACTTCGCCGATAGCCTGCTCATTCAACAATCGCCTTATGTGGCGAACACCAGGGCTTTGAATGTAGTTATACCCCAGGATCGCAGCCTTGCCCGAACGCGCCGCCGCATCCGCCATCGCTTCCGCATCTTCAAAGGCCGTCGCCATGGGCTTTTCGCACCAAACATGCTTGCCTGCAGCCAGCGCTGCCAGCGCCATCTCCTTGTGAAAGGCATTGGGTGCGGTGATAGAAACCACATCGACCCGCGGATCGTCTATGACGGCGCGCCAATCGCCCGATGCTTTATCAAAGCCGAATTCGCTCGCTTTTTTCTCCGCAAGCGCCTGATTGACCTCACCCAGATGAACAAGCCGAACTGGCGGCGTATCACCAAAAATCATCCGAACCGAGTTCCATGCCGCCGCATGGCACTTGCCCATGAAGCCTGTTCCTATAAGACCAACGCCAATCATCTGATGAGAACCCGTTCAAAGGAGAAACGCATTTTGAATGATGCAATCTAATTCTTTTCAAGATGGAATAAATAGTCCATTTTAGCAATGATCAGGAAGTCCGGGGATGGATCAAGAAGCTCAACTGCCTCAAAGTTTCGAAGAACTGCGCGAACTGGTGCTTGAAAAGCGGCAGGATTTGCCCAAACGCATAGCGCAGGCAGCAGCTTACGCGCTCGACAACCCTGACGAGATTGCATTTGGCACGGCCGCAAGCATAGCAGCATCAGCGGGTGTTCAACCCTCAACGCTGATCCGCTTCGCCCAGCACCTGGGATTTGATGGTTTCACCAGCCTGCAAACCGTATTTCGCGAACGCTTGCGCGAACGCACCACAAGTTATGAAGACCGTCTAAATGCGCTGCGCGGTGGTGCCAGCAACAACAGAACAATTCTGGATGGCTTCGTTGCGGCTTCACTAAAGTCTCTGGAAAGCATCTCACGCACAGTCGAAGACGCTGCACTTGAACGTGCGGTCTCCATTCTGGCTGGCGCCGAAACGATCTATATCGTGGCCAGAAGACGCTCATACCCCATTGCCAGCTACATGGCCTATGCTCTTGCGAAGCTGAATGTCCGCCATCAGGTGCTGGAATCGGCAACCGGGCTTGAGCCCGAGATATTGACCTTCGCAACGCCGAAAGATGCGGCAATTGCCATCAGCTTCTCGCCTTATGCTTCGGCGACGCTGGATCATGTGGCCGCGCTGGCGTCCCGCAAAGTTCCAGTTGTAGCGATTACGGACAGCGCATTTTCCCCTCTCGCCCAATCAGCAAGCACATGGTTCGAGATAGCTGAGGCCGATTGCGCGGGCTTCCGGTCATTATCGGCGACCATGGCGCTTGCGATCACGCTGAGTGTGGCAGTGGCAGAACGCCGCCGCGACAGCTGACGTGCACCAAATCAATCGGGAATAAATATTCCATATTGACCTTAATATGGAATTGATGTTTCATGACGGCAACAAGATCGTATTGGCCGTGTGAGCATTCAGGAGGACCGTATGGCGCAAGTTGGCAGCGCAAATGCAGCGCTGGACGTCATTACAATTGGGCGCTCCTCGGTTGATCTTTATGGCCAACAGATTGGCTCGCGTCTGGAGGACATCACGTCATTCGCCAAGTCGGTGGGCGGCTGTCCGGCAAATATTGCAATAGGAACTGCAAGGCTTGGCTTGCGCTCGGCGCTTCTGTCACGCGTCGGTGACGAACAGATGGGGCGTTTCATACGTGAACAGCTCGAGCGCGAAGGCGTTTCGACCGAGGGCGTAAAGACGGATACCGAGAGGCTGACGGCACTGGTGCTTCTGGCTGTCGAGGCTGAAGGCGTTTCGCCAATGATCTTTTACCGCAGCGACTGCGCGGACATGGCGCTTTCGAGCGAAGACGTCGATGAAGCCTTCATTGCATCCGCAAGATCAATCGTCGTCACCGGTACGCATTTTTCGCGCCAGAACGCGGAAGCCGCACAGCGCAAGGCAATTGCGATTGCAAAGAGGCACGGTCGCAAGGTGGCGTTCGATATTGATTATCGACCAAACCTTTGGGGGCTTGCGGGCCATGCGGAAGGGTTCGAGCGCTATGTGAAGTCAGATGCTGTGTCAGCAAAGTTGCGAAGCATTCTGCCCGATTGCGATCTTGTCGTCGGGACTGAAGAAGAAATCATGATAGCCTCCGGCAAGGGTGACGTTCTGGATGCGCTGAAAGAGATCCGCGCGCTCACATCTGCCACGATAGTCCTCAAGCGGGGCGCGATGGGCTGCATTGTGTATGACGGACCGATAAGCGACGACCTGAAAAGAGGTATTGTCGGCAAGGGCTTCCCGATAGAAGTGTTCAACGTTCTGGGGGCAGGCGACGCGTTTATGTCAGGCTTCCTGCGCGGCTGGCTTGGCGGTGAACCATTGGAAACCTGTGCCACATGGGCAAATGCAGGCGGCGCATTTGCTGTGTCTCGCCTGCTGTGCGCACCCGAATATCCAACATGGGCGGAATTGCAGGCATTCTTGAAACAGGGCAGCAAAAATCACGCATTACGTAAGGATGAAGCGATCAACCACGTTCACTGGGCGACGACCCGCCGGGGAGAAATTCCACTTCTGATGGCCCTGGCCTGCGATCACCGCGTTCAGCTGGAGGACGCCGCACGAAAGGCCAATGCAGATTCCAAACGTATTGACGATTTCAAAGTTCTTTCGGTGAAGGCCGCAGCCAAGGTTGCAGATGGCAGGCCGGGTTACGGTATGCTGCTGGACGAAAAATATGGTCGCCAGGCAATGTATGAATTCGCCAAACATGGCTTTTCATGGTTGGGCCGACCGGTGGAGCTTCCCGGATCGCGTCCTCTCCGGTTTGAGTTCGGACAGGATATCGGTTCGCAGCTTGTCGAATGGCCCGTCACACATTGCATAAAGTGCCTGTGCTTCTATCACCCGGACGACCCCCAAGCGTTAAAGCTCGAACAGCAGGAAAAGCTCGTGGCTCTCTTCGAGGCGTCGCGCAAGGTTGGCCGCGAATTGTTGGTGGAGATCATTGCCGGAAAGAATGGCACGGTCGGACGCGACACGGTTTCACGCGCTTTGCAGGAGCTTTACGACCTTGGCATAAAGCCGGATTGGTGGAAGCTTGAGCCGCAGGCATCTGTAGATGCGTGGAAGCGCATTGAAGCAACAATTGCCGCGAACGATCCCTATTGCCGCGGAGTGGTGCTGCTCGGTCTGGAAGCCCCTATCGATGAACTACGCGCCGCAATTGATGCCACAGCATCGGTCGCCGTTGTGAAGGGCTTTGCCGTAGGTCGAAGCATCTTTGCCGACGCGGCCGATGCCTGGTTCTCAGGGTCGATCACCGATGCGCAGGCAATCGATGAGATGGCCACCCGATTTGGAACTCTATGCGATCTATGGCTAACCACGCGAAAAAAGCGCGCGGCATAAACGCAGTGGGGAGGAATGAAATGACCGATACCATATGCCTCACCATGGCGCAGGCCCTGACGCGGTTTCTCACCCGTCAGATGACCGAAATTGATGGCGAGAAGGTGCCGATTTTCGCAGGTGTATGGGCGATATTCGGACATGGTAACGTGGCCGGAATAGGAGAAGCGCTGTATCAGGTGCGCGAACAGCTACCGACTTTCCGCGCGCATAATGAACAGGCGATGACCCATTCGGCCATTGCATTTGCAAAGGCTAGTTTTCGCCGCCGCTTCATGGCTGCAACCACATCCATAGGCCCAGGCGCGCTCAATATGGTGACTGCGGCGGCACTGGCTCATGTCAACCGATTGCCTGTCCTGCTTTTGCCCGGAGACGTTTTTGCCAACCGAATACCCGATCCAGTGCTTCAACAGATTGAAGATTTCGGCGACGGCACGAGTTCCGTCAATGACTGCTTCCGCCCCGTTTCACGCTATTTCGACCGCATTACGCGCCCCGAACAGATCATACCCGCGCTGGCGCGCGCCATGCAGGTGCTGACCGATCCTGCCGAATGCGGGCCGGTTACGCTATCCCTGTGTCAGGATGTTCAGGCGGAGGCGTATGACTATCCCACAAGCTTCTTTGAAGAACGCGTTTGGACAATGCGTCGACCGCGCCCGGACCTGCATGAATTGAAGGTCGCGGTCGAGGCGCTTTCCAAGGCGAAAAAGCCGGTGATCATTGCAGGCGGCGGCGTGCTGTATAGCGAAGCGTCAGCGGCACTCGGAAAGTTTTCCGAGGCAACCGGGATCCCGGTTTGCGAAACGCAGGGCGGCAAGAGTTCGCTCCCGGACGATCATCGCCTCAACATGGCGGCAGTCGGTGTAACAGGCACGTCGGCGGCGAACCGGCTGGCCGAAGAGGCCGACGTTGTGCTGGCCGTCGGAACCCGGCTACAGGATTTCACGACCGGCTCCTGGGCCCTGTTCAAGAACGGTGGCAAAACGATCATCGGCCTGAACACGCAACCTTTCGACGCGAGCAAGCACCGGGCGCTTCCACTGGTAGCGGACGCCCGCGAAGGACTGAAGGAATTGCTCAACGCCATCGGCGACTACAAGTCACCCTCCGACTGGACCACGAATGCCGAGAATGGAAAAGACGAATGGCAACAGGATGCGGCAAAGGTCACTGCCGCCACAAACGCCATGCCTTCTGATGCGCAGGTCATCGGCGCAGTGCAGCGGGTCATGGGGACAGATGTCATTGCGCTCCACGCAGCCGGGGGCCTGCCGGGCGAGATGCACAAGCTCTGGCAATCCGGCGCTCCGGGATCTTATCATGCCGAATATGGCTTCTCCTGCATGGGATACGAGATTGCTGGTGGCCTTGGGGTAAAAATGGCGCGCCCGGAAACCGAGGTCGTCGTCATGGTGGGCGACGGTTCATATCTCATGATGAATTCCGAGATCGCAACTTCAGTCATGCTCGGCAAGAAGTTGACTGTTGTGCTGCTCGACAATCGCGGCTTCGGCTGCATAAACCGGCTGCAAATGGCAACCGGCGGAGCAAATTTCAACAATCTGCTGAAGGACGCGCGGCACGAAATCCTGCCGGAAATTGATTTTGTTGCCCATGCGCGCAGCCTAGGCGCAATTGCCGAGAAGGCAGCATCCATATCCGAGCTGGAAGCAGCGCTGAAACGCGCGAAGTCCAATGACCGCACCACCGTTCTGGTTATCGACACGGACCCATTGGTCACGACCGAAGCCGGGGGGCATTGGTGGGATGTGGCGGTGCCCGAGGTCAGCTCTCGCGAGCAAGTGCAGGCAGCGCGCAAGAATTATGAGACCGCCTTAAAGCAGCAACGGGTAGGCGATTGATCTTTCCTGTTTGAATGGAGCCATCAAGTGAAAGCCAGATTGGGCATGTCCCCCATTGCGTGGTGGAACGATGATCTCGAAGAGTTGAGCGACGATGTTTCGCTTGAAGAATGCCTACGCCAATCGCGTTCGGCTGGTTTCACGGGCATGGAAATGGGGCGGCGCTTTCCCTCTGACCCTGAGGTAATGTTACCCATTCTGAAAGCGGCTGATGTCACTCTTTGCGGTGGCTGGTTCTCTGGCACACTTGTGAATGAGGATATGGCCGCAAACAAGCACCGCATCCAGCCAATGATCGAGCTTTTCAAGGCTGTTGATGCGCCCTGCATTGTTTACGGCGAAGTTGGCCGCTCAATTCAGGGCGACCGCACCAAGCCACTTGCCACCAAGCCCAGATTGTCTGACACCGAAATGCGTGACTATGCCCACAAACTTACAGAGTTTGGCGAATGGTGCACAAATCAGGGAATGCCGCTGGTCTACCACCATCACATGGCGGCTGTCGTTGAGACGGAACCGGAGCTGGATGCCTTCATGAACAATTCCGGGCCGGGCATTGCTTTGCTGCTGGATGCTGGCCATCTCGCCTTTGCTGGCGGCGACGTGCTGCGCGCAA
The DNA here is from genome assembly GCA_019635795.1 of Rhizobiaceae bacterium. GTDB lineage: Bacteria > Pseudomonadota > Alphaproteobacteria > Rhizobiales > Rhizobiaceae > Mesorhizobium_G. The sequence goes on from JAHBYV010000014.1 coordinate 7,659, forward strand.
TTGACAACCACCATGCCCGCATTCGCCATGTTCATGTGAAGGACGTGCGAATGCCGGTGATTGAGTCTCTCGACCGTACAAAGCAATCGTTTCTCGATGCCGTTGCGCTTGGCGCGTTCACCGTCCCTGGCGACGGCTCGCTGGATTTCGGAGCGATCGTACAACGTCTTGCAGACTATGGCTATGAAGGCTGGTTTGTAGTCGAGGCCGAACAGGACCCGAAAAAGAACCCGCCATCGAAGATGGCGCAGATCGGCCACAAGGAATTGATGCGCGTTATGGCAGCGGCAGGTTATACGGTGGAAACAAAAGGTTTCCCATCAGCCTGAGGAGATTGAAATGGCCTCGAACACTGCGCACCCCTTTCTTGATCCACTGTGGCGACGCGTGGCGCTCGTTGTTGCTTGCGCAGTGTGGACCGCGATTGAAGCGTATCACCAGAATACTTTCTGGGCCACGATGGTTGGCGCTGTAACCGCCTATGGTGCCTGGGCATACCTCTATGACTACCGCCCCAGCACTGAGGACAAGACCCCCGAAAGCGGAGCCTGAACATGCCAAACCTGAAGGTAAAAACCGGCAAGGGCACGGGGCGCGTTGCGCACATTACGCCGCAAAGTGCCGGATGGTCCTATGTCGGGTTTGATCTCTACCGCCTGAAACCCGGCGAAACCGCCAGCGGCTCGACTGAAGGCAATGAAGCCTGCCTCGTTTTCGTTACAGGCAATGGCATCACACACGCGAACGGAAATGATCTTGGCGTGCTTGGCGAGCGTATGTCACCGTTTGAAGGCAAACCGTGGTCGGTTTACGTGCCGCAGGATGGAAACTGGTCTGTGACCGCTCAAACTGACCTTGAGCTGGCAGTCTGCACTGCGCCAGGCCTCGGCGGTGGTCTGCCCGTCCGCGTAATTGCGCCGGACGAGCTTGGGCAGGAGGTGCGCGGCAAGGGAACAAACACCCGATACGTCACCAACATTCTGCCCGAAAACGAACCGGCGGATTCCTTGCTGGTCGTGGAAGTCATAACGCCTGGCGGGCACACCTCCAGCTACCCGCCCCACAAGCACGATCAGGATAATATGCCAGCGGAATCATATCTCGAAGAAACTTACTATCACCGGCTTAACCCACCGCAAGGCTTTGCCTTTCAGCGTGTTTACACCGATGACCGCTCGCTTGACGAAGCGATGGCGATCGAGGACGGGGATGTTGTTCTGGTTCCCAAGGGCTATCACCCCTGCGCCGCTTGCCACGGCTACGATCTCTATTACCTCAATGTCATGGCGGGACCGAAGCGCACGTGGAAGTTCCACAACGCCGCCGAGCACGAATGGCTCATGAAGGCTTGAGCCTCACCAGAGCGCGCCACCAGTAACCTTGATGTTTTCCATCGTGATGCCTTTGGCGCGCTCGCTGCAAAGAAACGCAACCAACGCCGCAATTTCATCCGGCTGAATAATGCGCTGCTGCGGGTTTTGCGCGGCAATTTCGGCCATCAGTTCAGACGCCGTGCGCACCTTGCCTTCACGCAACGCCACCTGCTCAACATTCCGACGCATGAGTTCCGTTTCCACCCATGTCGGGCTAACCATCACGCAGGTTACACCGTGCGGCGCGCCTTCCAGCGCAACACAGCGGGTCAGGCCCAGCAGGCCGGATTTCGACGCACAATAGGCCGGGTTATCTCTCCATCCCACTTCAGCAGCAGTTGAGCCTATATTGACGATCCGCCCCCAGCCCCGCTCCATCATGCCGGGCAGAACCTCACGGATCATGCGGAATGCACCATTGAGGTTGGTATCTATGATCTTGAGCCAGAGATCGTCGGAATGTCCGCTCACGGGTTGTTCAGCCGTTGTTCCAGCAGCATTCACCAGAATATCCGGTTTTCCGCAGATGGCTTCAGCCTGATCGAGAAACGCTTTGATTGCCTCAGTGTCGCGCACATCGAGATGGGCGGCGAACACCTTGCCACCATGTTGCTCCAGCGCGCTGCGCACAGCAACGATTTCTTCCGGGTCGGGATATGCAGCCGCATCACCGCTGCGCCCGACCGCCTCACGCACAAACGACCCGACGGCCACATTTGCGCCAAGTCGCGCCAACTCATGCGCGATTGCCAACCCCTGTCCGGTCAGTCCGCCGGTTATGAGCGCGTTGCGCCCGGATAGCTCTGTCATTCCAGCGGTCGCCCCAGCCATTCGCGGTAAAAGCCCTCAAGATCCGGCTCAAAATCATGCACGATGGGATACCCGGGAGCCGCAGCCTCAACCTCATGCAGCGTGCCGCATTGCGGACAGATGAACTCCCGTATTTCCATCCATTGTGGATCAGGAATATCGCTCGTCGGATATATTTCCCGCAAGGCTTCTTCCGTGTCCCTGACGATAATGCTTGCGGAGAGCTTCCAGTTCTTTCGGTAATCGCCAAATGAATGACCGCATTCGCATTTCGTGACACGGCCTTCAGGACTGTCGCAGATGAAAAGATGCTCGCTCACAGGCAAGAGGATCGGATCATTCCAGCCCACACGATCCTGCAACACCTGAATGTATTTGAAGAACCGGTCATCGTCCTTGTAGGCGCTCATGATACGCCGGGTCTGCGGCCAAGGCAGCTTTCCAGCAACGAGATCGGCAATGACTTCCTTGGAGTAGCTGGTCATCACTTCGCATCCTTTGCAAACACTGCTTTCCCGTCCACCTGCCAAAACTCGTCGAATTCCCTTGTGAAGCGCTGTGAAAGCTTCATGGCGCTGGCATACATTTTCCTGACTTCGGGGGCGAAGTCCGCATGCTTGACGCGTTCGCGTTCCTTCTCCAGCCATTGCGAAACCGGCACCGCCTTTTCCAGACGCTCGGCGCGCTTGCGCTTGCGCAGCCGCGCAGTCGCATCAAAGTCCGGGAGAGGCATACCGTCTGCATCCTCATGAAGCACAATGCCGAACACGGCCTCCGCAGCTTCCTTGGTCAAAAACCCGTTCTCGACGTCCCAGGCGGTCTTTTCAGCGTCGCGCTCCAGCACATCGCCATAGCCGCCACCACCATTATAGGAGTGGCTGAAAATATCGCCGCTCTTGTGTGGGGCAGTTATGTAGGGTCCCTCAACAAGTTCAAATTCTCCCTCAAAGCGCATTTCGAAATCGGAATGATACGGGTTCTGTCCCGGCGTGTGTGCAAGCGGCCTGCCCTGCCCAGCGAGCTCGAACACATTGGAATTGCGAACCGCCCGGTGCTTCTGGCAGGTGGGAGCCGGGTAGCCCCCGCACATGCCGGCATTGTCGAATACACGGGACGAGTGTTCAGAGGTAACCAGACGCAAATGATCTGTCTTGTTGATGAGCCAGGTCGATTCAAACGAGCAGCCCCCACGATATTTCCCGGCACCACCAGAGTTCGGAACGATGGACCGGCCGATATAAAGCATCGGCATATTCTGTTCCCATATCTCGATATTGCCCATATCGGATTCGGGGTTCCAGCCGACATAGGCCGTGTCCAGCCCGTCCTTGATTGCCAGCGCGCCCGAGCCTGCCGCCGCACACTCAAAATGTGCCATGCCGAATGGCGTACCATACTGGCTCACACCTCCCATCTCGATCATGGGACTGTTGACCTGTCCAACAAAGGCTTCCTCAACAAAGCCACGCGCGACAAATGAGCGGGATAGCAGCCGCTGGAATACGCCATAGGCAGGCAACAGCAGCGCCCATGATGTTGCAGTGGCGACCAGCTCATTATCCGGGTTCGTCCATGTGCCGTGCGGCAACTTCAGCTCCGTTGCCATCCATGCGCCATCATTAACGAGGCCCTCAAAGTTCATGTGCTGTGTAAGCGTCACGAACATGCCCCCATCCATGCCGGCTGGCGTACAATTCATTGAGTGATAGCCCCAAGGCTGTGTTCCCTCGAAATCCATGGTGATCTTGCCATCAAGGCCAACCTCCATTTCGATGGGGATGTTGTAGAGCCAGTTTGGATCGCCCAGCGGCTGATAACCCGGCTTGCCTTCCGTGACGTGGCCATAAAATGTATGTCCGCGATATTTGCCGGGCACGGTTAGTTGCCGTGTGCGCGCGAGTTGCGCGCGACGCCCTTCCTCGATGAACTCCTTTGACACTTTAAGCCAGTAATCAACACCAATCTCGTCGATCAGCGATTTCACGCTTTCGCGCATGTCGATGCAGGAAGCCACTTTCGCCTTCTCATCCAGCACCCAGTAGATCGGCATTCTGAGGTTGCGTTCGCAGCGGATCACATAGTCGCGGCGCAATTCATCATTCTCGCCCACCTTTTCCGCGCACACGAACAGGCCTTCGGTGAAACGCTCCTGAGCCAGCGCAACGTCGCCACCCGGCGTAATGCCACCCGCCTCAAGCTCGTGACACACCGCGCCTGCCCAGCCGACCAATATGCCGTCATAGAAAATAGGCATGACGTCCATGACATCGGGAACTTGAACGGTGCCGATGAAAGCGTCATTATTCGCGAAAATGTCACCGTCGCGAATGCCAGGATTCTCCTCATATCCGTTGCGGATCATCCACTTGATGAAGCGGCTCATTGTGTGGACATGAACCATGATGCCATTGGAAAGGGCGATTGCGTCGCCTTCCGGCGTGTAGATAGCGACCACCATTTCGCCCACCTCGCGCACACCGGGAGAGGCCGAAATTCTACGCGCCATCTCGCGGGCGGAAACGCAATACGCGCGCAGCTTTGTGTGCAGCGTCTCAAATCTGAGCGGATCGTCATTGCGCAGCGACAATTCCGTGATGCCGTTATAGCAGCCTGTTTGCTCCATTAGCCTTTCGGATTCGATGAGCCGTTCGCGGATTGGCGCAGTCGGTTTGTTCAGCATGGGGTTCGTTCCTTCATGCATGGGATCAGGAATGCCGGTAGTGCAACAGCGTCCATTCATCGACGAACACCTGATCGCCGGGATGAACCACAAGCGTTGTGGCCGGATGTTCTATAATTGCCGGCCCAATAACCTCGTGGCCGGGCTGCAAATCGTCCATCTCGTAAAGGTTGGCCGCATGCCAGCGCCCGCCAATATAAGCTTGACGAATACCCTTGTGCGCGCTTGCCGGATCGGATTTGCCCAAAGGTCGCTTCACCAGCACAGGTTTCACTTTGTCGGCAGTGGCAACCAATCCGAGCTCAGTGATTGAGTATCCCGCCTCGCCGTAGCGCGAGACACGATGGTTCACTTTCGCATAGACCTGCTCGAACTCATCGATGATCTTTTGCATGTCCTGTGCTGAGGCAACCACGGGCAAAGGCGAGATAACCTCGACATCCTCAAGTTGGCCGGTGTAGCGCATCATCAGGAACGGGGTCGTGGTGATTTTTTCCCGCGCATGGCCGTCAGCGAGCATTTCGGCAACTGCCGCGTCAGCGAGATCCCGCCAGACCTCGCTGACTTTTTCACCCACCGAAGTGAGCGCCGCAGCCTCTGGCTTACCTGAAACATCAATCTGCGTGGACACGGAATGCCGGCGCATGAAGTCTGCCGTGGTGCAGCCGAAGGCCGAAAAGGCTGCCGCGAACTGAAACGTGATGATGTCCTTGAAGCCTATGCCCTTCGAGCATCCTGCAAGATGCAGCGGGCCAGAGCCGCCATACGACAACAGCGTGAATTCCGACGGATGAATGCCCTGCCCCGAGATAACCCGGCGAAGCGCGTTGTTGGCATCTGCCTCCAGCATATCGATCATGCCTTCTGCCGCTTCCTCAACGCCAACGCCAAGAACGTCAGCGCACTTTTCCTTGAAGGCTGCACGCGCCTTCTCAACCTGAAGCTTGACCTTTCCGCCAAGAAAATAATCCGGGTTAAGGCGTCCCAGTATCGCGTCGCAATCCGCGATGGTCGGTTCCGTGCCGCCTCGCGCAAAGCAGATCGGGCCGGGGTCTGAGCCTGCGCTTTCAGGACCCAGCGAGACCTTCTTCGTCAGCGGATCGACTTTCAGGATCATGCCCGCGCCAGCGCCGATCGTGTCGAGATGCAGCGTTGGAACGTTCAGCTTGAACCGGTCCATGAGCGGCTCGTTTTCAATGCGCGTCTGACCGCGCGTGATAACGCCCATGTCGAAAGAGGTGCCGCCCATGTCCGAACAGATCAGGCTGTCATTGCCGATCAGCTTGCCTACATAGGCCGCTCCCAGAATGCCTCCTATCGGACCGGAAATCATGGTTTCGTGCAGCCGCGGGTGATTGATGGAGGTCAGACCACCAAAAGAAAGGAGTGTCTGCACGCCGTATTTGAACCCGTACTTCTTGGATGCGTTCTCGATGCTCTTCAGCTGCATCCGGCCCCGCGCGGTCGCATAGGCTTCGATCAGCACAGAGTTCAATCGCGATTGTTCGCGGATCACAGGGCGAACTTCGTGGCTGGTATAGACTCCTATCTCAACGCCTGCCGCCTTGATCTCCTCCCTGCAAATTTCCGCAATGCGCTTTTCATGCGTCGGATTGACATGCGAAAACACCGTCATGATGCAGATCGATTCAACCTTGTCTGCAATCAACTTCTTTGCTGCCGCCCGCGCTTCATGCTCGTAAAGTGGCAACACAATGTCGCCGAACTGGTCGATGCGCTCTGTGACGCCATGCGTGCGCCTGCGCGGAACGAGCGGGTCAGGATGCTGGTGCGTTACGGCGTGTAGCCTGTCGGCATACGAATAATCGGCCCAGGCCTGCAACCCGCGCCCCATCAGCACCATGTCCTCAAGGCCTTTTGTTGTGATGAGGCCAAGCTTGCGCCCGGTGCGGGATAAGAGCGTGTTCAGCATCCCTGTGCCGGAATAAAGCACGACATTTACACCACTGAACAGTTCCTCAAGCGTACAGCCCCAAGCATCCGCAGCATCTTCCGCCGATGCAATAAAGCCCTCGGATTCATTTTTTGGCGTGGTCGCTGATTTGCCGATCTTGAAGTGACCGTCGCGATCCACGAGGATCGTGTCGGTCATGGTGCCGCCTGCGTCGATGCCGATGACGATGGGATGGGTCACATCTGCCCCCTATTCGGATTTGATGTGGCCAGACTAGATTTTGAGGAGCGCTTTGCGCCATATGCCAAAAGACACAATGGCGGACGACATGACGCGAAGAGTGTGGAGCGCGCTAGCGGCAGCAATAGGCGCAGCGGGAACCGACGGGCATCTGGACCTGCTGATCGATCTGATTGGCGCGGATATAGACCACGATCTTGTGACAGTCACACGCTATTCGGCAACCCGCACACCGCAATTTGTGAAGCACCGGCGCTTTTCCGATCAGTTGGCCGAACGCTATCTGGCAGAGTATTATGCGCTCGACCCGTTCTATGCGTGGTGGCGCCGCGAGCAGACGCCAGGCATTGTTCCTTTGAAAGCACTGCCCGACGAGGAGATGAAGCGCGGCCAATACATCGCCGAATTCCTGGCCAAATCTGAAATCTGCGACGAAGTTGGCATATTGCTCGCCGATGGGGGAGACTGGTGCCTCGGCATCTTCCTTGACCGCACATCGAGGCAATTTCGCGATAGCGAGATCACCACATTGAACGAACGTTTTGACACTTTTTCCGCGCTACACGCCCAACATCGCGCTAGATACGCGACCGATGAGGGGCAATCGAAGCCAGGCATGAAGCCGCAAAGTGAGCCGCGCATTCCGGCCAACCTTTGGCCTGAACTGAGTGAGCGCGAGCGGCAGTTGGTGCAGTTGATCCTCGCGGGCCACCCCAATGCAACAATCGCCAGCCGATTGGGCATTACGGTTGGCACTGTGAAAAACCACCGCCGCCGCATCTACGAAAAGCTCGACATCACCACCGAGCGTGAGCTTTTCCTGCAATTCTTTCAGGCTGGGACAGCCTATCTCTAATCCGCGCGCCGTCGTGGCTCAATCATATTTCAGATAGGCAAAGCGCGGGTCTTGCGGCGTACCTTCAAGCGCGCCACCCTCGCCCGCTGGCTGCCACTGGATAACCTGCTCAATCTTGCTGGCAAGTTCAAAGTCCTTGTCGGTAATTCCCTTTGCCGCATGATTCATCAGGCGCACTTCAACCCATCCAAAAGACGCCGCAATATCAGGATGATGCCACGCCGCTTCAGCAAGATGCCCGACCGTGTTGATGACCATGAGGGTCGATTTCCAGGCGTGCGTGCTATATTTGCGGCAGACAAAGCCGTCTTCGTAGCGCCATTTAGGCAGCTCGGCGGCGAGCCGGTCCACGATTTCCTGCTCGGAGTAAACGCGTTCTTTCGGTCGTGCCGCCATAACCAGTTCCTTCCGCGTCCCATTAGCAGAAGTGCCTAGCATAATTGCTGGCTCCTTGAAACGATAGCCGTCCTGAGCCGCCAACGACCTTTGCCGCTTTCGCGGGGCTTGACCCCGCGCCACTCAACCGGCAAAGCGTTTCGCAGAAAGCGAGATTTGAAATGACTGGCAGAACCCTGATTGCACCGTCGATACTATCAGCAGATTTTTCGCGCCTCGGAGACGAAGTCGAATCTGTTGTGCGCGCCGGTGCCGACTGGATCCATCTTGATGTCATGGATGGCCACTTCGTTCCAAACATCACCTTCGGTGCGCCGATCATAAAGGCGCTGCGCAACCGCACCGACAAGATTTTCGACTGCCATCTGATGATCGCCCCCGCCGACCCCTACCTCGAAGCGTTTGCGGATGCGGGCTGCGATTACATCACGGTGCACGCAGAGGCAGGGCCGCATCTGGACCGCAGCCTGCAAGCCATTCGCAACCTTGGGAAAAAGGCTGGTGTCTCGCTCAACCCCGGAACGCCGGAAAGTGCCATTGAGTATGTGCTGGATCGGCTGGACCTCATTTTGTTGATGACGGTGAATCCGGGTTTTGGCGGGCAGGCGTTCATTCCGGCAGTGGTGGAGAAAGTTCGCCGCATCAAGGCGATGATTGGCGACCGCCCGATTCACATCGAGATTGATGGCGGCGTTACACCGGAAACCGCACCGCTCGTCACTGCCGCTGGCGCAAATGTGCTCGTCGCAGGGTCGGCGGTTTTCAAAGGTGGTACACAGGAAGCCTATGGCGCAAATATTGCGGCCATCCGCGCTGCGGCAGATGCGGCAATATCCGGGTCCAACTGAGAATGCTGTCTGACGCAAACACCCAGCCCGACGCCGTTCTGTTCGATCTAGACGGAACCCTGATAGACTCCGCTCCCGACATTCATGCTGCGGTGGTTGAACTGCTTGCCGCGCATGGCCTGCCGCCCATCACACTGGATCAGGCGAAATCCATGATTGGCAATGGCGTTGCCAAGCTTGTAGAGCGGGCATTTGCCGCCTCAGGAATGTCGCTTTCAGGCGAAGCGCTGGCCGCGGTGCAAAAGGAAATGATACCGATCTATAACCGCCATCTCACGCAGTTGACGCGGCTCTATCCGGGCGCCCTCGAAGCCCTGCAAACATTGCACAATGAAGGCGCAAAAATCGCTCTTGTCACCAACAAGCCACAGGCCGCCACGGATGAAGTGATGCGGCATTTCGGGCTTGGCCAATTCTTTGGCGCAGTGATCGGAGCCGATTCCGTTGTCAATAAAAAGCCCGCACCTGATGCGCTTTACCTCGCGCTTGAGAAGCTGAAAGCCGACAGGATACAGGCTGTCATGATAGGTGACAGCGCGACCGATGTTGAAGCTGCCCGCAATGCGGGCTTGCCGGTCATCATCATCCGTGGAGGCTATAGCAAGGTTCCGGCGGAGGAACTGGGTGCCGACCTCGTACTTGACAGCCTCGCGGAGCTTCCGGATGCCCTGCGCGGAGCCCGTTCAGCCTAGCTATTTGAACTGGTCGATATAGGCGATAACATCGGCGATCTCCTTGTCCTTTTTCAAGCCGGCAAACGCCATGCGCGTACCTTTCACCATGGCTTTGGGATCGCGCAGATATTGCGCCAAAGTCTTGTCGTCCCAAACAAGACCCGCTTTGCCAGCCTCAATCATGGCCGGAGAAAATTTGTAGGAGGCAAGGGTTCCCGCAGCCCTGCCGTTCAGTCTGAACAGCGTAGGACCCACCTTGTTTATTTCCTTGTCAGCAACATGGCACACAAGGCATCGCTTGAATACTTTCTCGCCCGCCGAAATGTCCTGAGCATGGCTTGCCGTTGCGCCAATGGCCAAAGCAACCGCGATAACAAAGATTCGCATTTAGAACCTCAAAAGTGTTCTGCTAATATAAGCCGAGCAGAAGCAAATCCGAAGGGTGCGCAAGCGAGACTTGTTGACGCAATGTCAGTGAAGCGCATAACTCTTCACCACATGCGCGACAACTCATTCATTCAAGGGGGCGGACACATGAACAGAATGTTCGTCTCCCGCCGCGCCCTCCTCGGGGCGCTTTCCTGCGCGATATTTGCCCCGACCATCGCGCGCGCAATGTCCAGGCTCCGCATTGGCATACTCAAATTCGGAACGGTGAACTGGGAGTTGGAGAGCCTGAAACACAATGGCTTTGACCGGCTGCACAATATCGAGGTCGAGCCGGCTTATTTCGCAGGCGAAGACGCAACCAACATTGCCATGCTGGCGGGCGAAATCGACATGATCGTTTCCGATTGGCTCTGGGTTTCCCGACTGCGCTCGGAACGGGAGAATCTCGCCCTGATCCCGTATTCCACAGCAGTTGGCGCAATCATGGTGCGGCAGGACTCGCCAATTCTGTCCATTTCAGATCTCAAGGACAGGAAGATCGGCGTCGCAGGCGGACCACTGGATAAAAGCTGGCTTCTGATACAGGCCCTCGCCCAGCGCGATTTCAACCTTGATCTGGCTGCCGCCAATGAGGTTGTCTATGGCGCACCGCCGCTGCTATCCGAAAAGGCGAGACAAGGTGAGTTCGACGCGGTTCTGAACTTCTGGCACTTTTGCGCGCGTCTTGAAGCTAGCGGCTTCCGCCGCCTTGTTAGCGCCAATGACGCCGCCATAGCGCTAGGCGCACGCGGACCTGTCTCCTCGCTTGGCTATGTCGTGCGCGATGAATGGGCACGAGAAAACGAAACCCTGTTGCGAAACTTCATGGCCGCATCGGCGCAAACGAAAAGCCTGCTTGCCACGTCGAATGAGGAATGGGTGCGGCTTGCGCCAGTCGTGAAAGCCGAAGGCGAGGAACTTCACGCCTTGCGCGATCGGTACAGGGAGGGCATTCCAATGCGGCCCGTCGCAGACGACGCTGCAGACGCCGCCCACCTCTATGAGGTGCTGGCGCAAATCGGCGGCGAAAAGCTGGTTGGCAAGGCCCCGCACATGGCACCGGGAACATATTGGTCGGGCCTGTTTGAATGAGCAATCAACGCTCACTTGCAGCAGCGCTTTATGTAACCGGGTCACTCGCGGCTTTCGTTATGGTGTGGGCCGTCGCGGCTTGGCTTTGGCCGAGCCGCGCGCTGCCCTCGCCAGCCGCTGTGCTTGGCATATTCATCTCGGAAACAAAGAGCGGCGACATGCCGTATCATCTGTCCATGACTTTGATGCGCGTGGCCGCCTCGTTCACGCTGGCAATGGTACTTGGTTCGGTCATTGGTGTTCTGCTTGGAATGCGGCAGCGCCTCGACCATTTCTTCAATCCGTGGGTCATCCTGTTTTTGAACCTGCCCGCGCTGGTCGTCATCGTGCTTGCCTATATCTGGTTCGGCCTGAATGAGATCGCGGCCATCGGGGCTGTTGCGCTGAACAAGATACCGAACGTTATCGTCACGATGCGCGAGGGTGCGCGCACGCTCGACCCGCGCCTGAGCGACCTTGCCGCCGTCTATCGGTTCAGCCAGTGGGAGAGGTTCCGGCATGTGCTGCTGCCGCAACTGGAACCATTTCTCGCCGCGGCCTCGCGCTCCGGAATGGCCTTGATCTGGAAAATCGTTCTGGTCGTCGAGCTTCTTGGCCGGTCAAATGGCGTCGGTTTCCAGATTTACGTATTCTTCCAGACATTCGACGTTGCGGCCATTCTTGCCTATGCGCTGGCCTTCGTCGCCATCATGCTGCTGATTGAACTCATTGTGGTGCAACCCCTTGAACGACATGCGACCCGCTGGCGACGCCAGGCCGCTTAGGCTTTTTGTTGCCGAAAAGACGTTTCACCCGGCAAATGCCGCGCCGCTCACTGCGCTGCGTGACCTTTCCATCGAGATCAAACAGGGAGAGTTCGTGTGCCTGTACGGCCCTTCCGGCTGCGGCAAGACGACGATCCTGCGCATAATGCTGGGTCTGGATACGGATTTCGCCGGCACACTCAGCCTGCCGGAAACGGCGCGTACCGGAGTGGTTTTTCAGGAACCGACATTGCTCCCTTGGCGCACCGTTGAGGAGAATGTTCGCCTTGCAATGCCATCTGCCTCACGTGGCAATTCGCTGGACACGTTATTTTCGGCAATGGGATTGGAGCAGCTTCGCAATCTCTACCCGAATGAACTGTCACTTGGCCTTGCACGGCGTGCGGCACTCGCCCGTGCATTCGCTATAGACCCGACATTTCTGTTTCTTGATGAGCCGTTTGCGTCTCTGGACAGCAACACCGCCCAACAGCTACGCGAATTGTTGCTGTCAATGTGGTCACAGCGCTCACTGACTGTACTGATGGTGACGCACGATCTCGATGAAGCTCTGATGCTCTCCGATCGCATCATTGTGCTCTCGCCACGACCGGCGCGCGTTATCGGCTCATTCGAGATTGAAACACCACGCAAGCAGCGCGACGCCGCTGAAATTACCGCGTTGCGCCGCTCCTTTTCCGACCGGTTCTAGCACGGCAAGCGAGCATTCATATATATCTATACAACCTCTTTCATTTTCGATTTTTCTAAAATACCGTTTGCTCCAGATTCGGCCAGCGGGCCGTTTCGGGGGTGTCGAAGCCTCTTGACGTGCGGTATGTGTCCACCGAAAAGGCATCTCCTCGAACTAGGATCGGGGTGGCCCCTGCTTGTCCAGAGCGCTTGCGCTTAAAGGCAGGGGCAGTCGTCACGTCACGATTTTCGAACACCCCGGTCACCAGAGGGAAACCCTTCTGGTGGCCGTTTTCACAATTGGGAGTTCGTATCATGAAATCCAGTTCAGTTTGACCATGTTGCGAACCCGATGCTGGGGGCAATCCGGATTGATGCTTCGTAACATCGATCCGGCGCGGGAGAAGGCGCGCTGTGCAGGCAGCGCGAGGGCACGACGCAATGTCAGCCGCGCGCCTTCTTTTCCTTCAACGCCAGCCAGTCAATCCGTTCACGCAATTCCTGCGGTAGCGCAGAGCGCCCGCATCCGCTGGACGGCCTTGTCCGGGGCAGACAGCAAACCTGCCGCATCCGCCAGCCGGAATATCTCGGCATAATGAGTTATCGACCGGGCCGACTGCATTCCCCCGACCATGTGGAAATGATCCTGATGCCCGTTCAACCATGCGAGAAACACGACGCCCGCCTTGTAATACTGGGTGGGTGCCTCGAATATCTTGCGAGATAGCGGCACAGTCGGCCCCAACAGTGCATGGAACCCATCTTCATCGCCCGCCGCGAGCTTTCCCAACGCCGCATTTGCGACTGGCGCAATCGCATCGAAAATGCCGAGCAATGCATGGGAGTGGCGCTTGCCGTCGCCCGCAATCAGCTCCGCATAGTTGAAATCGTCGCCGGTAAACATCATCACGCCTTCGGGAAGCCGATCGCGCAACGCGACTTCCTTTTCCGTTTCAAGAAGCGAAATCTTGATGCCTTCAACCTTGTCCTTGTGGCGCTCGATAATGCTGACAACCGTGTCCAGCGCAGGCGCGAAACCGGTGGCACCCCAATAACCTTTCAGCGCCGGATCGAACATGTCGCCCAGCCAGTGCAGCACAACCTTGTTTGAGGCTTGAGACAGTATCCTGTCATACACGAGCGCATAATCATCAGGACCGCGCGCGACCGTGGCCAGCGCACGGCTTGCCATCATGATTGCCTTACCGCCCTGCCCTTCGATGAACTCGAACTGCTCTTCATAAGCACCAATGACATCTTCCAGCGAAGCCGCCACCTGCGGCGCAAGCTGATCCGTTCCCGCACCTGATGCAAGGTCAGCGCCAGGAACAGTGCGCGCCTCGGCAAGTGACCTGCTGATGAGTTCCTTCGCGTTGCCCCAGTCAAAACCCATTCCGCGCTGCGACGTGTCCATTGCTTCGGCAATCCGGAAGCCCAGCCGCCATAAATGGTGACGGAACGCCATCGTGCGGTCCCAGTCTACTGCCGCAACCGACCATGGATCATTTGAGCCAAAGGGGTCAGCCACAACATGCGCCGCCGCATAAGCAACTCGGTTGAACGTCGCTCCCGGCATTCCCAGGATCGGAGTCGCGGAAAGGCGATAGGATTCGATGGTACGGTCTTGCAATGGCAGGTTGATTTGCATGGCTGTCCTCCGAGCCTTTCGGCTTCATAATAGGAACGTTCCAAAAATTCAAGCCGCATTGCAATACTATGAATTCCTGAGTTTTTCCCAAAATATCTACCAAAGTACGCAGCCTATTGACTCAACTTACAGTCGAAATTAGAACGTTCCAAATATGCGGAGGAAAACAAGCTCGTGAACACACGCGACAAGACAACGATTTTGGACATCGCCAGAGAGGCCGGTGTTTCGAAATCCACTGTCTCGCTTGTGCTTCAGGGCAGCGACCTCATTCGCCCCGACACAGCAGCAAAAGTGCGTAAGGCGATTGCCGACACCGGTTATGTCTATAACCGGGGTGCAGCCAATCTTCGTAAGGCGCAATCAAACGTCATCGGCATGGTAATCCATGACCTGACCAATCCGTTCTATGCCGAACTGGCGGTTGGAATGGAGCGCGCGTTTCAGGCCGCTGGCATTGTTCCCTTCATTGCCAACACAGCGGAAAATCCCATCCGGCAGGATCAGGTTCTGAAATCAATGCTCGAACAGGGCGCGGCCGGATTGATTATCGCGCCCACCCGGAACACGCAGCCGGAAGCGCTTCGCCGGATCGAGCAGGCAGGTATTCCCATCGTGACGATCATGCGCCGGTTACCCGAAAGCCGGTTGCCTGTTGTGGCCCCCGATAATGTTCGCGGAGGCGCGCTGGCAGCAGAACATCTTATCAAAAAGGGGCATCGCCGCCTCGCCTTTCTGGGCGGACATGCGGACCTGTCCGTGCGGCGCGAGCGCCTGCAAGGCTTCCGCGACACATGCCTCAAGCTTGGCATTAGCGAGCAGGACATTCTCGCCATCGAGGGAGAAACAAATCGCATCGGCGGCATGTCATGTCTCAATGAGGCGCTGGACCGGGACGAACCACCAACAGCAGCACTTTGCTTCAACGACGCCGTTGCCTTCGGCGTCATGATTGCCCTGCGAAAGCGGGGGCTGGAAGCAGCGCGGGATTTCGCGGTGGTGGGGTTCGACGATGTTGTTGAGGCAGAGCACTATGTTCCGGCCCTGACGACAGTTTCCGTCGACACGGCGAACCTCGGCGAGCGTGCGGCGCATACTGTCCTGAGAATGATGCAGACGCGCACCACGCGGGCCGAAGACCAGATAGGCTCGGTGACACTCATGGTGCGCGATAGCTGCGGACCGATACGCACAATGGGAGGTGTTCAATGACAGTTCGCTGGGGCCTTATCGGTGCGAGCACGATCGCCAGGCAATTCATGATCGATGCAATCCGCAACCAGCCAGACGGTGAGATCATTGCGGTCATGAGTTCAAGTGCCGACCGCGCCGCAGCCTATGCCCGCGAAAACAATATCCCGAAAGGGATCGATTCCCTTGATGCGCTTTTGAGCAGTGATGTGGACGCAGTTTACATCTCCACCACCAACGAGCTGCATCTGGAGCAGGCGCTGGCAGCGGCCAAGGCTGGTAAACATATCATGTGCGAAAAGCCGCTCGCGCTCACCACCACCGACGCTCGAAAAATGGTTGAAGCCTGCACGACGGCAGGTGTTGTGCTCGGCACAAACCATCATCTGCGCAATGCTGGCGCACACCGCGCCATGCGTGAAGCTATTGCAGCAGGGCGCATTGGAAAGCCTGTCGCCGCCCGCGTATTCCACTCCGTTTACCTGCCGGAGCATTTGCAGGGCTGGCGCATCACCAAGCCGGAAGCAGGCGGCGGTGTGGTTCTGGACATCACAGTCCATGATGCCGACACGCTGCGCTTCGTGCTTGGCGACGATCCGGTTGAAATCAGCGCGATCACGCAATCGTCCGGCATGGCCTCGGGCGGGCTGGAAGATGGCGCAATGTGCGTATGGCGGTTCAAGTCCGGCGTCATTGCCCAATCACACGAAGGTTTCACGACCCGATTTGCGGACACCGGCTTTGAGGTGCACGGCACTGACGGCTCACTTTATGCCAGAAATGTAATGACCCAGAAGCCGGTTGGCAGTGTCACGCTGCGTACTGAAAAAGGAGAAGAACAACTCGCCTTCGACCGTGAGGACCTCTACACGCGCTCGCTGCGTGCGTTCCATGCAGCAATTCGCGGCGAGGGAACCCCATCGGCAACCGGTGAAGATGGCGTCTGGTCGCTGGCATCTGCTGAGGCCGCGCTCGAATCGGCGAAATCCGGCAAGACAGTTGCAATCAATCCGGGGCTTTGATCGTGAGCAAGCTAACCACTTTCGAGAACGCTGCCAGACTGATCGCCGACGGGGCAATCGTTTCCGTGTCGTCATCGAGCGGTCTTGGCTGCCCGGATACCATGCTGGCGGCCATCGGCCGCCGCTTCGAGACAGAAGGCCATCCCCGCGACCTCACCACTTTGCATCCGATTGCCGCGGGCGACATGTCGGGCATCAAGGGCATAGACCATCTTGCCAAGCCGGGCCTGCTGAAGAAAACCCTGTGCGGCTCCTACCCATCAGGACCGTCATCCGCCGAACCGCCGCTGATCTGGCAAATGATCGGGCGCAATGAAGTTGCGGCATACAACATCCCTTCAGGTATCCTGTTCGACATGCACCGCGAAGCAGCGGCAAAGCGTCCCGGGGTTCTGACCAAGGTTGGCCTCGACACCTTTGTCGATCCGCGCCATCAGGGTTGCGCGATGAACGATGCGGCAAGCGAGCCGGTCGTTCGCATTGAGCAATTCGATGGCGAGGAATGGCTGTATTTCCCCGCTATCGCGCCACACGTATCGATCATTCGGGCAACGACTGCCGACGAACGCGGCAACCTCACCTATGAGCATGAGGGCGCTTATCTCGGCGGCATGGAACAGGCGCTGGCCGCACGTAACAATGGCGGAATTGTCATTGCGCAGGTCAAGCGTGTTGTCGAGAATGGCACGCTCAAGCCGCATGATGTGCGCGTGCCCGGCGTTCTGGTTGATTACATCGTGGTTGATCCCGATCAGTTGCAAACCACGCAGACACCATACGACCCGGCGATTTCCGGCGAGATTTTCCGCCCGCTGTCAACGTTCCGCACACCAGAGCTGAACATTCAGAAGGTTATCGCACGCCGTGTCGCCATGGAATTGCGCGAGGGATGGGCGGTCAATATCGGCTTCGGCATTTCGGCCAATGTGCCCCGCATCCTTCTGGAAGAAGGCCAGCACGGCAAGGTGACATGGGTCATTGAGCAAGGCGCGGTTGGCGGCGTTCCGTTACTCGATTTCAAGTTTGGCTGCGCGTCCAACGCGGAAGCAATCGTGCCCTCGCCGCATCAATTCATCTACTTTCAGGCGGGTGGCTTCGACGCCTCGCTGCTGTCCTTCCTGCAAATAGACCGTCACGGCTGCGTCAACGTCTCCCGCTTGTCCGCCCGGCCCCACGTAACGGCAGGTGCAGGCGGCTTCGTAGACATTACCAGCCGCGCAAAGAAGGTGGTTTTCTCCGGCTTCTTCAACGCGGGCGCAAAGCTTTTCATCGCGAATGGCGGCCTGAAAATCGACCAGGAGGGTAAGGTCAAGAAAATCGTTGAGGAGGTCGAACACATCTCGTTCTCCGGCAAGCGCGCAGTCGAGCAGGGTCAGGACATTACATACGTGACCGAGCGTTGCGTCATGAATCTGACGCCGCAGGGGCTTGAAGTGACCGAGATTGCACCCGGCGTGAATCTTGAGCGCGATGTGCTTGCACAATCCGAGATTCCGCTGGCCGTCGCGAAGGATCTCCGCACCACGCCAGAGGCTCTATTTGGTGAAGGTACGATCGGCCTTGATCTTGGCGGAGGCGGCAATGGCTGATCTCGTAACCTTCGAGAAAGACGGCCCGATCGGCACGATTACACTGCACCGTCCAGACAAATTCAACGCGCTCGATATTGCCACGCTGGATGCACTGGGTGCAGCACTGGAAGCTGCCGAACAGGCTGACGATGTGCGCGTCGTGTTGCTCTGCGGCGAAGGAAAGGGCTTTTGCGCCGGTGGCGATGTCGAAGCGTGGTCAAAGCTTTCTGCCGCTGATTTCCAGATCAAGTGGGTGCGCCACGGCCATCGCGTGTTCGACCGCCTTGCACGCCTGCGCCAGCCGGTGATCGCTGTTCTGTCCGGCCACGCACTTGGTGGCGGGCTGGAACTCGCGGCCTGCGCCGATTTTCGCGTGGCGGAAAAGCACATCAAGATCGGCTTGCCTGAAACCTCCCTTGGTGTCGTTCCCGGCTGGTCGGGTACGCAGCGAACGGTTCGCCGGTTCGGCGCACAGATCGTGCGGCGCATGGCAATTGGCGGAGAGATATTTCTGTCCGAAGAAGCGCTTGCCCACGGTCTCGTGGACCGCGTTTGCGCCACCGGCACGGCCATAGACGAAGCAAAGGCATGGGCCGGGCGCATTGCCACGCGCGGGCCGCTTGCCACCGAAGCCGCGAAAATGATGATCGGCATTGCGGAGGGCGAAGAGGTTTCTCACGCCACCGAAGCGCTTGCCAGCGGCTTTATCGCAATGACCGCCGACCTTGATGCCGGCGTTTCAGCCTTCCGGGAAAAGCGCCAGGCCGCTTTTCAGCGCAGCTAGGAATTCTTGAATGAACAGCCCCCTTTCCATCCAGCAACCGCTAGAAGCGAAGTCGGCGCCTCGCGCCTACAAGCTTCTGATCGATGGTGCTTTTGTCGATGCGGCAGACGGGCGCACGCTTGAGCGTGTTTCTCCCGGTCACGGCTTTGCGGTTTCACGCTATGCGCTTGCCTCTGGCGTCGATGTGGAAAGAGCAATCCTTGCGGCACACAAGGCTTTTGAGAAGGGTCCTTGGCCGCGCATGAAGGCAGGTGAACGCGCCGCCATCCTGTTGCGTGCCGCAGACCTGATCGAGAGCCGTCTCGAAGAAATTGCACGGCTAGACGCTCTGGAGTCCGGCAAACCGATTGCGCAGGCGCGCGGCGAAATCGCAGGCGCGGCTGACATCTGGCGCTATGCCGCCTCGCTGGCGCGCACACTGCATGGCGAATCCTACGGCAATCTTGGCGATGCGATGCTGGGCGTCGTATTGCGCGAGCCTGTCGGGGCCGTATCGATCATCACCCCGTGGAATTTCCCGTTCCTGATCGTCAGCCAGAAACTGCCCTTCGCCCTGGCAGCTGGCTGCACCGCCATCATCAAGCCAAGCGAAATGACTTCTGCGTCGACGCTTGTTCTTGGCGAAATCCTCATGGAAGCCGGTGTGCCCGCCGGGGTCGTCAATATCGTTGTCGGCTACGGCAATGATGTCGGCGCACCGATGGTCAATCATCCTCTGGTCGAGATGGTATCATTCACCGGCTCCACACGCGTCGGCAAGCTGACCATGGCGACTGCGGCCCAATCGCTCAAGAAAGTGTCGATGGAGCTTGGCGGCAAGAATGGACAGATCGTCTTTCCCGATGCGGACCTTGAGGCCGCGGCCGATGCGGCCGTGTTCGGCGGGTTTTTCAATGCGGGTGAGTGCTGCAACGCCGGCAGCCGACTCATCGTACACGACTCCATAGCCGCTGATTTCCTTGCCGCCGTGAAAGCTCTTTCCGCAAAAGTTCCGGTCGGCGACCCGTTGGACGAAAACACCAAGGTTGGCGCGATTATATCTGGCGACCACCTCGGCAAGATCCTTGGCTATCTGGAAGGAGCCACGAGCGAGGGCGCAAATCTGGCGGAAGGCGGCATTCCTGCTCAATCGAATGCAGGCGATTATCTGGCCCCGACGATCCTTTCCGGCGTACAACCTGAAATGGCAATTGCATCTGAAGAAGTATTCGGCCCTGTCCTGTCGATACTCAACTTTAAAACGATTGAAGAGGCATTGCACATCGCCAACAATACGCCCTATGGTTTATCCGCCGGAGTTTGGAGTTCAAACATAGATACATGCATGGAAGTGGCGCGCGGGGTGAGAACGGGAACCGTGTGGGTGAACACTTTCATGGACGGATACCCGGAATTGCCGTTCGGCGGCTACAAGCAATCCGGCATCGGGCGCGAGCTCGGCAAGCGTGCGGTGGAGGACTACACCGAGGAAAAGACCATACAATTTCACAAAGGCCCGCGCACCGCGTGGTGGGCAGCCAGTGTGGGGAAACGTCCCGGCTGAGCCGGGCGCAAATCGCAACTAAGGGAGGTACTCATGTTGCGCAAACTGCTTATCGGAACGATGCTTTCGGGCGCAATGACGGCCGGCTTCGCCGCGCCATCATTTGCAGACGAAGTCGAAGTTTTGCATTGGTGGACATCCGGCGGTGAAGCTGCCGCTCTTGATGTTCTGAAGAAGAAACTGGAAAGCCAGGGCGTCACCTGGAAAGACATGCCTGTTGCAGGCGGCGGCGGCGAAGCGGCGATGACCGCATTGCGCGCTCGCGTCACGGCTGGCGATCCACCAACCGCCGTTCAGGCGCTCGGCTTCGACATCACCGACTGGGCCAAGCAGGGCGTTGTGGGCGATCTGACGGACATTGCCACGAAGGAAGGCTGGGACAATGTGATTCCGGCTGCGCTCCAGCAATTCTCCAAATATGACGGAAAGTGGATTGCCGCACCGGTCAACGTTCACTCGACGAACTGGATCTGGATCAACAAGAAGGCTCTCGATGCGGCAGGCGGTAAAGCGCCGGAGTCTTGGGACGAACTTGTTGTCGTTCTCGACAAGATGAAGGCCAATGGCATTTCGCCTATCGGCCACGGCGGCCAGGCCTGGCAAGATGCGACAATCTTCGACGCTGTCGTGCTTTCGCTCGGTACGGATTTCTACAAGCAGTCGATGATCGATCTCGATCCCGCAGCCCTCAACAGCGACAAGATGGTTGAGGCCTTCGACCGTATGAGCAAGCTGCGCGAATATGTCGATGCAGACTTCTCCGGCCGCGATTGGAACCTTGCGTCGGCGATGGTCATCGAAGGCAAGGCCGGAATGCAGTTCATGGGCGATTGGGCAAAGGGCGAGTTCCTGAAAGCGGGCCAGAAGCCGGGCACCGATTTCGTTTGCATTCGCTTCCCCGGCACGCAAGGAGCGGTAACCTTCAACTCCGACCAGTTCATGATGTTCAAGGTTGGGGACGCCGAGAAGAAAGCTCAGGATCTCATGGCTTCCGACATTGAGAGTCCTGAATTCCAGTCCGCGTTCAACGTCGTGAAAGGCTCTGCACCGGCTCGTACCGATGTGCCTGACACCGCTTTTGACGATTGCGGCAAGAAAGCGATTGCAGACCTCGCTGAAGCCGACAAGGGAGGCAAACTGTTTGGCTCCATGGCGCACGGCCACGCAAATCCGGCTGCGGTGAAGAACGCAATGTATGACGTCATCACCCGCCACTTCAACGGCGATCTGAACTCCAAGGACGCAGCAGCTGCGCTTGCGGACGCGGTCGCCGCAGCCAAGGGCTGATAGCGCGAAACGGGCAAGGGTGCGGCCATTTCATCGGGTCGCACCCAACCCTCAAAGGTGAGGGGTCGGGGCAGCTACATTGTTGCCGCTCGCCCCTCCCGCATCGGCTCAAACTCGCATCACTGCCGAACATTTTTACTCTCCATCGAGTGAGGAGAACCGGGAATGGCAATAACAGACACAGCAAAAGCGGCGGCGGCAAACCCGCGCGCAACATTGCAGGACTGGCTTCCCAAGCTGGTGCTTGCGCCAAGTTTCGCACTGATTCTGCTGTTCGTTTATGGTTTCATCCTCTTCACGCTGGCTCTGTCCTTCACCGGCTCGAAACTGCTTCCCGATTTCTCGACATGGGTCGGCTTCAATAATTATGTTCGCCTTTTCAACCATCCGAACTGGATCGTGGCGCTGAAGAATCTCGCCATATTCTCGATACTTTACATTTTCATTTGCAGTGTTCTCGGCCTAGGCCTCGCCATTTTGCTCGACCAGAAAATACGCGGCGAAGGCGTCATACGGCCGATCTATCTCTACCCGATGGCACTGTCTTTCATTGTGACCGGCGTGGCATGGAAGTGGTTTCTCGATCCCGGCATCGGCCTCGAAAACGTCATGCACCAATGGGGATGGGAGAGCTTTTCATTTCGCTGGATCAAGGAAGGCAAGATGGCGATTTACACCATTGTCATAGCCGCCATCTGGCAGTCATCCGGCTTCGTCATGGCCATGTTCCTGGCAGGGCTGCGCGGCGTGGACAATGAAGTAATCAAGGCCGCACAGATAGACGGGGCTTCAACAGTTACCATCTATCGGCGCATCATCATTCCGCTCATGCGGCCCGTATTCTTGTCGGCTTTCGTAGTGTTGGCCCACCTTGCGATCAAATCCTACGATCTCGTCGTTGCCATGACAGATGGCGGCCCCGGCACCGCGACCTGGACGCCTGCCCTGTTCATGCAGAAGTTCACGTTCGGGCGAAACGAAATGGGGATGGGTGCCTCATCCGCCATCATCATGATGATCATGATTTTCTCGATCATTGTGCCCTACCTCTATTCCGAACTTGGCGGAGGCAAGAAGCAATGAGCGTCCCCTCACAAGATAACGCAGCACGCACCGGCTTATTTGCCCGCGCAATCATCTATTCGGCATTGATCCTGTTCGCAGTGTACTACCTGCTGCCGCTTTACGTCATGCTCGTCAATTCGCTGAAGCCGCTGGATGAAATCCGCCAGGGCAACATGCTGGCGCTGCCGAACCAATGGACATTCGAACCGTGGCGTTCGGCTTGGTCCACCGCGCAGATCGGTGTTTCACCGACCGGCCTGAAGCCCTACTTCCTCAACTCAATCATGATGGTTGTGCCTGCCGTCGCACTTTCCACCGTGCTTGGCGCCCAGAACGGCTATGTGCTGACCAAGTGGCGGTTCAAGGGCGACAACATAGTGTTTGGCCTCATGCTGCTGGCCTGCTTCATCCCCTTCCAGATCGTGCTGATACCATCCGCGCGCATTCTGGGACTTCTCGGGCTCGCTGGAACAATTCCCGGTCTGATCCTCATTCATATGGTTTATGGCCTCGGCTTCACCACGCTGTTCTTCCGCAACTATTATGAAGCCTTCCCGACCGAACTCATCCGCGCCGCACAAATCGACGGCGCGTCGTTCTTCCAGATTTTCCGGCGTATCCTGCTGCCATCCTCCGGACCAATTATCGTCGTTACGGTCATCTGGCAGTTCACCAATATCTGGAACGACTTCCTGTTTGGTTCGTCCTTTTCGAGCGTGGACTCGATCCCGATAACGGTCGCGCTGAACAATCTCGTCAACTCATCGACGGGCGTGAAGGAATACAACGTCCACTTCGCGGGCGCGATCCTCGCGGCGCTTCCCACTCTCATTGTTTACATCGTCTCCGGGCGCTATTTCGTTCGCGGCCTGATGGCCGGCGCGGTCAAGGGATAAACAAATGTCCTTTCTTCAGATCAATGAACTGCACAAGTCTTTCGGCGCAACGCACATCCTGAAAGGCATCAACCTCGAAATCGAGGAGGGTGGATTTCTGGTCCTCGTTGGCCCTTCAGGCTGCGGCAAGTCCACCCTGTTGAACACCATTGCCGGCCTGGAACCGATCACCAGCGGTGAAATTCGGATAAACGGCAATAAGGTCAATGACCTGCACCCGTCGAAGCGCGACATTGCAATGGTGTTCCAATCCTACGCGCTTTACCCGAACATGACGGTTGGAGAAAACATCGCCTTCGGCATGGAAATTCGCGGTGTACCGAAAGCCGAGCGCGACAAGGCCATCTCTGAAGTCGCCAACCTGCTGCAAATCGGGCATCTGCTGGACCGCAAGCCCAGCCAGCTTTCTGGCGGACAGCGCCAGCGCGTTGCGATGGGGCGCGCGCTGGTGCGCGACCCGCAAGTGTTCCTGTTCGACGAACCTTTGTCCAATCTTGACGCCAAGCTGCGCATCGACATGCGCACGGAGATCAAGCGCCTGCACCAGCGCATGGGAACGACCATCGTCTACGTTACGCATGACCAGATCGAGGCGATGACGCTGGCGACGAAAATTGCAGTTCTGAAAGACGGATATTTGCAGCAGTTCGGCACACCCGCCGAAATCTACAATGATCCTGTAAACATGTTCGTGGCCGATTTCATGGGATCGCCCGCGATGAACCTTATTCCTGCAACGATCGTCACGGAAGGCAATCGACTCGCCGTCAAGCTGGATCGTAGTCAGCGTGAACCGGTTCT
Source organism: Rhizobiaceae bacterium (assembly GCA_019635795.1). GTDB lineage: Bacteria > Pseudomonadota > Alphaproteobacteria > Rhizobiales > Rhizobiaceae > Mesorhizobium_G. The sequence goes on from JAHBYV010000014.1 coordinate 32,216, forward strand.
TCTACCGCTTTCCGCCCCGCCCGCCGGGCTTGCTGCGTTCAGCGGCAGGAACGTTGTGTTTGGCATTCGGCCCGAAGCGCTGACAGACCCGGATGGAGCAGATCGCAACGCCAGCCAGCTTGCCACGTCTGATTGCCACATCGAAGTTGTCGAGCCCGCCGGTTCTGACACATTTGCGGTAACCGAACTTGGAGGAAAGCACGTGGTTGCTCGCCTGCGTGCTGATGCGAACATCAAACCGGGCAGCATGACGCCTTTGGCATTCAACCTGACCAAAGCTGTGTTCTTTGATCCCGAAAGTCAGAACCGTATCAAGTAATGCAGCCCGACATCGTAATCATAGGATCCGGCATTGGCGGCGCAACGGTTGCCAGCGGACTTGCCGGCAGCGGCGCGAAGGTGCTCATCCTGGAACGCGGCGAGCGCCTTGTCGCCTCACCGGAAGCACACAACTCTCATGCCATTTTCGTAAATGGCCATTATCGGCCCAAGGAGATGTGGCGCGGAATTGACGGCACCGAGTTCAATCCCGGCAATTATTACTATGTCGGAGGCAATTCGAAATTCTTTGGCGCGGTGCTGTTGCGCTATCGCCGCGAGGACTTCGAGAAGATGGAGCACTATGGCGGCGTCTCTCCCGCATGGCCATTCCCCTATGAAGAACTTGAGCCCTGGTATGGCAGGGCCGAGCAACTATTTCAGGTGCGCGGCGCACTTGGTGAGGATCCGACCGAGCCTTTCCACTCAACGCCCTATCCCTTTCCGCCCGTCCCGGATGAGGCTCCCATTGCCCGCGCCCGCGAAGAGCTGAAAAGGTTGGGACTGCATCCTGCTTCCCTGCCATTGGGCGTCGATATCGATGCTTGGCTGAAGCAGGGCCGCACACCATGGGACGCGTTTCCCAATACCGGCACCGGCAAGATGGACGCTGAGACTGCACCGTTGAAGCAAGCGCTGGTTGATGGCGACATTCAACTTTTGACGAGCGCATATGTCGAAACGCTGCATCCATCTCCTGATGGTAAATACATTACCTCCGTCACATACACCCATAATGGCGAACGAAAGACGGTTACTCCCAAGCTCGTCATTCTCTCAGCAGGCGCAATCAATTCGGCCGCGATCTTGCTGCGCTCCGGTAGCCTCGCCAATTCCTCGGATCAGGTTGGCCGTAATTTCATGAACCACAATGCAAGCGCAATGCTTGCCGTTCACCCCTTCCGACGCAATGACAGCGTCTATCAAAAAACGCTGATGCTGAACGACTACTACCTGTCCGATGGAATGGGCGGAAAGCCTCTCGGCAACGTCCAGCTTCTGGGCAAGATCAACGGCGATATCCTAAAGGCAAATGTTCGCAGCGTTCCGAAATTCGCGCTGGATTTCATGGCCGGCCATGCCGTGGACTGGTACTTGATGTGCGAGGACCTGCCAAACCCCGAAAGCCGCGTTCTGGTAGACGGCAAAGGGATCATCCTTCAATGGCAGCGCTCCAACCTGGAATCGCTCGAACGCCTTACCCGTGTCATGCGCGAACACTTCCGCGCAGCCGGATATCCGGTTGTGTTGAACCGTCCATTCGACCGGCGCACTCCTTCCCATCAATGCGGAACGATCCGCATGGGCAACGATGCTGCAATGGCTCCGCTCGACCCCTATTGCAGATCCTTTGACCACAAGAACCTCTTTGTGGTGGATGGCAGCTCCCTGCCCAATTCTGCCGCAGTAAACCCGTCCTTGACGATTGCAGCACAGGCCTTGCGCGTCGCCGATCACATTCGCCAAACGGAGCTTGCCGCATGAGCCGTCCGGTCGCGTTCGTAACTGGTGCTTCGCGGGGAATTGGCCTGGCGTGTGCAGAGGCGCTGGCCAATGAAGGTTTCGATCTTTTCGTCGCAGACCTCGCGCCTCAGCCATCGCACGAATTGGCCCAACGCATAGACACCGCAGGAGCCACACTGCTTTATCGTCAGGCGGACATTTCAGAAATCGAAACGCACGACATGCTTTCGTCAACTTGCGTGGACCGCCTCGGTCCAATCGCGTGCCTTGTTAACAATGCAGGAATCGGTGCTCCGGTTCGCGGAGATTTGCTCGGCCTTCAGCCAGAGAATTTCGACAAGGTGATGAACACTAATCTGCGCGGAACCGTGTTCCTCACGCTTTCCGTCGTGCGACAGATGCTGGCGCAGCCCGCCGAACACGCGCGCAGCGTGGTGACGATAACCTCGGTAAGTGCCGACATGGCCTCTCCGGAGCGAAGCGATTACTGCATGTCGAAAGCCGCGCTATCCATGTGGGTCAAGAATCTGGCCGTGCGGCTCGCCGCCGAGAATATCGGCGTCTTTGAAGTGCGTCCTGGCATTATCCGCACCGACATGACCGCCGGAGCGGCAACCAAATATGACAAGCTCATTGCCGAAGGGCTTGTGCCAGCGAGCCGCTGGGGTGAGGCATCAGACATCGGGGCCGCTGTGGCAACTCTCGCATGCGGAAAACTCGGATTCGCGACAGGCTCAATTCTCAATCTCGATGGCGCGCTTTCCGTGCCCCGCCTTTGAATATCGGTGAAGAAATGACGGATTTCATCATCATTGGAGCCGGTCCTGCCGGTTGCGTTCTGGCAAACCGGCTATCAGAAGACCCCGCAAACAAGGTTCTCTTGCTGGAAGCCGGCGGGAGGGATTGGCATCCGCTCATTCATATGCCCGCAGGCTTTGCCAAAATGACAAAGGGCATCGCTTCATGGGGTTGGTCGACCGTGCCACAAAAGCACATGAAGGATCGCGTGTTCTGGTACACGCAGGCAAAGGTGCTGGGAGGCGGCTCATCGATTAACGCCCAGATCTACACCCGCGGAAATGCGAAGGACTATGACCGCTGGGCAAGTGAAGATGGCTGCGAAGGCTGGTCCTATCGGGAAGTTTTGCCCTATTTCAAACGCGCGGAAGACAATCAGCGTTATGCCAATGATTACCATTCTTATGGCGGACCTCTAGGCGTCTCAAATCCGATCTCACCGCTGCCGATCTGTGAAGCGTATTTTCAGGCCGGGCAGGAAATGGGCATTCCCTTCAACCCTGATTTTAACGGCGAAAGCCAGGAGGGGTTGGGCTACTACCAACTCACGCAAAAAAACGCACGCCGCTCGTCTGCCGCAGTCGCCTACCTCAATCCGATCCGCAAACGCCCGAACCTCACGATACGCTCAGACTCACTCGTCACGCGGGTCGTCATTGAAAACGGTCGGGCCGTCGGTGTCGAGCTCGTGGATCGACCGGGCGGACAGCCGCAGATCGTGCGTGCTGAGCGCGAGGTCATTGTTTCGTGCGGCACAATCGGCTCGCCCAAATTGCTGATGCAATCCGGCATCGGCCCAGCCGACCACCTGAAATCCGTTGGAATATCACCTGTTCACGATCTCCCCGGCGTCGGTTCCAACATGCAGGACCACCTTGACCTCTTCGTTATTGCTGAATGCAGCGGCGACTACACTTATGATAGCTATGCGAAGCTGCACCGCACCTTGTGGGCCGGCCTGCAATACATTTTCCTGAGAAAGGGGCCAGCTGCTTCCAGCCTGTTTGAAACAGGCGGATTCTGGTATGCCGACCCCACCGCTGACCAGCCCGACATTCAGTTTCACCTCGGCCTTGGGTCAGGAATTGAGGCTGGCGTCGAAAAGCTGAACAATCCCGGCGTGACGTTAAATTCCGCCTTTCTGCGCCCGCGCTCACGCGGAACCGTGCGGCTGCAAAGCGCCGACCCCGCAGCCATGCCTTTGATTGATCCAAACTACTGGGCCGATCCTTACGACCGGCAAATGTCAATTAAGGGCTTGCGTCTTGCTCGTGAAATCATGATCCAGAATTCACTCAAGCGTTATGTAATGCGTGAGGTGCTGCCCGGCGACAAACTTCAATCCGATGAAGACCTGTTCGACTACGCTTGCCGTTCATCGAAAACAGACCACCATCCTGTTGGAACTTGCAAGATGGGCTACGACGCAATGGCCGTTGTTACGCCAGATCTGAAACTTCGAGGTATCGAGAATTTGCGCGTGTGCGACGCATCCGTCATGCCGCGCGTGCCTTCCAGCAATACCAACGCTCCAACGATCATGGTAGGGGAAAAGGGTGCCGATCTGGTTCTTGGCCGAATGCCATTGCCGCCGGCAGTGTTTCACGGGAATCAGCGCGTTTAGCTATTTGGCCCGAGCCTTAAAGCCCAACTGCCCGCTTGCGCGCCGCCGCGGCAAAATGGATGACGTTACTTTCCGGCTCTTGCGGCTTGGGTCTCACGAGTTGCATGTGCTCAAGCACGATGTCAGCAATATGTTCCTGATCGCGTTCATTCAGACCAGGGAACAGGGTTTCGACTTCCATCCGCATCAGCCGCGCCAGCGTTTCCGAATCGAATGACCTGCCGATCAATTCACGAAACTGCTGCTCAAGATGTACTAGTTTGGGGTGTTGCCGGTTACGGCTTGAATTGGCAGAACCCATAGTGACAGACCCTCAAATATGCAAATCCAACCCGCCGCCGCGGCTTTGTATGAGCATATTCTGATATGTATTCTTTAAGAAACCTCTTTCGAAAAGACTAAATTTTTAATGAATTTGGGTAGAGGCAGATCTGTGCGGCCCGCCGGAAGCCATGCCCAGCCTAACCTACCCGTTCGGCTTCCGATCCTGAAAGAAGAGCTTCCATTGGCACGTTGAGTGCGAGCGAGAGACGATAGAGTGTTGTTACCGATCCACTGCGGCCCGTTGTTTCCATTTGGGACAGCATGCTTGGCGTGAGGCCTACCAAACGCGCCAGTTCAGCGGCCTTGAGACCCTTTGCCTTTCGCAATGCTCGGACCGGCGATTCTCCACGACGAATCGCGGCTACAGCCTCTTCCGGCAACTGATCCGAAGAAAGCTCACGCCAATTCGATGCTTGTTTGTGCCTCAGAACGGAAAGCATCAGTTCGTATTCACGTTCCGGTATTACCGCCAGACGCTCGTGCCGTCCTGGCACACGCACAAACTGAACATTTACGGCAAAGGCCAGATCTTCAACATTTTTGAGCGAGCGACTTTCAGTGCCCATGACGGGAAGTGCAGGATTTTCAATCTGTGATTCTCTAGCAAGCACGAGAGCAACACCCCTAATAACAATACACTTTATATTAGCGTTTGCTTTATTAGCACGTCAAGCTCAATTTAATGTCATCTAACGGAAAGACTGTAGTGGACTTAAAGTTTATTATTTACTAATAAAACAACCTAAGATTGTTTTTTCTTACCTAGGAACGGACCTGACAGAGCCATTCTTCTATCGTCGCTGGTCGCGATGAAATCGGCGTGTATGCCCATCGTTTCGCCTCTCGCGCTTCTTTCGGCGAATAGCCAAACTCTGATTTGAATTGCCGGCTAAACAACGCAGCATCATGAAAGCCGAATATCTCAGCCACACTGTGCAGCGGCAGATCATGCGCCGGATCTGTAATGGCTTCATGGACAGCCAAAAGACGGCGCGAGCGCACATATGAATTCACGCCCCCCAATTTCTCAAAAAGATAATAGAGCTGTCTGCGGGTGAGTTTCATAGCTACACAGATATCTTCCGCCTCTAGCTTTTCTGAGCGAAGATTTTCCAGAATATACCGTTTTGCCATCTCGAGCCTGATTGCCAGCAGCGCCCGAGAAGGATTTCGGTCTGGCAAATTTGTTTGTTCGGCAAAGCCCTTCAATATAATCAGAGCTGTCTCTACGAAGATAGGCACCTCCTCAACCCTGGTGACAGGCAATAGTCGTGACATTGATACGAGAAACTCAACGGCAATGCGCGCAGATATACCTTCAAGAGTAACGTGATTGAGTCGATCCAGCTTGTCAGCAACCGGGAGAAGGCATTCTCTCGGGACATAAAGCGAAATTGACCGCCCGGACTCGCTTTCGCTTTGAAAGGGGTAAGCAAGCGAAATGATCGTCAAGCTGAATGGGCCGCAACTAACCGAATTTCGGCCACATTGGCTGCGAAAATTGCCGCTTCTGCGAAAGATCAAAACCCAATGATCAATTTCTCCGCGCTTGATGTGATCGGGGCTCCGCAAAAACTGGTACTCATCAAAACGCGATGCGGCGAAGAGCACTTTGCCTAAATCATAGGCCCGCGACTCGCCCAGATAACCTTCTGTTATAGCATCATGATGGACCGGAATATAATCGCCGAGAAAGGCGAGGGATTCTTTCCAGAATTTGAACTGATCGGGTGGTGGCAATGCGCGAGTACTGAATCGATCTTCTCGGATCAATTCCCTTTTACAATCCTCGGCCTGCCCTGGGTGGCCCTCGGGAAAAAACGACCCAGTTGGCCACGCAATCATGCAGCATACTCGGCGGGAGCCAGCATCCCCGCATCTCTGCTCGCTTTCTCGAAAACAGAGTTCCGTAATTCGAAAGTATCGTATCCGAATCCATTTCGAAAAAGGTCGTCTAGCCGCATCGGATCAATGCCAAAATGCTCTGCTATTCGGCCGATAGTACGGGTCTCACTCGAATCAGCTATCGCGGAATGGCACCGTCGCAATCGTTGACTTGCTATATAGGTTGCAACTCCCCCATATGCTTCGAACAATGTGTATAGTTGCCTGCGCGATACCCCCAGCCAGCTTTGTATCGATTCAGCGCTCAGTCCTGGTGACGCTATGCGCTCATCTATGAAGCGCTTGGCCATCTCAAGTCGGCCCCTACCTGTTTGCCCTCGAACGCTCTGATTTTCCTCTCCTATCCGCATGATGCAGGACCGGATAAGTTGGTGCGTAGCCGCTTCGATCACAGATGAGTCGTTTGGTTGCAAATTTGGTAGATGATGCCAAAGCGACTCCAGATAAGCAAGCAGAAGTGTCCCTGCCGGAAATTCGGCGCGCCCCGCACATGCAGCTTCGAGCTGAGTTTCCAGTCCCGCGAAAGCGGTTCGCGGAAAACCGATCAATAGAGTTTGTTCATTCAGGGCACTGCTTATCACGGGGCAGGAAGCCATCTGAACACGTACTTTGCCTCGAACCTCACCGCGATCAATCACGTCTGGCGGCGTTGTAACATCTCGTTGATATACAACTAGCCAACCTTGTTGAATCTCGGTTGAAGTGCTTCTATCGAAACATTCTAAAGCTCCTCCAGCTCGTCCACGCTGGAAAAAAAGGCCCCCAATCCAAAATGGGCCGTAGCAGTCGTCGCTAGTCAGAGACATCCCGGAATTCGTAGGCTTGGCAACCGACTTCAGCGGAAATTCTTGCTCACAGACAAACCTGTTTCCGCAAATCGATGCACGCGCACAACCAATATTTCCACGCATCAATACAAACTCCCGGCAACCTGACTTGAGCAATGCACCCAACCACATCGCACCGCCCGAAATGAGCAGTCCTCATGCGGAAGCAGTGCAGATCGCGCCGACATAACCTGACCTTTAAGGTGAGATGGTAGAGATTTATCCCAATGCAATTATGTATATTAGCATGACTTAATTCGTCAACAATTTTTCGCGCTTTGCTTACCCAAGCTTGTCACGCGACAAGGATGGCGGGCGCTGGCACCATGTCTACCACGCGAAATGTATTTCACAAATGCCTGATAGGCGTATTGACCTGCATCAAACAACACCCGCCTTCGCAACATGAATGCAAGTCTTTTGAAGACACCAGCATGTCTGGAGGCAAGTATTAATTGAGAATTGCCCGCCCAAAAGGATGCCAAACCACCGCAACAGACCACTTCTGTCCCGAAATAGAAGCGGAGCCTACAGGTGGCGGCCGTAGGCTCCTAACAGCCTGCCGAGACGGTTGTGCGGAGTAAGGTGGCAAGCTGTAATGATGATTGTTTCGCAAGATCACGGTGCGAAATTCATGTCATTTGATTACAAAATATACAATTAGAACGATAGTCGAAGATAATCCTTAATAATTTACAGTTGTTGCAATGTCATATTGATGCCGGAAACAGAGCAATAACGGACCGTAACGCCCAAGAAAACCACGTGATTTGCGCAACATGTCCGTCGCGTATAAACAGCGACGCAAATCATCACATCGAGAAGGTATATCCATGCAGTTCATTGATCTGGCAGCCCAGCAAGCGCGCCTGCGCCCGCAACTCGACCGCGCAATTGCTCGCGTGTTGGACGAGGGCCAATATGTGATGGGGCCGGACGTTGCCCGCTTTGAGAAGCAACTGGCCGAATTCTGCGGCGCAAAGCACTGCTTGTCTTGCGCCAATGGAACAGATGCACTGCAGCTTGCTCTTATGGCTCTTGGTGTGGGCAACGGTGACGCTGTTTTTGTGCCGTCTTTCACCTTCGCCGCAACTGCAGAGATCGCTCCGCTGGTCAACGCAACGCCGGTATTCGTCGATGTTCTGCCAGACACGTTCAACATGGACCCGGAGAGCCTCAAGCGCGCAATTGCACAGGCAAAGGATGACGGCTTGCGCCCAGCGGTGGTCATTCCTGTCGATTTATTCGGCCTTGCCGCTGACTACAATGCGATTGAGGCTATCTGCCGTGAAAACAACCTTCGCCTCGTAGGTGACAGCGCACAGGGTTTTGGCGCCAGCTATCATGGCCGCATCACCGGGTCGATAGGCGACATTGCCACGACATCCTTCTTCCCCGCCAAGCCGTTGGGTTGCTATGGCGATGGCGGCGCAACTTTCACTAACGATGATGAGCTTGCAGCTCTGATCGACTCCTATCGCGTGCATGGCAAAGGTCATCATAAATACTTCAATGATCGCGTCGGCCTGAACAGCCGCCTCGACACGCTGCAAGCTGCCATTCTGATCGAAAAGCTTGCGATTTATGGTGAAGAACTCGAAGCGCGCCAGCGCGTTGCCGATCGCTACAACGCAGGCCTTTCGAACCGTTACCAAACGCCTTACATTCCTGAAGGACAGACCAGCGTCTGGGCGCAATATACGCTGAAGACCGGCTCCAAGGCTGAGCGTGATGGGCTTATGGAAAGGGCAAAGGCCGCAGGCATTCCTACTGTCATTTACTATCCGATGCCGCTTCACCAGCAAAAGGCTTACAAGGATTTCCCCCGCGATCCAAAAGGCCTGACCATAAGCGAAGATCTGTCCCAGCGCGTTGTCAGCCTGCCTATGCATCCTTACCTCGACCGCGAGACGCAGGACCGCATCATTGAAGTCGTCGCCGGTTAATCGCGGCAGCTCGATGAAGATTCTGACGGTTATCGGCGCGCGCCCGCAATTCATCAAGGCAATTGCCTTATCTGTCGCGGCCGCTCGCTCTGGCGACGTGGAGGAAATTCTCCTCCACACAGGCCAGCACTATGACGACAACATGTCCGAGGTATTTTTCCGCGACCTCGGGCTACCCCAGCCCAAATATCGCTTTAACATTGGCGGCGGTTCACATGGCGAAATGACAGGCAAGCAGCTCATCGCCATCGAAGAAGCGCTCGTTCAAGAAAAGCCGGATGTTCTGCTGGTCTATGGCGACACCAATTCCACGCTCGCCGGCGCACTGGCAGCCGCCAAAATGCACATTCCCGTTGCGCATGTCGAAGCGGGGTTGCGTTCATTCAACAAGCGGATGCCGGAAGAGCTGAACCGGATTCTCACCGACCACGTGTCGCGCTGGCTGTTTGCTCCAACACAGACGGCCGTCGATAATCTCAAGCGAGAAGCTGTCAGCGGCGCAGAAGTTCACCTCGTTGGTGACGTTATGTACGATGTGGCGAAACTGTTCATCGACAATCCGCGCCACCGTACCGCTATAGCTGAAACGCTGGGCGTCCAGCGTGGGAAGTACGCGGTTGCAACAATCCACAGGCAGGAGAATACAGACGTTCCCGAACGGCTTCTTGCCATTCTCGGTGCTCTTGCAGAACACACGAAACATCAACCTGTTATTTTGCCGATCCATCCGCGAACGGCAAAGATGGTGCGTCAGAATCCGCAGGCGGATGCATTGCTTTCTCAGATCACGACGATCGATCCAGTCGGCTTTTTCGACATGGCCACGCTTCTGTCTGGTGCGGCTTTAGCGATAACGGATTCGGGCGGATTGCAGAAAGAAGCCTATTTCCATCGCGTGCCATGCGTTACCGTGCGCGATGAAACGGAGTGGGTGGAGCTGATTGATATGGGCTGGAACCGCTTGCCGGAAAAACTGGAGAAGGATTCCATCCTGTCTGCAATTACGCAGGCCCGTATCCCCGAAGGGCCGGACCCTGCACCTTATGGGCAGGGCAATGCCGCGGACGAGATATTGAAGGTTTTGCGGGGCTAGCGCCCCGCAATCATGCGGCGGCCGATTTCAGCAATAGCCGTCCGTCTACTTCTTCATATTGCTCGCCGGTGCGCGGGCAAGCAAGTGTGTCGTCAAGAATTTCACCAGCCCGCGATACCCAACCTATGCGGCGGGCTGGAACGCCTACCATAAGCGCGAATTCCGGCACATCCTTGGTCACGACAGCCCCGGCCCCGATGGTGCAATAAGCACCAAGCTCGTTGCCGCAAACAATGGTTGCATTCGCACCAATCGTTGCGCCGCGCCTCACCTTCGTAAGCCGATATTCATTCTTGCGCTCAACCTCCGAGCGCGGGTTGAGCACGTTCGTGAATACACAGGACGGGCCGCAGAACACCCCATCCTCAAGCTCAACGCCCTTATAGAGGGCAACATTGTTCTGGATCTTGCAATTGTCTCCAACAGAAACGTCTGGCCCGATCATGACGTTCTGTCCAATCGAGCAATTTTCACCAATGCGAGTTCCAGGCAGTAGATGGACGAAATGCCAGACTTTCGTGCCGTTACCGATCTCCACATTATCGTCGACATAGGCACTCTCGTGAACAAACACCTTGGCGTTCATGTGTTATCCTGCCTTCGCAGCGGTTTGGAGTTTGAGGTTCTCAGCCAGAGCCCTTTCGGCGCGGTCCAGCACACGCAGGACGCGTGTTCCTTCCGCGCCATCGGTTCGCGCGGTGGTCTTTCCATCGATGCAATCAGCAAAATGCTGGCATTCAGCCTTCAACGGCTCTGACCGGGCAACCGCAATCGGCACCGCGTCCGCCTTGGTCGGGAGAGGAACCGGCCCACTGGTATCAATGGTATGCGGATAGAGAAGAAGCTTCTGGTCCCAGTCGGCAAGGCTATCTTCAAAGACAGCCGACGCTTTCTCGCCGATGACAACGAGTTTCTGTTCCTTGAAAGGGTGCATCCAGCACGTTTGTACATGAGCCGAAACACCTTGCGGGAAATGCATCTGCATCGTCACCATATCGGCCACACTTGGCGTGTATGCCACACTGCCTTGTGCGGAAACATGATGCGGCTCCTCGCCCACAAGGCCGAGGATCATGGATATATCATGTGGCGCAAACGACCACAGCACATTTTCCTCACGTCGGAACTTCCCCAGCGATTGCCGATTAGAATAGACATATTGCAGGCGGCCCAATTCGCCAGCTTCAACCATTTGCCGAAGCTTGACGTAAATCGGGTGATACTGGAGCAAGTGTCCGACCACGAGGGTCAAGCCCGATCTTGCAGCCAGAGCGCACAATGCTTCCGCCTCGCCGACATTGATTGTCAGCGGCTTTTCAACAAAAACATGCTTGCCCGCATTGAGCGCCGCAGATGCCAGCTTGTAATGCAGTTCGGCAGGCGCCGCGATGGAAACGCCGTCAATGGCAGGATCATTGAGCACATCCTCGAAAGCAGCAGCCTTTACACTATGCGCCTTTGCGCCCGCCTCAGCTGAGGCTGGGTGGGGGTCCACAATCGCACCCAGCAAACCAAGCTCTGCGAAATTGCGAGCAATATTCTTGCCCCAATAGCCATATCCGATATGCGCAACAGTTGCCATCTACGTTCCCTTTTCCTGCCGCTCCTATGCGCCGCATGCCGAGCTATTTCAAGCCTGAAAGGCCAACTGCGGCGGGCCTACAATGTCCTTGTAGAGAGCGATAAGCTTGGCTTCCTCAATGGCCCAATTGTATTTTTCCTTTACAGCCCGGCGACCGTTTTCCCCCATGCACCGAGTCATTTCAGGACTTGAGACAAGCGTGTCTATCGCTTCGGCAATCGCCTTGGGGTTATGTGGATCAACCAGCAGCCCGCAATCATTTCCTTCGACAATTTCCCGCCAAAGCGGAAAATCTGAAGCAATGACCGGTACGCCTGCCGACATGTACTCAAACATCTTGTTCGGTTGTGCGTGGACATGATTTGGCGCGGGCAAGTATGTAACCAGCCCTGCTATCGACTTTCCGAGAATTTCGCGCACGGCATCGCGGTTTACCTGTCCAACTTCATCCACCGCATTCCAGCCCGGCTTTGCGACCATATCGGCACGCAGACTCGCCGGTCCGAAACTGCCTGCCAGAATGATACGGGCATCCGTCCGGGTCAGGGCCATGGCTTCGACCAATTCTGCTATACCCCGGATCGCAGAAATGCCCCCTACGTAGCAAACTGCCCTGGACCCTTCCGCTGCACGATCTGCGCTCACAAGCTCCCCTTCCAAAGGGAAGTTGTTTATATCGACTGTCCGGCGAACCCCAATTGCAGCAAACTTATGCGAAATGGAGGGAGTGGCACCCACCACTGCATCTATCTTGCGCGCCACGAAGCGCTCAACCTTGTCCGTCAAGCCGGCGATCAGTTTGCGCAGATAAGGTTGAATGTAAGGCTTGGTGAGGATCTGCGCAGGTAAATCCTCATGGGCGTCAAAAATAACTTTCTTGCCTTTGGCTTTCAGCGCCAGCGCCCAGAGCCAAAGCTCCGGGTCATGCAGATGGTAAATGTCACCATCGAGCGCCAAACCCGCCGAATAGACCTTAAAGGCACTTAATGCCATTCGTGAAAGGCGACCGCCGGATTTGCTGCCTGTATCCTTGATATGAACGCCCGACACCAGCGCATCGCCCAGCCCGTCCGCTACTACGAGATGGGTGTCATATCCGGCAGCGGCAAGACTGCAACATTCCTTGAGAAATATACGTATATCGCGCCTTTGATGCGCCGATGTCAGATGAATCACCCGTGTCATGATTTTGGCAGATGGCTCCGAATCGGGCGTGTATCTCGTTGCGGTTGCCCAGTCACAAACAGAAGCAACATGGTAGCAACCATTCCGTGCGTCACGAACATGGTTACGAAGTCAGTGGATGCAAACATGGTCAACATCTGTACCGAGACCATCGATGCTACAAAAGCAAATCCTTTCTGCCTGCCCATCGTGTTTAGAATTGCAATAACGAGGCCCACACCAGCGGAATAGATCATGCAACCTGCAAACCCCAATTGCGCATAGCCGCTCCCCAAAAATCCGGTGTTGGCGCTGGTCTCCAACGAATTGTAGTACGCCTCTCCAATCAAAAAGGGCGCAGCCACGTCATATGCCGGCTCTATGAGCCCCAAAGTAAGCTTCGAACCTGACCACATATAGGGCGTGTTAGTTGAAAAGAACTCGACATATTGGGAATCGAGAAGAACAGGAACCATCAACGCGCGCCGGATAAAAAGACTCGCGTACCAGCTTGCGATTGATCCGCTGCTAACATTCGCAGCGTCCATGTAGACTATCGCAAAAACCCCTATCGCCACTACAACAAGCGTCCCTAGTTTTACTGCGTTAATGCTTCCGGCGCTTTGCAAGAATATATAAAGTGCGAGCGTAATGAACGGATAAAACAATATGCTTTTGTGATGCGACAGACCGAAAAGCACTACCGAAATCACAAAGAAGGCAAAAACCAGTATCCACCTGCGATTTACTGCTGCAACGACTATGCCGAATGGTATCGCGGTCTTTGAAACAATCGGCATCAGGTAATTTAGCGCAGACCCGAAATTTTCCGCTGCGTCCCTACGAAAATCGTACACGGTAGAAAGATCCAGGCTGAAGAGGCGCGCGCTACCGCTACCAGCCATTGCCGCGACAGTCCCGAACGACAAAAGGAGTGCAATCAATGCAATCCTGCGAGATTCGATTCTCACTCGCGAACTGAATTCCAACGGTATAGCGCTGAATAAAATGACGAGGCCAAATGAGATGTAAACGGCCATCGCGAACTCAACCGAAACATTCGCTTGCGCATAAAGAACGGCAGATGGGATCACCTTCAAGAGGAACAATAAGTGAACAAGGTAAGCTCGTACATTTCGAGCCCTTGGCAAGATCAAAGAACATGCAATCACCAAAAGAGCCTGCGACGTGCTTAGAGACTCCGGACGAGCGCTGAAGCCGTATCCTTCCCAAACAGGATTCAGATAGGAGGAATATGCGAACGATAGCAGGTAGTAGTAGAGCAGGTAGATTATCGTGGACACTACTACACTTTCGTGCTGCCGTGTTCGCAAAGACATGCGTCCGGGAAGGCCATGAGTAGAAACGAAGTCGTTGTTCACTCTTGTGCCCTGGCGCATGCAGCCGAGCCGATCTGCCGCCCCAGACTATCAGTGTCGATAAGTTTTGAAATTGAGAAGCGTCGCGCATGTGCGATAACCACCAGGCACGCTAACGAATAACCCGCTGCGTTGGCAATCGATAGAAAGACAATAGCGCTGAGTGCCGCCCCCTGCATGTAGCCAAGTAGAATTGCTATGGCTCGAATGACAAGCAACGAAAGCTGGATCACCAGATTGCGCGCTTGCGCCTCAGTGGCCAGCAGCATAGTCGATATAGATGAATAGATCAGTTGCGCGCAGGTTCCCAGGGCCATCCAGGCAATAAATGCTCCGGCCTCTCCCCAATCCGCACCAAATACGAATGTCACGATGGGTTCGCCGAATAGGAACATCAGAAGTGTTGGAAGAGCTGCTACGCAGAACACGCCAAGCATGGCGCGCGTCGCCAACTTTCCGAGGTTGCCGCTTGCGACTCGGTCCGAGCTTTCTGATAAAATAACCTGACCCATTGCTTGAGATAAGAGGCTGGCAGGTGAGGCAAGCGCCCGATCTGCGAGCGCGTAATAGCCTGCTACCACAGGACCGAACAGTACCGGGAGCAATATCATAGGAAGCTGGGTGCTGATTGTGTTGAGAATTGAAGCCGCTGTATCGATCTGAGGAAAGCGTTTGAAACGAACCGCGACCCGGCTCATGCGGCGAAGGATAGTTTTGGGACGCAGTTCACCTTTGCTGAAACGAATGGTCCTGGCGAGGCGTAAGGTTCCTGCAGAAAAGCCAAGAAGCTGGCCGACTATCAAGCCTGTGGCACCAAATCCGGCGAGCCCCAGACCAATCTGCGTTCCACCATTTGCGGCCGATTGTGCTATTCGCGTGTAGGCAATCGCCCCAAATTCGCGACGGCGAACCGACCACATACGAATGGAGCGATATGTACCTGCGCCGAGCAAAACGACGGGCAGGAGCCATAAAACCTGAGCCAGATCAGGCAAATGCATAGCTCCGGCAATCTGCTCTGGAAAAAGCAGCACAGCACCTGCAGCGAAGCCAGCTATTAATGCATTCAACACCAGAGCAAGAACCACGATAGCCCGCGCGTCTCGTTCACGCTTTGCCAGCGGCACGGCAAACTCATAACGCAAGCTTGAGGCAACAAGCAGCACATTCAATATGCCGCTAAATGCGCCAAATACACCGAAATCCTCCGGTGAGCAAAGCCTTGTAACGATCGGCATCGCGGCGAGCAGCAATAATTGTCCTGCGACATTGGCCGAGACCAGCAATGCCACAGAACGGACGAGGCGATTGCTTTTAAGCCGCGCAAATGGGAACAGATTCATTCTTCAAGGTCCGGACGCGACGGCCGACGCAGAACCGCAAACGCCGGCTGGTAATTGAACCCGGACCTGCGCTCATGCCTTCACCAGCGTGTCAAAAGATTCGCGGAACTTGCCGCGTGTATCGATGACGAGCTTGGCATTCTGCCGGATCATTTCATAGTCGAACTTTGAGTGGTCGGTGAGCAGCACCACACAATCGTAGCTCGCAACCGTTTCCGGCGTGAGTTCGACCGATTTCAAATTGAAATTATGTTCGCGCATTTTCGGGAATACCGGCACATTCGGGTCCGAATATTCAATCGCAACACCCTTATCACGAAGCACTTCCATTACTTCGACGGCGGGCGACTCGCGCATATCGTCAACATCGCGCTTGTAAGCGATGCCGAGCGCTAGAATGCGACTGCCTTTGAGCGCCTTTTGGCGATCATTAAGAGCGTTAGCGATTTTTTCCACGACCCACTTCGGCATGTCGCGGTTCACCTCGCCTGCCAGCTCGATAAAATGCGTATTCAGACCGTATTCGCGCGCTTTCCACGTCAGATAGAAGGGGTCAATCGGAATGCAGTGACCGCCAATTCCCGGCCCGGGGTAGTATGCCGTGAAGCCGAATGGTTTCGTCTTCGCCGCGTCAATCACCTCGAAGATGTCTATATCCATCTTGTCGGCAATCATCTTCATCTCGTTCACGAGACCGATGTTGACCGACCGCTGGATGTTCTCGAGTAACTTGGTCAATTCAGCTGCACGCGTTGAGCTTACCGGGACAACCTTGTCGATCACCTGCCCATAAAGAGCCAAACCAACCTCAAGGCAGTCGGCGCTGTAGCCGCCACACACTTTTGGAATCGTGCGGGTGGTAAAGTGCTCATTGCCCGGATCTTCGCGCTCAGGCGAATAGACCAGAAAGTAATTTTCACCGACCTTGAACCCGCTCTTTTCAATGCGAGGCAATAATTCTTCGTCAGTGGTGCCGGGATAGGTCGTACTCTCAAGGGACATGACCTGTCCCTCCCGCAGATTCGGAAGAAGCGATGCCACCGTATCGAGGACAAAACTCAGGTCGGGCTCCCGATGCCTACTCAGAGGCGTGGGCACACACAAAATGAGCGCATCCGGTTCGCTGGCGCGAGAGAAGTCCGTTGTCGGCTCAAATCCGGCTTCGCGAGCTTGCGCTACACTCGCACTCTTAATGTGATCGATATAGCTTTTGCCTTGCTCAAGAAGGTCGATCTTGCTGCGATCAATATCAAAACCAATTACCTTGTAGCCAACTTCGCAGAACCGGAGAACCAGAGGCAACCCGACATAGCCCAATCCGACGATGCCAATGGTTGCCGTGCGTTCATTGAAGCGGCGCACCAATTCCTGCTTGATCTTGTTCACGTTCGACAATCCTTCGATCCTTGCCTTGGGCTGGGGGTGTAAACGGGCAGCGTCCCTAAATCAGGTTTGCGGCCAAATAGCAGCAAGTGCGCCTGCTTCCAAGGCTAGGATGCACTAAATTAGCATACGTTAAATTAAAATCAAGCCGCCCAGATATTATACGCTCCGACCGGTCCCACATTGTCGTCCACCGGCACAATGCCTGGCATAAGCGCCGGGCATGCGATCTGATACCGGACATTGGCCGTGCGAGCATGGATAGATAAAGCCATAGGAGAGTATCCGAAGCTTTGTCGGTATGGCACGCTGTCGTGAATTGTCAGGGAAACCCAATTGCTTGAGGGCAATATTACGACATGATTTCGCGATGCGACCCCGTTTAGAATTAGCGTTTGCCCTGTGTTGCACCGCACGAGTATCTGGTCGTTCATCGCCCTCAGATAGAGATGAAGTGTCATATTCGGTGCGCGCAGCACCTGGGAGGAGATAAGGGATAAATACCAGTTCTGGGAAAGATGGTTGACAGGAGATCCTGTGCCTGAACCGGAAGTGAGCTCTGCAACCCAGAACTCAACGCCGTAGCGCCTGTAAGCTTCGCCGCGAATCATATCGACCAGCGCACGCACACTCGCATTCATCGTGCCGGCGGTGCCGCCATAATCAGTATTGTTCTGTATGAACTTTCCTACCCCCGCGACCGTAGCGCTATTGTATCGCGTCAGATATGCAGGCATCGTAAATGGACCAACGGAAATTGCGCCAAGGTTATCGACCGCAAAGCGTCCGCTATCGGAATAGAGGTTCAGGCAGTAATCGGTCAGGACATTGGTAGCCGGAAAGCGAACGGCCCCCGTTGATCGATCAACTGATATGGCTTCTCGCCAGTTGGACCCATCGCCGCTCACCTTGAGGGCAAAATCGTTGGATCCCATAAGGCCCATTTCTGCAGCACCGGCATAGCCCGACTGCATCAACAACGAAACAGTACAGGTTTCAGCTTCCTTATTCATCTTGTAGCGAAGGTCGCCCGTACCGCCCTCGGCACCTGTTTTGGCAGTCCAGAGGGCATTATTCAGCTTCACTGCAAGATTATTTACAGCATCAGCAGTCATGCCTACGCCGAGCATAGGCGCGTTTTGCAAGCTCACCGCATCAAGTTCCTCGCCGATGCTTCCGCCTTGCATTTTCTGCCACTCAATTCCCGTCCAGAAACATATGATTCCTTCGTCCAGAATGGGTGCCAGCCAGCCAGCCCGCGGTTCGTAGAAGATCCACGCACCGTCCTGCCACGCGGCAATATTGCCTTCCTGGCCGGCCCACTCTCCACTTGCTGAGTTGGCCACGATATAGCGCGTGCCTTCAGCCGGGCTTGCCGGCGGTGTGGCGAGGTTGCGCGAAACAACTGCGAGCTGAACCAAGGCGTCCAGTTTCCGCAGTGCTTCGTTGTGAGTCACATGCTTTTGTGCCTGTGATGGCATAATGTAGGGCAGATTAAGATTTGAAGTTTCTTCCATCGCGCAATTCCGGCTCCAGCCAATATTGCACGAATCATAACCTGCCCTTGCAGGGGGGGGATAAATTCCGTTCCTAGTTTTCCCGGAATGCGCGGTCGATCTGGTCCCGCAGAGGCTTGACGATGTAGGACAGCATGGTCCTATCGCCTGTCTCGAAAAAGATTTCAGCCGGCATACCCGCAGTCAGGCTCAGATCGCGAAGCTTTTCCAACTCTTCAGGCGGAATATTCACACGCGCCTGATAGTAGGCACCACCCGTCTGCTTGTCGATTGTCAGGTCAACCGCAAGCTGTTCCAGAGTGCCCTTGAGCTCAGGGGTAGTCTGCTGGCTGAACGCCGAAAGGCGAACTACAGCTTTCTGGCCCTGATGCACCTGATCAATGTCCTGCGGCAGAATTCGAGCCTCAACTGCAAAATCATCCTCGGTTGGCACGATCTGCATCACGGTTTCGCCTGGCGAAATAACACCTCCGATAGTGTGGATCGAAAGCTCATGCACGACACCGGATTGCGGGCTGCGCAATTCAATGCGCCGCAGCTGGTCCTCTGCGGCCGTCTTGCGCTCTGAAGCTTCACTTATTTTGGCCTGAAGATCGCTGATTTCCTTTGCAACCTCGCTGCGCAAGTCTTCGTCGATCTGTATGATCTGCAACTCAATTTCAGCGATCTTGCCTTTCGCCTGCGCTATGGAAGCGGTGCGTGCACCATACTCGCCGTCCAGGCGCGCTTCCTCACGCTCCAGAGCCGCCACACGCTGCACTGATACCAGCTTCTGGTCCCACAGCGACTTTACGGCATCAAGTTCCTTCTTGATCAGGCCCATTTCCCGGCGCTTTGCAGCCTGTTGCTCTTCCTGCCCAGCAACCTCCTGCCCGAGCTGGGTAATCCGCTCACGCAACTGCATCTTCAAACCGCTGCGGGCATTGGCGCGGAGCTCGAAAACCTTGGTTTCGTTCTTCATAAGGCGCTGAACCTGCGGATCATCCTCACGCCCTTGAAACGCAATCGGCATCCGGATTGTCGTTGAACCGTCACGCTCGGCTTCAAGTCGGGCAAGCTGCGCCCGATACTCGTCGAGGCTGTTCGCAACAATCGCCAGGTTGGCTTTGGTCACCGTCGGGTCGAGCCTGACCAGAAGGTCGCCGGAATTCACTTTTGAGCCTTCCTTGACGACGATTTCACTAACGACGCCGCCTGTGGGGTGCTGGACCTTTTTGACGTTAGAGCTCACAGCCAGCAACCCTTGGGCAATTACTGCGCCTGAGATGCTGATTGTTGCAGCCAGCGCACCGACAACGCCTACGAGAAAGGCACATGTCGCCAGCCCCGCAAACAGATAACGGTTGATGCTGGCGCTGAACGGAGATTTCGAATCCACTGTCATTTCGCTTCCGGCGCAGCCACTACCTTCAAATTGCGAGACGGAAGCGCAGGACGCGTCAGCTTCGCAAGGATTTCATTCTTGCGACCGAATGCGTGCATCCGGCCACCGTTCATCACGAGCACAAGATCGAGGTTAGCCAATGCGCTCGGGCGATGGGCAACGACGATCACGATACCGCCTCGACGACGAATACGTTTCAGCGCTTCGCTAAGGGAAGCTTCGCCTTCCGCATCAAGGTTCGAGTTCGGCTCATCAAGCAGAACGAGGAACGGATCGCGATACATGGCACGCGCAAGCGCGATACGCTGGCGCTGCCCTGCTGAAAGCTCGACGCCCTGTTCGCCAATGCGCGTATCATAGCCATCCTTCAGGCGTACGATCAGTTCATGAACACCTGCGCTCGCCGCAGCCGCTATCACCAGTTCCGAAGTTGACTCCGGATCGAAACGGGAAATGTTCTCGGCGATTGTTCCGTCGAAGAGTTGCACGTCTTGCGGAAGGTAGCCGATATACTTGCCAAGCTCGTCGGGCACCCATTGATCGAACGTTGCTCCATCAAGCCGAACGGACCCGCGGACCGGAGCCCAAACTCCTGCCAGACCGCGCAAAAGCGACGATTTACCAGAGGCGCTAGGTCCAATCACGCCGAGACCATCTCCAGCACGCAGACCAAAAGTCACATCCTGAACGATGAAATAACTGCCTCCCGGCGCAGCAAGTCCGAGCGCTTCAACGGTGAACTGGTTACGGGGCGCGGGCAATTCCGTGCGTACGCTTTCTTGCGGCAGCAATTGCACCAGTTTTTCCAGCCTCTGCCAGCTTTGGCGTGCACCTATCAGACCGCGCCAATGGCCGATGAGTTGATCGATAGGAGCCAGTGCCCTGCTCATGAGAATAGAACTGGCAATCATGATGCCGCCTGTAGCCTCGCCGCGAATGACAAGGAAGGCACCAATGGCCAGGATCATCGACTGCAAAATTGTTCGCAAGACGCGCGCCACTGTTCCAAGCGTCCCGGCGGTATCGCTGGCATGAGCCATGGCGTCCAGATGTGCGAGATTTACCTGCGACCAGCGGTCGCGAATGCGCGAGCCGAAGCCCATCGCTTGCAGAACTTCGGAATTGCGGCGGGCGGAGTCGGCCAGGGCCGCACGTTGTGACGCAAGCCCGCTTGCCACACGCATTGGTTCCTTCGTGCGCATCTCTGCAAGCACGGTAAGCGCAAACAGTACGATAGCGCCAACCAGCGCAGTTACGCCAATCCAGAAATGAAACAGGAAGCAGATGAAAACATAGATCGGCATCCACGGAAGATCGAACAGCGTGGAAGGCCCTGCCGATGAGAGAAACGAGCGTACCTGATCAAGGTCGCGCATCGGTTGATTGCCATCGCCCGGGAGCTTGATCCGCAATGGCAACTGCACCATCGCAGTGTAGATGGGGCCGCTGCTTGCATAGTCGATAGCGGAGGCAATACGCGTCAGAAGTCTGGAACGAATCAGCTCCAGAATGCCCTGAAAACTGAAAAGAACCAGGGCAATGATTGAAATCCCAATCAGTGTGGGAATACTCCGACCGGGAACAACGCGATCATAGACTTGCAGCAGGTAAAACGAGCCCGTTAGCGTCAGAACATTTATGACGCCGCTGATAAGCCCGATACTTATGAATGCGCGCTTGAATGTCGCAAGCGCACCCGAAAGACCGTTCTTGCTAGTCGGATCGAAGTCACGAAAGCGCAACACGCTTACAATTCTTGCAACCCCGTTCCAAACAGGACTGTCCTTGCGAATTGCGTCGAGCCTAGTTTGCAGGCGCTGCCACATGGAAGGCTTCCCTGCATCTATATTTATATCTGCCGTAGTAATGGCCAGTATCCGCCTTGCTGTTCCAGTTGTCGGCCGCGTTTGCCAAACAAATCGTGGCGTAAGAATGGCCGAGCATAGAAGTCGTTGAAGTTAAGAGGCAATTTGTCTGCCAATGTTCCTTAAAATTTTGCATAACAAGCTTCATTATCGACGCCAAAACTGGAAAAGGCCGACTCACCCACGCGAGATAGTATGGTTAATGCCAACGCAGTGAGCGCTCCCAAGAGCCGCCCGTCAATTCATCTCTTTGGATGGGGCCCGCGGAGTTTCCTGCCCTCGGTCACACCGGAGGGTGTGAACAAACCACCAATCAACATTAATTGACATCCTGCTAATTTATATAAATAGGTCTCCAAAGCAGAGTTCTTCAACAGTAGCTCTGCCCAATTGGCGATTTAGGAGAGCGGAATGGTCGTTACGCCGAATATTCATGTCACGGGCAACGCATCCGCTGGGTCGCAATCCAGCAATTTTATTATCCAGGGATCGCCGAACGACGTCTCCAACTATGCGTTGAATGGAAATGACCTCGTAATAACGATGAAGGCGGGAGAAACGCATACAATTCGTAACTTCGCATTGAACGGCATCGACCACCACCATCTGGTCTTCGAGGACGGACAGCAAAGCAAGATGATTGATCTGCACACTGCGGCGGTAGGGACCGGCGACGGAATATTGGACGGTCTTATCATTGCAAGACTGTTTGAAACAAATCCCTCTGCGGCTGCGTTGATTGGCATACTCGGCGCCGCAGCAGTGGTAGGTGTAGTAGCCTCCGGTGGTAAGGACGACAATTCCTCTACGCCGACTAATCCCACAGATCCAACAGACCCAACAGACCCAACCGATCCGACTGATAATATTGATAAAACCGCACCAGCGGCGCCATCTGTCCTGTCCTTGGGCCCTGATACAGGTATTGTAACAAACGACCAGATCACAAAGGAAAATCAGCTCAAGTTCACAGGCATCGCGGAATCTGGTTCGGTAGTCAAATTACTGATTGATAGGAAAACGGTTGGCTCCACCACAGTGGACAAGCAAGGCCTTTGGACGTTTGACCACAGCAAAGTCAAATTATCTGACGGTACACATGTGTTGACCGCGACAGCGACAGACAAGGCAGGCAACACCTCTTCAGTTTCCAGAGACTTTTCCTTCGAAGTAGACACAACATCGCCCATCGCCCCAACTGCATTTGCGGCCGACCACTCCGGCACTCCAATTGCCAGTAACACCACCGAAGAACACAAACTGATCTTCAGCGGCGAAGCAGAAGCAGGCTCGACTGTCCGAATTTTTCTCGGGACTCCCATGATCGGCACCGTAACTGCTGACGCTACGGGAAAGTGGAGTTTTGATTATACGAACACAGAGCTGTCTCTTGGAAGTTACAGGCTCGTTGCCTATGTCATGGACAAGGCTGGCAATACCTCCCCTGTCGCAAATTACGCGTTCCAGGTGGTCTCAAAGCCTCTCGAACTTGCGATCACAGGTAGCGGCGAAAGCGGTGTAATCACTTTCTCATTCAGCAAGGATATCGACGCCTCAACTTTTGCCGAGTCCGATATCAGGGTTGCCAATGGTGCTTTGACGACGGGCAGTCTGACGCGCATAGACGCGCGCACATTCACGGCGACCGTAACATCTGATCTCAATGAACTTCACAGCAATATCGCAGTAACCGTTGACGCGGGTAAAGTCTCAAGCATTGAAGGCACACTCAATGCAGCAGCGAAAAATATCACTGACTTATCAGATCTGTTCAGCACCGGTTCGACACTCGTAGGAGACATAACCGGATGGGATACCTCCCATGCGGTTGCGGCAATGAGGACATTCGAGGCTTCGTCCTTTAATCAGGACATTGGCAATTGGGATGTGTCGTCCGTCACTGATATGAATTATATGTTCAGCAGATCACCATTCAATCAAGACATAGGGGACTGGAACGTCAGCTCCGTCAAAAACATGAATGGTACGTTTTCTAACGCGACCTCATTCAACCAGGATATTGGACGCTGGAATACCAGTGCAGTCACTAACACGGTGGCAATGTTCTTTGGTGCCACATCATTCAATCAAAATATTGGAAACTGGGATGTGGGATCTGTTTGGACATTTCACAGCATGTTTAACGGCGCAACTTCGTTCAATCAAGACATTGGAAACTGGGACGTCGGTTCTTCAATATCCTTCGCCCAGATGTTCGACGATGCCACCGTATTTAATCAGGATATCGGGAGGTGGAATACAAGCGCGGCAACATCACTGGAAAGGATGTTTAAGGGTGCAGTCGCCTTCAATCAGGATTTGGATAGCTGGGACGTCAGTTCTGTTGAGTCAATGAGATATTCATTCAACAATGCCAAGGCATTCAATGGAGATGTAAGTACCTGGGACACCAGCTCTGTTAAAGACATGATTGGAGTATTCCAGGGAGCAGAGGCATTTAGCGGCGACGTGAGTAGCTGGAACGTTAGCTCTGTTGATAACATGTACTATATGTTCGCCTCGGCAACCCACTTTAACAATGACATCAGCAGCTGGAAAACCCATAATGTTACAAGTATGGAAGGCATGTTTTTTGGTGCCAGCGCCTTCAATCAGAATCTCGGCGATTGGGACATTTCATTGCTGACAAACGCGGACGATATGTTCCGTGACAGCGGTATGTCAGTCGCTAATATGGACTTGACGATTCGTGGCTGGGCAAAGCTGGATAGAACAATAGGCGAGAACGCAATTAATTCCGGGGTAAAGCTGACGATGGCGACTTATTCAGATGCCACCGCGGTACAATATCTGAAAGATCGGTACAGCTGGAATATCATTGGTACAGTTGCATCGGGCGTATACGTCGGTTCGAATACCGCGAACGACGTGGAAGACAGAGGTGCCTCTACGGCGAGCGAAGTCATGCATGGCCTTGACGGGTACGACACCTTGACCGGCGGATCAGGCAATGACTGGATTGTCGGCGGCGAAGGAAGCGACACGCTTAAGGGCGGGGCCGGCCGCGACACATTCCACTATGGATTCCCGAATGCCGGAAATGATGTAATCACCGATTTTGCTGTCGGTGCGGGCGGCGACATTATTCACCTCTCCGACCTGCTGATTGGATATGAACCCGGCGTCGACGATTTGTCAGCGTATATAACGGTCTCGCAATTGGGTGCCAATGCCGTGCTCCACATCGAACATGATGCAAGATCCGCAACAACACAAATTGTGACTATTGAATTGCAGGGTATTAGCTATACCCCGACCTTGCTGGATGACTTGATTGCCAATGGCAATATCGTTCTAACCTGACGTCGATGGAGCCTGATAGCTTCAAGCTATACAAATCAAGACCTGCCAATGCCGGAGCATTTCACGAGTTAGATCAACCTATGCTCTTGCGAGCATATCCGGTAAACTGCGCATGTCGCTAAATATCAGGTCAGGACCGAGCGCGGCAAGCGCACTTGCCAGCCCGGCAGGTACGGCGTGGCCGCCTCCTGTGAATCCAAACACCCGCATTTGCGCAGCCTGTGCCGCCATTACTCCTGCGGGACTGTCTTCGATTACAAGGCAGCGCTCAGGATCTACACCCATCTTAAGCGCCGCATGAAAAAACAAGTCCGGTGCCGGTTTGCCATTGCTGACCATTGTTGCGCTGAATATATTTGGCTCCAGATACTCGGTTAGTCCGGTAACACCAAGACTCAGCCTGATCCGTTCGGGCGTGCTGGAAGAAGCTACGCATACTGGCATTTCGAGCCGCCCCAAAGCGGCAGCTATGCCAGGAATTGGCTTCAACTCACTGGTGAGACGCGCACGCATATTCCGCCGCACGAATTCCAGATGCTCGTCTGTCATTGCTATACCGTACTCGTCATTGAGCACGGAACGCATTGAGGCCATGCTACGACCCAGAAACCGCTGATAAACAGTCGCCTGATCTATTGGAATTGCATACTCCACAAACAGGTCGCAAAGAACGGACGTTGAAATTGGCTCGCTATCGACGAGCACACCGTCACAATCGAAGATAATGAGGTCAGGTTTCACGGTGTTTCAGCAGCGCGAGAGGTGATTAGCGATCGTCGAGTTAGTGCGCATTCTCCAAAGCGATTCCAGCGCACTTGGAAAGCTGAACCGTAAGATTTCCGAGCGGCCAGCAGCACCGTGGGCATCCTTCATGTCATTCCAGACAGCAGATTTTTCGTGCGCTGTTCCTGCCGATTGCATCATGCGTTTCCAGTTCTGATCGTTCGGCTAGGTTAATCTACCGCAGCATGCCGTACCGTAGCAGTACCGCTAGTCCAACGCGCATTCCAGCACTAATCGCTTTTACTCCGGGTTGTCCGTCGGCGTTGGATGCGCTGGCGGTCAGATTGCTCATAGAATGGAAACTGTGGACTTGACGGGTGGAACAGAAAATGGAATAGATATTCTATTGGACATGTTTTTGGCAGACACGTTCCGTCTTTCTAGGGAGGAATTCATTATGGCAAGTCTGGTGAGGAATCTGCTGACGGCATTCGCCGTTGCAGTACCTGTTATGTTGAGTGTCGCGCCTGCTGCTAATGCACAGGGCGAGCGCTTTGTATTTGTGAGCCACGCGCCTGACACGGATTCGTGGTGGAATGTTATTAAGAACGCCCTGAAAAATGCGGCTAGCGAAACCGGCACAACTGTCGAATATCGCAACCCGCCGACCGGCGACATTGCGGATATGGCGCGCATCATCGAACAGAGCGCTGCAACCAATCCAGACGGCATCATCACCACCATAGCTGATTTCGATGTGCTAAAGACGTCGATTGAGCAAGCTATTGCGAAGGGAATTCCAGTCATAACGGTGAACTCCGGCACGGCGGAGCAGTCCAAGGAACTTGGTGCCCTGATGCATATCGGGCAGCCTGAATATGACGCTGGTAAAGGGGCGGGCGAGCGCGCAAAAGCCGCCGGCGTGACAGACTTCGTATGCGTCAATCACTATATCACCAACGCCGCTTCGGTTGAGCGGTGCCAGGGTTATGCAGATGCTCTTGGAGTTGCGCTGGGCGATCATATGGTCGACTCCAGCCAGGACCCGACGCAGGTCTACAACAAGGTGAAGGCGTATCTCACGGCCAATTCCGGGACCAACGGCATTATCACGCTTGGACCAAATTCGGCCGAACCTACTATCAAGCTTTTGCGCGATATGGGCGAAACTTCGAAATATAATTTCATAACCTTCGATCTTTCGTCGGACATTTCGCAAGGCATCAAGGATGGGTTCGTGGAATCCGCTATCGATCAGCAGCCATATCTGCAGGGCTACCTGCCAGTGGTTCTGCTCACGCAGTACAAGCGTTACGGCGTCATGCCAGCCAATAATGTGAATACCGGTCCCGGCTTCGTGACCAAAGACAATATTGAAATGGTCGAAAAGTTGGCGGGCGAATACCGCTAACTTTCCGGGCGCCCGGCTTGGCGGGAAGCTGGGCGCATTCCGGATAAAAGTCAGAGCCTAGCTATAGGGGAGTTCGTGATGGCGGACAGTGGAACAGCCGTGCCTGCTGCACGGTCGAGTGACGAACGTTTGCGTAAGCAATCCTTGCTTCGCGGTATGTTGTCCAGACCCGAGCTTGGCGCAATTGCCGGCACTATTCTGGTGTTCCTGTTCTTTGCGATCACCGCACGCGGAACAGGTATGTTTGCCGCAGACGGGATCATGAACTGGGTCACGGTTACGGGCCAGCTCACCATTATTGCAACCGGGGCGGCCCTGCTGATGATCGGGGGTGAGTTCGACCTTTCGGTGGGTTCCATGATCGGATTTGCCGGCATGATGATCGCCATTCCGACCGTGTATTTTGGCATCCCCATCGAACTGAGCGTGCTATTCGCCTTTTGCGGCGCACTTCTGATCGGATTCCTGAATGGCACGATAGTCGTTCGCACGCGCCTGCCTTCGTTTATCGTAACACTCGCATCGCTTTACATTTTGCGCGGCATGACAATTGCGCTTTCCATTCTGTTCGCAAATCGAACCATCGTCAGCGGCGTGAAAAATCATGCTGACGGCTCGATTGTAAGCTGGCTTTTTGCCGGGAAGGCATTTCGTGGATTTTTCGTGTGGCTTGCCGACATCGGCATGATCGGAACGCTCCCAAATGGCCAGCCAGCCGTTCAAGGGGTTCCCGCTGTCGTGTTGTGGGCGCTTGCAATTGCCCTGACCGGACATATCATTCTGACACGTACCCGGTTCGGAAACTGGATCTTTGCATCCGGAGGCGACGCCAACGCGGCTCGTAATGTTGGTGTACCGGTTGCCCGGGTAAAGATCACCCTGTTTATGGTCACCGCATTTTGCGCCACCGTGTACGCGACCTGCCAGGTGATGGAATTCGGCTCGGCCGCAGCAGACCGCGGCGTGCTTAAGGAATTTGAAGCCATCATTGCTGCGGTTATCGGCGGCTGCTTGCTGACGGGCGGCTATGGTTCCGTAATCGGTGCATTCTTCGGCGCACTTATCTTTGGTGTGGTCCAGATGGGCATCCTGTTTACCGGCGCGCCGAATGATTGGTTTCAGGTATTCCTTGGTTTGATGCTTCTGACTGCGGTGCTGTTCAACAGTGTCATCCGCCGCCGTGCAACCGGCGAACGTTGAGAGGAGAAGCGAATATGTCACTCAACTCATCCTCTTCAACGAATACAGCAACACCCATCATTGAGGTACGCAACCTTGTGAAGCATTTCGGCCCGGTTGTTGCGCTGGCGGGCGTGTCGATGAAGGTGCGTCCAGGTGAGGTTCTATGCCTTCTTGGCGACAATGGCGCGGGCAAATCGACGCTTATCAAAACACTGTCCGGCGTACACAAGCCGAACGGAGGTGAATTCCTCGTGGACGGCAAACCCGTCACCTTCCAGACGCCACGGGACGCCCTGGATGCCGGGATCGCAACGGTTTATCAGGATCTCGCAATGGTTCCGCTCATGTCCATTGCGCGCAACTTCTTCATGGGCCGGGAGCCTGTGCGACGGTTCGGCCCCCTGAAATTCATGGACCTTGGTTTTGCTGAGGATGTAGCAAGGCAGGAGATGCGCAAGATCGGCATCGACCTGCGCGACCCAGCCCAGGCTGTTGGGACACTGTCGGGTGGTGAGCGTCAATGCGTTGCAATTGCCCGCGCGGTTTATTTCGGCGCGAAGGTGCTGATCCTCGACGAACCCACCTCGGCGCTTGGGGTTGCTCAAACATCGATGGTGCTGAAATATGTAAACCTCGTTCGTGCACGCGGATTGGGGGTGATCTTCATCACCCACAATGTTCGCCATGCCTTTGCTGTCGGCAATTCGTTCACTGTTCTGAACCGTGGTCGCACGCTGGGAACATATGAAAAATCCGACATTGGAATTGAAGAATTGCAGAACCTGATGGCCGGGGACAAGGAATTGCAATCGCTTTCCGAAGAACTTGGCGGCATGGTGTGAGCAACGCTGCAAAAATGTGGAGATGTAAATGACGGTGCGTTTTGGCCTGCTCGGGGCGGGCCGGATTGGTAAGGTACATGCAAAGGCTGTCGCATCTAACCCTGACGCTGTGCTGGTAGCTGTCGCCGACGCGTTTGTATCGGCCGCGGAGGATCTCGCCGCACCCTATGGCGCAGAGGTTCGGTCGATCGAGCATATCGAGACGTCCAAAGACATCGACGCGGTAGTGATTTGCACCCCAACCGATACACATGCAGACCTGATTGAACGCTTCGCGCGCGCTGGCAAGGCAATCTTTTGCGAAAAGCCAATCGACCTTGACGTGAAGCGTGTACGCGAATGCCTGAAGGTCGCGAAGGATGCGGACGCAACGCTGATGGTCGGCTTCAACCGGCGTTTTGATCCGCACTTTGCTGCTGTTCGCAAGGCCATTGATGAAGGCGCAATCGGTGAAGTGGAGATGGTTACAATAATCTCACGAGACCCGGGGGCGCCACCGGTTGATTATATCAAGCGCTCGGGTGGCATTTTTCGCGACATGACCATTCACGATTTTGACATGGCGCGCTTCCTGCTGGGCGAAGAGCCAGTGCGGGTTTCCGCAAATGCCGCTGTTCTGGTTGACAAGGCAATTGGTCAGGCTGGTGATTTCGATAGTGTGAGCGTCATACTTCAAACCGCTTCCGGCAAGCAGGCAATCATATCGAATTCACGTCGTGCGACTTATGGATATGACCAGCGCATAGAAGTGCACGGGTCCAAGGGGATGGTGGCAGCGGAGAACCAGCGGCCAGTTTCAATCGAGCTTGCGAATGCGACCGGGTATACACGTCCGCCACTGCATGATTTTTTCATGACGCGCTACACAGAAGCATACGCCAATGAGATTGCAGCGTTTATAGATGCTATGACGAAGGGGAAGAAGGCAGAACCTTCTGGCGCTGACGGGCTGGCAGCGCTGGTTCTTGCTGATGCTGCCGTTAAATCAGTGAAAGAAGGCAGGGCAATCGAACTGTAGTGGATGCAGGCGGCCGATATGCCGCCTGCTCCCATTTCGAGGTTGACTACGCAGCGAGATCGAAACGATCCGCGTTCATCACCTTTGTCCATGCAGCTACGAAATCCGACACGAACTTTTCTGCATTATCGTCCTGCGCATAAACTTCCGCGTAAGAGCGCAGGATGGAGTTTGAGCCGAACACGAGATCGACCCGTGTGGCAGTCCACTTGACCTGTCCAGTCTTGCGGTCACGAATCTCGTATGTGCCATCCTGGAGCGGCTGCCAGCTATAGCGCATATCCGTGAGGTTCACGAAGAAGTCGTTCGTCAACGCGCCTTCGCGGTCAGTAAATACGCCATGCTTCGTGCCGCCATGATTGGTTCCCAGTGCGCGCATACCGCCGACCAGAACCGTCATTTCCGCGGCGGTGAGACCCATTAGCTGGGTGCGGTCGAGCAGCAGCTCTTCCGCGCTGACAAGGTAATCCTTCTTCAGCCAGTTCCGATAGCCATCAGCCAGTGGCTCCAGCACATCAAAGGAAGCAGCATCTGTTTGCGCATCGGTCGCATCCCCGCGGCCCGGCGCAAACGGAACCTGAATATCAAAACCAGCAGCCTTTGCAGCTTGTTCCACACCCAGATTGCCTGCCAGCACAATGACATCCGCGATGGAAGCCCCGCTTTGCGCTGCGATTGGCTCAAGAACGGAAAGCACACGCGACAGCCGTGCCGGTTCATTGCCTTCCCAATCCTTTTGAGGTGCCAGACGAATGCGAGCACCGTTCGCGCCGCCGCGCATATCGGAGCCACGATAGGTCCGCGCGCTATCCCATGCAGTGGAAACCATGTCCGCAATCGAAAGGCCGGACGCCGCGATTTTCGCCTTCACATCCTGCACATCGTAAGATGTGTTTCCAGCCGGCACCGGATCTTGCCAGATCAGGTCTTCCTGCGGAACGTCGGGGCCAAAATAGCGCGCCTTCGGACCCATGTCGCGATGGGTAAGCTTGAACCAGGCACGGGCGAAAACTTCCGAGAAATATGCCTGATCGTCTTTGAAACGCAGAGCGATTTCACGGTAGATCGGATCGACCCTGAGCGCCATATCGGCATCAGTCATCATCGGGTTGACGCGGATTGTGGCGTCCTCAACATCGACCGGCTTGTCTGACTCAGCAATGCTGATCGGCTCCCACTGTGTAGCTCCTGCCGGGCTCTTGACCAGATGCCATTCATGCTCGAACAGCATCTTGAAGTAGCCATTATCCCACTGTGTCGGGTTGGTTGTCCACGCGCCTTCAAGGCCGCTAACCACGGTATCTCGGCCAATTCCGCGACCCGCCTTGTTCATCCAGCCAAGGCCTTGAAATTCAGGTCCAGCTGCTTCCGGGTCCGGGCTGAGATTAGCCGCGCTGCCATTACCATGGCACTTGCCGATGGTGTGGCCACCAGCCGTCAGCGCAACGGTCTCTTCGTCGTCCATGGCCATGCGAGCGAAGGTCTCGCGCATCTGGGCCGCAGTTGCGAGCGGGTCAGATTTGCCGTTCACGCCCTCTGGATTCACGTAGATCAGGCCCATCTGAACCGCCGCAAGCGGATTTTCCAAAGAGGCAGGGTTCGTCAGGTCACCATAGCGTCCGTCGCTCGGCGCCAGCCATTCCTTTTCGTTGCCCCAGTAAATATCCGTTTCAGGATGCCAGATATCCTCGCGACCGAAAGCGAAACCAAAAGTCTTCAGCCCGGCGACTTCGTATGCGATCGTGCCCGACAGCACGATAAGGTCGGCCCAGCTTATCTTGTTCCCGTATTTCTTCTTGATCGGCCACAGAAGGCGACGGCCCTTGTCGGTGTTCACATTATCCGGCCAGGAATTCAGTGGGGCAAAACGCTGGTTGCCGGTTCCGGCACCACCACGGCCATCGCTCATACGATAAGAACCCGCCGCGTGCCACGCGACCCGGGCGAACATACCGACATAGCTGCCCCAATCCGCGGGCCACCATTCCTGGCTGTCTTTCATGAGCGCCCGCAAATCCGCCTTCAGCGCTTCAACATCAAGCTTCTTCAACTCTTCACGATAGTTGAAGGTCTTGCCCATCGGGTTTGTCTTGGTGTCATGCTGGTGAAGGATGTCGAGATTCAGCGCATTTGGCCACCACCCCATTACCGACGAACCCTGAGCGGTATTCCCACCGTGCATAACCGGGCATTTGCCCATCTTTGCGTTACTCACATCCATTCTCATCTCCAAATTAGCAGCGCTGTCCGTAGCTGGGGAAGTGTACCGCCTATCAACTATTGTCGATTAAAGATAATTGCATTTCATAACAATAGCGATAATGTTTTCTTATGGCTTCGATATCTATGAAACACCTGCGCTATTTTGAAGCGCTTGCACGGCACAAGCATTTCGGGCGCGCTGCGGAAGATTGTTCTGTGACTCAGCCCGCGCTTTCGGTTCAGATCAAGGAGTTGGAAGAAACACTCGGCGCACAACTTGTTGAGCGCGGCACGCGCCGCATCAGGCTTACAAAACTTGGCGAGCAGTTCGCGTTGCGTGCACGCGGTATCTTGCGCGCGGTGGACGAACTCGGAGAACTCGCGCGCGCAGCGAACGGGCCCCTTTCGGGCCGACTGCGGCTTGGCGTTATTCCGACCGTAGCGCCATATTTGTTGCCACGGATCATCTCTGAGCTATCGTCGCACTTTTCCGGACTGGACCTTCAACCGCGCGAAACAGTGACCCAGAAGCTTATCAAGGATTTGCATGCAGGTCAGCTGGACGCCGCAATCGTCGCCTTGCCGGTTTCGGAACCTGCCTTGAACAAGGTATTGTTATTTCAAGAAGAGTTCGTCCTCGTTCGTCCGGCTGAGGATGCAATGAAACCAGTGCCTCGCCCGGAAAAGCTACATGAGATGCGTTTGCTTTTACTGGAAGACGGTCATTGCTTCCGCGACCAGGCGATCTCATTTTGCAAAATGCCTGCAATGGTGTCTCGAACGATGATGGAAGGCAGTTCGCTGGCGACGCTCGTTCAAATGGTCAGTGCGGGTATCGGCGTAACATTAATCCCCGAACTTGCGGTTCCCGTTGAAACGCGCTCGGCGGAAGTGTCAGTCGCGCGCCTTCCGGTTCCGCGTCCAAAGCGCGCCATCGGCATGGTATGGCGCAAGAGCAATCCTCTATCCGACCAGATGGAAGCAATTGCAGCCATCGTGCGAGAAACTGCTGGCGAGATTCTCAAGCCGATAAGCGTTTGAAAAAGATATATTTCAGGATAGTATCACGCAAAAGGGGGAGTTCTGATCGTGCATCCTACCGAGGTCATCGAGTGGCTGAAACGCCACCCCGAGGTCTCCAGCCTGCGTGCCGCAATACGCGACCTGAATGGGATCGCGCGCGGCAAGCGCATTCCCGTTTCGCACGCCCAGAAGGTACTCGAAGGGGGCCTGCGAATGCCTGTTTCGATTGCAGGCATAGATGTGTGGGGCGAGGACATTGTCGGCGGACGGCTGGTATTCGAAACCGGTGACGCTGACGGGATATGCGAATGGACAGGTCGCGGACCTGTGCCTGTTGAATGGACACCACGCCCCACGGCTTTCATCCCGGTTTGGCTGGCCCTTGAAGATGGAACTCCGTTCCCGGGCGATCCACGCCGCGCGCTTGCAGCAATCTCTTCTCGTTTCACGGCGCTCGGGCTGACACCCATCGTTGCGATGGAGCTTGAATTTTATCTGGTCGATCCTGCCGGCGAGAGACCACAAGCTCCTATTTCGCCGGTTTCAGGAAAAATACTCGATTCGGATTCGGTATTGGCAGTACGCGAATTGGACCACTTCCACAGCTTTCTGGATGACGTTTATGAAGCTTGTGCGGCACAGGACATTCCTGCCGATACAGCGATAGCGGAAAACGGGCCGGGTCAGTTCGAGATTAACCTCCTTCACGTTTCCGACCCCCTGAAAGCTGCCGATGACGCGGTTCTGTTCAAGGATCTGGTGCGCGGAATCGCACGCCAGCACGGATTTGCAGCCACTTTCATGGCCAAGCCCTATGGCGATCGAGCAGGGAGCGGGTTGCATGTGCATTTCAGCCTAGTGGACCGTCAAGGCCGTAATGTTTTCGATAATGGCACCGAGCAAGGTTCTGAAACTCTGCTCCATGCAGTCGGAGGCCTGCTGGCGACGATGCCTGAATGCACGCTACTTTTCGCGCCGCACATGAATTCCTTCCGACGCTTACGGCCAGGTACACATGCACCTTCAGGTGTCGCGTGGGGTTACGAAAATCGGACCACTGCACTGCGCATACCGGGTGGCGATCCCAAGGCCCGAAGAATTGAACATCGCGTTGCCGGTGCCGACGCGAACCCATATCTCGTATTGGCAGCAATTTTGGGCGGAGCACTTGAAGGTATTGAGCATCGCATCGCGCC
The DNA here is from genome assembly GCA_019635795.1 of Rhizobiaceae bacterium. Taxonomy (GTDB): domain Bacteria; phylum Pseudomonadota; class Alphaproteobacteria; order Rhizobiales; family Rhizobiaceae; genus Mesorhizobium_G. The sequence continues at coordinate 67,053 of JAHBYV010000014.1, forward strand.
GCCGGATCCCATCGTGGGTAACGCCTATTCGCGTGATCTTCCAGACATCCCGCCCGATTGGGCGTCAGCAGTTGACGCCTTTGAAGACGGTCTCGTCATCCCTCGAATATTTTCGAGAACGCTTCAGCAAATGCTGGTGGACTGCAAAAGGCAGGAAATGGAAGCCTTCGCCGAACGCGTCACGACTTTCGAGTATCACACCTATCTGGAGACCGTATGAGACGTGGAATCACCTTTCACGCAATGCTTCGCTCGCGCGCTTGAGCGGCTTTAGCAGATAGTTCAGAACGGTATTGTTTCCGGTACGAATTTCTGCCGTAGCAACCATGCCCGGAAGAATTGGGTGATGTTTCCCGTCCTTCGTTTGAAGGTAAGATTGATCGGTCAACACATAGACCCGGTAATACTGGATTTTCTTATCGTTCGGGTCCTCAATCGTGTCTGGCGAGACGCGATCAACCTTTCCGGACAATGAGCCGTAGATTGCCGAATCATATGCCGTAATCTTGACGTTTGCCTCCTGTCCGGGATGGATGAAAGCAATGTCGCGCGGGCTTAACCGTGCTTCAATGAGAAGCTGGTCACCCAGCGGCACGATTTCCATCAGAATTCCGCCAGCGTGCACAACGCCACCAATCGTGGTGACCTGAATGTCTTTCACGATACCGCGCGTGGGTGCCTTGATCATAGTACGACGCAACTGGTCAGCACGGCCTTCGCGAACCTTCAGCAACGGCCCCAAATCACCCATTGTTTCCGAATAGTCAGCCTTAAGAGCCACATGATATTCGCTTTGTGTTGCCGCGAGCTTAGAAGCATACTCGGCGACTTTCTGGCGAAGCCGCAAAACCTCGACTTCATTGGTGGCACCAGATTTAAGCAGCGGCTCGGTCAGCTTCAACTCTTCCTCAGCCAACCGCAATTGCTTACGCGTATTCTCGACATTTTCCTTGAACGCACTGCGATTGGCCTTGAATAACTCGCGCTCGCGGTCAATCGCGTCCGGATTATCGTTCAACTCCTCAGGAAATTTGACTTCCGGAGCGTCAGTCATTTCGGCGCGCAAACGGGCGGCCCTAGCTTGCAATGCAACGATCTTTGCGAGCGCTTCTTCCATTGAAGCTCGCGCTTGCGCAGGGTCGAGCGTGGCGAGTTTCTGGTTCGCTTCGACGATGTCTCCTTCGCGAACGAACAGGTCCGCCAATATGCCGCCTTCAAGACTTTGTATGACCTGCCCCTTCGAGGCAGGTGTGACCTTTCCTTCCCCGATTGCGACTTCGTCCAGCGGTGCCCATGCCGCCCATGTTACGAAAGTGGCGACTGCAACAATCACCAACCACAGCACAGAACGCATTTGTCGCGCTTCGCGCTTTGAATAGGCAGAAATTGGTAGGCTGCTCATAAGTTTCACTCTGCCGCAACGGGTTTCGACTGACCGGCGCGCAACGGCGCGGCTCCAAGCATTGCGAGGACCTTGTCTCTCGGGCCGTCCTGAACCACGCGCCCGCCATCGATCACGATGATCCGATCCACGAGACTGAGCACCTGATAACGGTGCGTCGCCACAATCATGGTTTTCCCACTTAACCACCCGCGAAGGTTTTCGATAATGGCCGCTTCCGTGCCATCGTCTAGCGATGCGGTAGGTTCGTCGAGCAGAAGGATTTGCGGCGAGCGCAGAAAGACCCGGGCCAAAAGCAACGACTGCTTCTGTCCGCCTGAAAGCCCCAATCCGTGTTCGCGCAATTTCAGGTCGAGACCGTGGGGTTGGTTGAGAAGCAGTTTGTCAGCGCAGGAAAGCCGCATCGCGCTGAGAATTTCTTCGTCACCGGCATGCGGATTTGCAAGGAGCAGGTTTTCCCGGATAGTTCCATAGAATAGGCTGGATTCCTGCAGGACTGAACCAATATCCCGCCGCACATCGGACACGTCGATCAGGTTCATCGCGGTGTCGTTGAACAATATTCTGCCCTGAGACGGCGTAGCCAGCCCGCCCGCAAGTCGCAAGAACGTAGACTTGCCCGCACCCACTCTTCCCAGAACCGCGATGCGCTCCCCTGGCTGAATGGAAAGCTGGGGTATAATCATCGCAGGCTTTGCGTCTGGCCCGTAAGAGTACGCGACATTCTCAAACTTGTAACTGCCAACGAGAACGGGCTTGTGATACGCGTCCTTCTCCGGATCATGATCGAGAGGGAGCTTGAGTAGATTGTCCAATCCGCTCTTGCTTGTCCGCACGTTTTGCAAACGTGCGAGGATAGAGGGTATCTGACCCAACGGCGCAATTGTGCGCGACGTCAGAATGGAACAAGCCATTACTGCGCCAAAGGACAGATTATCGTAGAGAATTCCATAAACGCCGGCAGTCACCACACCTACATAAGCGAGCTGCTGCACTTTCTGGGAAAAGTTCACAAGCACCGCCGAAATATGGCGCTGCTTGAGTGAGATTTGACCGCTCGTTTCGTTGACCCTGTCCCACAGCGCCCTGAATCGTGATTCAGCCTGTAGTGATTTGATATCTTCAGCGCAGTAGATGGACTCCATAAGCAAGGCATTACGCACAGCCGATTCGGACAAACCTTGCTGAGAAAGCTTTGACAGCGGAAGCTGAGCGATAATACCCGGTATAATAATGAGCGGGATTGCTGCGAGCGGAACATAGACGAGATATCCGCCCAGCATCCAGATAATGAACAGAAATATCGCAACAAACGGCAAATCAATCATCACACCGAGCGTGCTGGAAGTCAGAAACTCTCGAACCTGTTCCAGATCACGTAGCTGAGCAACCAGCGTTCCGGGAGACCGGGGGCGAGCATCGTTGCGAATATCAAGCGCACGAGCGAAAAACATGGATGACAGCTTGAGATCTGCATCCTTGCCGAAATGATCGCCAATGCCGGTTCGCGCCAGACTGATCATGAATTCCAGAACCAGCGCTATGCAAACCCCCGAAACCAGAACCCATAAAGTGTCGGTTGAGTGCGCGGGCACAACACGATCCCAGACCTGCATGGCAAACAATGAGGTGGCAATGCCGATAAGGTTCGAGAACATCGAGCCCGTCCCGATCTCCGCGACAACACGCCAATTATTGAAGAGTATGTCCTTCAACCATGTGTTTGGCTTTTGCCTCAGATAAGTTTCCAGGCGACCGTCATGTGAGACTTCTCTCGGTTGCGCTGTGAGCAAGCGAACGCGACCATTCTGCTCCAGCTTGTCGAGCGGCATGAACCGTTCGACTATCTTGCCTTCCACTTCGAAATGTACGGTGAGCTTATCTGCCGATACAGCAGACACGACACCAATGTAGGAGTCGCCAACGGGCATAAGTGCCGGCAGTATTTCCGGAGCAATTTTCCGGGCGGGAACTTCAATAAATTCGGCAGACAATCCCGCAGCGTAAGCAACATCGAGTATTGCTCGGTCAAGCTCGCTGGACTTTGACCACGCCGCAGCATTTCGTACTAGCTCTGGAGAAGTTCGAACGTCGATTTCACGGGCTAACAACAACAAACCATCAACCCAGGGCTGAATAGATTCATGCCCTGAGCCGGGTTGAAGAGGCTCGGCCTCTGCAGCCTTTTTTATCTCGGTCATTTGCTGGAGTTCTTTCCTGCCTTAAGCTGCGCTACCAACCGGCCAACTGCCGCGTTCGCTTTCACACGCGCTATGTTACCGTCGGCAATTGCTGTTATTCGGGAGACTTCCGATTGGTAGATATCCCGCTCGGCGCTGATGACGTCCGTCAACGGTCGCTTGTCGAGCGTGTATTCCTGCCAATAGAGATCAAGCAGCGAGCGCGACAGACCAATGACGCTCTCGTAACTTTGCAAGCGTGCCGCAGCACCGGCGGCCTGTGTCTGGGCAGAGCCAAGCGCCGTACGGGCGGCCAGTCGCTCATTCTCAAGCGATTTGCTTTGTGCACGCGCTTCTGCTTCTGCAGCGCTAACTTCATGCCTGCTCTGCCCGCCCGTCGATATGTCGCCGCTTAGCTCCAAACCAACCCACGTGTCCTTTTGATAGTCGCCGTAGATGTCCTTGAGGACTGATATGTCCTGCGCAATACTGACGCCGATCGAAGGATATCTGTTGGCTCGCGCAAGCTTCACACGCTCCTGTGCAGCACGCGCTGCAGCTTGCGCCGCCAGAACTGCGGGGGTGTTCTCTATTGCAGCTGGGGCCGCACCATCCAAGCCCGCGAGAAGCGAGCTCGTGGCGTCGAGGCTTTCCACCCGCTGAGGACGCACTCCCGCCACCTCGGCGAGCCTCCCAACAGCAACGTCGTAGTCCGTCTGCGCTGCCAGTACATCAGCCTCGGCACGCTGGATTGCAACTTCAGCCTGATTTAGATCAGACGCGTCAGACAGACCCGCCTTGACCCGCGATTCAATCTTCTCGCGTGTCTTTTGCAGGGAACTCACCTGCCGCCCGGCTGCGGCAATTGTTTCCTGGCTGGCCGCAAGCTCTATGAATGTCACGGATGTGTTGTACGCGATCGACTCGATAGAATCTGCGAGTTGGAATTTATCGCCTTCAAGCGTGGCTTGCGCTGCCGAAACGCGGCTTGAAGATCGCCCGAAATCGTAGACAAGTTGCTGCACACCAACAGTTGCATAGCTCTCGTTTTTGACTGCCCTGCTGTATTTTGGCGTTACGCCATATTGGATCGTCTGAAACCAGGCCGATTTTGCGACCGCAACTTCCGATTCACTTTGAGCAACAAGGGCCTGAGCGCGACTGATGTCCGGATGCCTTGCAATTGCCAATCCTACGGCCTCCTTCAAGTTAAGGCCATTGATCGAAACCTCGATCATCCCACCATCAGCCGTAGATATTTGTGATTTCGTGTCAGCCCCCTGCGGCGCAAGCCCGGCCACAGTCTTGTTAACCTCCGAAGCGGTCGCGGCGGCAATTTCTCCCGGCTTGGCGGGTATAGGAAGCAGGTCTACTGCACTTTCCTTTCCAAGCAAGGTTTGTCCGCGCTTCGCAGCGCAGCCGGGCAACACGGAGGCGACGAGCACAGAAACCAGAAGGCCAGACGCGACTTTATGCAAAATCGATTGATTGCCCTGATTTCGGATCGAGAACCCTTTTTCTATTTCGGTTGCCAAGGCTTGGAATCCTGTACGTAGCCACTCTGCGAGAGGCAAAATTCTGATTTTACTGATTTCTTACAGAGCGACTGTAACGCAGGGCCACCGCGTTGCGACCAAAAGGCGTGGTGGAGGTTGACGGAATTGAAATGCAGCAACCTCGCCGGCCGGCGAGATAAACAGAAACTTCAAGCCCCGCCATTGGCGCCTTTGAGGTGACATGGGTTGCCCCGCATGTTGAGTCGGGTCCGAACGAACCTGATGGGGCTTGGTTAATTCATTATCCCTAAATTAGCAATACGTCTTTTAAACTAAGCTACATTCCGCTCGCTACCAGAGATGGAACAATACCGGGATTACTCCAGCGTGCTGCAGATACTCGATCGTTTCGAACGCTGGCACGGCCAGAAAGAACGCGAAGCCATCTCGCAATGTACGCCTCAACATTGCCGGGCGAAACGTAACTTCTTCGGTATCTCTGTAGAGACTAGGATTGGGAAAGAACCGCGGCACACGGTCCAGATAGTCCTGATAGCTTTGGCCCATCTTGCCAGACAGATATGCTTCCTCGCGCTTGATCACCAAGGAGAAAGCAGCCCAGCACATGACAGCGAAACCGATCATTGCAATAATGCTTCCCATCTGAGCACCAACGCCCGCTGCTGCTATGGACGAAAAAAGATAAAGCGGGTTGCGTGTCATGGAATAAGGGCCAGTCTGAACGATCTCGGAAGATTTCCTCCCACCAATATAGAGGGTCGACCAAAGCCGTCCGCCGATACCTACAAACATCAACATCTGGCCAAGCCACTCTATCCGCTCGTGAATGGATTCATCTTGCGACGAATCCCCAAACACAAGCACGATCCCGATGATGCCTATCAGCAGCGCAAGAACATATCGACGAAGCCGCTGGTAGTCCGACAGTGCTTGATCGGCCTGATTCATTGCGGAGCGTGCCTTTTTTGACTGTGATATTCTGTGCCTGATACGCACCCATACAAGGCAATTTCATGTCAACCATTGGTACAGGTTGCAGGGAAAATTCCAACCAAACATAGAAAAAAGGAAGACCGGCTATGGAAGAAGTTCGCCATTACTATGTGGTAGCGGGACCCTTCTATATGGCACTCGCTTTTGTGATATGGTTCGTCGCGTTTGTCTTGCCGCTTATCCTTGTTTTGCGCAAAGCGGGGTATTCAGGCTGGTGGATCCTGCTGTTTTTCATTCCCCTGGCGAACATTATCGGCTTATGGATATTCGCAACCGCGAGATGGCCAAACCTGCGTGATCGGGATCAGACCTAACCCCGATCACGTTGCGCGCGCGTCAGCTATTGCTCTCACTCCGTGCGGTAGGAAAACGACGATCGAATTCCTTCTCGTTCCCGGCAGCGAGTAGCTTCGCCTGCTCGACCCATTTCTCTCGCTCAATGCGTCCGTCAAATTCCAGATACTCCTCGACGCGCCTGATATCAGCGGCCGTCCAGCTTGCAATCTGCGCGTAGGTGGTAATCCCGTGGCTTTTCAGTTTGCGCGCATTAACCGGGCCAATCCCAATCAGACGTCTCAAGTCGTCAGCCTTTGACGCTGACGCGACCTTTGGCTTTGAATCCGCTTTGGCAGGTGCCTTTGCCTTGGTAGACGCAAGCTTTGCAGGCGAAGCAGCCTTGGAAGCGCTTATTGCCGTCGCCGCCTTAGCCGGCTTTGTAGCAGCGGACGCGGCTTTTTTCGAAGCTGTAGTTGTATTTGCAGGCGAAGCGCTCTTTGACGCACTCGCGGCTGTTGCAGCCTTTGCAGCCTTCGCCGAAGTTGATGCGGACACTTTCGCATCAACGGGTTTGGCCGGAGCAGTAGCCTTTGGCACAGGGATCGACTTGGCTTGTGCGGGCTTTGTGGGTTTGGCAGCTGTTTTCGGGACGGCAGCAGTTTTGCCGGTCTCTTTTGCGGGTACCGCCATCAACGCCGCCGGTGCCGCACTCGGATCTTTTCGCTCAAGTTGACGCTCCAGATCGGCACGCGCTGCGCCACAAGCTTGCAGTTCACCGTTGACGCGATCAATATCCGCCTTCAAACGATCACGCTCAACACTGACACTCGCGAGACTGCTCCTTATAGAGCCCACCTCATCGCGTAAACGTCCCCAAAGATACCAGCCCACAGCCAACCCGACTATGAATGCCAATAGTACGTAGAAAAAAGTCATCGCCTCTCTCCAGCCTCATTCGAATTGAGGCTGCAACTTTGGCGAACTTAATTCAAGATAAAGCTGCGACAATTTGTACAATTAAACAGTTTCGGGCAGCAGGCCCCAGAGATCGTCATATTGCAACAACAGGTTCGCCCATATTTTGGTCAGGCTAAGCGATTATCGGGATAAGGCAAAGCGTTCCAGTTTCCCCAGAGTCTGCAATCCAAGTTCAATCGCGCCAAAGCCTTTCGCTGTCTCAAGCTCTTCTCTGCTCGCCATGACCATTCCAAGAGTGACCCTCGTTTCTGCGCCTTGTTCCTCAAAAAACGCCCAGGCATCGGCATGTTTTGGCCCGTTCTCTCCCCAGAGCAGAGAATAGCCAATCCTCTCTTCAGGAAGAACCTCACGATAAAGGTGATGGTTAGGATAAATGACACCATCGGGGCCAATCATGTCGAATACCCATTCGCCGCCTTCGCGCAGATCAATCCTTTTGGTACGACATGAGAAGCCATCGGGCCCCCACCATTGCGGCAGTGCTTTTGGGTCCAGCCAGGCATTCCAGACTATCGTTCGGGGAGCCCTGATGACCCGTTCGATAACAAGGGTACGTTGCGCGACATCGGCAAGATTGGTAAGTCCAGCCTCGAAGCCTTCACGGTAGCCGGACTCCATATCTCCAGGCAGCGACGATAGTTGAACGGTTACTTCTATCTGGCTGCGTTCATCCGTACCTGAAAAATCCGCAGTTACGAGTGCCACAGATTGCGTTTCTCCATGAGAGAAAATTACCTCGTAGTTCACACTGCGGCGAGCGGAATCCAGAACGAGCCAGCCACATTCGCAGCGGATATCCGGCTGGCCATCAACCTTGCAAAGGGTGATTTCGCGACCGCCGACCCGGGTTTCGGATTCAAGAAACTCAACGGTGACGGATGGATTGGGCGGTGCCCAAACGGCTCGTGCAGCCGGAGCGGCCCATGCTTGCCAAAGCACAGACAACGGAGCACCCACGCCTCTTGCGAACTTCAAGGTCACGAAGCGCCCGCTCATTTCATCAGTCCCTTGGCGTAGGCTTCCAACTGCGTCGCCACAGTTCCCCAGCCATCGAAGAAGCCCATCTTTTCATGCGTGGCGCGGCTTTCAGGATTGCGGTGGCGAGCAATTGCCGTGTAGATCGTGCCACCGTCTGGTCCATCTGCAAGCAGAAGCATTGCAGTCATGAAGGGGTCTGGTGCGGGCTTCCAGCCTTCGGAATATGCGTCCGTAAAGACAAGCTTTTCCTCTGGAACAACTTCCAGATAGACGCCTTGATTATCCATCACTTGTCCGTCCACTTCGAATGTGGAGTTGAAACGCCCTCCCACTCGCAGATCGATATCCACCGCAGTTACCTTGTGCGGCGCTGGGATGAAAAAATGGCGTATGTGCTCAGGCCGCGTCCAGCATTCCCAAACGAGGTGGCGGGGAACCGCCAGGGTGCGCGTAAAACTCAGGTCCGTATCGGAATCCAGATTAAGGTTCATTATTACGCTCCTTCATCAAACGGGTTACATAGTCATCAAGCCGATCAAGGCGGCTTTCCCAAATAGAGCGCTGTTCATCGAGCCAAGTTCGAATCGGCTCAAGCGCCTCTGGAACGATTGCGCATGTGCGCACCCTTCCATCCTTGGTGGTTGCAATAAGTCCTGCCTCCTCCAGAACTGACAGATGCCGCATGACTGTCGGCAGGCGCAGCCCCGTAGGTTCAAACAGCTCGGTTACCGGCGCAGCACCTTCAGCGAGCCGGGTGAGTATCGATCGACGGGTCGGGTCCGCCAAAGCATGAAAGATCAAGGAAAGATCGGCATGATGCTTAGACATGTTGCTAAGTATCACTGCAATGCATTCCACGCAAGCAAAACTTCGCAATTCAGCTAAGTATTATTGCAACATTGCTTCCTGCGCTAAATGCAGTGGCTTGCTGGCCTTACCAACGAGGTCCGATAAGCGCCGGAGGCTCCGTCCGACCACGTCAAGTATCGACTTGTTCGAGAATCATACGGGATGCGTGTTCGGCAACCATCATTGCGGGTATGCAGGTGTTTGCAGAAGGTATGCTCGGCATAATCGATGCGTCGACGACCGAGAGCCTATCCAGACCGCGCACCCGACATTGAGGATCAACAACAGCATTTTCATCAGACGCCGAGCCCATGGCGCAGGTGCCCGTGGGATGAAAAATCGGTGTTACATGGGAAAGCAATTCTTCCGCACTTGCCATATCGACATCGGCTGGAAGTTCCTGCCCTGCAAAGCGGAGCATACGATCAGGGATCGATCCTGGCGCGTCAAAGGCCATTGCCAGCAATGCAGACACGACGCGGTTCATTGCTCCCGGACGGTTAAGACGTCGAACCATACTTGAAGGGCGCACAGTCGCAACGCCGCCTCGAAGTGAGCTAACTTCCGGCTCGTTGAGCAATTTCAGTGTCAGGAATATCCCCGATGCAAGTCGTGCCTTGTCGGAAGGGTCGGATAGAATATTGAAATCTATTCTGGGGTGCGCCGCTATATCAGAAGGGTCAAGCGATAAGCGACCCTTGGATGCCGGCGAATAAAGGCTCGTCCCAACAATCCCAAGTCTATCGCCATGCGCATGGGGACTGGTCCGCGTAATCAACTGTATCAGAATATCCCCATTCGGAGCGTCCCTCATTCCAGAACTGACGCGAGCACCCGCAAGTGCATAAGTGTTGAGATCTTTTGACTGTCGCGCATGTCTTACGATTGGTGTAGCGAGATTCAGTACACAATGGTTTTGCAGATTGCGCCCCACGGGCAGATCGACAACTGGTTCGATGCCTAGCGCCGCAAGCTCATCAGCCGGTCCGATGCCTGAACGCAGCAACAGGGCGGGGCTGAACACAGCGCCTGAACTAAGTATGATCCGCCGGGCCGAGACGACGGTGGTTGACCGACTGCTGTCGCGAATTTCGACGCCCGTTGCCCGCCGTCCTTCCATGATGACGCGCGTAGCCGTCGCACCTGTCATAATCTTCAGGTTCGGGCGCCCACGCACCGCTACGCCCAGATACCCCTCGGGAGCGGACACACGCTCGCCGTGAGCAGTGGTCACGGGAATTGGAAACACCCCATCGGCAAAATCTGTGTTTATGTCCTGGCGGTACGGCAAACCATACCGTTCGGCAGCAGCAGCGAAAGCGCGGGTAAATCCGGGCCATTGCTCCCGGAAGTGCCGGCGTATCGGAATAGGTCCTTGTTGCCCATGCCCGTGTCCCCCGAAATCGGCATCGGATTCCAGACGCTTGAAAGCCGGAAGAACATCGTCCCATCCCCACCCGACGGCACCCATGCGCCGCCAGCCATCATAATCCTCCGCTCGACCGCGCAGCGCCCACATGCCCATGACACTGGAGCCACCGCCCATTATTCGGGCCTGTGCAAAGGATGCAGGCTCGCTACCGGCCAATCCGATTGCGGCGAGGTTCGGCCAGAAATAGGATGGATTGGAGTATGCGACCGGGTAAGCGTCGCGTATGTCGGAGGGAACGTTGCCCGGAACAGTATCCTGTCCCGCTTCAATGAGCACGATTTTCAAGGCTGGATTCTCGCTCAGGCGCGAGGCAAGGACACATCCCGCCGCACCAGCCCCGACGATAATTACGTCAGCATACTCCATGCCCTGCAAGAACCTCCCCCGGTAGTTTATGATGCGCGGCGGATAATCCCGCCGCGCAACCACGACTATAAAGGTTGCAGACGCCCCTTGAGGCCGCGAACCAATGAGCTTTACACAGGCTTGCGACGCTCGATTCCGAGAACGGCGCGCGCTTCATCCGGCGATGCGATGTCACGCCCGATATCACGTGCAATGCGTACGATTTTCTCGACAAGTTCAGCATTGCTCCGGGCATATTCACCGGGGCTGATGAAGGGATTGTCTTCCATCCCGATCCGGACATGACCGCCGAGGCTGATCGCCGTTGCCAGCACCTTCCATTGCTCGACCGGGTCCATTACACTCGTATTCCAGACAAAACCTTCCGGACAATGATCTGCCATATAGGTCATGGCCTGCACGGTTGGAGGCGTCCAGCAGCCACCCTTCCAGCCAAGGAAGAACGTCACCCAGATTGGACCCTTCAAAAGGCCCATTTCACGCATACGCATCGCATTCCAGACGCCACCATAGTGGAATGCTTCCACTTCGATCTTGACGCCAAGTTTGTTGGTGATCTCGCAATATTCTCTCAGCTCTTCACGATCGTGGATCGCGTAAAGCTCAACAGGTGTACGACCGGGTTCATAATCGAAACACTCATCATGCGCGTTGAAGCAAGTGGAAATCATGTCCGGGCGCTGATCTTCCATCAGCAATTTGCGCTGGGGGAAACGACCATTGGCAATACCATACTGGATAACTGCATCGACATTGTCAGTGATGCCATCGCGAAGGCGACGCCAGCCGGGAATGTCCAGATCAGAAAGCTTTGTGCCGTCTTCCTGAATTTTTTCGTCCACTGTGTATGGCCCATGCAAATGGCAAATCGCAGCGCCTGCATTCACTGCGCGCACATATTCCTGCGCCACCGCATCCACACCCAATGGTGTCGGGTTGTTTGGGTTGGACGGATACGACATCGTCGAGTCGCACGTTACAGTGACAATGAGCTTGTCCATTTCAATTCCTTCTGACGCTATTGTTTGGTTGTTGTGGTTTCGGATTTGGCCGGCCCAAGCAAAGACAGTCTCAGTCGCGAGCACCGTTCTGCGTCGTGAAAGACCGCTTGGGTCGCGATGCGCACTTTGTTCGGATTGCGCGACGTGATCGTCGCACCCGTATTGTCGTTGACGTCGTATGCAGGGAAATTTGAACTCGACACCTCAAGCCGGATTGCGTGTCCACGCAAGAACCGGTTTGCCGTTGCGCCGAGGTCGATCCGATACTCGTAAATTTGCCCCGGTTCTATGTTCGACGGTGGCTCGGCAGGATTTCTGAATCTGGCGCGGATGATGCCGTCGCAAATGTTGATTGCCTTGCCGTCTGGATGAACATCAACCAGTTTCGCGGTCCAGTCAGTGTCAGGCGCGTCAGTAGCAGCGAATATGACCAGCTCGACCGGTCCGACAACATCTACATCCTTATCCAGAACGGGTGAGGTATAGACAAGAACGTCATTCCTGATTTCAACATGCCGCTGATCGAAGGCCCCCACAGGCGCAACGTCCGCGCGACAGCAGGAGGCACCTCCAACGCTCGGCACCGGTTCGGAAGGATCGTAAACATAAAGGTCTGGCGGTTCCGACACCGGGGCAATCTCCGACAGAGTCCCGGTTCCTGAAAGTGAGTTCGCGCGCCCGTCTGACCGCAGGAAATATTCCGTTGTGCGCGCTCCCTCGGGCGGCCATTGCTCACAGCGCCGCCATTCATTCGCCCCCATCAGAAAATAGCTTACGGGCGACTGGGCTTCAGTCTGAGATTTGCCCTTCAGATGCTTGTCAAACCAACTCAGCTGCAGGCTGTCAGCATTGTTATTGCCAGATGAGCCGTATGAAACAGAGCCATTGAGGCTTGCCCAGGGCACGTGCTGCCAGGGACCGACAACTAACCGTTGCTCAGGACTTCTCCCACGCGTGAGGGAGTGTGCGCTCGCGCTATATGCAGCCAATGTCCCGGACAGAAAAATGTCGTACCAGCCTCCGATATAAAGATTCGGCACAGGCTTGCCCGATGGCATGGGTCGGCTCAAGCGTTCCCAGTATTCCCCGGCCCCCTCCTGCCTGACCCAATCCTCAAAAAATGCAGGTAACTCACCTGAATCTATCCACGACCCAAGGGGGCGGCGATAGGCGTCATTCAAATTCGCGCCAAGCTCGCGCAGTCGCTCCATCAGCCTGTCCTGACCCGAACGTATGGCCTGCGGCGGAGCAAGCGCCTGAATAGTCCATGACAATATAAAGGCCAGTTGAAGAGCGCCGCCCCTATAGGTCCAGCCATCGTTGAAACTGGTACCGGCCATCCCGATTGCAGTGGCGGCGAGGTTCGAAGGCGAACAGGCGGCAGCAAGGATCTGGCATGCACCGGCATAAGAGAACCCGTAGGTTCCAACCTTGCCGGATGAACCGGGAAGCGACGCGGCCCAACCTATGCTGTCATATCCATCTTCTGCCTCGTGCAGGTATGGAACGAAGTCACCGTCGGAAGCGAAACGACCCCGCACATCCTGAACTGCAACAATATAGCCCTGTCGAGCATACCACGCCGGATGCTGATAGACGGCGGATTGGGCGAAGCGTTTGTTGTAGGGCGTCCGCTGGAGAAGTACGGGAAATGCGCCTTCAGACTCCGGGCGATAAATATCAGCCCGAAGCACAACCCCGTCCCTCATTGCAGCCGGTGCATCATGGATTACATGCACACCCCTATAGTCAGCCACGACGACCTCCGCCCATCGATCGTTCCATCTCGATCAGTTTGCAGCCAGAACCACAGGAACCGTCTCGCCCTTCCACACGTCAACCAATCCGCGTGAATTGATCTTCAGGCGGCCTATGGAGATAGGGAGGCCGCTAAAAGCGAGGGTGTGGAAAGGTGTCTCAAGCGGGCACCCAAGTTCCCGAAGCGCGGAGAACGCCGCTTCAATTTGCTGACCGAGTGTATCGATAGATGCTTCTGACAACAGCCCGTAAAGAGGAAGCGGGACTTGCGCCACAACCTTGCCGTCATCCACGACAACGAAACCGCCACCCTGCTTCTCGCATTCCTTGGCGGCCACGAGCATGCTGTCCGCATCTGCTCCAACGACAAGAAGATGCTGGTAGTGCGGGTTATATGTAGACGCCATGGCGCCACGCTTAAGGTTGAAGCCTTCAACGAAGCCAGTGCCTATGCGACCTGATCCGTCATGCCGGTCAATGGCGGCAATCATATTGATTTGCTGTTCGACAAGAGGCTGTACGCTGCCCTCTTTGACCGGCAATCGCCTTTCAAGCGACCGCGTCACAATCGTACCGTCACCAACACCGATCACGCGGGCAAGAACGTGTTCCGCACCGGCGGGTGCGGGAACCACGAAACTCTCGCGCGACACACTTCCAATGTTTACCGTATTGTAGACAAAGTCCGGGCGCTGAACCTTGGCCCGTTCCTTGAGATTGGCACCATTGCGCGCCACTACCTCACCGGCGGCAAGAACCTCCGCGATATTGAAGTTCGCCAGTTCACCCTCAAGCAGTAGTATGTCTGCACGACGTCCCGGAGCCAGCACGCCAACGTCATGATCGATCTGGTGGCACTCGGCCGAGTTGATCGTTGCCATCTGAATGGCGGTAACTGGCGGGACTCCGAGTCCGATCGCGAGCCTTACGCAGTAATCGATGCTGCCGCGTGCCAGCAAATCAACAGGAGACAGGATATCGGTGCAGAACGATACGCGCCGCAGGTCAGCGCCTTTTTCCAGAAGATAGCTCAGTATATTTGCAACATCCGTCACACCCGAACCTTCGCGGGCGATTACGTGAATACCCGACCGAATGCGCGACAACGCCTCCTCGCCAGATATTGCCTCGTGATCGTCAAGCCTGCGCACCCAGCCCGCCCATGCCTGAACTTCGTTCTCGGATGCTTCCGAGCCATGACCACAGACTTTGCCGCCAGATTCCTGCACAGCATCGACAAGCTTGACCATTCGCGATTCGCCCTGAGTCAAAAACTTCACGAAGCATTCGTTCAGCCCGTGGCAATTTTCCCAAGATGCAAGGCTCTCCATCACCGCAAGATCAATCGTGCCTGTGTGTACGAACGGCTCGTCCTGATAAAGCGCTGGCATCGGCAGGATGAAGACCGTGTTCAAGCCGGTATCACGAGCCTCTTCAAGCGAGGCTTTGATAGCATCGATACCCCTGACGACAGCTTCACCGTAGAAGTCGGTTACGATCGTGGTGACGCCATGGCGGAAAAAGCCACGCGCAACTTCGCTGATCGGCAAATGGCTCTCATAGGTGTGAATGTGACCGTCTATGAGCCCCGGGACTGCCGTTTTGCCTCCCCCATCGATCACGGTAGTGTTTGGGCCTATGAGGTCTGACACTTCGCCGACACACGCAATTCGATGGCCAACGATTGCAATGCCGCCTTCGAAAAGCAGCCCTGAATGGACATCAAGTATATTGACGTTTTGCAGAACCGTATCAGCCGGTTCGCGATGAAGGGTGACACGCAAACGGCGTTCCCGGTTTATCCGCTCATTCTCGCTCAGTTTCTTAACCAAGACTTTGTCTCCTGATAGAGTTCCGCCACTCTGGAACTGGACCCCGGAACTTCCTCCCGAGGCATACAAGCTCAAGCTTTTGGCGCGTGGCGGGCACCTGCCAACCGCGCACCTGATTTTCCGTCAAACAAGTGGACCTGGATGGGCAAGAGGTGAGCCTGCGATGACACATCATCTCCCCTCGATAGCCTGACCCGAATATCTGCCGAGATTTGCGAGCCCCGATATTGAGGCGCCAGACTGGCAACGACGAATTTCTCAGCGCCGCGATTCTCAACGAGCGAAACAGCCAACGGGATGCCATCGCCTGAAACAACGGCATCTTCGGCACGGAAAGCCAGGATCACGTCGGTCTTTTCATTAATAGACTGACCGTCTTCCTGAGTGAGCTTCAGCTTCAGTTCGGTAGAGCCGCCAAGCGTGAAATAAAGCCCATCCGTGCCCTGTTCCAAGGTCCCGCGGACTTCATTGATTTTGGGTGAGCCGACGAACCGCGCACAGAAAAGGGTGGCAGGTCGATCATATATTTCGGCAGGTGAACCAATCTGCTCAATTCTGCCGTTGCTCATCACCGCGAGGCGATCTGCCATCACCATCGCCTCAACCTGGTCGTGCGTCACATACACGGTGGTCACGCCAAGTCGTTTCTGAAGCTCCCGAAGCTCGACACGGACATGCTCCCGGATCTGGGCATCCAGATTGGACAGAGGCTCGTCCATGAGGAGCACTTCTGCATCACGCGTAATCGCACGCGCAACAGCAACGCGCTGGCGCTGCCCCCCACTCAATTCTGCTGGCTTGCGATCCAGATAGGGCGCAATCTCCAGCATCTCGGCAACTTCTTTCACGCGCTGTTCTATGAGCGCGGAGCCTAGTTTGCGGATTTTCATATTGTAGGCGATGTTGTTGCGAACGCTCAGATGGGGATAGAGCGCATAGTCCTGAAAGACCATTCCAACGTTTCGGTCTGCTGGATCAAGGTCGTTCACGGGCCTCGTTCCAAACAATATCTGACCGGAATCGATGGTCTCCAGTCCAGCAATAGAGCGCAACAGAGTGGTTTTCCCGGAGCCGGAAGGTCCTAACAAAACCAGAAGCTCACCATCATCTGCAACCAGCGATATATCGGCCAGTGCCTGATGGCTGCCATAGCGCTTTTGAGCGTTATTAATATCAATCTTCACGCCAATATTCCCTATCGAACTGCCCCGAGCGTCAGCCCTCGAACGAGAGAACGCTGCAGAAAATACGTGACTGCGAGTAGCGGGATGAGCAGCATCAGCGCTGCGGCAGCCATCGGCCCCCACTCAATCGAGTGCTCAGTAAGGAACTGAGACATACCAATGGGCACTGTTTTGGTGCGCCCTCCCGTCAGGATGAGCGCCAGGGTGAACTCATTCCACACTTCCAGAAAACAGAATGTGCCTGCCACCGCGATTGCAGGCTTCATGAGCGGCAACATCATATCGCGGAACACCTGCCACCTGTTGGCA
Organism: Rhizobiaceae bacterium; assembly: GCA_019635795.1. GTDB lineage: Bacteria > Pseudomonadota > Alphaproteobacteria > Rhizobiales > Rhizobiaceae > Mesorhizobium_G. Next base: position 84,108 of record JAHBYV010000014.1, read on the forward strand.
CCATCGATACGCGCGGCCTCGTCAATCGACTTCGGCATTTCAAGCGCAAAGCCGTAAAGAAGCCAGACCGCCAGCGGCAGTGTCAGCGGCAGGTACGCGATTATCATGCCGATATGCGTGTCAATCAGCCCCACCCGGGAGTAAACTATGTAATATGGGATGACGATTACTATCGGCGGAAGCATGCGCAGATTGAGGATCCAGATCAGGATCGGATTGCGCAGCCTGAACCGGAATCGCGTCAGGCCGTAGACCAGCAGCGTGGCAAAGACCAGTGTAAGCGCGGTGGAGCCAGCTGCTATGATGAAACTGTTCAGGGCGTTCCAAAGAATCCCAAACCTGTTTATGGCAAGCGAAAAATTCTCCAGCGTCGGCGTGAAGATAAATGATGGTTCGGCGACATAAAGCTGTGCTTGGGTTTTCAGCGCGACATTGAGCAGCCAGTAGACAGGCAACAGCCACGTCAGCACCACAAGTACGGCAAAAGCGACTTTAAGCCGACGGTGTCGGGTTAGTGGCCCCTTCATCGACTATTCTCCCGAAACACGAGGCGCAACAGAATAAGCGCAATGATAGAAATGATGTTCATCAGGATGAACGCCGCAGCGCTGGCTTTCCCCATCAGGAGCTGTGAGAAGCCGACTTCCCAAGGATAAAACCCGGCGAGCATCGTAGCCCGCCCGGGACCACCGCGTGTCATGACGTAGACGAGGCCAAATGTCTTGAAGACGTCGATGAATCGCAGCAGGAAAATGATTGCCACCACATTCCAGATCATCGGCAGTTCAATGGTCAAAAGGCGTCTCACCCTGCCTGCGCCATCCAGCCGGGCGGCAGCAACCACATTGGGCGGAAGACCTTGCAGTGCTGAGAGAAAAACGATCGCGACGAAAGGCGTCCACTGCCAGATTTCAGCGATACCGATCGAAGGAAGTGCAAGAGCGCTGCTTGACAGCCATCCGACAGGCTCGATCCCGAATAGGCCGATTATGTAGTTCACAACGCCGATCGACGGTTGATACATGAGGCTCCAGAGAAGACCCACCATAATCGGAACCATCAACATCGGCGTCAGGAATGCAGTCCTCAACATTCTGCTTCCTGGAAAGTCGCGGTTCAGAGCAACAGCGATGGCAAGGCCCAGAGCCAACTGGATCGCGACAACGACCACCGTATAGATGAAAGTGCGCAGAAGGGCTTCCGTGAAAAGCGTATCGGTCAGAACCGACACGTACATACGCAGCCCCACGAACCGCTTTACGCCAGACAGCAAACTCCAGTGATGCAAGCTGTTGTAAATCAGCTGTATCGTTGGAAGGATAATCACAATGCCAAGCACAATCATTGGCACCGCGACGTAAAAGAACGGCTTGTTCAACAAGCTTTGCCTTTGAAGCGCTCCGGAAGCACGTGCGTCCAACATGTTTTCTGCCATCGGCGGAGCCTCTATTCGCGCAAACTCGAGTCGGTGATAAGCAGCAGAAGCACGTTCGGGAATGCCTGCCCAAGCGCGCAAACTGCTTTGTCGAAAGCGGTTGTCGGCCCATACTTATGGGCCGACAATTGGTAGTTGAAGTGCGATCAGAGGTACCCTGCCTCGCGCAATTGGGTCGCGAAGGCATCGTTGGCATTCTTCAGACCCTGCTCGGGCGAAACGCCACCAGCAAGAATATCGGACACATGATTACCCAGCTCTACCAGGAACTGATAAGATTCCGGTATTGCAGGGAACGGATGGCCCTGTCCCAAAGCTTTCTGAAGGGTTGGGAAGTAACGTCCGACCTTCACATTCTCCGGGTCAGTCAACGCACTTGAACGAGCCGGCTGGCCTTGATTGGCAACGAATGTGCGCATCACTTCCGAGCTGGTTGCATACGCAATCCATTTCGCTGAGGCTTCCTTATTATCTGCCCAGCTCGCAACCATATATGCCTGACCGCCGAGGCACGGAGCCGCCGGGTGGTCACCGCCATCAGGCGGTAGTGCAGTTTCGATGTTCGCAGCAGTCGCAATCTTGCTGGCGTCCGTAAGATCGGAACGTCCCCAGACCAATGGTGCCCATGCAGCTACGCCGGTTGCGATAGCCTGCGCACTGTCATCCTCACCGGCATTCACTGTACCTGGATCTGCGTAAGCCATCAGCGCGCGCATGACTTCAATGGCTTTGCGTCCTGCTTCGCTATCGATCGTTGGATTGAAATCGGCATCCCAGTATTCACCACCGTATGAGAAGAGCATACTGGAGAAATGAGCGCCCGCATATTCACCGCGACGAAGGCTGGCCGTGTAGCCATAAACGCCGTTCTTGGTGAGCGCCTTGGCAACTGCTTCCGCATCTTCCCACTTCTTGGGCAGCGAGACACCAGCTGCATCGAACAGGTCTTTGCGATAGAAGCTCCACTGTGCGTTCGAGTCGTTCGGCACTGCATACAGCCGGCCCTTATAGCGCCATGTGTCGAGGTATTTGGCTGGGATGTCAGCTTCCAGATTGGCAATCTGCTCAGGCGTCAGAACTTCATCCATGGGAAGGATTTTACCGGTCGCCGCAAACGCATACAGGAGATTGGTAATTCCCGTGAACACCTGAAGGTTGCTCGCATTGGAAGCAACTTCAGTAGACAATTTCGGGAAATAGTTCTGAACCGGCACAGTCTCAAGCGAAACCTGAATGTCAGGATTTGCCGCGTTGAAATCTTTTATCAGAACAGCGTTCGGAGTACCGAAACGCGCACCTGCGGAGGTTTGAAATTTTACGGAAGTTGCTGCGTTAGCGGCAGCCGGAAAACCAACCATTCCGCCAACTCCGGCACCGATACCGAGCATCGCGCTGCTCTGCAAAAATGTACGACGAGAAAGTGCGCTCTTAATCACGTTAGATGTTTTTTTGTAGTCGCTTGTCATTTTTGGTCCCTCTGGATTTGCAGTTAGTTCACTCCTGGATTTTCAGCCAATTACTGGCCGAAATCTTTTATTTTATGTGAGATTATCTCAGCGGTATAAATAAGCTCATCGATATGTTTCTTTATCGACTCGAACTTGTCGCTGGAACTACTGATGCCTATTGCAGCTATTGCGCGACCGTTACTGAATATCGGTGCCGCAATACAGCTTGAATTGATCATGTGCTCTTCAATGTCTGTTGCGAACCGCCTTTGACGCGTCGCGTCAAGCTCCTCCCGAAAACGCGTCATTGATGTGATCGAGTTCGGAGTTTGCGCATGCAGCGGCGCAGCATTCACAATCTGCAACATTTCGTCTTCTGGAAGGTGAGACAGAATTGCCTTGCCCAAGGAACAGCAGTGGACCGGCGCAGTCTTTCCGAAACGTGTGTAGATGGTGGGCAGCGACGGCTTCTCAACACCTGCTAGATACAAGACCTGATTGCGGTGGATTATGCCAAGATTGGTGCGCTCGCCGGTCAACTTCGACAGATCTTGCAAATGAGGCAAAGATTCTAGGCGTAGGCGATTACTATCGAGAATACTGGCCGCAATCTGGAGGGTCGAATATCCTACGGTCAAACGGCCAGATTCCGGGTTCTGTACCAGGTACCCTTCATCCACCAAAGTACCGATGATCCTATAGGCCGTAGGTCGGCTGATACCCACAGCAAGTGCGACTTCAGAAGGGCTGACGGGACGCAAAGAGCTTCCGACAGCTTCAAGTAGTGCCAAGGCTTTGCGAAGGCTCTTCACACCACCTTTATCTGAATCCCGGTCTTCATCGTTGGCCGCAATGTTTTCGTTCATATTTTGAGTTCCGTGTCCACTATGCGGACAATTTTTCGCATCATGATCTTGACGTCATTTTTTGTCAATGGCATTTAATATCTCGAGTTCAACTAAAGTTCACGCTCCAGCCAAACCTGTCGCCATTAGGCGAAAGCGTGCTGGCGCCTTTGAAACAGGACCGTTCAATGAAATTGCTGAGATATGGCCCAGATGGGCTTGAGAAGCCCGGCGTGCTGGATAAGGACGGCCATATAAGGGATCTTTCGGGGATCATCTCTGACATTGACGGCGCTTGCCTAAACGCAGACCAGCTCAAAAAACTATCTGACACCGAACTGTCTACGCTTCCTCTCGTAGACGATAAAACGCGTATCGGGCCGTGTATTGCCAAAGTGGGCAAGTTGATTTGCATCGGCCTGAACTACTCGGACCATGCTGCCGAAACAGGTGCGGCGGTACCAACTGAACCGATCGTTTTCATGAAAGCGACTTCAGCGATTTCCGGCCCTTATGACAACCTGGTAATACCTCGCAATTCGACAAAAACAGATTGGGAGGTCGAACTTGGCGTCGTTATCGGGACGAAAGCAAAATATGTCACCGAAGATGAAGCAATGAGCCACGTAGCTGGCTACTGCGTTGTAAATGACGTCTCAGAAAGAGAATTCCAGATTGAACGGCAAGGTCAGTGGACAAAAGGAAAGTCCGCCGACACTTTCGCGCCCATCGGTCCATGGCTTGTGACGAAGGATGAGGTGAGCGACCCTCAGAACTTGAGTTTATGGCTGAAGCTCAACGGCCAGACCATGCAAGACGGCTCAACACGAACAATGGTATTCGGAGTTGCGCACGTCGTGTCTTATCTCAGCCAGTTTATGTCGCTCCACCCCGGAGACATTATCTGCACCGGCACCCCGCCGGGAGTTGGTCTGGGCATGAAGCCTCCAAGATTCCTCAAACAGGGCGATATTGTCGAACTTGGCATTGAAGGTTTGGGCACGCAAAAGCAGAATGTGGATAAGGACCTTTAGGCAAAATCTGCCGCAGCAGGAATTTCCATATTCCGGGCGAGGGAAACCATTGTCATTGGCCGGGATACAATTTCTTGCTGAGAGCGAAACTATGCGGCAAAAGAAGGCGCAAATGTCGCCATCGATTGCACCAGGCTATCAATTCCCGCTTGATTCAAGATACAATCATCACCCGAACAAATGCTTTCAATCTTATTCGGCAGCGATGAAGTAGCTTTCAACTCTGATCTCGTCAGCCGTCTGTAGAAGGGAAACGACGAGATCACTATTTTGACGCGCAAGCCATATGTCGCTAATTCTATTGGTGGTGTGTGCCGTCTGGAGAGAATAGCTCTCTGATTCACATTCTGCAGTTCCGCAAATAACAGGGAAATTTCCGATAATTCGGCGAAGCAGATGAATAATCCGCTTTGCGCAGCAATTTCAAATACCTAGCGCCATTCAACCTGGTGAGTTTCTGAAAATCACCACGCGAAACAGGGAAATCCATTGTCGTATCGTGGGAACCAATTGCCATTAACCGGGATTCGATTGCTTGATTGCGGGAACCAGTTGCCTCTTTGCGATTGAACTCAGTCGGTAGCTGGGAACGTATGGTTGCAATTCGTATGTGGATGATGGTTTCCCGACAAACAAATGCGCGACGCGAAAACCGAATGCCCCGAAGCAAACAGCAGGAATGGCTTATCGGCTTAAGATCGAACACTACTCGCAGGATATCGAGGCGGTATCTAGAAATGGAGCACATTCGCCTTGCCGCCGCTGATCGACGTGCCAAGACCAAAGGTGCTGGCTTCCGACCTGTTCTCAAGATCGCGCACCACCAGACGCCCGGCTTCCAGCGAATTCAACGCCGGATCGGCACTCGACACAATCAGCCCGGCGGTCATATCCACCGTGCCGCCCGCCCTGACGTCAAACCCGCCTTTGCCCGCAACAATGCCGGACTGCTCGCTGACATTGGCATAGTCGGCCTTCGTGCTGCTGTAGCTGCCGCTGACCGCGCCGTTATAGGAGATGCTCAGCCCAATGCCGGTCTGCTTGAAGGTCGATGTGTCCTGCAGGCTGGTAATCGTCAGATCACGACCGACATCAACCACCACCCGCTCGCCCGCCGCCGTACCTCCGATCAGGCTGATGTCGCGGCCCGCCGTCAAGGTCAGCTCGCCGCCAGCCTCCACATTGCCATTGCTCACAAGTGTGGTGTTGCCGCCAGCCTTGCTGATGCTGCCCGATACCGCCTGCTGGCTGACCGTCAGGCCAAGCGCGGAAGACTGCTGACGCGCATAGTCGAGCAGGGCAGATATCTGAATGTCGCGCTCGGCCTCCACCGTCACATTGCCAGCTGCGATGAGCCGGGTGCCCTGCGTCAGCAGCGCATCAACACCGGCGCGCATGACGATATCGCCGCCCGCCGTCAGCTGCGCCGCCTGGCTCTCGCTCCAGCGCTGGTCGGTGCGCCAGCCCGACAGGCTGAGGCCGATCTGCGCCTCCAGCGCTTCAGGGGTCAGGCCGGATGCCTGCCCGGCCAGTGAAGGGTCGCCCGCCAGAAGCCGCCTGATGCCCTCAAGCCCGCCAACCCCGACATAAGTTGCCGCAAGACCGGCAGCGAGACCATTCTCAGACGAACCAAGCCGGGCAAGCGTGGCCGTCAGCGGGTTGATCGAGGCAAGCCCGGAAAGCACCTCGCCGCTATCCCCACCACCCAACGCTGCATCAATGGCTGCCGAGCCGGGGAAAGTGAGGCCAATATAGAAGCCCTTCTCGGTGAAGTAGAGCGCATCCTGCGAGGCAGCCAGTTGGATTGTCGCGTCCGACTGCATGATGAGATCGTTGATGGCAGCGATCTTCGCGCCGGTGCCGGTGATCGGTCCGCTCGCGTCAAGCGTAACGTTGCTGCCCGAAAGCTGCGTCACGCTGGTCCCGATGTCGTTCCACGCCTGCTTCGTCGTGCCCCAGCCAAGGCCGGCAAAGCCCCAGTCACTGTATTGGTTGTTCACCTCTCGCGACACAACACCCATGTCGATCTCGCCGCTCGCCGTGACCGCAAGATCGCCGAAGGCCGAAACCAGCGCGCCGTTCAGAACGGTATCGCCAGACCCTGACCCCTTCGAACACAACGCCCCGCCATCGCACACGCCATAGCCAGAGAAGATCGACACATCGCCAAGCAGCGATTGTGCAGCCGCGTTGGCCGACACCATGCTGTATTCGACAATATCAGTGCCCGACAGGAACCCGCGCTGGTGGTAGTCTGCTGTGAGGAACGCATCCTTGAGCGTTTCGAACTCGACATTGCGGCCCGCCGCCAGCAGCATGTCAGTGACCGAGCCAAGCTCGCCGCCGCGATTGATGATGTCCTGATCCGCTATGATCGTGAGGTCGCCACCGGCGGTTATGCGCGCAATTGCATAGTCAACTGCATTGCCGCCGCAGGCCGAGCCCATGCAGCCGTCAACGGCATCCACTGCCCGCGTGTAGCGCTGCGTGAGATTGAGCACAGAGCCGCCAATGCGAAGCTCAATGTCCCCAGATGAGGCAAGCGTGCCGCCGCGATTGACCAAATCTCCATCAGTCGTCAGCAACAATGTGCCTGCGGAAATCAATCCGCTATCAGCGCGTCCGGCAGCATAGTCGCGGTCTATGTTGTCCAGATTCAGCAGGCGCTCATTGACAATCGATGAGGCCGAAATAGAGGCGAGGTCGGAGGCGGTGATGGCTCCGCTGTTGGTCAGGCGGTTCGACAGGTTGATGGTCAACTCATCAGCGCTGATCAGGCCCGCCCCGCGCGAGCCGCGTAGTAACTCGTCGCTGGATGGGGAATAGAGGCGCGGCACCAGAACCGACGTGCCGTCGACGATACGGGTTTCATACCATACGATCGGCTCGTCCAGCGCGGCGCGCTGCGCTTCCGTCAATGCAACACCAAACTGTGCGCCAGTGCGAGCAGCAAAGGCTGCTGCATTGGCATAAAGCTGCTCGCGCTGATCTTCAGGCGATAGCGTTGCATCAAGCTTCATCTGCGAGGCGCTCAGCAAACGTAGCGCATCGGATAGTGCCTTCGCTTCCTGCACCGGGTCTGCATAGAATGCCAGCGTCGAACCGCTTATGCTGCCGACACTGGAAAGAAGTCGCGCGGCTTCCATCGAGCCTGTGTAGCGTACCAGATTGCCAAAGTTATTCAGATTGATGCTGTACACATTGCGGCTGCTGAACGCGCCAAGATTGAGCGGCGGCACAGCAACGTCGTCCAGAACGAACTGTACAGAATTTGCTGCATAAGGCGATAGTCCGACGCTCGAAGATGCGCGGACGGAGGCGTTGGTGTGCGCCACTCCATTGACGGCGACCGCAGAGCCGCTGCTTTCCGCAGCCGCGGTATGTGAAATCTTCAACTGTTCGATAGATGAACCAGCATCGGCATTGGAGACACCGATGCCGGTTGGGTTGATTGCCGAAACGTTAGAGCCCTGCGAAACCGCTGCTGCGCCAGCGCGAGTGGGATTGGGCGCAGTTATACTGGATGCGTTTATTTCTGTATTCCGGGTTTTAACAGCACCTAAACGACCCAGACCAGCGCTGGACACTCCGCTAACTGTGCCAATGCCATTAGCAAGCGTGCCGCCTTCGATTGAAACAGTGCTGCCAGACAAGGTTCCGCGATTGGTGATCACATCCGAATCGATGGAAAGCCTTTCGCCTGCCTTGATTACAGAGCCTTGCAAAACCGCCGTCTGGCCCACATATGTCTTGCCTTGAGAGACATAGGGCTTCGTACCGAGGCTACCGATATGGCTCGATAACACCAAAGTCTCGGGAATATTGTCGGGATCAATTCCCAAGGCCGCAAGATTAACGTAGCGCGAAGCATCCGCGTTGCTAAGGACTTTCAGTTTTGCAAGCTCGTTTGCTTTAGATTGGCTGATGCTGTCAGATCCACCGACTGAAACCGAAGAAGGCACCTGGGAGATCAGAAGGGTACCAACTTCTTCAAAAAGGACCATCTGTCCTTCGGCACTGCGCAAATACTCTTCCGTATAATAGGCATCAACCAGCGCGGTTTGCTCTCTCGGACCATCGCTGCCACTTACAATTATTTTCCCTAACTTTTGACCCACAAGATATAACGTCTCGCCGTCCTCAGACGTTTTCGTGTCAAGGCCACTCAGCAAATACTGGAATCCTGCGTTCGTGAGGACGTTCGCCTTCCAGCTGTTGACACTCCAACCGGCTCCGCGCGGTGCATAAAACGGCAAATAGCCGTCATCCGTCTCATAAAACCATGCATTCTTATAGTGATTTACATAGTAGGTCTGCGCATCATTGATGAGTTGTCGCGATGATATCGAAAGATCATCAACGGCCAATATGCGACCATTTTCGTTATGCAGCACATTAACATCGATTGTAAGATCGACGCCTGATCGGATCACTCCTGCTTTCTCAAGATCTATAGTGCCGGAGAATTCATCCTGCGAAGCTGTGACCTTAGTCTGATCTACCGAGTAGAAAACATGATTATCATGGTCATATTCGTACTCGATTGTCAGATCGCCCAAATTGTACAGATCGATGGTGCCACCATCAGTTCCGGCCAACGCAGTGTTATTCAAGCGATTCGCAACAAGTTGCATGTTTCTTTTGGATTCTATGCGACCTGATGCGTTCGTGAGTGTGCTTCCGACGTCGATTGTCAGATCCTTCTCAGAGAGAATTTGACCTAAAGTATTTTGGAGCAGCCCTGTGGTCGCCAGGCTAAGGTCTCCTTTGGCAGCAATAGAGGCCAGCGTGCCATTGTTGACGAGCGACGCTGCTTCAATCGTCAAATCGCCACCCGAGCGGACAATGCTCTGATTTGAAAACTTGCCCCCAACGGAGCCTTGAAGTGAAGATATCGAAATGATCGAGCCTGAGTTTGCCAGACTTCCATCAACGACGAGTTGAATGGAATTAGCGTTGAACGTTCCGCTCGCGGCGTTAGTCAGATTACCTGATACCTCAATATGTCCGGCGTCAGCACTGATGGGAC
>JAHBYV010000015.1 GCA_019635795.1 Rhizobiaceae bacterium
GTTGCTTTCGGGGTAGGCGAGAAGGTCTATCCCCACGTGTGTGGGGGAACCCGCTGTGATAGCGCCGCAGTTGGGGGCAGTTGGGGTCTATCCCCACGTGTGTGGGGGAACCTTTTTGATGGGCGTGTTGCTGCTCGCCATAAGAGGTCTATCCCCACGTGTGTGGGGGAACCTCGGCCCAAAAGGCCTTATATTGCGCGAGGAAAGGTCTATCCCCACGTGTGTGGGGGAACCCGCATTGTGCTGGTAAACCGTAATGGGAAGCAGGGTCTATCCCCACGTGTGTGGGGGAACCTAGACGGCGTGGAGATCAAAGCCCGCCTCGACGGGTCTATCCCCACGTGTGTGGGGGAACCACAGGTTTTGACGGCTTGGGCAGCAGTCGGCACGGTCTATCCCCACGTGTGTGGGGGAACCGCTTCGATTGCTGAAATAGAGTGCACTTTAGGGGGTCTATCCCCACGTGTGTGGGGGAACCACTTGCCCGCAAAATCGCTATCGATTTCTATCGGGTCTATCCCCACGTGTGTGGGGGAACCACAGCGAAGTGGGCGGATGTACACCTGAGCGACGGTCTATCCCCACGTGTGTGGGGGAACCTTCGGTCCAGGGGTGATGTCCGATGACGGAGAGGGTCTATCCCCACGTGTGTGGGGGAACCGCGCCCGCAGCAAGCCGCCGCAAAGACCGGCGAGGTCTATCCCCACGTGTGTGGGGGAACCAGTTGGTGCCGAAAGAGCCGACCAAAGAAATGGGGTCTATCCCCACGTGTGTGGGGGAACCGCCGATTGCGTCGCCATCGAGCCAAGGCCAAGAGGTCTATCCCCACGTGTGTGGGGGAACCGTAACTCAAGCGCATGCTGGCGTATGATCAGGGGGTCTATCCCCACGTGTGTGGGGGAACCTTGTCCACAGGCCTGTTCTGAGCGGGATGGTATGGTCTATCCCCACGTGTGTGGGGGAACCTACTTCAAGCGGCTGAGGCGCGCGGGCTATGCGGGTCTATCCCCACGTGTGTGGGGGAACCACCCTTTTGAGGCGGTCGGTCAGGGAGACGTCAGGTCTATCCCCACGTGTGTGGGGGAACCGCGGTGTATCGCTGAAAGCAAAACAGCGGTCGCGGTCTATCCCCACGTGTGTGGGGGAACCCGGCATTGTCCCGTAGGGCCATCGAGCCTCGAAGGTCTATCCCCACGTGTGTGGGGGAACCCCCACACCGCATCAGATACCACAGGCGTCCAGCGGTCTATCCCCACGTGTGTGGGGGAACCGCCTCGGCGGTGGGGCGTAGCGTGGTCGGAGTGGGTCTATCCCCACGTGTGTGGGGGAACCCAGCGCCTGCCGTGCCTTTAAGCCGGTGGACCAGGTCTATCCCCACGTGTGTGGGGGAACCGGGAAGATGCTGGCGAAAAGACCGACGCACGGCGGTCTATCCCCACGTGTGTGGGGGAACCTCTGGAGTGTAACTCCATGATAACATTCACATTTCAAAGAACCGGCACTTATTAGCACGGGCTAATTGCGTTTGACAAGCAGAATGCCGTCGGCGTCAACGATTGTTTTCGGTGGTTCGCCGAGTGTTGCGATGCTGAGGTTGCCGACTGCTTTGGTGTCGCGCCACACAAGCACGAGCGATCCGTTGCCGAGGCTGGTCCACCAGTCTGTCATCACTGTCCAGACGCGTTCGCGAACGCCCGCCGACATATCCGGCGAGACGTAAACCCCCGGCGAGATTTCCAGCATGACAGAGGTGAGAAAGCCGCGATAACGCATTTCCACATCGCGCGTCACGATCATGGTCAGGGCCATCAGTCGTCCTGCTTTTCGAACAGGGTCTTGATGCGCTCGATCATCGAGGGAATGACGCCCTGCCTTGAAAGCGCGGTGCCCGTCATGCGTCGCGTGAGCCGCTCAATATTGTCGCCCCGGCCTGTCAGCGCTTCGCGCGCAGCCTTGAACGCGCAAGGAATTGTCACCGCGTCGCGGTAAAGATCGGCAACATCGAGAACGAAACTCTGGCCCGAATCTTCGTGAATGAAGCCAAGTTGCGGAATGGTCGCGGTGGCGCAAACGGCAATCGCCGCCGCCGCTTCCAGCGCGCTTGCCGCGTGGTTGAGCGCCTGATTGGGAAGATCGGCATCCAGCGGGTTTGCCCGGTCATAGCGCCGCCCGCGCCACTCAATGCCGATGCTTTGCGCGTGCAGCGCGTAGGCGGCTTTCATTCGCGCACCCTCTATGCCGCGCAGAACGTTCAGGTCGCGGTGGGGCAAAACCTCGCCAAGCCGCATCGCATACATGCGACGGGCAACCTTTATGCGCTGGCGCTCATCCGCCCATAGCCGCGCCTGCTGGCGGGCAAGCGCAGACTGGTCTGCAATCAGCGGCGGCGCGGTGTACATGCGTACACCGTCTTCGCCCACAGCCGCCAGCGCCGTGCGCGCATGCGCCAAAAGCCGCAAGGCATCGTGGCTGACGGTCGATCCCGGCCCAAGCAGAATGATCGAAACGCCTTGCAGCGGTATCGCGTAATCGCCCGGATCAAGCGCATCAGAAGCCGTTGCTTCGCCCTGCAGGAAAGCCAGCGTGCCGTCTCGCGCAGTCAATGCGCCGCGCGCCAGATAAAGGCAGCCGGCCCGATCTGCATGAGGAACTTTCGCACTCTCCAGTCCGAGCCGGCCTTTCAGCATGGCACCTGCCGTTGCGGCGGGCGCAGCAGCAACATGCCATAGCCATAGCTGCGGTGGCGGCCTACCCCGCGCGCCAGAAGCGCGGCGAATGCGGCCGGGTCCTGAACGGTTAACGTGCCGTGAACCACAACGTCCGGTCCTTCAACCGCCACATCATGCCGCCGCCCGCGATGGCGGGAAAAGCCGGCAAGGCGCGTTGCCTGCCGCTCCAGACTGGCCGCCGGGCTGAGCCGCTTTTCGAGCCAGTCCAGATAAACCTCCTCACGCGTTGCGCTTTCGCCGCGCAAAACCCGCGCCAGAAACGCGTCAACCTCCGAGCCCTTCTTTATGGCTACCGCCTTGCCGTGACTGTTTTCCCCACTGAGGCAGGAGGACAGGCGCACAACAGGGCGCATGCGCAGATCGAAGCCAAGGCGCTGGCCCGCGCGCCACACATGCGCGGGACGCTCAACACTTTGCAGGCCGTCAAGATTGATTGCCTTCAGCGCCGCAGGCGTTCCCACAACATTGGCCGTATCGGCCAGCGCGGCGCGGTCCTGCCCGCAATAGGCATAGAGCGTTGCGCTGAGTTCGCCCGGCGCAACCATCAGCCGGAATGGCTGAAGAACGGCGGGGCCGAACAGCTCGCCCAGCAGGCGATGCAGCGCGTCGCCCTCATCGAACAGGCGCTGCGGCCCAAGGCGCTCGCCCGCCCAGCGGTGAAGCCAGCGCATGTCCACCGGCATTTGCACCAGATGCAGGTTCATTCAATCGTTCCCCCGGTGATGCGCCGCGAGCCTGCGTGAAGCCCCGTGCGCCAGTCGCGCAGGTCCGGCATGTCGAAATCGGTCGCCGTGCCGCTGCCCCTGCCTTCGCTTGCAGGCCAGATGGCGCGGCCCGGAATGTTCAGCGCGGCAAGCGCCTCGCGCACCCCTGCTCCCTCCACCCAGCCGGCAAACAGGCGGGCGGCCGGAAGGCAGGGCTTGCGCCCTATGAACAGCGGTCGCGCCGGGCGGTCCAGCGCGGCGGCCAGTGTTTCAAGGTCCGGCCCGATGCCATCATCCAGCCGCAGCACGACACGGCAATCATGATCGGCGAGATAGTCGCGGCTGCGCCGGTGCATCGCGTCATAGGTGCCGCCGTCGCGCGTCAGTGGATAGCCGCGCGTGGTCCAGCCCTTGTCGTTCTTTTCCAGCTTGGCGTTCTGCATGTCGTTCAGCAGCGCGCCCTGATGCGCCGTCAGCGCGCCGTAGATCAGCCTGTTTTGCAGGTTCTGGTGCGCCTCTGCCGCCTCGCGCCGCAGGCCCAGCGCGTTGGCAAACAGGCCGGTAAGCGCCGATGCGGACGGAAAGTCACGCGTCGGCCCCATATGGTCTATCGCCACCCCGCCGAAAGAAAGCAGCGGGGCGCAAAGGCGCAGATGCAGCCAACGATGGGTCATGCCGCGTCTTTCATGAAATGTTCGGGCAGTCCACGCACAAACCCGGCAAGCTCTGCCAGATTGCCGCGGTCAGCACCCGCAATGTCAATATCGGCCAGAGACATGACATGGCGGGTTTCGCCGGTGGAATAAAGCGCGTCCAGCGAGGCCAGATAGCCGGCCAGATTTTCCACCGCATCGCTTAGCACAGGTTTCGACGGCACGCGGAACGCTTCTGCCAGCGAGCGGGGCTGACGGTCGCCCGCCTCCACCATCATGAAGGAAGCGCGCGAATAAGGCGCGGTCGAGCCAAGCTTTGCACCCGGCGAGGTTTCGGCAATGAGGTACAGCAGATTGTGCAGCACCTCGCCCGCCAGCCGCGCATCCTGCCCGACATTGGCCATCAGGCCCGGAACGTCCACAACGACATAACCATAGAACAGGCCGCTGGTCAGTTCGGTTTCCTGAATGGTGTCCGCGCCGGTGTCCTCATCACGCGCCAGATCGTCGGCGGCGATGAAGTAATCCGCTTCCGCCTCTTCGGCGTGAACGGTGAAGGCATGGGCAACATGCACCGGCGCATCAATGTTTGCGGTCGGGTCAGATGTCACCATGCGGCCAAACAGGGCGCCGACCAGACCACCGGGCAACGCTGCATTGTCGCGCATCGCCTTTAGGTTGGCTTTGACGTCCTTGCTCCATTCGGTCACCGCCTGCTTTGCCTTTTTGACATCATCGCCGGCTTCGCCGATCAGCCGCGAAGCCTCCTTGCGCAGATAGGCAACCTCGACATCGCCCAGCAGCAGGGTCTGGCGGCTCTTCTTTTCCGTGCCCTTCTCGCCATAAACGGCCGTCAGAATTGCGTCGGTAACCGCTTCCAGAACTTCCGGTTCTGCCACCATTCCGGCCATCACCCGCTGGCCAACCGTTTCGCGCGAGCGGAAGCTGTCCTGAAAACCTTCAATGTGCTTGAGCGCGTGGCGATCTTCCACCTTGCGCCAATGATATTTGAGGCATTGCGAGCTGATGCGCGTGCGCATGTGCTGGCCAAATGGCAGGCGCTTTGCCAGACCCGCGTCGTCGCGGTTCAGCAGCGAGGCCACATAGGGCGCGAGAAAATGAATCTGAAGAAAACGCGGTTCAGTCATTGGTCTGGTCCTTGGATTTGTTCTTGTCTAGCCGGTCGAAATAATCGCGCAGCGTTCGATCGTTCTGGCGGAAAACTGCCTGTGCCAGCGTCGCCACATCGAGCTCTGGCCGCTTGCGGGCAATCATGCGAATGGTGCGCTCCAGCGCTTCAAGCCGCTGTGAGCCGCGGGTGGCCAGCAGCCGGGCAAGGCGCGTTTCGGAAACGAACAGCTCGTTGGGCTTGAGCGGCTTTTGTGGCTCGCCGCCATCGGCCAGCACAGCCCCGAGCGGACGGCCCGGCTTATGGATGCTGCCATCCTGGCTGGCAGGCGTCAGCAGCGCAATCATGCGCATGAACCACAGCCATTTTTCCTCGTGCTTCTGCTCGATTTGCAGTCTGGCGATCAGCCGCCAGTAAAGGCGCGAACCCTCCTGCCCCATGCGCCGGGTCTCGGCCTTTTCGCCGGTTCCCGCACTGCCGATCTCCGCGGCGATCTGCATGGCCAGACCGGCCAGATTATGTTGCTTTTCACCCATTGGCTTCCTCGGTTGGCCTGAATTTTCTGAGCAGCGTTGCCAGCCCTGTATCGAGCGATTTTTGCGCCTTTGCCTGCGCGCGCGGGCGCATCAGGCTTGGACAGGGAATGCACTGGCTGGCCTTGTCGAATTCGCTGCGCGCGATCTTTTCCAGCTCCCCAAGGAAGCCGAAGCGCATTGCGCCCAATTCGGCGTCAGTTCGGCCGGTAACGCGCTTCCACAGCTCGTCAAAGAACAGCCGATCCGCTAGCTTCTCGAAGGCGCGCTGTGCGGGCATGGCCCGTGAATAACTGGACTTGTCGGGCTTGACGAAATTTCCTTCGCCGTCCTTGTCGATCCCGCGCGCAGCCAGCAGCGCCAGCGCGTTTCGCAGCACAAGGCTGACGCTCTCAATGTCCTTCACCACAGTGTCAGCAACCGCAACCGCGTGCTCCCCGAACATTTCGGCGATAATGGCGTGCGGCACCGGAATGACACGCGACTGAAAGCCTTCAGTCTTTGCATTGCCGCGCGAAATCGCCTCGGCAATGATCAGCATGGGACGGTCTTTCTCCTCGCTGGAAGGCTCCAGCAGGAATGGCCGCGCCCACCCCTTGCCGCGAAACAACAGGTCGAGCAGAAGCCTGTAGCTCCAGTCGCGCCCGCCCAGTGTCAGCGCCTTGCCTTCCTCGACATTCACCGGTGCCCACGGATCCTTGACGACACCCTTCAAATCCTTTGCCGCAATGCGCGGGGCCTTCGAGGTGCTGCGTTCGGCACGGATTATTCCGTTCGGTGCCTTGAGCCGGATGCGACGGCACACCTCGATGAACATCAGGTCCAGACCGTCAAAGTTGAGCGACTTGCCATCCGGCCAGGGTTCCAGCCACACAAGGCCAATGCCATTCACTGCGCCTTGGCCGTCCGCATGGCGCTTTTCAAGCAGGCGCATTGTGTCGCGCGCCCACCACGCGCTGAAATCCACTTCCGCCGAGCCCTCGCGTGCGGGCGCTAGAGACAGCACAGGGCGTGACGACGAGCCGCCATTCATGCGCACCACGCCATGATTATCCCTGCCGCCATAGCCCTCCATCGTTTGCAGGCTGACAAGCGCAAACAGCCAGTCTTGTGGCACGGCGTTCACCGCAATCTCGGCTTTCATGTCATGGTTTTTTGCCGTGATAAGCATGTCCATTTCGTCGGGCGTCGACAGGTCAGACCATTTCAGTCCGCCGGGATCAGCAGGTTGCATGAAGGCCGGACGGGTTCTGTCCTCAACGACCAGATGCCACGGCTCATCATCGGGAAATTGCGGCGTGAGGCAGCGCAAGGCCGCGCGCCACGCCACCGCCGATTCCGGGAAATTCCGCAGGTCCGCGGCCAGCATCGCCAATGTGCCCAACTGGACGAGAAACATATGCAGCGCGGGCCTTTGGTGTGGCCGCATCGCGTTCAGGCTGATGTGCTCGCCGCGCGCCATCGCCGCTAGAAGCGCCGGAAGGCTGTAGCTTTCCCGTCCCGCCCGGATCAGCGGTTCGGACAGCAGATTATACTGCATCTTTGGCAATTCCCCCTGCCCCGCAGCAGGTGCGCCGGTGGATGAACCTGTTCGCAATTGGATGTTCTCTGACTGGGTTGATCAATGCGCCATTAGCGCTCGCCCAGATTGGTGATTCACCCACTCATCGCAATAGACATTAGTGATATATTTATAAATCTAAGGTTGGCTGTGGAAATCTCTGTCAACCATCCTGTGCAAGCCCCGCGACGCTGTACCGGAAGGTTTGCCGATCGGCTGTGGCGATGCGCTTTTCTACACCGCTCTGAGTGTCGGAATATTGCTTACATCAACCTCGCGCTCGGCGTGCCAGGCATCATAAGCCGCCTGCATTCTCAGCCAGATCGCTGCCCCGTCACCGAACATCTTGCCGAGCCGCGCCGCGATGGATGGCGAGACGGGCTTTCGTTCACGCATGATGTCGTAAAGCTGCTGGCGAGAAATTCCCAACAGGGCAGCAATTTCCACCTTCGTCTTTCCGGTTGCCTGAATTATATCTTCGAGCAACGCGCCGGGGTGGGATGGGCAGCGCTCGATGGGGCGTTTTGGCTCATACACGTTCATAGCGATCTTCTCCAATCTGCGCCTCGCTCAATGATATTGCACGAGTCATTTCCCATCCTGTGCAAGCCCCGCGACGCTGTAGCGGAAGGCTCGGTTATCGACGGTGATCACCAGCGTTTCGGAAACGGTGACCGGTGCATTGTCGGGCAGGTTGATTGACCAGTGCGCGGGCAATGCGATGGTGGTGATTGGCGTGCCGAACGGGCCGAGTGTTCCCGGTGGCAGGGTCAGCACCAGGCCTTCGCCGCCAAGCCGGGTCTGGATTCTCTCATCGCTGAGGAAGCGAACAAGCTGCGCGTCACGATCCAGAATTCTGTGATCGGCAAAGATTTTCTCCGCAAGCGCCTTGCCGGTCATGCGCTGGTGATATTTTTCCCAGCCGCGTGCATTTGCGATCTGTTCAAGCGTTTGCGCATGTGTAGCCGCCTCAACCAGAAGCCGGTTCATTTCCAGTATGTGCCACAGGCCATGCGTCTCGATTTGCTCCAGCGTTGCAGCAATGCCTGCAAGGTTGAGATAGACCGCAGAGAATTCCGGCTTGTCCGGATTCGCTCCAACGCCGTTTTCACCCCTTCGGGCCAGCGGGCCCAGCCCGTCTTGTGGGCATAGCACCACGGCCTTTGCCCGCTCAAACCCCGCTGGCCGTGCGCGCTGCGCATGGCGGTGGAGACGCCCGATGCGTTGCAGCAGAACATCCATCGGGCACAGGTCGGTGATCAGCAAATCGGCATCAATGTCGAGCGATTGTTCCAGTGTTTGCGTGCCAATAATCACCCTGCCCTGCATGGGGCCTGCGGGGCCGAGCGCTTCTTCAACCGCTGCATCCAGCAAGGCGCGGTCCTGTGCGGCAAAGCGGCTGTGGTGCAAGGTCGGCTGGCCGTTGACGTGCAGCAGCAGTTCAGGCGCAATATCGCGGCAGGCGGCAAAGGTTTCCTGTGCGCGCGCCACGGTGTTGCGAATAACAAGAACCCGCGCCCCTGCCCGCGCGGCCGCAATCGCCAGAGCTGCTGCGTCATTGCCCGACCAGCCGCTATGCGCCTCAACCCGAACGGATTTGTTTGACGCTTGCTCCGGTTCTAGAGGCGTCAGGCCCTTCGGCGTCCACACGGCGGGATAGGGCTGCGTTTTTTCCTGCGGCAGATCGCCGGGTGCGCCGCCAAACCACGCGCAGCGGCCCGCGCTGCCAAGCGTTGCCGACATCAGAAGTGCGTGGCCGCCAAGCTGGATATGCTGGCGCACAAGCCGCGACTGCACCTGCGTCATATATTCATCCGAGGCGTGTACCTCGTCGAGCACAAGAAATGTGCGCGAAAGCGCGACGCCGCGCAAATGCGCGTACTTTACCTGAAGCCCGCCAAGCGCGACCTGATCCACCGTGCCGATGGCGATTTGCGCGGCAAGGTAGCGCGCGGAGTGCTCGGCGGCCCAGCGCGCCGGGCTATCCCCGCCATCATCCCAGAGGGTGGAGTAATCCGGCAGCCGATAGCCGGTAGCCTCGCCCGCGACGGCCTGACCGGCAATTGCCAGAACCGCTTCCGGCGGGTTGTCGAACATGCGGGAAAGCGCGGCTTGCACGCGCCTGTGAAGCTGCCGGGCTGCGGCCCGAGTTGGCACGGCGAAGTAAAGCGCATCCACCTCGCCTGCGTCCAGAAGCATGACGAAGCGCCACAGCGCCGCTTCCGTCTTGCCCGAACCCGTTTCGGATTCCAGCAGCACAAGCCGGGCATCGAGCGGCAAACTTCCAACGGCGGTTTGCGCGGGCCGCGGACTTGGGTGCGCGCTTATCAGCGACCAGTCAGGCGCGCTGCTGAGACGCAGCGTGTTGCCTT
Organism: Rhizobiaceae bacterium; assembly: GCA_019635795.1. Lineage (GTDB taxonomy): Bacteria > Pseudomonadota > Alphaproteobacteria > Rhizobiales > Rhizobiaceae > Mesorhizobium_G. The sequence goes on from JAHBYV010000015.1 coordinate 9,682, forward strand.
CCAGCCCGATTGCGCGCACATGCGCCAGAGCACGCTGCAAGGCTGTTTGCCAATAATCAGCGCGGAACGCGGCCTCAAACGGGAAAGCCCGTGCATCGGAGCCGATCCAGTCTGCCAGATTAAGAAGGCCGCAGAAAAAATGCACGAAACGGTTGCTGGCTTGCGGCGGCCTTGCCGTGCGAATGCGTGGAAACCAATCCAGCATGGCCTGTGCGAAAACCGCTTCCTCAGCCTTCCAGTCATAGAGCGGATGCGGGCGAAAAGCGCCTGCCGCTTCCCCTCGTTGCGGTTCGTCTGATGGTCGTCCGTGATGCGCGAATATCGCGGCAAGCCATGTTTTCCATTGCGGCGAACGGCCAAGAAAAGCAAAAGCTTCAGGCGTTGGCGGCAGGTAGGTTCGCAGCCAGCCGCACTTCAAATGGCCCATCGTCATCAGGCCATGGCCGGCGGGCCAGCCTTTGGCCTGAAAGGGCGGTGCCAGCTTGCCGAGATCGTGCATGAACGCCAGCGCGACAAGGCATTCCACATCGTCATCGCTCAACGAATGGCCAAGTGCGGCCTCGGCGCGGCGGCGAATAACCGGCTGCGCCAGAAGCACCTGAAACACCGCAGCCACATCCGCGCAATGGTGCGCCAGATGGTGCGAACTGCCGTCGCCGGAACGCTTCCCCCATGCCTGCATATGACTGCCTTCCAGCGCGCTGAACCTTTCACCGCAGTACACCGGAAAGATATTTTAGCAATAGCTGAATATTATTATGCGGATGGATTGACCTCGACAAAATGCCTATCATAATGATAGGTACATGAGTGATGATAATGCCGAACCGCCAGTTGCCGGGCCGCCCAATCCTAAAGAGTTTCTCGCAAGGGTCAGATTTCTGGCGCAGGACACCAGCTTCATAAGCTGGTCCAGACACGCGCGTGAGCGCATGGAGGAACGCGACATTTCAATTCGAATGGCCGTGACGGTGATCCGTGAAGGCTATCTTAAAGGCGAAGTCGTTGCTGGTAAGTCGCAGGGTGAGTGGAAGGCGAAGATTGTTCGCAATGCCAAGGGGCGACGGGATGTCGGGGTTGTCGTGCTTTTGTTTCGGAATGATCGCCTGCTCGTCAAGACAGTGGAATGGGAAGACGTGAGATGACCAGTATCAAGCAGTTCTTCATGCACGGGGAAGAACCTTGCGGGGAGGTTTTGCACTACACTGAGTGCGGGCTGGACAACATCTATCTGCAAGGCGGTTTCACCATTGAGGAAATAGATGGCGAGGAATATCTGACGATTGCCGATATGGATGGTTTGCACAAGGCAATCGGGTTGCACATTGTGATGGAGCGCAAGTCGCCAACTGGTAAGGAGATGCGCTTTCTGCGTCGGGAACTCGATATGTCCCAGTCCGAACTGGCAAGCATTCTAGGCGTAACCGATCAAAGTGTGGCGCGTTGGGAAAAGGGGCAGACTGAGCCGGGCGGCCCTGCCGTCTTGTCGCTACGGCTGGTTTACCTTCTTTCGCTGCTTCCTTCAGGAGAACGCGAGAAAGTATTGACGGGGATTGTTGAAAGACTGGGCGAGCTTGCCCGGCGCGACGAAGGAAATGCCGATATTGTGCTGACATACAAGGGCGACAACTGGCAGGACGCGGCAATCGCAGTATAGCCCTGGCGGATTGATTAACCGGCTTGTGGCGTATTGAATTTGTGCGAAGGCTTCGCGCTCTTGCGCGTGGCTTAATTAAATCGCATGAAACAAAAATGAACGCTCCTGCATCTGCCTTGACCAATCCCAAAACCCATATGGCGGTTTTGCTGGTTCTCAGCGTCACCCATCTTCTGAACGATCTCATTCAGTCGCTCATTCCAGCCATTTATCCGATCATCAAGGACGCTTACGCGCTCGACTTCGGCCAGATCGGATTGATAACGCTGACTTTCCAGATTGCGGGCTCGCTGTTCCAGCCTGCGGTTGGTCACATCACGGACCGGCGGCCCATGCCCTATTCCACTGTGGTTGGCATGTTGTTCACGCTGTCGGGGCTGGTAGGTCTGGCTTTCGCATCGTCTTACGCGTTCATTCTGGCGTCGGTTGCCTGCATCGGAATTGGCTCCTCGATCTTCCATCCGGAAGCCACGCGCATGGCGCGCTATGCATCCGGTGGCAGGCAGGGACTGGCGCAGGGGCTGTTTCAGGTGGGCGGGCAGACTGGCGGCGCGTTGGGGCCGCTGCTGGCAGCGCTTATCATTGTGCCGCGCGGCCAAGCGACACTTGCATGGTTTTCCGCGCTGGCATTCCTGGCAATCATCCTGATGGTGTGGACGGCTGGCAAGCACACGGAAATCCGTCGCCAGATCGAGGCCGCAAAGGCGTCCATGTCCGGCGCTTTCGCGCGGCGGCACAGCCATTCGCAAAAGACCGTTCTGCTGGGGCTGACAATCCTCACCATCCTGATGTTCTCGAAGAATGCCTATGGCGAGAGCTTCCGCTCCTTCTACACTTTTTACCTGATGGAACGTTTTGGCGTTTCCATCACCTCCTCACAGCTTATGCTGTTTGTGTTTCTTGTGTCGGCAGCAGCGGGCGCACTCATTGGCGGCATTGTCGGCGACAAGATCGGGCGTTACCGCATCATCTGGATTTCAGTGCTCGGCCCGTTGCCGCTGACGCTGCTGCTGCCCTTTGCGGATCTGTTCTGGACCGGTGTCCTGACGATTGCCATAAACCTCATCATGGCCAGCGCCTTCGCCTCCATTCTCATTTACGCGATGGAACTTGCACCAGATCGCGTGGGCCTGATTGGCGGATTGTTCTATGGCCTGAATTTCGGACTTGGCGGAATCGCAGCCGCCATTCTGGGCGGTCTCGCTGACAGGATCGGGATTGAGGCGGTGTATCAGCTTTGCGCCTTCCTTCCCCTCGTCGGCCTGCTGACATGGTTCCTGCCGAAGATTGAGGACCGATAGGGGCCACAAGCCCGCAACCGGCGCAAGCAGCGCCGGCTGCGGAATCTGGCTTAGTCAGCGGCAAACTGGTCGTAAGCTTCGAGCGCGTGATTGGCATACATGACGGAGGGACCGCCGCCCATGTAAACCGCCATGCCGAGCGTTTCCAAAAGCTCAGCGCGGCTCGCACCATTGGTGAAAGCGGCCTTCGCGTGGAAGGCAATGCAATCGTCGCAGCGCACGGCAACGCTGATGGCAAGCGCAATCAACTCCTTGGTCTTGACGTCCAATGCATCGGGTTTCAACGCTGCTTGCGCAATCGCGGAAAACCCGCGCATGACATCCGGCGCGCCGCTACGCAATTCCTTCAGCCCGCCTGAAAGTTCAGTGGCGAACGATTTCCAGTCCTTGTACATCTGCATCTCCAAAAAGGCAGTCCTTAACATTCAAGAAACATAAATTCAATAGTCTGAATGTGTAGTACAAGCCTGCAGGAATATTGTATCTGTTACAGATACAGGTTCCTTCGCTGGTCAGATGCAGGCGTGGAAGATGTTGAAATTGTCGACTACCACTAGGAGATAGCAATGGCGATCAAATTTGCCCGCCCCGTTCACCCCGGAGAGTATCTGCGGGAAGAATATCTGAAGCCGCTTGGCATGAGCGCCGGAGCGTTGGCGAAATCATTGCATTTGCCGCGTACGCGCATTGAGCGCATTGTCAACGAGGCGTATGGCGTGAGACCAGATACGGCTTTGCGCCTGGCAAGATACTTCGGGACAACCCCCCAATTCTGGATGAATTTCCAGACAGCCTATGAGCTGGCGGTTGAAGAAAAGAAGCTTGCCGGCGAGCTGGAATCTATCGAACAATTCGATCATCACATGGCCGCCTAGCACCGAATCCGTTTGCTTATTGAAGCATTCCGATGCCGCATTGAAGGAGAAACATTATGACTGCAAGCAAACCATTCGCCGGTAAGGTCGCGGTGGTAACAGGCTCAACAAGCGGCATTGGCCTTGGCATTGCCCGCGCTTTGGCCGCAGAGGGCGCGAACATTGTCATCAACGGGCTGGGCGATGTGGCCGCAATCGAGAAGGAGCGCGCCGGGATCGAAACGGAGTTTTCGGTTCGCTGCCTCTACTCGCCCGCCAACATGCTTTCCGGCGAGGAGATCGCGGGCATGGTGAAGCTGGCTGTGGACGAGCTTGGAAGCTGCGATATTCTGGTGAACAATGCAGGCATTCAGCATGTCGCGCCAATTGATGAGTTCCCCGACGACAAATGGCAGCAGATCATTCAGATAAATCTGGTTGCCGCGTTCCATTCGACCAAGGCCGCCCTGCCCTCTATGAAGGCGCGGGGCTGGGGGCGCATCGTCAACATTGGTTCTGCTCATGCGCTGACCGCCTCTCCATATAAATCGGCCTATGTCGCAGCCAAGCACGGCATAGCGGGAATGACCAAAACCGTGGCGCTGGAAACGGCGACGGCGGGCATAACGGTCAACTGCATCTGCCCCGGCTATGTGTGGACGCCGCTTGTCGAGCGCCAGATTCCCGACACCATGGCGGCGCGGAACATGACCCGCGAACAGGTCATTTCAGATGTGATGTTGCAAGCGCAGCCCACCAAGAAGTTTGTGACAATTGAAGAGGTTGCCGCGCTTGCGGTGTTCCTGTGCCGCAATGAAGCCGCATCAATCACCGGATCAATGATGTCGATTGATGGTGGCTGGATGGCGCATTGAAGGCGCGAAGGCCGGGGCGAAACTCCGGCCTTCGTTGTTGTTCATCAGAACGGAAAATCGTCGGACCCGGAATAGTCGAGTCGCGGGTCCCGGGTAACAAACTGGTTGTTCGAGCTGCTTGAAATGCTGTGCGCATCCCACCCTTGGCGGATGCGTTGAACCTGTGTACCGGGCACAATCTGACCGGTCCGGGTATCAATAGCATCCGCATTTTCACGTTTTAGCAAATACGCCTGGGGCTGCGAAACAAGAGGTTGGTTGCTTGCTGGCGTCACGCTCTGCATCGGCGTTTGCTGTAATGCGCTGAAATCTGTCTCATAATATCCGCTGTCCGACAGCACATGATCCTCTTCAGAATAAAGCCCGTCCAGATAAGTGTCTGGCAGCCGTGGCTGCCGGGACTCTCCTACAATGCCAGAGGCGAACATTTGCTGCGGTTCAAAGTATTGGGGGGCAGTATCTGGCAAAGAATCGGGGGCAATTTCCGGAAACTGCGACGGAAAATTAGGAGAACTGCTGAAACTCTGTAGCACCTGCAAATTATGTGCTTGTTGGCGATTAAAGGCTTCCATCGCATAGGTGTACCGGTATGGATTGCCAGACCGGAATTGCATTTCGCCCGTCATGGCAGCGAATTGACTTGAGGACGGCCGTGAAGCGTCGGCTACAGAGTCATGCGTTGCGATCGAGCGAGAACGGAATACCTCTTGCAAGGAAGACTGGCTCTGTGAAGGCAGGGCTCTCATCACAATCTGCTCTTCAACTATAATGGTCGGTCCTTGCGGATTCCCGTTACGCACTGTGGCGAGTTGGGCAAGAAAGTTGGTTTTCCAGTTAATCGGCGCGTTCGGCGCGTCTACGATGCTTTCGCTCAGAATGATTGGCGATGGCAGGCTGCTTGAGGAGCGGTAAGAAATCTGGAGCCCGGTCGCCAAGTATGGGATAAAGATCAAGCCGTTGCTGGCGAGTAAGGGGCTGGCTTGCCTGTTGCTGTGCGTGGTTTCCATGGTTTGCCATCCATTGCGCGTCACGCTGTGCACCTTGAAAACCTTGGTCTGGGTCGGTCGCTTGCGGTACGCGTAAGTAATTTGGGTCTTCTTCTTCCATTTTTATTTCTCGCGTGTTGCCGCGCCGGTTTTGCAGAACAATTATTAATGGATGTTGGGCCGCCCACGCATATTACAACGCACCGAACGAATCGCTCAGATTGCTGCTTGAACTGCTATTCAATATCCATTCAGCCGGTATCGCTCTCGCGCGCCAGCGCAGCATTGAGGTTTCGGTCTAACAGCAAAGTGTCCGCCTGGCTGGCAGGCGGACACTTGCATGGCTTGCGCCGCTAAAGTCGTTAAATGTAGGAGTGATGGCTGTGAAAGCTGCTATTGGAAGAAGATCCCTCAGGCGCATACTCCATCGGCACGGGAAGTACCGTCGGCACCGGAAGTCCTGTTCGCGTATCCAGCGCCGACTGTTTCTCCCGCTTGAGCAGAAACGCCTGCTGCTGCACTTGGATTACTGGCGGCTGGACGGGCGCCTGCGGGCCAGGGACAAGTTGCCGGCCGTTGGTTCTGCCGTACTGGTAATAGCTTGACTGGCTCTGTTGCGTCACTGAACGTCCGGTGCGCACATCCAGCGGCGACTGGTTCTCCCTCTTTAGCAGGACTGCCTCATTTCCCGGATTCATTTGCGGGCCGTCTGCATTGAGGATGCCGGAGTTGTTCATGGATTGGTGAAGATCACGGTCACCGGGCTCCGGGCGATAGGTAAAGTTAGTTATGCTGTCTTCCAGCTCCGCGCGGTAACCCCCCAAGCTTGAGTGGCGGCTGCCGTTCTGGTCGAATTGCTGAGCAGGGCGGACGCGCTCAACGGACAGGCGGTCCTGCGGCTTTTCTAACATCCCCGAGAGCCTATCCCGCTCTACCGTCCGCGGGGATACATACTGCGCTACCGGCTGCGGGGACACATACGGCACTACCATCCACGGGGACACAGACGGCTCTAGCGGCTGCGGCTGCGGGTACACATACGGCTCTAGCGGCTGCGGGTGCATACTCCGCTCTACTATCCGCGAGTACATATGCCGCGACACCGGCGCATCGCTACCCAGCAAGTCGGCCTCGCCGGGGAAGTCGTTCCCGGAATCATCGCTGCGTTGAGGTTCAAATACAATGGGTTCGATTGGATGAGGTGCAAATTGAGGAAGCGTGTTGCCCTGGGGCCCAAATATACGGCCGAGGTTGGCAAAGTTTCCAAATTGATCGGACGCTTCGTTATGAATTTCATTATGATTGGCGGGTACGCGGTTAAGTGCATAAAGAGGACGGTCAGGGTGGAAAACGGTATATGGCAGGCGGGGAGCTAAATTCTGCGGCGCGAATTGTTGCTGGCCAGGTCCTTCATTTTGCCACGGTTGCTGGACTTGCTGTTGCTGGGCACCTGTATTCTGCGTCCGTTGCGCAGTGTTGTATTCATTCATCCTTTTCGTAAACCGGTATCTGGAACGTAGCTTCGGAAATTCTGCGACCATTTCGGTCAGTTGGCGCGCGCGCTCAACCTGAGGGTTCGGCAATGTTGTATGCGTTGCGACGATGCGTGAACGGGGTGCTACCTGTTCGCTCCGGATTTGTTGGTTTGGCTGCACAAATTGCTCTTCCTGATAGGTGAAGAGCTCCTGTTGCGCTTCGCTATTTCGCGCTGCCACGATCTGGGAGAGGAAATTTGCTTTCCATTCTTGCGGCGTTTGTGGCGCCACTGGCGGGCGCTGAACCGGGCTGATCACCTGAACAGAACTTTGCATCGAAGAGTTCTGCACGCTTTCGCTTTCGGGCCGCAGCTCAAGCTGGCTGCTGCTATGGCTGCTATGATAGGATGATTCATATTCGGGCCGGGGCTGCTGCTGGGCCCGGACTTGACGACCATATGGATCGGGAGATGCCCAATTCCAGGGCGCATGGTCGGCAGGCATTCTCTGGCGCTGGCGTATTTCAATATTTTCCATAGTATTGGCCAGCATTTCACTCCTTCTCCATATAACATCTTGCTCTCCGCCCTGCAGCCCCTGAAAAGGGACAGTTTCACTTTCAGGGTTCATCATCATGTGTCCAAGCAGTACGGTAAATTGAGGATCGGTAGATCCCAGATACAAGTTGCGAGGTGGCATCGTACGTCTTTCCTTTTGGTGGTAGTGAGGACGGGCGTCCTCTGTGTGTTGAGTCGGTATTATTCGGTTGCCAGAAACGCCTGCAGTCAGGCGGCGGCGGAGCTTGTGGGTGGTGTCGCGCAGACGCCAATCGACGCGGAATTGCGCTTGGTCCGGGTGGATCGTCTGCTTGAACAGGAACGGTTGCCAAGGTCAGGGCCGCGGCTGTCAATTGGGGATGGCGGTAGCTTACCTTTGGCTGGTCATGGATTGGCAGCAACGGCGCATGAATGCAGAGTCACTGAACCCGCGTGAGCCTGGGCGCTCAACGGAACAGGGTCCTGCACCTTTTGCCAGATGTTTCAGGAAGCTGTTAAGACGCCAGTGGTGCCAGCCTGTGCTCGATGACGCGGGGCGGAATAAAACCGCTGCGACACGCCACCATTGTTGAGAATAGACATTTAAGCTTTGCCCCCGCGCTGATTTTTGTCAGGCGCACCCCAATTGCACCTGATCTTCCCGGCAGGGTTGCCGGGAAGACTTTTGAACTAATGCTGCGTAAGGCAGGATCAGAAGTTGAAGAAAATACCCTTCTCCGAAGCGAAACCTCCGAATGGACGCGTGGAAAATCCAAAATCAGCCGCGCTTGACGCCTGCTCCGCAATTGGTTGGGGTGCCGGCGCATTTTCGAGCGCAACTACGTTTTGAATGCCAGCATTTGCCGAAAAGCCAGGATTGAAGTTTTCGTAGCTGGTGTTGACCCTCAGACGAATGTTCCGCAGGTCATTGCCGCCCATATTGTTGCTAGTCTGCCCTTGCAGCAGATCCAGAAACATACTTCTTTCGTTCCAGGCGCGCAGCTTTGACGCTTCGTACATGCGCTGCATTTCAAAACCCTGATCTTGCTTGGTCATTTTTCATCTCCATAGGCACGAATTGTTTATCAATATTAGCTCGAGACGCGGGTGCCCGATCGCGCGCCATCGCAATACGTTAAAATTAAACTTGTTCTGGAAGTTTCAGGCTTGCGGCGAGCGCATCAAAGCCGGGTACTGAAAGCAGAAAGTGCGATCTGTATCATAGGAACCCCCAAAACCTGTACCAAGTTACAAAAGCGACTATTTTCGCCTTTGCCGTGCATCTCGCCCCTGATCTGCACTGTTTGGTATATTAGCAGTAATATAATATAAGGCAATATATATTTTGCCTTCTGCAGGGATTTTTAAGCGCCGACGAGCGCGGTATGCGGCCGCTGTTCATACAAAAAGTCTCCCCGACAAGGTTGCCGGGGAGACTTTTGAACTAACGATGCCTTACAGCATGATCAGAGGTAGAGGCCCAGCGAACCGTCATTCGCGGAAGAGCCGTTAGCTGCGTTCATATATCTATATTGATCGATCACGCTTCCCATATCGGGTTTGCCTTTCGATCCGGTGCCGGAAAAATCGAACGATACATCCTTCTGAGGAAACGGAGAACCGCAATATGCCGGGCCCTTTGAAACGTTCAGAGAATTGGCGAAATCAGCACTGTGTTGATTTGCTTGCGCATGATCAGCAACCTGCTGCGCTATGGTCTTTACTCTGCTTGATCCGGACTCAGTCGCCCTATCAACTGACGACTTGATCTTTTCCAGGAACTCGCTCTGCGCCCGCCCGCCAAATTGATGCGTCGGCTGAAAGTTTGGGCCTTTCGCAAATGGATCCTGCGGTCCATCATAAAGTGTCGGTTCCGAAATCTCGGGATCGAACGCTGGCTGCTTGGAAGCTCCGACCTCTGCCTGGGCCGCACGGATCTTTTCAATCAGAGTCTGAAAGCTATAATCTTTACTTGACATTTCTATTTTCTCCTCGAACTCTTGAATAGAATACTCATCTTAGGCGCGGGTGCCTATTTGCAAACCTGCACGCAAAGTTTGAGAACTTCATATGTTGATCATCGCTCCAATCCCAATCGGATAATTAACCTAAGGACGGAAACGAAATATAGTAACCGTGGTCTATGCGCGAAACGTTCATCTCCTCAAAGTGCGTTAATCGTCTGATGTGTACAGTAACTATATTATAAGGAATCGCGCTATATAGCAACATATATTATCAAATTATATGAAAAATATTGCATATCCACTGGCGGCCTATTGAAAGCAGCTTCTCTTTACGCAAAAAAAAATCTCCCCGGCTGGCCGCCGGAGAGATTTTTATGTTTGGTAATGCTTTGGAATGGATCAGATGTCGATGTTCAACGCACCATCATTCGTGGAAGAGCTGTTAGCTGAGTCCAAATATTTATATTGACCTGTCACGCTTGCCAAATCTGGTTTGCCTTTCGACGCGGTTCCTGAAAAATCGAGCGGTGCGCCGTTTTGCGGAAGCGGCGAACCCGAATAGGATGGGCCGTTCGAAAGGTTCAACGCGTTTTCCCAATGAACTTTGGACTTGCTTGCATTCAGATGCTCGGAGATCTGCTGCGCGATCGACTTTGATTTTGTAGAGCGCTCCTGGATTGATTTTTCAATCATTTCCAGAATATTGGCATTTGCCGGAACTACCGGACCTGAGCCAAACTCCGTAGCCTGGTTGAAGGTCGAAACGATTTCCCCCTGCTTGGCCTGGGCCTGCGTTACCGCTTCGGCGACGGGTCTTGCCTGTTCAACGCGCTGCGCTTCCGCTTCGACGCGCGCCTCAACTTCAGTTCCGATCTTGGCCGCGGGTTTGAGATTCGGATCTTCCTGCACGGACGCTGGCACTTCTTGTGGCGCGGCCTGGACCTCTGGCTGGGTCAGAGGTTGAGGTTGAGGCTCTGCAAACTCCACATTCTGAGATTGAGGCTGCTCAACAGCAGTTTGAGCGGCACTTTGCAACTCAGTCTCCTGTGAAGCGCTCTGAGTGTTGGCCCGAACCGCGGCCTCAACAGACGCAGCATCCGTCTTTACCGTTTCCACATACTCGTCAGCAGACGCGATCTTCTCGGCATTTTGCTGCAGGGTCATCTTGTCGGGATCGGGAGCGAAAGCCCCTGTGTGGGTGATTGCCTGGCTCGCCAGCTCGCTTTGAGAGGCGCGCGCCGTTGCCAGCTGGGCATCAGCTTGGACCGCTGCATAATGAACCATGTCCACCAACTCTGCCTTTTCGTCACCGGTCAGCGTGTTTGCTTCAACCGCAGCCTGCACTTCCGCAACCGACGGATTCAGAGATGTCGTAATGCTTTGGGTGAGCGCACCGATTTTCGAGGTGAAGGTTGTGCCGGAGGGCGCGCTTTCTATGAAGGTTGTGCCGGAAGGCGCGCCTTCTATTTGGAACAGTTTTTCCGGTGCTGCCGCTTCCTGCCGGGCCTTGACCTCGGCAACCGCATCCGAGACGGCCTTTGCAATATCTGCACTCTGCGTATCAGGTTCCGCAGGAGCCGGGCCAAAATTCGAAGCTCTGTTGTGCTCCAGTATCAAATCTCTCAAACTCTTAGACATTTCAATTTCCCCATAGGCACGAAATTAAAACATTGTCCTGAGGCGTGGGTGCATGGATGGCACGCCTGAAAACCTTGCTTGCGCAAAAATCACGAATTCTGGATGGCTCGAATTGCCACAAAGGGCGCGGCGTTCAGCCCTTAAGCAGTGCCCTGAACGCAATGTGCGAGTTAGGTGTCATAGGAGCCCCCAAAACCTGTACCAAGTTATAAAGGCGACCATTTTCGCCTTTGCCGTGCATCTCGCCCCCGATCTGCACTGTGTTGGTATATTAGCAAGCACTGTTTTATAAGGCAATATATATTTTGTGCCTTTTGCGGATTTTTCAGTGCAAAAGAGCGCGGTGTGAGGCCGCTGCTCATACGAAAAAATCTTCCCGGCAAGGTTGCCGGGAAGACTCTTGAACTAATGCTGCGTAAGGCAGGATCAGAAGTTGAAGAAAATACCCTTCTCCGAAGCGAAACCTCCGAATGGACGCGTGGAAAATCCAAAATCAGCCGCGCTTGACGCCTGCTCCGCAATTGGTTGGGGTGCCGGCGCATTTTCGAGCGCAACTACGTTTTGAATGCCAGCATTTGCCGAAAAGCCAGGATTGAAGTCTTCGTAGCTGGTGTTAACCCTCAGACGAATGTTCCGCAGGTCATCGCCGCCCATATTGTTGCTAGTCTGCCCTTGCAGCAAATCCAGAAACATACTTCTTTGGTTCCAGGCGCGTGCCTTTGACACTTCGAACATGCGCTGCATTTCAAAACCCTGATCTTGCTTGGTCATTTTTCATCTCCATAGGCACGAATTGTTTATCAATATTAGCTCGAGGCGCGGGTGCCCGATCGCGCGCCATCGCAATACGTTAAAATTAAATTTGTTCTGGAAGTTTCAGGCTTGCGGCGAGCGCCTCAAAGCCGGGTACTGAAAGCAGAAAGTGCGATCTGTATCATAGGAACCCCCAAAACCTGTACCAAGTTACAAAAGCGACTATTTTCGCCTTTGCCGTGCATCTCGCCCCCGATCTGCACTGTATTGGTATATTAGCAGGTGCTATTTTATAAGGCAATATATTTTTTTGCGTTTTGCGGATTTTTTTTATTCAAGCATGCGACGCATGAAGCGGAGGATGAAATCGATCGCTACAGGTCCGGCTCGAGCGGCGGTTGTGGAGATTTGAAACGGCGCTCATACGGCAAAAGAAGAATAGCGGAAGCCGCAGCCGCCCCGCCAAAAATCGACGCGAAGGGAACAACGACCAGCAGGATAGGAATCAGCGGGTTCGCGGCATTTTCAATGCGCGTTCCGAACCCGCCAATGTCCATCAGTATAATGGCGCTCGCCGTAACCATGCCTATCACGCTGCCAATGCCCGCATGGAAAAGCATGAAGCGCAGCATCTGAACATGGTCGCGCCGCGCTTCCTGCGGTGTCATCGTCGGCTTGTATTTGTCACGCATTACTTCCGTCCTGAAACGACCAACATTCGCGCGAATTTGTAGCCGATAAAATGTGACAGATGGCTGCGTGCTGCCCGAGACCGCCTAGAGGAATGTTCCCCAGCCATAGCCGAGATTGGCAACCAGCGGTTCCCCACCACGCTTCAGATAGTCCCCGTATTCGCGGCGCCAAGCACCATATTGCTGATTGAAAGCCTGGCCCGGCGCAGGAAATCTTCTGGGGTCCAGATCGTAGAAAAGCCGCGGCAGATAGATATCGTTCAGATTCTTGGCAAGCCTTCTTTGCTCCTTGGTTTCGAAGCTGCCGCGAAGCCAGTCCGCATATTCTTTCAGATGCGCCTTCTCCAGACGAGCTAGTTCGTGAGGCTTCAGATGTTCGCGGGCCATCAGTTCCGAAATTGAAGGCTTTGGCTTTTGACGGCCACCGGTGCGCGTGCGGGCAGCATTGAGATCTGCGGTTCGCGCTTCATCTGCCCATGAGACCGGAATGGCCTGTGTGTAGGGATGAGTTCCGCTCCAGATATAATCGATCTTTCGAAGCACTGAATGGGTTTGCGTGAAAGGATTCTGCTGAAACGTCTCCTGCACCTGCTGCACCTGCTGGTGCTGAACCTGCTGTTGCCGCTGCGGAGCAAGCTCTGGTGCGATATGCGATCGGGCGTTGTTGACGGTATAGCGCAGCGGCTGATCCGGTATTAGCGCATACGGTTGCTGGAATTCCGCTTGTGGCACGGTGGGTTGCGGTGCCAGAAACTGATTCATATCGCTTTGCCCGTCATTCATAAGCGAGAGAATCTGCATGGAAATGGATTGCGACGGATACAGCGCGTCGAGATCTGACTCGGTGACGAAGTTTGGAACCGGCTGCGGAAATTCTTCTTCAATCTCTGTCAGCGGGCGCGAATCCAGAACACTGTAGGCGGTGCCGTATTGCGGCTGCACGGGCATGATCTGCTGAGCCATCAAGGGCACAGGTGGGTACAGCACCGGCGCGACCTGTGGCGGGCCTTGCAGCGGCGCGACCTGTGGAGGCGGCGGCACTTGCTGCCGTCCGGTGTTTAGCGGCGCATATGGCTGCCGTGACGCATTAAATCTTTCCCGTCATTCATGGGAATATATACCTATAATAAAAGCGCGAAACAATAGCCGCGCGGCATTTCAACCGCGCGGAGAGCTTATGTCTGATTAAGAATTGAACTGGTCGGAAATTGAACCGGATCTGATAAAGCTCAATGGCTTCTGGTCGTAAAATTCATCCAAACTGCGCTCGGATGCGATAGGAGGCAACCTTTTCTGTGGAGCTTTCACATACTGAGGGGGTTGTGGAACCTGCGTTTGTATCTGGGAAATTTGCGTCACCTGCTGGGTTTGCACAAGCTTTTGCTGCCCGCCTGGTTGTTCAAATTTTTTGCTCTCAAGAAGCGAGTAGGAGAACAGCGAGTCGCCGCTGGCTCCATCAGTCTGCTTGTACTGTTGCTGCGTGACCGACTTCTGAACGAATTGCTGGCTCTGCTCAAGCTTTTCCCGCGCATCCTGCCTGCGCAAGATTTCAAGGCGCCGCTGGACGTGGGCGGGGTTTTTTCTGTCATAGGTGAACATGAACATGTCATCGTCTGTCAGCACGGCAGGCTTGTTATACCTGTCCAGGACAGGGGTGCCGGTTTGCGCGTAGTAAATTGCGCCGCCGGTTGGACCTTGCATGGTGATCTCGCGAACTTCTACGCTCCCGTTTCTCACCTGCATGAGTTCGACTGGCGCTTGCGTCGGCAAGCCGTATACAGTTGGGAAGAATTGATCTTCAACTATGCTCTGCTTGACCGATGACTGGGTGATTGATGTTCTGGAAACCTGCTGCACTTCAGAAGATTGCCCGAACTGAGCGGACTGGTAGAAGGAGTTAACTGGCTCCGGCAGTTGCTGATGCTGCATGACTTGCCTCGCTTGGGGGAAAGCAAATCTGCCTCCATCTGGCCCGACATAAGGCTGACCAGTGCTTTTGTCATATAGGCCGTCTGGCTTTATCTCGACGAAGACCTGCCTTTTTTGCACAACCGTCTGAGAAGGTGTGTCCTGCCGGATAATTATTGATTGTACAAGGTCCGAACCTTGAATATCCGACACTGACTGGTAGAGCGGGGGCTGGGGAAGCTGGAACTGCGACTGCTGCGATTGCACGCTCTCTGAGAGATTATAGGTTCCGCCGCTTTGGAACATACGGGAATCACTTCTCACGATCTGACTACCCCCGGGCATCACGATCGTTTCTGTAATCGATTGTGTAATCGAAGTGTCGTTTGCAGGCTGCTGAACGAACTGAGTGGGTTGGGTGACAGACGTTTTTTCCACAACGACTGACTGCTGCATGATGTCAAAGTCAGGATCATCGGCATTAGAGCCCGCAGGCTTCACTTGCTTTAATAATACTTTCTTATACTGATACATAAAGCCCCACTTTGCTTTCAGTCTCGCTTGAAGACTTGCTTTTGATGTGTTTGAATTTTGACTTGCACATAGCGAGCGCGCCTTCCCAAGTGGAAAGCGTGCTTAATTCATGCGTTCATTCATTATATAATTAACTATATCAATTAATTCAAGCAATTCTAAGTTGAGTTCCTGCTGTGTACTCTCAGGTAAAAATTGACATAGTAAAATGTGATCGGAATACTGATATATTGACTTTGAAAGCAATCATCCGCGCGGCATTTGAACCGCGCGGAAATATTAAAATACTCCGCTAGTCCATATAGTCAAATGGATTGGGCCGCGTCACCGCTTGCGAAAACTGCTGCGACTGACTGCTTTGTGACTCACTAACTTGCAACTGGCTGTATTGCAACTGACTACTTTGCGACTGGCTGTATTGCAACTGACTGCTTTGCGACTGACTGTACTGTGACTGATTATCTGGTGCCTGTTGCTGCCACTGTAAAAGTGTGTTGGGCGAAAGTGCAGGTGGCTTGAGATAACTCTCGCTTATAAACCGAATCGTTTTGCTCGACGTCTGGCTGGATACCGTAGTGACAGGCTTGGAAAGCATAGCGTTGCTTGGGAGCTCTTCTTCTCCAGGGTAACTTACAACCTCGCTTTTCTTAATCACAACAGAGTTCTGGACGCTCTGAATTTGAGGTGGATTGGTAAAGTCGTACCCTTCAATTACTTCGCTGACCTGTGGGATGCCCGCATATTCGCTTACGGCTAATTCCACCCCGAAGAAAGCATCGAATTGCCGTATTGCATCCGCATCCATCTCCACCCTTATTGGTGTAATCCTGAATGACCGCTGCTGAAATGCAGATCGCTCAGACAAGACCGGGAATTGTTCTTGCAAGATGCTGACTTGCAGAGAATTGTTCTCGAATACCTCAACTTGAGAAACGCGCTCGACCTTCTCGATTTGCTCAGGCTCTTTCTGAACTGTGATTGGGCCAGACTCGAAAATATAACTATCTGAAAACATGACAGTTTGATCTAGCGGGATTTCATTCATATGTTCGGGTTTCAGATGGCGCGAGGTAAGTACAGGAATATCCCGAAATCCCGTCATCACTTGTCTCAAGAACTGATCCGGCTCTTCCGGTGATAAAGGAGCTTGCACAGGATTTTGTTGAATGCGCGTCTCGACAAGATTATGCCTTATGCCGAGATGCCAGTTCGCGTCATCGTCATCAGGATATTCTAAAGGAACAGGCTGAAAGGTTGGAGCCTGCTGCCGGGTGATTTGGTTCGATCTCTGCGAACCCGACCCCTGCCGTGGCGCATCATTTCCGTGCATCGCCAATTATCGAATCTCGCCCGAGATTCGCCCCTGATTAAAATTTCAAAGTTGATCGATATGGTCCCACCGGCTTTCAGAAAAGTCGGAGATGGCAGAGCAATTCTGCACGCGCAAATATATAATTATATATTATTTAAAATGCCATATATCATAGATTGAAATTTGGTATAGCTGCAACAAATCAGCGTATCGCCCAAATAGAAAATGGCAGGTAGCATGGGCGATGCTACCTGCCGGGGGCGAAATCTGCGTCTGAAAAGTAACGTCAGTATACAGGCCCTGCTCGAAAATATAAGCCGCGCAGGGCAGTCAGAGGCTTACGAGAATATGCTGTTCCAAACCCTCTCAAACCAGTTTGTCTGCGGGGCGGCGTTGACCGCGGCATAGCCCTGTTGATACGTCCCGTTTGTGTAAGTCGACTGCCTAGGTACTGGATTTACATCGACCAAAGTCCGCGTCTCAGTTCCAATAACCGACCCGTCGGCAAGCTGCCGAACGTTCCGTGATGTCTTGAACATATCACCGTCCGCCTGCTTTTGCGTCACTTCCTGAGCATACACGACAGAGCCGTTCGGATCAGCGATGCTGGAATTGATCTTTCCGAAGTTGGCCGTTCCAAGCATGCTTGATTGAGGGTTGTTCAGAATATGATTCAGCTTTGAGTAATCCCCATTCTGGAGCGCTTTCAAAGCCAACTGGTTGGTGTTGTAATGTGGCTCGTACCTTGAAGCCATGATCTGCGGCGTAGGGCTTGTGTCCGCGGGAATCACAGGCTTCCACTTGGTCGTCGTTACCTTTTTGACATAAGAAGACGAAGGCTGGTATTGAGAAGACTGGTCTCCGACCTCAAAAATCTGCGACTCGGTGTTTACGACCTTTGTCGGATATTTGAAAATCTGGCTCTGCGCCAGCGGATCGACTTCTTCTTGCCAGTTTCCAGCGTCAAAAATCTGCGAACCGGTGTTTACGACCTTCTGCGGGTAGTTGAAAACCTGGCTCTGCGCCAGCGGATCGACTTGCGGTTGCCAATTATTTTGCTGCGGCCGAGGGGGAAGAAATTCATCAAAGCTCTTCTTGAACTGCGCGTATCGCTCTTGCGGACTGACATTATTGTAAACGGGCGGTACACGAGGTTGCCACTCGTCGTAGCCAACGTCTTTTGCGAGGCCTATGTACTTCAGCTGCCCGGGGGGGCCTCTGAACACCTTCGCGGGCGTGTTCAACAACGGGTTGTATTCGATGTGAGTTACCGAGGGATTCCCTAAGCGATCGACCCCACGAAATACCTCTACTACATTATTGCGCGATGCAATGTTCGGCAACGCCGCTTTAGTTGTTGGCATCTGCGCACGCGGTTCTGCATAGCTATCATTGATCTCGAACCCGGAATAATCGAATCCGTTCTGCGCAACCTGCTGGCCACCTCTGTGGTTTGGCTGCGTGCCGCGCGGGCTGCTACTTTGCGAAATAATGCTATCAACCATTTTAATCCGGCCCCCTCGGGACCCCCCTATCTTAGAAAGCGGATTCTCACATCCGCGAACAAATGCAGCCAGCGGTCTGTCCTGCCGACCGGGTGGAACGCCCCTGCCTCACCCTTGAAGATATATGAGCATATTCTAAATTAGTTGCAACATGTTTTTTCGCGTTAACCATAGAATCTTTTCCACGCTGCGTTGTGCAAGGTGGAAAACAACATCAGAACAAGGAGATAGTATCGTTGGTGGGGGGCAGTTGGCCGCAATTCGTGCCGGCCCGGTGCGCCGATGTTGGGGGACGGCTTTTGCGCCGCCCCCCAAGTGATTTTGCGGCTCAGTACGGTATGTCAAACGGGCCGCCGAACTGGTTGTCGCCCGCTCCGCCGAACTGCGTTGGCTGGGGAGTGCCTGCACCAGCGTAAACCAGCTCTCCAGCCTTGGTGTATACCGGCTGTTTTAGATCATCGGACTGATACACGATTTTCTTTTGGACAGGGTTGTTGTCAACGAGTACTGCGAAAACCTCCCCATTTTCGGCTACGCGTTTCTCGAACATGCCGCTGCCCGGGAATTGAGGCATCTGATTTATGGGCGGTTGAAGATTGAGCCTGCTTTGGTGTCCGTTGTTGAACACTGCGCTTCCCGCATTATTCGGGTCCGGCACAAACGCTGAGCTGCCTATGCCGCTATACTCCCCTTCAATATAAGGCACGAACTGGCTGCCATACCAGGATTGTCCCGGCAACTGTGGACCGAACTGAATTTGCGAAATCGGGTCCGCGCTGCCGCCAAACTGTGGCAATTGCTCAGCCGGCCACTGCGGCTCAACAAAGCCGCCTCGCTGCTTGAGAACCATGCCGATCGTCTCGTTCGGTTGGACGTTATTGTACTTTGCACGTAGAGTGTCGAAAGTGCGGATTTGAGCGAGATACTCCTGCCCTTCAATTGCGCTCACTTCCTCCATGCCAAGCATCGTGTTTCCGAATTCATCCTCGTACGTGTAATGAAATTCATACAAATTCGGTTGCTGGTACTGTTGCGGGGCGTTAAATTGCTCTTCATCCAGCGGTTCACTTACTTCGAACTGTAGGGGCACGGATCCGGAGAAATGCTGAGGCTGCTGCCCCAGCGGAATGCTCTGCGTATACTTCAAGCTGTCCGCACCTTGGGAAGCATCAAGGTTCATGCCGGGCTGCAAAATCGCGTCTGACGGCTGGTAAGCCTTGAACGACTGTTTAAGGATTTGAGAGGTGCCGTTTGGCTGGACAAATATTCGAGACTGCTGAACAAATTGCTGCATGTCAGCCTCGTCCAGAAATTCGGACTTTGGGAATACAGCTTCCCGCACGACGGGCTTTGCTTTCACGCCCGCCCCGTAATTGACCTGAAATCCATACTGTCCCGGTATATTATGAGCTTGTTCCCTCGCCGCTGCAATGAAGTTTTCTACGTCGTCGGCGGTGGTCTGGCCGGTGTGCGCGTGTCCTGTGTAGACACCGTTCAATAAATTGCCGGTGTTGTCGTAGTATGTGTAGGGGACGTCATATAGCACCGACTCTTGCAATTGATTGTAGCCATCCGCCCGTACGAACTGTTTCGGCTTCCAGTTCGCCGCGGCATTGAACTGTTCCTCGACCTGAATTTCGGTCGCTCCGTTTGGCTTGATGATCTCCGTTACCGAACGCTTGAGGTCAGGATTGCCGTCACCATCGGCGTCGATGATTTGCTTAGCGGTCGTGACACGTGCGCCGTTGATTTGCTGTTGCGTAAAGCGTTCACTTTGCCCTTGCACCAGTGGTGCGCTTATTACGAACTCTTGGCGCACTGGCTGCTGGACCAGAGGCATGCCCGACCCAAGCCACACGCTCTCTGGACTTTGGAAATTGCCAAGACCGATGTCGGATGGCAAATGCGGCGCTCCGTTTGGCTTGATGATCTCCGTTACTTTGCGCTGAAAATCTGGCCTGCCGTTACCATCGGCGTCGATGATTTGCGCGGCGGTCGTGACACGTGCGCCGTTGATTTGCTGCTGTTGAACAGTCGTAGAAAAAATCGGCCTTCGCGCCGGGGCGGCCTGCTGCGCGCTCGGAACGACTTGCCGGTTCGCAACGGGTTGCATCACATAAGGGTTGGGAGCGAACTTTAACTCGTCGAATATTTTCTTCCGGGTTCGCCCAGTCGCTGGTTGCTGCACTTGCTGCTGGTAAGCCATTTGGGGCTGCGGCGGACTATACAATTCCGTTTCGCCTCTTGGAATTGCAAAAAGATTGGGCCGGAAGGATTCGAGGGGGTGGGCGTACCTCGCCTTCGTGGTAAATTTCTGAGTTGCGGTAAATTTCTGGGTTTTCGTCGTAAATTTCTGATGTCATATTATTACGGCCCCTGCAGGCCCCCTGCTTGGTGAGAAATTAAAGTTAGATTGTGGAGTTCCGGAGCGTTCGCGCTGCCAGCCCAACTGAACTCAAGTCTGAAGTTGCTTTTCGCTTGCCACCAGTATGCCCCCATTAGTGCGCCTAGCGCGATGCTGGCTTATTGCGACGGACGCCCCAGTCCGTACACAAAAAGATATATTAACATATACTATAATATCTGCAACTACCTTGTGAAGTTTGGGGTCGATGTTTTGCACCGAGCCCCTTCAACCGCCTCACACAGACCGGCGAGATCAACTCTCGCTGGTCCGGATGCTGGCGCGGCTCAGTATTCGCCATAAAAAGGAACCGCCTGGTTTGCCCGTTTTGCTCCGTACTCATCTGATTAAGACACTGTCACCGGGCCGGGCCGAACATGGGTTTGCTGCACCGGGTAGGTCGGTTGCGGCGGCTGATACGGCTGCGGGTAACGTCGGGCGACCATAACTGGCGAACCATTGCTGTCATAGCTTCCGCCCGAAACGACAGAGCTTTGCGCATTGCTTGAGACGCTAAATTGCATGAGATAGGTCGTCTCCTGCGCATTCATTGGCGCCTGGTATTGCTTGGGGTAAGGTTCGGCTACCATAACCATTGGAACGCTGCTGTCATAGCTTCCGCCCAAGGCGTTTTCGTACGAGCGAAGGTCCGGGTCTGCAAACAGAATGTTTTGTTGCCTCGAGGGAACAACAACGCTTTGCGCGTTGCTTGAGACGCCAGGCTCCATCGGGTTGATGTTCGCTGACGCTTCCTGCTGCATGAAAGATGTTTCAACATAGTCTGGATTACCGTCGCCGTTCAGGTCGATCGATTTCCGTGTGGCCTGAAACTGCACTTTAATCGGCGCGCTCGCCGATTGCGTATAATTGTATTCGTCCTCTCCACCGGAGGTTTCGGCGGGTTTAACAATATACTTCAGCGAAGCTGGATTACGGTCACTGTCGAAATTCTTTATCGAAAGCTTCTCATTTGACCGGGAAGTTAAAGCCGGGGTTGACGGAAGCCCATTTTGATTAACGTACTTTAGTGAGCCCTGAGCGCCTGCTGCACCCGGCTCAACGAGGAACATCCTGCGCGGCTTGTAAGCCTGCACGTCCTCGAATATCGGCTTGCGCGGCGACGACTTATGCGGCTCGTGAGGTGGCGCGTTATCGAATATGCGCTTGCGCGGCGGCGATGCGGGCGAAGACGGCTTATAGGATGCGGGTGAAGACGGTTTATAGAGCGTATAAACCTGGTTGTACGCCGGCGCGTCCTCGAATATTCTCCTAAAAGGTCGACCGTCTTCGTGAAAGATTACGCTTTCGACCTTTTGGGTATTCGCCAGCATGCGCCGATATTCATCGTCACGATCAGGAACCGGTTCAACTTGAGGTCTACCGACATTGCTCCTGTAAGACTGTGCCTTTCCTTCGCTGGCTATTTCCCAGTTTTCGAATTTTTCTTCAATGGTTACAAGTTTATCTGAACCCATATGTACCCCGGCCCCTGCGAGCCCCCCTAATTTGGTATAATTAAGAAAATTGATTATGCAGTAGACATGCCCTGCGCCTTCATGCGCGGAACATACATTGCGGGAATCAAGCGAGATGCTGCTTCGCTCTTGCTACCAAAATACCCCCAGAAATGTGCCCAATTCGGCCTTGGCCGTTTGCGCTGGACGCCCCTGTCCATACACGAAAGATATATGAGCTTATTCTAAAATATATGCAACAGGTTTTTCTGATTTTGCTCATATATTTGAATTGCATATTCAGTATAGACGCATATCTCAATTCCGGCAGATGCTATAAAAAACGCTGTGAGTGAGCGGAGATCAGAATGAAACAGAGCAGAAGCCGTCGGTCAGTGCTGTATGTTCCGGCGACGAATATCAAGGCCATGTCGAAGGTGGCCGGCCTGGACTGCGATGCCGTGATATTCGATCTTGAGGACTCCGTTGCGCCGCAGGCAAAGGCCGAAGCACGGCAGAACCTTTCCGGATTTTTCGCGTCTAATCAGGCGCCGCGGCATCAGGAATGGATCATTCGCATAAACGCAACGCCAGAAGGACTGGACGTTGCGGATGTGGGTCTTGTCGCGGCCTGCAAGCCGGATGCAATGCTCATTCCCAAGCTGGACAACACCGACACGCTGGGCGATGCGCGCGACATGCTGACAGCACACACCGACGCGGCGGTTCGTCTATGGGGCATGATCGAGACGCCGCGCGCGATTGTGGATTTGCGCCCGCTGGCGGGCTTTGGTTCGAGCGCTGGCATTGGGCTGGATTGCTTTGTGGCCGGAACCAACGATCTTGCAAAGGAAACGGGGTTGCCCCTGCCCGAAGGACGGAAGACCATAGAGCACTGGCTGGCCTTGCTTGTGCTGCATGCGCGCGCTTTCGGCATTGATGTGGTAGATGGCGTTTATAACGACTTTCGCGACGAGGAAGGCTTTGCCGCCGAGTGCCGGACTGGCTCGCTGCTCGGATTTGATGGCAAAACGCTGATTCATCCCGCACAAATCGCAACTGCGAATGCGACCTTCTCGCCGTCGCAATCGGCTATCGACGAAGCAAAGGCCGTCGTTGCTGCCTTTGCCCTGCCCGAGAATGAGGGCAAGGGTGTCATATCGATGAATGGCAGGATGGTCGAAATTCTCCATCTCGATATGGCACAAAAAACACTCCGGAAAGCAGGGCTGATTGATAGTCAGGTTCGGGATCAATTTCACATGAAATGATCTTCCCTGGACGATCGCGGCTTTGGATGCCTTGCGAGGTTTGGGCACAACATCCGATCAGCACTATAATATTAGTATTATATCATAAATAATATGATAATATACGTAATCGTTAGCTTTGGGCAGCTGCGGCTTGGGTGCGAGAGCGAACCTCTTCACGCATTGCCGTTACGCGAATTGGGGAAATGTAATGCCTGGAAATAATCAGAATAATTATTATGCGCCGTATACCGGGAAAGTTGCTGAGGGGCAGCCGACAGTGCGGCTCGGTTCTGGCGGCCTGTCGAACTATGTTCCCGAGAAGGAGTACTGGACCTCGCTCAATGGTTTCAGGGTGCGGCTGGATGATGCGCGTGATGAATGGGCAGACGCTGCGCGAAATCGTCTTGTCGATGCCGGATTTGAAATTCCGGTAGGCTTCGCTATGCCGAAGTTGAAAAACCAGAAGAACTTTGAGGGGTATCTGAAGCAGGCTTATAGTGACTGGGACGGAGCGAGAGGTAAGGCTTTTCGTCAAGGTTTGGCCCAAGAAATTGAAGCCGGTCCGCAGCTCAGAGGCTATTTCTACAATGATCCTGTCATCGGGAAAGGGCGCGCGGTGTCTGTGGAAGATCATCCGGAGCTTTGGGCGGAGGCTGCCAGAACTTCGCTGAAGGATCCTGCCTTAGGGACAGAAAAGTTCGGACTCAAAGGATCTGCTGATGCAATAATCTATCCTGAACCGAAAGGATTTGGATCGTTTGCAGAGTACTTTTTTAAAGGCGTGCTACCGCTCGCTCAGAACCCGAAGCAATCTGAAGCGGACAACCTTTGGTACGGGCCTAATATTCCTGTTGGGGTCCCTGCCCCTGCGCTGAAGAACGTGCCGGAATTCGCGGTAAACAAGGACGGCTATTACGTCTATCTCAACAGCGCCGGCGGTCGCGCTGAATGGCCTGATGCAGCATGGCGCATTTTGGCAAGAAACGAAGTTCGTGTTGATCTAAGATTCCCTTTTCCAAAACCAGCGGACTATCAGAATTTCACTCAGTACACCGAAGCGGTCAAAGACGCGTGGTTGGGGCCAAAAGGTGACGATTTCAGGTTCCGGGAGCAGGCTGAAATTCCGCAAAACCCTGTATATACCGTTTCTTATGATCGGGTATCTGGAACAGCGCGGTTGCGCAATGTTATGAACAACCCGGACGTCTGGCGGGATGCGGCGAAGCTTGAACTCGATAGAAATTCGATGAGCGAGCAAGTCGGCGATACAAGAGGTTATTCCGCCGCGATCGATTTCCCCGACCCGAAGAATTTCGATACCTACAAGGACTATATGCTGCAGGGAGTGTTTCCGCAGTTGGAGAAATTGCGTCCGGAGGGTTTCGAAAATCTGCGCCCGATTAGAACGGGGCTTTGGGCATCACTGCGTCATTTCGGTTTGATTGAAATTGAAACGAGACAAGACCTTTGGCAAGAGGCCGCGCGTACTGTTCTGGAGGAAAAGGGTATCGGGGTTCATGCAAAATTCGGGTTGCCCGATCCGAAGGATTACAGGTACTTCGAGGATTATGTGAACGGTGCCAGGAACTTGTGGGCCTCGAAGGTCGGACAAGAATTCCGGGACAATTACAACGAGATAGACAAAAACGGGCCAACTGGGTTTTATGTCAAAATCGTTGATCCCGTAAGTAAAAAGACGCACGTTGTCGCCATTGCGGACCATCCTGAGCTTTGGCAAAGGGCTGCGATGGGGGCACTGCTTTTCGACGAGGGAGCTAAAAAGTTCGGTGGTTCACAATACGCCAGGATGATTGGATACCCCAACCCGAAGCTGTACCGCTCGTACCATGAATATTTTACCAAGGGTATCCTGCCGCAGGTGAATGCGCGCAAGCAGGCAGACGCGCTTGAGCGGCAAAAAGTCATGAACGGCTTCCAGGATCTGCCTGAACTTAAGGTGCCCGAGGTATTGAAACTGCCATTTCACGGCACTGTGCAGCTCGCCGGACGGTATGACAAAAAGGAGGTTTGGGCAGAAGCTGCGCGCGTTGTTCTTAAACAGAATGGAGTTGAAGTTTACGCCGGTTTCGGGTTGCCCAATCCGGCAGATTACAAATTCTTTGCAAACTATGTGACTGCAGCCCGCAATTCCTGGGCTTCCGAGGCCGGAGAAAGCTTCAGAAGAAATTACGACAAAATGCTGATGAACGGGCCGAGAAAGGCGCTCATCGCAGATGGCTTTGATCGCGAAAGCGGACAGGAGCATTTCGTCGAAATCGCTGACCACCCGGAGCTTTGGCAAAAGGCTGCGATGAAGGAGTTGATGGATCCTGATTATGGCGCACAAAAGTTTGGCGGTGCGCAATATGCCAGCAAGATCCAGTATCCGAACCCGAAGGACTACGATTCGTATTACGACTATTTCATCGAAGGCGTCTTGCCGCGGGTGAATGCGCGCAAGCAAGCTGAATTGCTTCAGCCGAAACAGCTCAAGCCGAACCAGTTCATTGTGCAGCCTCAACAGCAGCTGGTGATGCAGCCAAGCGCGATGGTCGGGCAACCTGCAGGGGATATGATCCAGCCACTTTATGGAGATGAATTTCTACACGCCTCCTACATCCCGCGAACTGGCAACAGGCAGGGACCGTTGCAATTCCACATGGAATGATCGGGCCTTGGCTGATCACGAGTGCCGCTTTCCCGAAAGGGGAAGCGGCGTTGCTTTTTCAACCGCGCGGCTTGCAGTTTCGCGTTCCGCTACGTTGCCGGAATATAAGGATATGCTAACGAGATGCCTTTCTTGTCACTATCCAGAGCCTGATCATGCCTCGCCAAATTACCGTTCCTGGCAAGCCGGAACGTTTCACAGATGACCCGATTATCTACGCAAAAGAATACAAGCTGAAGCCGGGGATGCCTGCGCATTGGGCAGACAATCGCGTCGGCGTGTTTCAGTTGAAAGTTCGCGACGGGGCAAATCCGACCAATTACCAGGTTCCAAACAACAGCTTTGAAGCTGGCTATTCATTCCAGCAAGAGCCTGTCTTTCCAAAAGCGCCAGCGAAAAGGGAAGCTTGGGAACTCGCTGTTATCGAGTTCATAGAAAATGACGAGGGATCAAGAGTTCGCCTTGATGATGCACGCGATGTGTGGGCCTCCGAGGCGCGCTTTCGGATGCCTTTTGCAAACCTTGATGTGCCTGATGACTTTCCTATGCCGCGCTTCCGCACGCAGACATCGTTCCGGGACTATTACAAGGCTGCCATCGATTCATGGAAGGGGGCGCCGGGCGACGAATATCGTGCCAGCCAGATTGAGCAAACCGACCAGTACGGACCACAGAACTATGTGCTGAGCCCGACCAAGGTTCAGGTTTGGGGCTCTGACGGTCCGTGGGAATTTATGCCGAACATAGAGGATTTCCCTTCCTATTGGCCGCACTACGCTCGGCAGCTCCTTGCAGGACCGCAATTTGACCAGCAGGACCCGGTTCCCATGCCACCCGTCGGCAAGAATGCTAATCTGCGTGAATATGTGAACTACGCGCGGGGCCTGATGCTTGAGGCACAAGGCAGGCGCGAGCAGGCGGAATTCGCGGAAAAGCTCGCCAGCACGCCTTTCCCAAAGCTTCAGATGGCTGAAAACATTGATGAGTTGAAGCAGGTTGGCGGTGCGAAATTCCACGTGAAGAAGGTGCCTGCAGAGGTTGAGAAATTCGAGCCTCAGTTCGCGCAAAGCCCTTTCAAACCCCAATATGTCGCCGCCCCGGAATTCTGGTATACCCCGGATGAAGGCAAGATCCGGCTCGATGATTATCGGGACGCGTGGCAGAGCGCTGCGCGGGAGCTTATGAACCGGAAATACTATAACGTACCAAAGAACTTCCCTATGCCTTCAGTGAAGGGCAAGGCGAATTTCCGGCAATATCTCGACAGCGCAACCTTGGCGTGGGCAGGCCCGGAAGGGCAGGCATTTCGTGCCGATTTCCTGAAAAACCAGCGTCCGGACGACGCGTCTGGTTTGTTGGGGTTGAGCGTGCAGAACGCCGGGTTGCAGTCGGGCGATATCTACTATCAGGCACGACAGAGAATGCTTCTTGAAGCATCTCCCGCACAACAAGGTCAGGTGTATCGCGCGCCAGACTTCGGGATCAACGCGGACCCACGGTTGGGCGGCTATGCGACCTGGCAGAACGACAAGTCGCAGGTGTTCGAGTTTCATCCGTCCTGACACCTCACGGGATGCCGGCTGTACGCTTGCGAAGAGTTCCACATTGAAGGGAGTACTTTATGCCAAAGTTTCTACAGGAACCGGTTCCGGGCAGCGCCCGGAACGATCGAAGCACCGGCCTTGGCCAGCAGAGCAGCGAGCCGGATGCGGAGCCCGGTGGCGATCACTTCCCTATTCCGCAAATTTGGGTTCTGCCCAATGGCAAGCTTGTGGAAATTGACAAAGCACCTTCGGCTTGGAAAGGCGCGGCACTTGAATTGCTTGGGACCCATTTTGGCATGTCGAGCGATTTTCAGATGCCAATGGTTCAATTCAGCCCAAATTTCAGCACCTATTTCAACACTGCCCGGCGGGAATGGGAGGGGCCGCGCGGTCAAGCATACCGAAAGGCGCGTATGGAAGCCTATGAGCATAGCAAAGCCTTGCAGGTGTCCGGGCAGCTTCAGCAGCCACCTTCAACAATAAGCATAGATCTGGGGTTGGCACAGCAGCCTGTCTTTCCCGGGCTGAAAGGGCCAAGAGATAGAGCGGACTGGCAAAGCGAGGCTCGCAACTATTTCAACGCAAACCCCTACGGAATTCCCAAGGATTTCCCGTTGCCAGCGGTTGAAAAAACCAGCAAATACAAGAACTACCTGTACAAGGCGTGGGCGGAATGGGAAGGTGCGCCAGGCGAGCTGTATCGCGAGCTATATTCGCAAACGATCTATCAGCGCGATGTAGACCGGCTTGAAAACGCGCAGGTGCAGGTTCAGCAAGTCCAACCGCAGATGCAGCCGTTCCAGCAGATGGAAACCGTTGTAAAAACACAACGCACGGAGATTACGGACGGGCCATTGAGTGTGCGCATGAAGCCGTATCAGATCGCGCCCATTGACCCCGAAGATCCCCTGCCCGAGTTTCAGCCGATTGATCTTTATCCTGTGCATTCTGCCGGTGGGCAACAGAACGCCCGGGTTCGGCAGGATGTCTATCTAAACCGATCGGCTGGCGAACTGGAGCTTGCTCGCAGTCTCGTGGCTTTTAATTCAGAGCCGCTGATAAGAACTGCGGGCCCCCTTTCAACAAGCTTTGAATCGTATTTTCAGCCCCTTTGAGGCGGTAAATGGCGGGAGGCCGCGCTTGCCGCGCGGTCGCCACGCAACTCGGGTGTCGCATGATACCGATTTCCGCCTTCCGGCGCGGCTGTCGGGCCCGCGCTGGAGCAAAGCGTGATAGAATTTGACTTGAGTTGAAAGCCAATTGAATTGGCACTATATTGCGTCAATGTAAGAGGCATTGGAACATTGCCATGAGCATTGCGCAATATGCAGACAATGGTGTGTTTGCACCGCGCCGCATTGCGGAGGCGTTGCAAACCACCAGCGAAGAAATCGCCCGGACCGTTGGCCTGGGCAAGGATGCGATCCAGCGCAAGGACCGTGTGCGCTCCGACCGCACACAGCGACGGCTGCGCGAAATGGTTGAGGTGCTGAACAAGGTGGAGCCACGCTTCGGTTCGGCCCTGATGGCCTATGCCTGGTATCGCTCGGAGCCCCTGCCCGGCTTTTCCGGCCAGACCGCAATGCAGCTTGTTCGCGCTGGCCGCGTTGACGATGTGCTGGAGTACATCGACGCGGTTAACGCTGGCGTTTACGCATAGTCGCGCGCCGTGCAATTTGCCGGCAAACTGTACCGCGCCCTGAACCCGATTTACGCACGCGAGCCGCTATCCGGACGCGGCGCGCAGCTTTACGGCGGGCGCTTCAACCCCAAAGGAATGGCCGCGCTTTATCTGTCCCTGTCGCCGCTCGCCGCGCTGCGTGAAGCCAATCAGGTCGGCAGCCTGCAACCCACGACACTGGTTTCCTATAACGCGGACATTGCAAAGCTGTTTGATTGCCGCGCGGAATCCGAGCTTGCACGCTTTGGGATGAGCGGAGCGGGGCTGGCCGATGCCTCATGGCGCGAGCAGATGCGGCGTCAAGGCGAGGCGCGAACCCAAACGTTCGCGCGCGAGCTTGTCGGGGCCGGATTTTCCGGCCTGCTGGTGCGCTCGTTTGCTGTCGGGGCGACTGATGACGATCTCAATATCGTTCTGTGGCGATGGGGTGATTCGCCCCCTGCCCTGCTGACGCTGATCGATGATGAAGGGCGCCTGTCACGCTGAATGTGTGACGGATAGGCCGCCCGCTTGGCCGCGGCAAAAAAATACGACCGGATTTATCCACCCCCTCCAGAGCCTCGCTTACAACACCCGAAGCAAGGAGGCGCTGATTCGTGGTTAATCTGATTGTTTCGGTCGTGAAATGAGACGGGATTTGCTGGTTCACAGCCCCCTGCCCTGCACCTTGCCGGGATTCGGCGCAATGGCGCGTTACGGGCGTTCACGGCACCGCGTTACCGGCTGCAACCGGGCACTTCGCGCGCGCTGCAATTTGACAGCCGTGCAAATGCAGGAAAAATCTAGCAAAAACAGTGGTCTGGGTACGAATCGATGGGGTTTCGGTGGCTCCGTCCAGGCTGGTATTTTTCGGCGGCTTTGCGTTAACGTCCTGTTAACACTAAATTCCTTGCAGACCAAAGAGAATCGGGCCAAATTCACGCTTGATTTTCGGAATATGCCGAAAAAGCGTTATTCAGGCCCAAGACTTATGAACCTCATGGTCAATCCGCAAGCTGATACAGATTTTGATGAGATCATTCTCTCGCAAGGAGAGCTGATTTCAGACAAGCTGAACATGCTGCGCTTCGAGCAATATCCACCAAACGCCACCAAAGGGCTGCGCCCCTTTTCGCTGGCTGAGGTCGCCACATTCCTTGGCGTGACCCAAAGCAACATCAAGAAGCTGCACCTTGAGGGCAAGGGCCCCATCCCGCAGACGACCCCATCCGGGCGGCGCACTTATACGGCCGAGCAGATGTTGGAGCTGCGCCATTATCTCGACAAGCATGGCCGCAGCGAATCCAAACGGTACGTACCGCACCGGCGCGCAAATGACGCGATGCAGATCATTTCCGTGGTCAATTTCAAGGGCGGCTCCGGCAAGACGACAACCGCCGCGCATCTGGCGCAATATCTGGCGCTTACCGGGCACAGGGTTCTGGCCATCGACCTTGACCCGCAGGCATCCTTGTCGGCGCTGCATGGCATCCAGCCGGAACTTGACCGCAACTTGTCGCTCTATGAGGCGCTGCGCTACGATGAGCACCGCAAGCCGATTTCCGACCTGATCCTGCCAACGAATTTTCCGGGGCTGGATATTGTTCCGGCCAATCTGGAACTTCAGGAATATGAGTATGAAACGCCGCTCATGGCGTCGAAGAACTCGCCGGAGGGGCGCACTTTCTACACGCGTATTTCTCAAGCGCTGAAGTCGGTCGATGACCGCTATGATGTGGTGGTGATCGACTGCCCGCCGCAGCTTGGCTATCTCACCTTGACCGCCCTCACCGCTTCCACGTCTGTGTTGGTCACGGTGCATCCGCAAATGCTCGACATCATGTCCATGTCGCAGTTTCTTTTGATGCTTGGCGGCATATTGCAGTCGATCAAGGCGGCGGGCGCCCGGGTGCGGCTGAACTGGTTCCGCTATCTGGTCACGCGCTATGAACCGACGGACGGCCCGCAAGCGCAAATGGTAGGCTTCATGCAGGCCATGTTTGCCAGCAGCATGTTGTCCGTGCCTATGCTGAAATCAACCGCTATTTCCGATGCGGGCATCACCAAACAGACGCTGTACGAGGTGGAGCGCTCGCAATTCGTTCGCAGCACCTATGAACGCGCCCTTGAAAGCATGAACGCCGTCAACAGCGAGATTGTGGGGCTGATCCACAAGGCATGGGGGCGCAAATGAAGCGGATTTTGACAGCCGTGCAAATCGCCGGATTTTGTTTGTCCAACAATCATTTATCCATTTTTGAGGGGAGGGGCTGATGGCACGCAAGGGCCTGCTGGACAGCATCATTTCCCCTGATGAAACGCGCACTGATGCGCCTGCCCGTGCAGATTATGCGCGGCGCGGGGCATCGCGCGCCATGATGCTCTCGCTCGATGAGATCGCGCAAAATGCCAATCGGCTGCTGGACGGGGAAGCGGTGGTTTCGCTTGATCCGGCGTTGATTGACGACTCGCCCGTTGCTGACCGTATGCAGGGCGATGATGAGGAATACACCGCGCTGGTCGAGGCCATCCGTTCAGACGGGCAGGCAAGCCCGATATTGGTGCGGCCGCACCCGGACAATCCGGCCCGGTACATGGTGGTTTTCGGGCGCAGGCGGTTGAGGGCGGCGAAGCAACTCGGCATCCAGATCCGCGCCGTCGTCAAGCCGATGGAAGATGTTGCGGCCATCATTGCGCAGGGTCAGGAAAACTCGGCGCGGGCTGACCTGACATTTATCGAGCGCGCCTTGTTTGCCCGCAAGCTGCTGGAGCGCGGCCATAGCAAGGACACAGTGAAATCGGCGCTGACGGTGGACGATACATTGTTGTCGCGCATGTTGTCCGTGGCTGAAACCGTGCCGGAAATGGTTATCAAGGCGCTCGGCCCGTCAAAAGGCGTGGGGCGCGACCGTTGGGAAGAACTCAAGCGCCTGGTGCTGAAGCCGGCAAATGCGGATGTGGCAAGGCGCTATGTGCAAAGCGATGGCTTTCTGCAATCCGAGCCAGACCAGCGCTTCAATCGGCTGCTGATGGAGTTGGCCCGCAAGCCAACACGCAAGCCCGCAATGGAAACGCGTAGCTGGTCCTCGCCAGACAGGCGCGTCGCCGCCAAGGTGGGCGTGCAGGGCAGGGCGGTGAATATTTCGCTTTCGTCCAGTAAGGGCGATGGCTTTGGCATCTGGCTCACCGAAAACCTCGATGAGATTTATGACAACTATCGGCGTTCGCAAGACGCCTCGAATGGAGATTGAAACCGCAAAAGAAAAAGGCCCCCGAACGTCACCGCGCGGAAGCCCTTCTCAATCTGTAGCAAGCTGAGAATCGCAAATCCGCGAATCGCTGTCAAGCCTTTGGCGCCGTTTCGGCGAGCAAGATTCTTTTGCCTTTTGGAAAGGTAAAAGGACATGGAATCGCATTTTGCAGCGACGCCCTTCGGGCGGCGACGGCTTTCTCATGCCATTTTGGCCGCAAATGTGCTGGCGCAGCGTTGCCCGAAAGAGGCAAAGGCTGACAAATGGGCGCTCGTGCGCAATGTTTCGGAAGCGCGGGCAAAGCTCGGCGCTACGGATCGTTCTGTGGCGCTTCTGGATGCGCTGGTGAGCTTCTATCCCGATCAGGAACTGTCTGGAGAGGCAAATCTGGTGGTGTTCCCATCGAACCGGGAATTGGCACGCCGCGTTCACGGCATGGCTCCGGCGACCTTGCGCCGCCATCTGGCCATATTGGTCGATTGCGGGCTTGTGGTGCGTCGTGACAGCCCCAATGGCAAGCGCTACGCCCGAAAAGGGCAGGGGGGCGAGATAGAACAGGCATTCGGCTTTGATCTGTCGCCATTGCTGACGCGCGCAGAAGAAATCGCCGGCCTCGCTGAAGAGATCAGGCGTGAGCGCCGCGCGCTCCAGGCGCTGCGGGAGCGGATTACCATTACCCGGCGCGATATTTCCAAGATGATCGCATTTGCGCTGGAAGAGGGCGTTGCGGGCGATTGGGAAGCCATTCACCTGCAATTCAGGGCCATTGTCGGCCAGTTGACGCGAACTGCCACGCACGACCAGCTCGCGGCGGTGGCCTCAGAGCTTGCAGCAATGCTGGTGGTTGTGCGCAAGGCATTGGAGAACAATGAAAATTTACAGAATTCAAGCGGCAATGAATCTCAATTTGACCAGCACAAACATAATTCAAAATCACAACCCTTTTTTGAAATTGAACCGGGCTCTGAAAAAGAGCGGGGCGGCAATGCCGAGCCAGAACTTGAAGTGAAGGCGCATGATCAACCGGCACATAAGCCCAAACCACCAACGGGCTATCCGCTGGGGCTTGTGTTGCGGGCTTGCCCGGACATTGCAGATTATGCCCGCGAGGGAATTGGAAGCTGGAACGAGCTGATTGAAACGGCAAATCTGGTCCGGGCCGCGCTGGGTGTCAGCCCGGACGCCTGGGATCAGGCCTGCGAGGCCATGGGTATGGTGGATGCGGCGATTGTCATTGCGGCAATTCTGCAAAGATCAGACCAGATTTCGAGTGCTGGCGGCTATTTGCGGGCGTTGACCGATAAAGCGCGCGCCGACGCGTTTTCCGTTGGGCCTGTGCTGATGGCGCTGTTGCGCGCACGCGGGCGATCGGAAAAGGCAGTAGGGTAGGGGATGTTGGGGAATATTCGTCGGCTAAAGAGCGCGGCTGTCATAGGCCCAATGCAGCAACGCCTGACGTTGGCGAGGTCTGCACCAGCGGTCAGCCGGGTTGCAGTTTGCCTGCAATTGGGCGACATGGCGGCGAATGGCCTTCCACCTAGCGATCTGGCGCTGATCTTCGCCGTCGATCCGGCGTCCGCGATAATAGCGACAGTACCATTGGAACCAACCGCGCGGGTCGTCGGGGTAAATCCATCCCTTGGCGCGCCACTCGCTCAAAGGCTGGCTTGCATCCACGCCGAACCAGTTCAATGAGGGGTCACGGCGGTGAGGCGACAGGCGGGCATTCTCGAACCAGTCGGCCGGAAACTCATCGCGGCAATCGGTCATGTATTTGCCGCCGAACACGCCAAGGGCGAGCATTTCGGCTGGTGACAGGTCGGGACGGAAATCCGGGTGGAAATCCTGGCCTTCCAGCGCGCTCAAGCAATAGCGATAACCCTGCTGCATCTTGTCATTGACTTCGATCCAGACAGGGCGCGGCTTTGTGGTGCTGATGGACATGACGAAACCCGAAATTCGAGAAGCGCTGATCTTTATGGCTACCAGATGGTAGCGATCAACGGTTAAGGCGTACCTTTCCCGATCGGGCTCATCAAGCAGGCAGGGACAATCTATCAGCCGGATTGTCCCGAACCGTACTTATCAGATGCGAACGAGCACGCGTCCCCGAATTTTTCCATCGAGCAGGTCGGATGCAACCTTGATGCAATCTTCGAGCGAAATTTCCGCGCCAATCGCATCGATCAGATCGGTGTCGAGCTCGCGGGCGAGCGCATCCCATGCCGCCTTGCGCGTTGGCAGGGGCGAGTAAACGCTGTCAATGCCTGCCAGTGTGACGCCGCGCAGGATGAAGGGCGCGACGGTTGCCGGAAAATCCATGCTTTGCGCAAGTCCGCAGGCGGCAACTGTGCCACCATAACGGGTTGTGGCGCACAGATTGGCAAGCGTCGTGCCACCAACGGAGTCCACGGCCCCGGCCCAACGTTCCTTACCGAGCGGCTTGCCGGGCGCAGACAGTTCGGCGCGGTCGATGATTTCGCTGGCGCCAAGCTTCTTGAGATAGTCGGCTTCATTCGCCTTGCCGGTGGATGCAACGACCTTGTAGCCGCGGCGTGCCAGCAGGGCGACGGCGAAGCTTCCCACGCCGCCGGTTGCGCCGGTTACGGCAATTTCACCGGACTCCGGCTTCACGCCATTGCGTTCAAGAGCCATGATGCAGAGCATTGCCGTGTAGCCAGCAGTTCCGATCGACATGCAGCGGCGGGCATCCAGGCCTTCAGGAATGTGCAAAAGCCATTCGCTTCTAACGCGCGCTTCGCCGGCCAGACCGCCGGAATGCGTTTCGCCGACGCCATAGCCATTCAGCAGAACGGCATCACCCACCTTGAACGCAGGATCTGAGCTTTCCTTGACCTTGCCGGCCATATCAATGCCCGGAACCAGCGGAAAACGCCGCACGACAGGCGATTTTCCGGTAATGGCAAGCGCGTCCTTGTAGTTGAGGGTAGACCACTCGACACTTACGGTGACATCGCCTTCCGGCAGGTCCGAGGTTGACAGCTCGCGCAAACTTGCGCGGTAGCCTGCGTCATCCTTCTCGACTAGAATTCCCTTAAACATTGAACTTTCCTTTCTGTGGTCAAGCAGTTTGGGGCGGACGGCGCAAGGCGTGTCCGAACAGGAGAATGGACGCGGCGAGCAAAGCTGCCACGACGCCCAGAATGGTGTGGCTGGTGCCGGTAAAATCAGCGAGGCGGCCGGCAGCAGGCGGTAAAACGATCAATGCAACGAAAAAGATCGCAAAAAGCGCCGAATAGCTGATGTCAGTGTCCGCGCCAGAGGCCATGCGTCCGCGCGCCAGCATTGGCGCTGTAGGCAAGCCGCCAAGCAGGCCGGCGATGGAATAGAGCAAAAGATGATGGCTTCCGGTCGCGCTGGCCAGAACAGCGGCGGCGGCCAGCAGACATGACAGGCAAACGATACGAAAATCGCCGCGATTGCTGCGACCGGCGATAAATCCACCTAGGGGCACGGAGACAAGAAAGAACCACATCGGGACGGCAGCAATAGCAGAGGCTTGCGCGGTTGGCACGCCATCATCGACCAAAATGCGCCCTGCGAAGCCGGTGAGTATGATGAAAGCAATGTTATACAGCGAAAAGGAAAGGGCGGCGGGCCAGATGCGGACAAGCACATCTTTCCATTTCGAAAATGAGGGTGTGGGCGGGGAAGGGAATGCCTGTGTGCGTGCCATCAATAGCGCGCTGGTAGCAACGAGAGCGGCCAGCGCAAGCGCCAAAGGCGCGTGGCTGGCAATTTCCGGGCTGGAAACGGCCATCCACCCCAGCATTCCCAACGCAAACGCGTTCCCGAACGGCCAGGCGGCGGCAATTATGCCCATGCGGGCAGGGGCCGAGATGCCTGTGTGCAAATCAGCTACCATATTGATCGTGATGATGTAGATAACGCAGCCGCCTGCACCCGCAATCAGCCGTGACGCCAAGGCTGTGCCAAACATTCCTGACTGCCAGAGCAGGGCCTCGCCGGCGGCCATGAGCATTATGGCCAGGCAAATGACGCGTGTGCGACCGAACCGGCTGATCACACTGGGCAAACACAGGGCAACAACGATCCCCGGTGCCATGTAGATGCCAAGCAAAAGGCCCAGTCTCGACAGGCTGACATCAAAACGCTCTTCCAGAAGGCCTGACAGCGGCGCAACGCTCTGGAATTGGAATGAAACGGAAATGCGAGCAAGAAACAGAACGCCAAGGGCGAGCAAGCCGCCGCCGACATGCGGCGTGAAGCGGCTATGCCTGCCCAATGCTCTCATTTCGCGGAATTGCTCAGGCGTGCTTCGCGCCACTTCAGCGCTGCCGCCATGCCTTCCTCGCGCACCGTCTTGAGGAAATCGCGTTTGAGTTGCGCGCCCTCGCCCTCGATCATGATGTCGATATCGAGCGCGGCGCGCAGGGCCTGCTGCATTCCCATGATCTCATAGGTGCGATTGACGGCCATCTTTGTGCGACGGATCACCATCGGCTCCATCTGGGCAAGGGTGCGCGCCAGTTTCATGGCTTCGGGCATGAGTTCATCAGCCTTCACCACCTTGTTGAGCAAGCCCCAATCCAGCGCCTGTTGCGCAGAAATGGAGTCTGCGCCGGTGAAAATGACGCCCTTGGCGATTTTTGGCGAAACGAACCACGGCAACAGCATTGATACGATGCCTGCGCCGAATTTCAGCTCCGGTTCACCGAAAACGGCATCTTCGACCGCAATTGCCAGATCGCAGCCAAGCATAAGCTCGAAACCGCCAGCAAGCGCGGGACCGTTGACGGCGGCAAGCGTCGGCTTCGAGAGGTTCCAGAATGACATGATGCCGTTGAAATCTGCCTCCAGCAGCGGCACCCAGTCCTTGACGCCGGTGGGCATTGCCTCGGCCTGATCCTTGAGATCAAAGCCCGATGTGAAGGCTCCGCCTGCACCGGTGACGATCACAGCACGAATTTCATCGTCGCGTTCAAGTTCTTCGCACAGGCTCACCAGTTCGCGCAGCATGTGCTGGCTCATGGCGTTGGCGCGACGCGGGCGGTTGAACGTTACGATAGCAATGCCGTCTTCCGGCCTTTCAAGAAGCAGAGTTTCAAAGGTCATTCCGTCATTCTTTCCAGTTTGATCATAGCCTTCCGCCAGCCAGGCGAACGGCTTCGGGTTGGTGGCGCAGCTTCCACATGGCAATGGTTCCAAGGAATGGACCGATAGCCAGTGCCGCGAATGCGAAGCGCCAGGTGAGATATTCAATGAGGACCGGCATGGCCTGAATGGCGAAGAAGGTGAGCAGGAACCCGGCAGAGGTTTGCAGGGTCAGCATCGAGCCAACGAGGCCGGGCGGCGAAAGTTCGGCAATTGCCGCTGAAAACTGGGCGGAATCGGCAATTATGGTTATGCCCCAGATGATTGCCACAACAAGCAGGACAACCGGGCCGGCTGGCGGCAAAAGGCCAATGGTGGCGGCGCAAATGCCGCTTATAATCATGGCTGTCATGGTCACGGTGGTTCTGCCAACGCGATCGGCCAGATAGCCGGCGGCAACGCATCCGATTGCGCCGCTTGCAATGACTACGAATGTCAGCATTCCAGGCTGTAGCGATTGGGCAGCCCCGGCTTGCGCGAGCCCCCATGTGAGAAACACGCCGATCCAGGCCCACATTGCGTAAAGCTCCCACATATGGCCGAGATAGCCCGCATTGGCGAGCAGCAGGGCAGGGCGCTTCAGTTCCTGCCATGCCTGACCCGGTATGAAGCGAGGGCTTGTCCTGTGCGCGGGTCCAAGCTTTACCAGTAGGATTGCAAGGCCAGCCAGTACGCCGCACAGCGAGGAAATATTGATCGTGGTGCGCCATTCCAGACCGCTGAGTGCGCCGAACAGGTGCGGCAACGCAGAACCGAGCGTCAGCGCCCCGACAAGAGTGCCGATCATGAGACCGACGGAGCGATCAGCCCAGCCAGCGGCAAGTTTCATGCCGACGGGATAGACCCCGGCAAGCATCGCCCCGGTGATGAAACGCAGAATTATCGTTGTTGTTGTGCCGAATCCCGTCACCAGAAGGGAGAGATTGGCCATCGCGGCGACCAGCGCGCAAACGGCAAACAGGCGGCGGGGGTCAAGCCGGTCCGGCAGGCCGAACCACGCGCTGAAAAGTGTGCCGGCAACAAATCCCAACTGGACCGCGCCGGTCAGCAAACCTGCCTGCTGGCCGGATATTTCACCCGCGGCCAGCAGGGATGAGGAGGCCGAACTGGCGGAGAACCACAGCGTCATTGCTGACACCTGGCACAACACGATCAGCAAAACCGATCGGGCCTTGTCCGACATTTCTGCCTCCTTTTCAGTGCCTTAGAAGCCTTTGCAGCCCGTATCGGCGACTTCGACCTTGATTGCGTCCCAAGGAATTTCCTTCAGGACCTTCCAGCCGATTTTCGCACCGTGCGGAGCGTCGGGAAGCAGCGCACTTTCCGACATGTAAGTGCCAACCATGCCCTGATGGTCTTCCTTGCGCACTTGCAACTTGCCGATAACCGTATCGACGCTGGTGTTTTCAAGTGATGCAATGATGCCATCAGTATCCAGCGTTTCGGCCGCTTCCATTGCCGCAATAGTCAGCTCCATGCCCGCGAATGCCTGAATTGCCTGCGGTCCGGGAACGACGCCATAAGCCTCGACATATTCCTTCACGAACTCTTTCATCGAAGGATTTGTCTCTTCAGACATCCAGCTACCGAACAAGCCGCCGGTGATCATGCCAACGCCGTCCTGTCCAACTGCCTGCAACATCGTGTCAGGCATGCCGAGCGGCGGCAGCATGAAAGAATTCACGCCGAAGCTGCGGGCCTGCCGGATAAACGCTGGCATGTCATCGCCCACTGCCAATGCGAGATAGATTGCATCAGCGCCGCTGGACTGGATTTGCGAGATTGCGCTTGACCAGTCGGCAGTGCCGAGAGGACGACCGGCTTCACCGACAATGTTGATACCGGGGATCTTGGCAAACTCACCCTTGTTGCTCTGGCCCCACACGAAATCGTGGAACACGACGAACCACTTCTTTTCGAGAAGCTCCGGCTTTTCCTTCATCATGATCGCGTTGGCGTGCGCCATCATTGCGTCATTGGGGTTGGTGCGGAACATGTAGCGGCTGCATTGCTCGCCGGTTGTCTGAACAGCCTGGGAATTGGTGGTCAGGATTGGAACATTCAGGCGCTGGGCCTGTGCGCCGATACCCAGAACCACGGCGCTGCTTGCGCCGCCGACGAGTATTTTCGCCTTGTCTTCCAGCACAAGCTTTTGTGCCTTGCGCAAGCCGACATCAGCCTTGGCCGCACTGTCCTCCACAACAACGCGTACCGGATTTCCTTTGACCGTCGCACCCTTTGCGGCCAGTTCATAGCCATTGCGCATGTCTGTTCCCAAAGGAGCAAGCGCGCCTGTGGTCGGAACGAAAACACCGATGACGACATCTTCAGCGCTGGCCGTTGCGGGCATGAATGCGCTGCCTAACATCATTGCCCCAAAAGCGGCGGCAATGGATTTTCTATGCTTGCTCTTGTTCATGGTTTCCTCCTTTGAATTTTATGCTGGCTGTCTGCACTGTGCTTTGATTGGCCGGCCCATCCCCCCGGCATTTCTGGCGGGGCAGGCCCGCCAAAACTTGTCATGCCGCGCTTTCGCGTTCCCCCTCGCTTTCCAACGCCCGCATTTCGTCGAGCGCGGCCAGCGCGGCATCGCCCATCGTTTCAACGAGATGAATGCTTGCGTGGCCTGCGCGCACCGGATCGCCATCGCGTATGCCGCGCATTATAGCGTGCCAGTTCGACGCCCATGTCTGGCGTTGTTCAGGATTTTCCAGCGCTCGCCGCGTGAAGGAGAGCGTTTGGCGGCCAAGCGAAACAAGGATTTCCCTTGCAAGCTGGTTTTCCGCCATTTCCGCGACATACATGCTGAGCTGGTAGACGAGCACGATGAACTCATCGGCATTCGCACCCTTCAGAGCCTTTGAAAGCTCTTTTGTGCCGTGCTCCAGTTCGTCGATAATTCTGGGGCTGTGCTTGCGCGCCAGATCCTCGGCGCATAGCGCCATAAGCGAGGCGCGGACCTGAAAAATCTCCTTGACCCGCTGCCGCGTGAATTTGGTGACTGACGCGCCGCGCCGGGGCGGCATTGTTACGAGGCCCTCGCGCTCCAATATCCGCAAAGCTTCGCGCACAGGCCCCCGGCTGACCTGAAAACGCTCGGCAAGGGCAACTTCATGCAATCGTTCGCCGGGTTTGAAAATGCCGCGCACGATCATGCCGACCATTGCGTCGGAAAGCTGCTCGGGCAACGTCTGTATGCGCGTTGTGGGCGGAATGAACGCATTGAGAAAGCTTTGGGTCAGATCAGTGCGATCCATGCCAAAGCGCGCTTTGCCCTGAGTGTCTTTCCTGTTCATTCGATCTCTGTGCGACTTGCGGTTTTCAACATGGATTGCGCCCATACAGCCCGCGATGTGGATGAGAAAACCGCTATGCCCTGCGGCAAAAGCTTCACCCGCTGCTCGCGAACGAAATCGTCCTGGAGCTTGTCGCCGGAACTGCGAAGCGAAAGCGTGATTGGCGGCCCGTCCCGCCGGGCGCGGGAGATGGATTCGCAAATTTCGTAAAGCTGGCGCAGCCCGTCGGCGTCGTCCTCGGCAAAGTCCATGATCGAACCCATTTCGACATAGACAATGATGCTGTCGATATTGTTATCGACCTTGAGCAGGTTGATAATTTCTTCGAGGATGTAGCGCCCGTTTTCGCGCAATCCCCACACGGGAATGTCGATCGGGTTCGATACGCTGGTGCCCGGCACGCCAAAGCGTGTCAGTCCCTGTGCTGTATCGGGGTCAAGCTGGGGTATGACCATGCCCGCGCGCGCGGCGGCATCGGAGGAGGTGACGCTTACGCCACCGCCAGAGCCGAATATTCCGAGGCGGTTGCCCTTGACGCTGCCATGCGCCGCAAGAACCAGCAGGGCATCCATAAGCTGATCGACATTATCGACCTGCAAAACGCCTGCCTGATCAAGACCGGCCTGCCACAGCGCCTTGTCGGTGGCCAGCGCCGCTGTGTGGCTGGAGGCGGCGGTAAGCCCCTGGTCGGTTGTTCCGCCGCGCAGAATGACAACAGGTTTCTTCATGCGTTGCGCTGCGCGGAAAAACAGGCCCGGTTCAGCCAGAGACTCCACATAGAAGGCTACGATTTCCGTTGCCGGGTCCTGTTCGGCGTAGAGCAGATAGTCCAGCAGGTCGAGATCGGCGCAGTTGCCGCATGAAAGCACGCGTCCAACCGGTACGCCCATCACTTCCGCGCGGCGGGTAACGTCGCCCGCGAAGGTGCCGCTTTGCGAGAAGAAGGAAATGCCGCCCGGTGTTTTCGGGCAATAGCGAGGCGCTGCCAGCGCAATGCGCGCCGAGGCGGAGAAGGTGCCCATGCAGTTGGGGCCCACCATGCGCATGTCGCCAGCGCGAACCTCGTCGATCATTCTCTGTTCAAGGTCGCCGCTATCGCTGGAATATTCAGAAAACCCGGCGGTGAGAACCTGTGCAACGGCCACGCCCTTTTCCCGGCAGGCGCGCAAAACATCAGGCACGCTCTTGTTGCCGACCGCAACGTAAGCGCGTTCGACGGGACCGGGTATGTCCGACACCGATTTGTAGACCTTGAGGCCGCAAATTTCATCGGCGGAGGGGTGAATGGGGTAGATCTGCCCCTTGAACCCGAAGTCCAGCATGTTGCGAATGACGCGATAGCCAAGCTTCTCTTTCTGGGTCGAAGCACCAATGAAAGCGATTGAGGCGGGGTCAAACAACGCCGCCATATTGCCAAGGCGCGCGCGGCGGGCATCCAGCGCTGCCGCCAGATCGCTTTCCGACATACGCCGCGCGTCGAGACCTTCCGGCAAATCGCCTGCAACAGCGTCCACCGCAATGGCGCTTTTTGCGCTGACAATGATCGGGTTGACATCCAGTTCCCCGATCCGCTCGCGCATCATCAAGCCCTGTTCGCCGCCAATGGCCAGAACATATTGCTTCAATGTCTCGCGCGCCTTTGGGCCGATCTGCTCGAACGCGTCTGGAAAAGCGCGTGCGATCATTCTGTCGGCCTGGGAAGGGGATACGGGCGCCAGCATGGCAACGGGCTTTTGCCCCTGTTCCACATTCGACCCGCCGGGACCAAGCAGCAGCACCGTTCCATATTGGGGATCGACGCGCGCGCCGATGAAAACCTCAAGGCCGGGTTCAACCATTTCCTCGATCAGCACACCGTCCAGCTTTGCGCCGGGGCTGGAAGCGCGGCACGCTTCCATGATCGCGGTGAACGCTGATGCCGCATCCTCGACCGTCACAGAAAGCTTGACGCCGCCTGCCGCGACCTTGTGGACGATATCGGGCGAAACGATCTTGAGCGCGCAGGGGCGGCCCGCTGATTTGACCGCTGCAACCGCTTCCTCTGCTGTCCTGGCCAGCGTGGGTGTCGTCGTGGCGATGCCATACTTGGCCAAGAGCGATTTCGATTCCAGTTCAGTCTTCATCGTCCGGTTTTCCAATGCGTCGTTCGAGATGTTCTGTCAGGCGAATTTGGGGGCGCGCTTTTCGAGAAAGGCCTTCATGCCTTCCACGGCATCAGGCTCGGCCTGGAGCCTGCGGCTGTCGGTCCATTCAAAGCGTTCGGCAGCAGCGCCGCCCTGCTGGGCGAGAATGGATAGCCC
This sequence comes from Rhizobiaceae bacterium, assembly GCA_019635795.1. Taxonomy (GTDB): domain Bacteria; phylum Pseudomonadota; class Alphaproteobacteria; order Rhizobiales; family Rhizobiaceae; genus Mesorhizobium_G. The sequence goes on from JAHBYV010000015.1 coordinate 52,641, forward strand.
CTCCTTGATGGCGGCGACCACGCCAGCCGAATTCGCGGCAATCGCATGGGCAATCTCCAGCGCTTTCGAAAGGCCTTCTCCGGTGGGCACCACATGGTTTGCAAGGCCGATGCGCAAGGCTTCTTGCGCCGTCACACGGCGGCCTGTCGCCAGAATTTCATAGGCCACGCCAAGCGGCACAATCCACGGCAGGACGCTGATTTGCCCGCCGATTGGCAACAGCCCGATGCGCGCGCCGGGGGCGGCAAAATCGCTGTGCTCCTCACACACACGAATGTCGCAGGCCAGCGCCATAATCAGCCCGACGGCATGAGCATGACCGTTGATGGCCGCAATTGTCGGCTTGCGCATCTTGCGTGGATAGACGAACGGTTCGTTCAGGCTTTCATCGGAAGCGTTGTCGATGTCCTCAAGCATTTCGTTGAGGTCATGCCCGCTTGAGAATGCGCGGTCGCCCGCACCGGTGATTACCACGCAGCGAACCGCTGGATCGCTTTCTGCCTGCTTCAGAAGCGTGCCGAGCTTTTCCGTCATGGCGTGCGAGAAGGCATTGCGCTTCGGCTGGTTGTCGATTGTGATGACAAGGACCGAACCTTCCATCCGCGAATGAATGTCTGCCATGATCAGTCCACCGTAAGCATGTCGATGAGCGATTGCGGATTGGCCAGAACCTCGTCACGCGTGAACGATTTCACGATCTGGCCGTTCTCGATGATGTGGAAATGGTCGCCGACCGCCTGCGCAAGCGGCAGGCTCTGTTCAACCAGTATGATGCCGATGCCCAGCCCCTTGGCCGCGATGATCGCCTGGCTGATGGCGTCCACATAGCTGGGGGCAAGTCCTTCGGTCGGCTCGTCCAGCATCATGTAATGCGGGTTTGCGAGCATAGCGCGGGCGACGACGAGCATTTGCTGCTCGCCGCCGCTGAGCGTTCCGCCTTTCTGGCTGAGGCGCTCACCGAGCCTCGGGAAGATACGAATGGCGTCATCCATCGTGAAACCGGTGCCGTTTTGCGGCTTGCGGATCGCCACGCGGAGATTTTCCTCCACGGTCAGGTTCGCGAAAACCTTGCGGTCCTCCGGCACAAGCGTGATGCCCATGCGCGAGCGCTTGTAGGTGGGTCCGGTCAGGGCATCGCCGTTCAGGCGAATTTCGCCCTCGATCCGGTCAACCAGACCCATTGTGGCGCGAAGGGTCGTGGTCTTGCCCATTCCGTTCAGGCCAAGCAGGCACACGGTTTCGCCGGGTTTGACCTCGAAGCTGATCCCGTGAAGGATCTGGCTGGTGCCGTAAAAGGCTGACATTTGCTGATAGCTGAGCGAAGGTGTCATGCCGCGAAATTCCCGTGAAGGTAAGCGTTCTTGACGGCTTCATCCTCGCGGATGACGCTTGGCGGGCCTTCTGCAATGACCTTGCCGTGCTGCATCACGGTGATGCGGTCCGACAGGCGCATGACCATGCCCACATCGTGCTCGACGACGACAATCGCAACGCCAAGCTCTTCCCTGAGCCGGGTAATCAATGTTGCGACGGTTTCGCGGTCGCCGCGCGACATTCCTGCCAGCGGCTCGTCCATCAGCATGATCTTCGGCTCAAGCGCCAGCCCGATGGCAATGTCCAGCGCGCGCTGGAAACCATGTGCCAGCGATCCGGCCCGAATGTTCTCCTTGCCGTTCAACCCCACGCGGGCAAGGATTTCGCGCGATTCCTCGCGGATCGCTTTTTCCTGCGCCATGGAGCAGAACATTGAACGGTTCAGGCCACGGCGGGAGCGAACCGCCAGCGCTACGTTCTCGATGACGGGCAGTTCCTTGAAAATGCTTGTTCGCTGGAACGTGCGGGCGATACCTGCATGAGCGAGGCGTTCAGGCGTCCAGCCGGTAATGTCATTGCCGTTGAAGGCAACCTTTCCCTCATCCGGTGCCAATGCGCCCGTTATGAGGTTGAACAACGTCGTCTTGCCCGCCCCGTTTGGTCCGATGATCGAATGAATCGACTTGTCGGCAATGGTGGTGGTGACATCGTTTACAGCTTTCAGGCCGCCGAAACGCCGGGACAGGCCGTGAATTTCAAGGGTCATGTCGTTTGCCCCTTTCCGGTTTTGAAGCGTGCGTAAATGCTCCTGCCAATGCCGAACAGGCCGCCAGGCGCAACAATGACGATGAGCACGAACAGGCCGCCGAAATAGATCAGCCAGGCATCGGTGTAGCTGGACACGTAGTGCTCAAGGAAAGTGAAGAGCGCAGCGCCAAACACAGGCCCCACAATGGTGCCCACGCCGCCAAGCACGACATACATCAGGATCTTGCCGGACTCGAACCAGTGCAGAACGTCCGGCGAGACAGCGCCGTTGAAAAGCACGAACAATGCACCTGCCAGCGAAGCAAGACCGGCGGAAAACACATAGGCAATGAGCTTCAGCGCCCCCGTATTCACGCCGATAAAGCTGGCGCGTTCCGTATTTTCCCTGATGGCGAGCCATGCGCGGCCAAGCGGCGTGGTGCGCAGATAGAGCGCGCCGCCGAGCGAAATGATCAGCACGCCGTACAGAAGCCAGTACCAGGCCTGTGAACTTGCGACCGTGTTGCCGAACAAGGTGGCCATCGGAATGCCCTGCAAGCCATCCTCGCCGCCTGTCTGGTCAGACAGCACGAAAACCAGCGCATAGAATATCTGGCTCAAGGCGAGCGTGAGGATGGCAAAGGTTTTGCCGATCTGCCTGACGAGTATTGCCCCGACGACCGCAGCAACCAGACAGGCCGCAACGATGGTAAGCGGTATGATCAGCACCATTTCAGCGCTGAAATTCTTGGAAAGCAGGCCCGCAAGGTACGCGCCGAAACCATACCAGGCAGCGTGACCGAAGGAGAGCAGCCCTGTGTTGCCCGTCAACAGATCAAGGCTTAGCGCCACGATTGCAGCAATGACGGCGTGCGAGGCAAGCATGAGCAGGAACGGATTGCCCGTGACCCAGAGCGGCAGCGTGGCTCCGACAATGGCCAGCAGGATGAATGCGGCAAGATAGGGAGTGCGGGATTGCTTCATCTCGACGCTCGATGGCTTCGATTGCATGGCGATTGAACTGGTCATTCGGTCCTACCTTCCCCGAAGAAGCCGCGAGGCCAGTTGATGAGCATGGCCATAACCAGGACGAACAGCAGCATGAGTGCCATCTGCCCGCCGAAATAGCCTTCGCCGAACACAATGATCATGCCCACGACATAGGCGGCGACGACCGCGCCGCGCAGGCTGCCAAGGCCACCAAGAATGACTGTCATGAAGGCAAGGATCAGGATCTTGTCGCCGACCGTGGCGTAAGCCGTGAAGATGGGGGCAGCGGCAACGCCCGAGATTGCTGCAAGCGCCGCGCCAACGCCAACGACCGAATGCATGAGCGCTTCCCGATCGATGCCCAGACACGCACCCATTTCCGGGTCGTCATTGGCAGCGCGCACACGCAGGCCCCAATCCGAATTCTTCAGGAACAGGAACAGGCCCGTTGCCAGAACAATCGCGAGGATCGACACAAACACCCGGTACACCGGCAATGTGAGGCCGAACATAGTGACTGCGCCCTCAAGTGCCGAGGGGATAGGCATGATCTGCACGTTGCGGCCGCCAAGCTCATAAAGCACACCAGTGATGAACAGAGCGAGGCCGAAGGTGAGCAACAGGCTGTCCACCATGGGCCGGTCGCGAATGCGTGCGAGTACGGCCCAATCAAGCAATGCGCCGAGAAGCCCGACAATAAGCGGTGTCAGGATCAGCGTTACCCAAAGCGGTAACCCTTGCCCGGACAGCCAGACACCCAACATTGCGCCGATGCTGAAAAGCGCGCCATGCGCGAAATTCACGATACGGCCGACACCGTAAATCAGTGTCAGACCAAGGCTGAACAGCAGTAGCACCGAGCCGAGCACAATGCCGCTCAATGCCAGCGAAACGGCCAGCATAGCTCTCCTCCCAGAGTTATGTTCCTCACCGTCAGAGTTCTGCAATCGTGTCAGATTGTCAACAATTAAAAAATTTAAATTTGAGGGCGGTGGATAGCTGGCGAAGCGGCTGAAGGTCGTGTCGGTGCGCCTCATGTGTCCAGAGCTGGCATTGCCGGTCCTGCCACCCGGCGAGTGCAACCCGTGCCTGCGTCATGATTTTGCGTGCAGCCCAAAGTTTTTATTTGACAGCGGGAAATCCGCGGATATGTTTGCGCAAACGTTTGTTCATCGGTTGAGCAATCGATTGGTCATTCGGAGGTTTCGTGACGAACTTGAAACATGCCATCGCGCTGAATGGTCCTGAGGCGCGTGCGCTGGAACAACACAGACAGGACGCGGGAGCCGGCGAAGAACTGGCCGGGGCACTGGCGCAGATCGTCGGTGCGCAGAATGTTGCAACCGATTTCGACACGCTTATCCGTTATGGTCGCGATTGCCTGCCTTACGCCAAATATCTCTATCGTTCGGGTGATTTGCCGGGAACCTTGCCAGCGGCTGTGGTTCGCCCTGCCAACACGCAGGAAATGGCCAGCATCGTAAAATTGACGCGCGAGCGTGGGGCGAGGGTTATCCCCGTCGGAACATGTTCCGGCGTGTTGGGTGGTGCGATCCCGCTTTGCCGTGAAATTTCGCTCGACACCAGCCGCATGGACAAGATCGTGAAGATTGATGAGGTCAATCGCACGGTTACGGTTCAGGCGGGCATGAATGGCGGCGATTTTGAGCAGGCGCTCAATGAAAAGGGCTGGACGGCTGGCCATTATCCGCAGTCTATCAACATATCCACGGTTGGTGGTTGGGCCGCTTGCAGGGGCGGCGGGCAGGCGAGCAGCCGCTTTGGAAAGATCGAGGACATCGTTATCGGCCTGACGATTGTGCTGCCGGATGGCGAGGTTCTGGCCATTGCCCCGCAGGCCCGGCGCGCTGTCGGCCCCTCGGTGAAGGATATTTTCATCGGCTCGGAAGGAACACTCGGGATTGTCACCGAACTGACCTTGCGCATCTGGGCGGTGCCGCAGGCCACGGAAGACCTTGTTATCGCGTTCCCTGATGTGGGCGCGGCCACGTCTTGCGCGCGCGACATGATGCAGGCCGAACTACGCCCGGCAATCGTGCGCATTTATGATGCAGAGGAAACCGCTTCCAGAACGAGCGGGCTGGACGTGTTTCAGTCGCTGCCGGTCATGATGTTCCTTTCCTTCTCCGGCCTTCGCCCGCTGGTGGCGGCGGAAAAATCCGTTGGCCTGGAAATCGTGGCGCGGCACGGGGGCAAGGAAGCGCCAACCGGGCCATTCAGGGACTGGCGCGAAAGCCGCTATGTGTCGGCCTCGCAGTCATGGACTGACAAGGGCTACTTCATGGATACTGTAGAAGTCACGCTTCCATGGTCAACGCTGGTGAACGGATATGAGCGCATGGCAGAGCGCGTTCGCGCGGTTTCGCCGGATGCACATTTTGGCGCGCACTGGTCGCATGTCTACCCGGATGGAGCGTGCCAGTATATGACGTTCCGGCTTCCTCCCATGCCGGATGCCGAGGCGCTGCCGCTCCACGCGGCGATCTGGGATGCGTTGCAGGAAGTCGCGCTCGACTGCGGCGGCACGATCTCGCACCATCATGGTGTGGGTGTGTTCCGCGGCAAGTGGATGCGCCGCGAGCATGGCGTTGCGCTGGATGTGCTGCAAGCGCTGAAAGATGCGCTGGACCCGGGCAATCTTTTCAACCCCGGCAAGATGGGCTTGCGCCAGGCAGATGGCGCCGTGCGTATCAACCCCTGAGCAGATGGGCGGTCAATGGGACTGTTTCTGGGACTAGACCTTGGAGCCGGATCGCTGAAAGCAAGCCTCGTCGGGCGTGACGGTGCGCTCGTGGCAAGCGGTTCTGCGCCGGTCCCGACCGCATCGCCCTTTGTGGGGGCGTCGGAACAGGACCCTCAAGATTGGTGGCGGGCGCTGTGCGATGCCGTGCGGCAGGTTCTTGATGCCGGGGGCGTCGATGCCCGCAGGATCGAGGCCATTGCGATTTCCGCCGGTGCACACAGTTCGGTTCTGGCAGATGAGACAGGCAGGCCCCTGCGTCCCGCCATCATGTGGAACGATCAGCGCAGCAGGGCGCAGGTAAACCGGTTGCGCGCCGAGGCGGGCGACCGTATCGGCCCCATCAGCACCAACACCATAACACCGACCTGGACGCTTCCGCACCTCGTGTGGCTGAACGAAAATGAACCTCAAACGATCAGCGCAACGCAAAGGCTTTACCCTGCCAAGGACTGGTTGCGGTTTCGTCTGACCGGTGACTATGCGACGGAGCCGATCGATGCAGTCGGCCTGATGCTTTATGACCCTGCAAGGCGCGGATGGTCCGAGGAACTTGTCGGGCTGACCGGCCTTTCCATGAATGCGCTGCCGCCGGTGATCGGCTCTCTTGATGTGGCGGGCAGGGTGACGCCGGAGGCGGCGGTGCATACCGGGCTTGCCGTCGGAACGCCGGTCATTGCCGGTGTGTCCGATACGGCTGCCGAGGCTCTCGGCGCAGGCATGTTCCGCGCCGATACAGGCGTGGTGAAACTTGCCACCGCAGCAACCTTGTCCTGCATCGCAAGCGGCCCCGAACCGACACGCAAACTTGTAAGCTATCCCTATCTGCCCGAACCGAACTGGTTCTGGATTGCAGGAACAAATTCCTGTGCGTCGGCTCATGCCTGGCTGCGGCGCACGCTGTTTTCGCAGGCCGGTGGCGAGCCGCTCGGCTATGGCGAGATGGACAAGTTGGCCAGCGCGGTCGCGCCCGGTTCCAACGGCCTGTATTTCCACCCCTATCTCAATGGCGAGCGCGCGCCCTATTATGACCCGGACTTGCGCGCCGATTTCGTGGGCATGACCTTCCATCATGGGCCGGGTCATTTCGTGCGCGCCTTTTACGAGGGCATTGCCTATTCGCTTGCCGATTGCAGGCGCCAGTTCGATGAGGCGGGCGTGAACATGCCTGTCTTGCGGCTGACCGGCGGCGGCTCCCGCAGTGCGCTGTGGCGGCAAATCCTTGCCGATGTGCTGAATGCGCGCATTGAATTGCCGGAAGTCGCGGATGCAAGCTTCGGCTGCGCGCTTGTTGCCGGACTTGGCGTTGGCGCTTTCAGCCCGGTTGCCGGGCTGGGCGATCTGCTCAAGGTCAGCAGCGTGACGGAGCCGAACCCGCAGGCAGTCGAGCGCTACCGCCATGGCTTTGCCGTCTATCGTGAAATTCAGGCAGCGCTCGCCCCGATCAACAGGCGCATTTCGGCCGCAGAACGCGATTTTGCCGCGATGCCGGGAACCAGCGCCTGACGCGTTTTTTGGAGAGTATAAATGAACCAGGCCTTCGAAAAGCATCATGGGCGCAACAGCCCGGACCAAAGGGCGCTCTGGATGCCGTTCACGCCGAACAGGGCAACGCTGGCCGATCCGATGCGGCTGGTTGGCGCTGACGGCGCGTACTATACGGGCGAGGATGGTCGCAAGAAGTTTGACGGTGTTTCCGGCCTCTGGTGCTGCAATGCCGGTCACAACCATCCGCATATTGTCGAGACGGTGACGCGCCAGCTTAGGGAGCTGGATTACGCGCCGAACTTTCTCTACGGCCACCCCGGCGCGTTCGACTTTGCCGCGCGTCTGGCCGCGCTCGCGCCCGGCGACCTGAACCATGTGTTCTTCACAAATTCCGGTTCTGAAGCCACCGACACGGCCCTGAAAATCGCGCTGGCCTATCATCAGGCAAAGGGCGACGGAAAGCGCACCATGCTGGTGGGGCGTGAGCGCGCGTTCCACGGTGTGGGCTTCGGCGGCATTTCGGTTGGCGGCATGGTTGCCAACCGCCGCGCGTTTGGAAACCTTTTGCCAAGGGTCGCGCATCTGCGCCACACCTACCTTCCCGAACAGAACAGGTTCTGCGCGGGCGAGGCAGAGCACGGCGTCGAACTCGCCGATGATTTGCAGCGCATTGTCGATCTGCATGGCGGCGATACGATTGCGGCGGTCATCGTTGAGCCGATGGCCGGTTCCACAGGCATCTTGCCGCCGCCGCGCGGCTATCTCGCCCGGTTGCGCGAGATTTGCGACCGCCACAGCATACTTTTGATTTTCGACGAGGTGATAACGGCGTTTGGCCGGCTTGGTCATACCTTCGCCGCCGAAAGGTTTGGCGTGCAGCCGGATATGATCTGCTTTGCCAAGGGCGTTTCATCCGGCGTCGTGCCGCTTGGCGGGGTGATGATCCGTTCGGGAATATATGACGCCTTCATGCAAGGCCCGGACTATATGATCGAGCTGTTCCACGGATACACCTATTCGGGGCATCCGCTGGCAATGGCGGCGGGCAGCGCGGCGATGGATGTTTACGAGCAGGAGGGTCTGTTCCAGCGGGGGCTGGAGCTTGAGCCTGTGTTTGCCGAACACATCATGTCGCTGAAGGATCATACGGGCGTCACCGATGTCAGATGCATCGGCCTTGCCGGTGCTATCGACCTGGCGCCCGATCCGGCAGCGCCAACAACGCGCGGTCGCAAGGCGTTCCTTTCGGCCTATCACGATCAGGACCTCGTCATCCGCTACACAGCCGACACGCTGGTGTTTGCGCCGCCGCTGGTTTCGACGGAAGCGGAACTCGCTGCGCTGTTTGAAAAGGTGGGAACGGTGCTGAGGGCGCTCTCAAAATGACAGAAGCCTTCGTCAGCCTCCGTGGAGTGTCGAAATCTTATGACGGCCTCGTTCGCGTGGTCGAGCAGCTTGATCTCGATATTCGGCAGAAGGAATTTCTGACGCTTCTTGGCCCCTCTGGCTCGGGCAAGACAACGATCCTCACCATGCTTGCGGGCTTCGAGACGCCAAGCTCCGGCGAAATCTACATGAGCGGCAAGCCGATCAGCCATGTGCCGCCGCATGGTCGCAACATTGGCGTTGTGTTCCAGAACTACGCCCTGTTTCCGCATCTGACCGTTGCGCAGAATGTGGGCTTCCCGCTGGAAGTGCGCGGCGTTGCGCAGTCGGAGCGTGAAAAGCGCGTGCGCGACATGCTAGAAATGGTCGGGCTGTCGCAGCACGTGGCGCGCTACCCCGCCCAGCTTTCGGGCGGTCAGCAGCAGCGCGTTGCGCTGGCCCGCGCGCTGGTGTTTCACCCCGATCTGGTGCTGATGGACGAGCCGCTTGGCGCGCTCGACAATGCGTTGCGCAAGCGTATGCAGATCGAGATAAAAGCCTTGCAGCGCCGCCTTGGGGTCACGGTCGTATTCGTCACGCACGATCAGGGCGAAGCGCTTGTCATGTCCGACCGCGTGGCGGTGTTTGACAAGGGACGCATTCAACAGATCGCGCCGCCGCAGGAAATCTATGCGCGGCCATCCAATGCGTTCGTTGCCGAGTTCATCGGCGAGACGAGCTGGTTCCTGGGGGAAGTTTCCGCAATCGAAGGCGAGGAATGTGTGGTCGATACGCCCGCAGGCAAAATTCGCGCGCGCGCCGCATCGCCGCTCCAGCAGGGCGCGCTGGTGCGGGTTGCGGTCAGGCCGGAGGACATCAACCTTGTCGGGCCGGACACTCCGGCGACGGTCAGGGGTGTGCTTGAGGATACAACCTATCTCGGCGACCACCTCATGCTGACATTACGGACGGCCATCGGAACGGCGGTTTCTGTCAAGGCACCCAAGCCCGGACAGTCAAACCCGCTGCGGGTCGGGGAGGAATTCGGTCTTTCGTGGGAGGCGCACCATGCTGTGGCTTTTGCGGAAGAGCGATAGACAGGTTTCGGCACTTTGCGGCGATCTGTCGTTGAATTTTATGGAACTTATACAGCACCAGAAGGGGTTCAAAGTGTCTAGAAAGTTAAGTGTAAGCGCAACGATCTCTCTCTCGCTTTTGACGGCAACTGCAGCCGTTGCAAACGAGATTACCATCACGTCATGGGGTGGAACCTATCAGGATGGCCAGCGCGTGACCTATTTCGAGCCGTTCACCGCAAAGACGGGAACGAAGGTCGTGGAGGAAACCTATTCGGGCGAACTCGCGAAGATCAAGGCTCAGGTCGATAGCGGCGATGTCACCTGGGATGTCGTGGACGTGGACAGCAACATGATCGCAACGGGCTGCGACGAAGGCCTGTTCGAGACGCTCGACTACAGCCGCATTCTCGATCGCTCCAAGTTCATCGACGGCGCAGCGACCGATTGCGCGGTGGGAACAATCGTCGTGACGACCGTCACCGCCTATGACAAGACCGTGTTTGCGGAAGGCCCGAAAACCGTCAACGACTTTTTCGACCTGCAGAAATTCCCCGGCAAGCGCGGCCTGTGGAAGCGTCCTTACGTCAATCTGGAATGGGCGCTGATTGCTGATGGCGTGGCGATCGGTGACGTTTACAAGCAGCTTTCGACGCCAGAGGGCGTAGATCGTGCTTTCGCAAAGCTGGACACCATCAAGGACCAGCTCGTTTGGTGGGAAGCCGGCGCACAGCCTGCACAGCTTCTTGCCGACAAGGAAGTGGCGATAACCTCGGCATGGTCGGGCCGCATCCAGACGGCAATTTCCAAGGAGAACAAGCCGTTCGCCGTTGTGTGGGATGCACAGGCGCTCGACTTCAACTTCTGGGCAATTCCGCGCGGCGCAAAGAAGCTGGATGACTCCTATGCGTTCATCGCCTTCGCTTCCGATGCGAGCGTGATGTCCAAGCAGTCGCTGGTTTCGGCCTATGGCCCGACAAACAAGGATGCGCTTGCGCTGATCGCGCCGGACGTGGTCGAAACCCTGCCAACCGCAGAGTCACACATGACCAATCCGCTGGTTTATGATGCCAAGTTCTGGGGCCAGAACGGCGAGGAGCTGACCAAGCGGTTCAACAACTGGCTGGCGAAATAAGGTAATTGTTCGTGCCCGGCTTGCCGGGCACGGACTGGCCGGATGAGGATGGCAATGGCAACTCCAGCACCGTTCCTTTCCGCAAGGGGCAAGCTCGTTCTGCTTGCCCTGCCAATGCTGCTTTTCATGCTGCTATTCTTCTTCATTCCCGTTGGCAGCTTGCTGGTTCGGGCAGTGCAGGACCCCGAACTCGGCGCAATTGCCCCGAACCTGCAACGCGAACTGCGCGCATGGGATGGGCAGGGCACGCCGCCGGATTCCGTTGTGCTGGCGCTGCGGGACGATCTGGCTGCCGCGCAAAAGGATCGCCGCGCCGCAATTGTTGCCAAGCGCGCCGCCGAAGCCGATCCCAAATTACGCCCTGCAATCATGGATGCCGCCAAGGCTTCCCTTGCCGATCCGCAACTGTCTGTGCAGGCCGTACTCAATCTCGATCCTGTCTGGCGAGACGCGGCATGCTGGACACGGCTTCGCGATGTTTTCGCGCCGTTTACGGATCGCTATCTGCTCTCCGCGCTCGATCTGAAACGCGACCGGGATACGCAAGAGATCGTCAAGGTCGCGCCCGATCAGGCCATTTTTCTTGCAACGCTGCAACGCACCCTTGGCGTGAGCCTGGCTGTCACGCTGATTTGTCTGCTGCTGGCCTACCCGTTGGCTTATGTCGTGGTGAGGCAAGGGCCGGTGATGCAGGCGCTGATGCTGACATTCGTGATGCTGCCCTTCTGGACATCGATCCTCGTGCGCTCGGCTGCATGGCTTGTGCTGCTTCAAACGCATGGCGTGGTCAACGAGACATTGATGAGCCTGTCGATAATTTCCGAGCCGCTGAAGCTGGTTTATTCGCGTAGCGGAACCATTCTGGCGATGGTGCACATCCAGTTGCCGTTCACGTTCCTGCCCATTTACTCGGTGATGAAATCCGTGCCCGATTCTTATGTGCGGGCAGCGCAATCGCTCGGTGCAAAGCCATTTTACGCGTTTCGCCGCATCTATCTGCCGCAAACCCTGCCGGGTGTGGCCGCCGGTTGCCTGCTCACCTTCATCCTGTGCCTTGGCTATTACATCACGCCCGCATTGCTTGGCGGTCCGGCTGACCAGTTGCTGAGCTATTATGTGGCTTACTATCTCAATCAGGAGGTCAACTGGAGCATGGCCTCGGCAGTGGCGCTCATGCTGCTGGTCGTGACGCTCGTCATTTATACGATATATGCGCGCTTCGTTCCGGTCCTGCGGCAGGTGGAGGGCTAGATGGCGGTCAGGAAGCGCGGAGCGGGCAATCTGGTTTTGCTGGCGGTGGCATGGCTGGTGCTCATCTTCCTGATGGCGCCGGTGGTTGCGATTATCCCGCTTTCCTTCAATTCGGAACCGTTCCTGACCTATCCGCTGGCCGGGTTCTCGCTGCGCTGGTACGCGGCGGTTTTCAACTCTCCCGAATGGATGAATGCGCTGAAGTCGAGCCTGATCGTGGGCATCGCAACCGTCGCCATTTCAACGCCGCTCGGCACGCTTGCCGCCTTTGCGCTGGTGCGCCGGAAAATGCCGCAAGCACAGCTTTTCATGGGAATTCTGATGCTGCCCATGGCCATGCCTCTGGTTGTCGTGGCGCTGGCGCTTTATATTTTCCTGACGCGGATCGGGCTGGCGAACAGCTATACGGGCCTGATACTGGCGCACACGGTGCTGGCCACGCCTTTCGTTCTTGTGTCGGTGACGGCGACGCTTGCGGGCTTCGATTTCGGGCTTGTGCGGGCGGCGTCCTCGCTTGGCGCGCGCCCCTGGGTGGCGTTCAGGCGCGTGACCTTGCCGCTCGTCATGCCGGGCGTGGCAACGGGGGCAGTGTTTGCCTTCATCACATCCTGGGACGAAGTGGTTGTGGCCCTGTTCGTTGCAGGTCCCGGCCAGCGCACCTTGCCGCGCCAGATGTTCGCAGGGCTGCGCGAGCATCTCGACCCGTCGATTATGGTTGTGGCTACCATCATGATAGTTATATCGGTCTTGCTCGTGGGGCTGGGTTTTGTGCTGCGCCGCCGCGCCGCAAGAACAAACTGATACGGAGCCCGCAGATATGGCTGCAACTCTGGCAGACGTCGCAAAACTGGCCGGGGTCGATCTTTCGACCGCTTCAAGGGTGCTGGCTGGAAGTGAGCAGGTGCGCGTGCGCCCGGAAACGCGCGACCGCATTCATGTGGCCGCGAAAGACCTCGGATACCGGCCCAATCGGGTGGCGCAAGCGCTGCGAACTTCAAAAAGCTCAACCCTCGGCCTCGCTTTGCCGCAAGTGGACAATCCCGTTTTCACTGACATGATTTCAGGGGTGGAGACAGCCGCCAGATCGCGGGGATATTCCATTCTCATTACGCGTATTGGCGGTGCATCTGCGGGCGAGGCGCTGTTGCAGATGGCGGAAGCCAATCGCGTTGACGGTGTGCTGGTTATCAGCTTCGATTCAGACAGGGTTCTGGAAAGCGCACTGGGCGGCCTCAAGATACCGGTGGTGATGATCAACCGCCGTGCTGTGAAGGGCGCTGGCTATGTGGTGCATGACAGCCGTGGCGCAGCTTACAAGGCAACCAGATATCTGATTGAGGCCGGACATCGCCGCATCATTCATCTGGCGGGCCGTCTCGATGGATATAACGGCAGCGAACGCCATGCGGGCTATGTCGCGGCGCATCAGGATGCGGGCATTGAGCTTGATCCCAGCCTCGTTCTCGAAGTCGGCTACGATGCCGAGCGCGCCGCACAGGTGCTGGCCGATTATCTGAAGTCCGTCGCGCCGTCGCAAATGCCCACGGCAATATTCTCCGCAACGCTCGTGACTGCGGCGGGCGCAATACGAACGCTGCACGGGCTGGGCTTCGACCTGCCGCGCGATTTTTCGGTGATCGGGCTGAATGACGGCCTGCTTGCAACGCTGCTGTTTCCCCAGCTCACGACTGTTGCGCTGCAAAGTGTGGAGATGGGCCGCCGTGCTGCCGAAATGATTATCGACCAGATCAATGATGATCTTGCCCCGGCGCATGTCACGCTGTCGCCCGGTGATGTCGTGGTCCGCCAGTCCGTCGCGCCGCCGCGTGATCGCGAAATTGTTTTGCAGTCCGGCTGAGAACGGTGTTGGAAAGGGTTTGCACGTGAAGTCCAAAATTGCATTGCTGCGCGAAATGGGTGCCGCACGGCCCTATGACAAAAGCCGACCGCTGGAGATTGTCGAGGCGGAACTGGAAGAGCCGGGGCAGGGTGAATTGCTGGTGCGCATGGCAGCCGCAGGGCTGTGCCACTCAGATCTTTCGGTGATCAATGGCGACCGGCCGCGCGACATGCCGGTGGCCCTTGGCCATGAGGCGTCTGGCGTGGTGGAGAAAGTCGGGCCGGGGGTGACGCGCTTCGAGGTGGGCGACCACGTGGTTCTCGTCTTTGTTCCCTCCTGCGGCCACTGCATTCCCTGCGCAAGCGGCCGTCCGGTATTGTGCGAGCCGGCGGCGGTGGCGGCAGGTCATGGCACGTTGCTCGGTGGTGCGCGTCGTATCCGCTACCGTGGACAGCCGATCAACCACCACATCGGGGTTTCTGCCTTCTCCACGCATGCGGTTGTTTCGCAATCGTCCTGCGTGCGGATCGACAAGCGCATTCCGCTGGATCAGGCGGCGCTGCTTGGCTGCGCGGTTTTGACCGGGGTTGGCGCTGTGCTGAATTCCGGTGAGCTTCGCATGGGCGATACGTGCGCCGTTGTCGGGCTTGGCGGGGTGGGTTTGGCGGGCCTTCTTGGCGCTGTTGCGGCTGGCGCGCGCCGGATCATCGCCGTGGATCTGGCAAGGGACAAGCGCGACCTTGCACTTGAGCTGGGCGCGACTGACGCCATAGACCCCTCGGAGCCGGATGCCGTGGCGAAGGTGATGGCAATGACCGGTGGCGGCGTTGATCTTGCTGTTGAGCTTGCGGGTGCGGCACCGGCGCTCAAATTCGCCTATGAGATTACGCGGCGCGGCGGAACGACCGTCACCGCCGGACTGCCGAACCCCAAAGCGGAAATCTCGATCTCGCCCGTTTCGCTGACGGTCGGCGAGAAGGTGCTGAAAGGGTCTTACGTTGGCTCATGTGTGCCGGTGCGCGACATTCCGCGCTTCGCGGACATGATGATGGATGGCCGCCTGCCGATTGAAAAGCTCATGACGCACCGCCTGACGCTCGATGAACTCAACGAAGGTTTCGAGCGTCTGGCCGCAGGCAAGGCGATACGTCAGGTGGTGGTGTTCAACTAACGGTCCACCGTTTGCCGGGTCAAATCGAGGCCGCTTGCGCTGCACGTATGGCGAACCGCTGCGCCAGCGGCGCAAGGCGCGCGGCGTCTGCCGATGCGGCATTTCCTATGCGGGCGCGGTCTGCGATGCCAACGAAAATGACGGCAAAGCGGAACATGGCGAATGCCAGATGAAAGGCGGTCAGCTCTGCCGTAGGAATTGCCGAGGCGTAATAGCGCTCAATGAAGGCTTTCTCGCTTGGCAGGCGAAGCGCCGCGTGATCCAGTCCGGCAATGCCGCCATATTCGTCGGGCGTGGTGCGCCAGGGCATACAGCAGAAGCCGAGATCGGCAAGCGGATGGCCGAGCGTGGAAAGCTCCCAGTCAAGAATTCCAATCACCTGCGGTTTGCTGGGGTGGAACAGCATGTTGCCCAGCCTGAAATCGCCATGGGTGATAGCAATTCGCCCGTCATCTTCCGGCTGGTTCTCGCGCAGCCACGCAATAACGCGGTCAAGTTCGGGAATGCGCGGGGAAGGCGACTCGTCATATTGTCGCGACCAGCGCGCTATCTGCCGCGCGAAATAATTTCCCGGCTTGCCATAGTCGCCAAGACCGATGCTGGCGGGATCAACAGCGTGAAGCCTGGCCATTGCATCGGCCATTGCGAAGTAAATGTCAGCGCGCTGCGCCGGGTCAACCTCCGTCAGCGCGCAATCATGGAACACGCGGCCTTCCAGCCGTTCCATGAGATAAAAGGGAGTTCCGACAATCGAGGAGTCCTCGCACAGGAGGACAGTACCCGGAACCGGCACATTAGTCTGTTCGAGCGCCTTGAGAACGCGATACTCTCGCTCGATGGCATGAGCACCGGGCAGAATGTCTCCCGCGGGTTTCTTGCGCAGCACCATGCGGCGCGAACCGTGTTCGAGAAAATAGGTCGGGTTGGATTGCCCTCCGCCGATACGCTCCAGCGGTGACAGGGGCGCTGAGCCCAATTCCCGATTGAGGAACGCATGAAGCGTTTCGTGGCTGAATTCAGTGGCAGTCATACGGCATTACGCTCCGTTTTGCTCGCGCGCCTGTTCGCGCAGCAGGAATTTCTGAATTTTGCCCGTCGCTGTTCTGGGCAGTTCGGCAAAAATGAACCGTGTCGGCACCTTGTATCCGGCAAGATGCTCGCGGCAGAAGCTTCGCAATTCCTCGACGGATGGCGCTTCGCCGCGCAATTCGATGAAGGCAACCGGCGTCTCGCCCCATTTGTCATGCGGTGCGGCCACAACCGCCGCCAGCATAACGGCGGGATGCTGATGCAGAACGCTTTCGACTTCGAGGCTGGAAATATTCTCGCCACCCGAAATGATAATGTCCTTCGAGCGGTCTCTTATTTCCACATCGCCGTCAGGGTGGATCACGGCAAGGTCGCCGGTGTGCAGGCAATCGCCGGCAAATGCTTTCTCGGTGGCTTCGGCATCGCGATAATAGCCGGCCATGAGCGTGTTGCCGGCAAGCACGATTTCGCCAAGCGTGGCGCCGTCCTTCGGAACATCATTGCCGGTCTTGTCCACGACGCGAATGCGGTTTGCAGTGGTATGGCGCACGCCCTGCCTGGCAAGCTTCACCGCAATTTCGGCAGAGGTCATTGAACGCTCATCCTCGCTGAGTTCGCGCAACGTGGCAGGGCCATAAGATTCGGTCAGGCCATAAAGATGGGTGAGATCGAAGCCGAGCGCGTCGAGTTGTGCAATGAGCGAGCTGGTTGGGGCCGCACCGCCCGTTGCAACGCTGATGCGCCGCGCGGGGTTGCGCATCTCGCGGGCAGGGTGGTTCAGCATCATGTACAGCACAACCGGCGCGCAAGACAGATGCGTGACGCCATTGGCTTCGATTGCGGGGAAAATCAGGGCCGGATCGGGCCGGTCGAGACATACGTGCAGCCCCCCGGCAGCGGTCACCGCCCATGTGTGGCACCAGCCATTGCAATGGAACATTGGCAATGTCCACAGATAGACCGAGCGGGATGTAAGACCGAGCGCCAGCACATTGCCGATGGCGTTCAGATAGGCACCCCGGTGATGATAGACCACGCCCTTCGGACGCCCGGTCGTGCCGGATGTGTAGTTGATGCAAAGGGGCTGCCATTCATCCTCGATCGCGGAGCGGTCGAACGCGGCGTCAATGCCGTCATCGGCCAAAAGATCGAGCGCACCGGGCGCGTTCGGCTCGTCCGCCAGCATATGAAGGGCAACACCCGCCTCGCTGCAAGCCAGCCTTGCGGTTTCGGCGCAAGAGGCGTCGGCAATCAGCACCCGGCTTTGCGAGTGTGTCAGGATATAGCCGACCGTGTCGGCATCAAGCCGCGTGTTGATCGTGTTCAGCACCGCGCCAAGCATCGGCACTGCATAATGCGCGGCAAGCATCTCCGGCCGGTTCGTGGCCATCACCGAGACAACATCGCCAGCTTTCACGCCCTCGCTTGCAAGAAAGCGCGAGAAGCGCTGCACGATGCGGCCAAATTCCCGATATGACCAGCGCCTTTCATGCCAGGCGACGGCGGGCCGTTCCGGGAAAATCTCGCTTGCACGGCACAGGAATTCCACCGGCGACAAAGGCACATGGTTAGCCTTGCGCGGGGCAAGATGTGGCTCGATCAGCATTGTTTCCTCCGCGAGCAATCAGTCGGCAGTTGCCCAATGCCAGAAGGTATCGCCTTCCTTTTCCAGATGGTTGTTCAGCACCATTTTATGAACTTCGTCGGAACCGTCCACCAGCCGGGCCTGACGCGCATAGCGGTAGATCCATTCCAGAACCGTATCTTTGGAGTAGCCGCGCGCGCCGTTGATCTGGATCGCGACATCCGCCGCCTGATGCAGCAGGTTCGCAACGTGCACCTTGGCCATGGAAACTTCCTTGCGCGCAAACGAGCCCTGATCCAGCGCCCAGGCGGCTTTCATGACCAGAAGCCGTCCGATCTCGATTTTCATCGCAAGATCACCCAGCATCATCTGAATGGATTCACGCTCGGCCAGCCGCTTGCCAAAGCCGGTGCGCTCGGAAGCATACTCCCGCGCGATTTCCACGCAGCGGCGCGAAAGTCCAAGCCAGCGCATACAATGCGTGAGGCGCGCGGGGCCAAGCCGGATTTGCGTGACCTTCAACCCGTCGCCCTCGTTCATAAGAACGTTATGTGCAGGTATTTCCAGACCTTCAAAAACAAGCTCGCAATGCCCGCCATGTTCTTCCGGCCCCATGATCGGAATGCGCCGGTCAATGCGCCAGCCCGGCTGGTCGCGGTCGAACAGGAAGGCGGTCAGCCCCTTGCGCGGATCGTCAGATGTCTTTGCCACAAGAATGAAATGCTTGGCCTCGCCCGCGCCGGTGATGAACCATTTGCGGCCATTGACAACATATGTGTCGCCGCGCCGTTCCGCGCGCGTCTGCATCATGGAAGGATCTGAGCCGCCGCCCGGCATCGGCTCTGTCATGGCGAAGGCGGAGCGCACTTTTCCCTCAACGATGGGTTGTAGCCAACGCTCTTTTTGCGCGGGAGTGCCGACGGCCTCCAGCACCATCATATTGCCATCGTCGGGCGCAGCGGAATTGAACGTAACCGGGCCGAAGATCGACCGGTTCATAGCTTCGTAGCAAACCGCCATGCCGGTGCGGCCAAGACCCTGGCCGCCGCTTTCCGGCTTGAGCTGCAAGCACCAAAGGCCCTCGGCGCGGGCTTGCGCCCTCAGTTGGTCCGCAAGGTCGAGGCGGATGTTCTCATGCTCGTCATAGCTCTCGCTGCTTGCCTCAAGCGGTAGGACTTTCTTGTCCACAAAATCGGCAACGCGCCGACGGTAATCCTCGATCCGGGGCGAAATGGTGAAATCCATGATGTCTGTCCTGCCTGCCGTCCTGCGTCCTAAAGTCCCGAAACCAGATGGCCGCCATCGACCACGATGGATGAGCCTGTGATGTATCTCCCGGCATCCGTTGCCAGCAGCAGTAAAGCGCCGTCGAGATCTTCCAGCGCGCCGAGACGCCGTTGCGGAATGCGCCTGATCATCGCCTTGCCGGGGTCGGTTTCGAAGAAATCCTGATTGAGATCGGTCCTGATATATCCGGGGCAAAGCGAATTGACCCTTATTCCATAACGCGCCCATTCGAGCGCCAGCGCCTCGGTCATGCGCACCACGCCAGCCTTGGAAGCGGCGTAGGAAGCAAGGCTGCCAGCCACCCGGTGGCCGAGGATCGAGGCGACGTTGACAATGGAACCGCCGGTGCCCGCTTCCTTCATGCGCCTGGCTGCCGCCTGCGCCACGAAGAAAACGCCGCGCAAATTCGTATCAACAACGCGGTCCCAGTCCAAGGCCTTGATGTCGAGGGCCGGACGCTCGTCGGAAACACCGGCATTGTTTACAACGATGTTCAGCTTGAGGCCTTGCTGATCGATAGAGGCGAAGGCAGCTTCCACTGACGCATCATCCGTAACGTCGAGGGAGATTGTCGTGGCCTTGCCGCCATCCGCCTCGATCTTCGCCTTGAGCGACGCAAGAGCTTCCGCGCGCCGCGCGGCAAGAACCACGTGGCATCCCTGGCGCGCCATAACTTCAGCGAAATGCTTTCCAAGACCGGATGAGGCTCCGGTAACAAGCGCGACGGGCTGTGACATACATTTCCTCCGGCAATAATCGAGCGAACGCTCAATTTTTTCTACCAATAATTGCAGAAGGGCAATATTGCCAGAATTTTTTGTCGCCGGGCGTTGTGTCGCGGTCAGGGCAGGGGAGCAAAAGCCCGGATTGCCACGCTATTGCTCTCAAGACCCGCACGGACGGCCTTTGCAATGGATATGGCGTCTGGCGTGTCGCTGTGAACGCAGATGGAATCAATCTGCGTTGGCAAGAGTTTGCCGGTGGCAGTTACAACCGCGCCCTCGCGCACCATGCGCACCGCGCGTTCGGCTGCCTGTTCGGGGTCGTGAATGACTGCCCCTTCAGCGCCGCGCGGCATCAGCCCGCCAGTGTCCGCATAGGCGCGATCGGCAAAAATTTCTGTTCGCACTTCAAGGCCAAGGTCGCGCGCGGCGCGTTCCTGCGCGCCAAAGGCCATGACCAGACAGACCAGGCTGCTATCGACCGCCTTTATCGCGCGGCAGAAGGCGAGGGCAGCATCAGGCTGGGCAAATACGTGATGGCTCAGCGCGCCATGCGCCTTGACATAGGTGATGGGGTGGCCCGCATAGGCGGAAAGCGCCTGCGCGGCCCCGATCTGGTAAGCCACAAGTCGCTCGATCTCGCCGTTTGTATGGGTCATGGCGCGCCGCCCGAAACCCCAAAGATCCTGATAGCCGGGATGTGCGCCGACAGCGACGTTCCTTTCACGCGCCAGCGCGAAGGTTGAGGCCATGATTTCCGGGTCGCCGGCATGGAAGCCGCAGGCAACGTTTGCAGAGGTCACAATGTCCAGAAGGGCTGCATCATTACCGATGCTGTAGGCCCCGAAGCCTTCGCCCATGTCTGAATTGAGATCGACTGCCTTTGCGGCTTGCGCCATGCCCTGCACCCCTTGCTTGCAACGCTGCGAAGGGACCGGCAAAGCGGCCCCCGCATCATTGCCGACACTAAAGCACACCAAGCCAAACACAAACCGGCTTTGCGCGCGCTTGCAAGGGTCAGAAGCCGGTTCCCGTGTCTAGAAACTGGTCGATTCGCGCCTTGTGGGGCGCAATGTCAATCTTTTGCGCTTCAAGCCATTCGGGATTGTAATAGGTGGCGGCATAGCGGTCGCCGCTATCGCAAATCAGCGTGACAAGCGATCCGTCCTTGCCTTCGCGCATCATGCGTGCGGCGATCCACAGAAGCGCCATGAAATTCGTTCCGGTAGAGCCGCCGACGCGCCGGAAAAGCCGCTCGGAAAGCACATGCGCCGCCGCGATGGAGGCGGCATCGGGCACGCGCAACATGCAATCAATCACGCCGGGGATGAAGGACGGTTCCACACGCGGCCTGCCGACGCCCTCAATGCGCGAGGGGCGCGGCGAGGTAATGCCGCAATCGCCCTGCATATAGGAATCGAAGAAAACCGAGTTTTCGACATCGGCCACGCACAGCCGGGTTGAAAGGTTCTGATAGCGGATATAGCGGCCAATCGTCGCCGCCGTGCCGCCGGTGCCTGCGCTCATCACCACCCATTGCGGCACGCAATGCGGCTCGCTCTCCATCTGCCGGAAGATGCTTTCGGCAATATTGTTGTTGCCGCGCCAGTCGGTCGCGCGCTCCGCATTGGTGAACTGGTCGAGGTAGTGACCGCCGGTCTCGCGCGCAATTTGTGCGGCAACGTCATAAACGCGGCCTGGCTCATCAACGAAATGGCAGCGCCCGCCCATGCGCTCGATTGCATCAACCTTCGCCTGCGATGTGGAACGCGGCATGACCGCAACAAATGGCAGCCCGAGAAGGCGCGCGAAATAGGCTTCCGAAACAGCGGTGGAGCCAGAAGAAGCCTCAACCAAAGTTGTTCCCTGACGGATATGGCCGTTGCAAATGCCATAGAGAAACAGCGAACGGGCGAGGCGATGCTTCAGGCTTCCCGTGGGGTGGGTGGACTCATCCTTGAGATATATCGAGATGCCCTTGAGGCCGGGAAATGCCGGATTTATCAGATGCGTATCCGCCGAGCGCCGCCCGTCGCATTGCAGCAGTTCAATGGCTTTACCGATCCAGTTGCGGTCATCACCCTGCGCCCTGGCGTACAGTTGCAGACCGTCAATCTTGTCGGTGAAAGTGCCGTCAGCGGCGGCAATTGTGATCGTTTCCAAGTGTAAACCTGCCAGAATGCGAGCTATTTTTCGGAAAATTTACAGTTTTACGCGCTATAATCATCCCAAATGTGCGATATAATCGGCCAATCGTGCTTATTTTGATAGACGAATGGACAAAAATCTAGATCAAATTGACAGCCGCATATTGCGTGAGCTGCAGAGGGATGCGGGTCAGTCGCAGCGCGAACTGGCGGACAAGGTCGGGCTGTCGCAGAACGCTTGTTGGCGACGCATCAGGCTGATGGAAGAGCGCGGCATCATCAAGGGACAGACCGTGCGGCTGGATGCGCAGGCGCTGGGCTATGGTCTGGTTGTCTTTGCCATGGTGCGCACGCGCAACCATTCGGCAGACTGGTTGCGGCGGTTCCGCGCCCATGTCAGTTCGATACCCGACATTATAGATTTCTACCGGATCGGCGGCGATTACGACTACATGCTGAAAATCGTAACGCGCGACATGAAGAGCTACGATCATGTCTACCAGAGGTTGATAGACAAGCTCGACCTTGAAACGGTGACTTCATACTTCGCAATGGAGGCGATTGAGGAAAACCGCCCCATTCCGGTTTGACCGCTCACAGCTTCGGCTGAACGATGCGTTGGGCATCCGGCTCGGTGTGCCGGTGAGCGAGGGCAAACGCCTTTTCGGCATCGCCGCTGCATATGGCAGACAGAAGCGGTTCGTGCAGGTCAATGATTACCTGCGGTTCGGGATAAAGATGGTCAGCCATGCGCAAAAACAGCAGGGCAGGGCCTACAAGACGCTTGTAAAGCTCGTTCAGCCGTTCGCTGCCGGCGACCTCAACGACGGTGCGGTGGAACAGAAGATCAAGCTCGATCAGCTTTTGCCGGTTCCCGGCATGGGCCGCGGCGCACAGATCATTGAACACGCGTTGCAGCCGGTTGCGGCCTTCTTCGGTGATCGTCTGTGCGGCCAGACGCGCGCCAAGCGATTCCAGCGTATCGCGCAGGATTGAGATTTCGCGCACATCCTGCTCGGAAATTTCGATCACGAAATGGCCGCGCCTTGGCCGGTGAACCACCAGCGCGTCGGCCTGAAGATATTTCAGCGCGCCGCGGATCGTGCTTTGGCTCACGCCAAAACTGTTCGCCAGATCCATCTCGACAAGACGGTCGCCCTGCTTCCACACCCCGTTCAGAATGTCGGAACGTATAAGATTGGCGGTTTCAGCTTCAAGGCTTGGCCGTGATAATCGCGCCTTTGGCATCTTCCTCAAATCGTTCTCCTCACACCAATCAGGCCAGCCACGCCGCTGGCATCCCGCTCCGCTCAAAACGCTGCATACGCCAACGGGGAACAGGAATTCAACTCTTGCAACAATTATCGATAATCGATAATGGATAGGCAATAGAACTCGAAAAGCCATGCTCATGTCCAAGCCGGAAAGTGGAATCTTCTACCGCGACTATGCGACCCGATTGCCGGTTGCCGAAAGCGCGCATGGCGTATGGATAGAGACATCTGACGGGCGTAAATATCTCGACGGCATGGGCAGCGCCGGTGTTATCGGCATTGGCCACGGGCGCACGGAAATCTATGACGCGCTTGCCCGCGAAGGGCAGAAGGTCAGCTATGTCTATACGGCGTCCTTCACCCATCCCTGGCAGGAAAAGCTTGCCGATGCCGTGCTTTCAGTCGCGCCGAAAGGCATGGACGCGGTTTATTTCGTGTCGGGCGGTTCGGAAGCCAATGAGACGGCCCTGAAGCTTGCGCGGCAGTATCACGTCGAGCGCGGCGAGCCGAAGCGCCACAAGATGATTGCGCGCTGGCAAAGCTATCATGGCGTAACGATTGCGACCCTGTCGCTTTCGGGCCGCACAAGCTGGCGCGCGGCCTATGATCCTTACATGTTGCCGGTCGTGCACATCGCGCCGCCCTATGAATATCGCTGCGCCTATTGCAAGGATCATGGCGGCTGCACCTATTCCTGCGTTGATGAGCTGGAGCGGGCCATCCTGCTTGAAGGGCCGGAAACCATCTCGTGCTTCTTTGCTGAAACGATTATCGGCACCACCGCTTCGGGTGTGACGCCGCCGCCGGATTATTATCGCCGCGTGCGCGAAATCTGCGACCGATATGGAATTCTGTTCATCGCCGACGAAGTGCTGATGGGCTATGGCCGCACGGGACGGGCCTTTGCGATTGAGGATTTCGGTGTCGTGCCGGATATGATTACCTGCGGCAAGGCAATCGGTTCGGGCTATGCGCCGCTTGGAGCTGTGATCGTCAATGAGCGTATCACCAATTTTTTCAGGGAAGGGCAGCGCCGCTTCGTGCATGGCTTCACCTATAGCGGCCATGCGGCTTCATGCTTCATCGGCTTGCAGGTGTTCAACATAATGCAGCGCGAGGGTCTGTTCACCCGGCCGGCCCGGATCGGCGAATATCTGCATGGACGCTTGCGCGACCTGCAACAAAAGCATCCGCTGATTGGCGATGTGCGTGGCCGCGGGCTTTATGCCGGGGTCGAGTTCGTCGCAGATCGCGCCACCCGCGCGCCGGTCGCGCCCGGCTTCAACTTTACCGGACGGCTCGTTTCGGCAATGCGTGAGCGCGGGGTGATTGTCGGCGGCGGCGTACCCGGAGCAAACTTCGGCAAGGATGGCGATCACATACAGATCAGCCCGCCATTCACCATCGAAGAAGAGGAAATCGACATTCTGATCGATGCGCTCGACGAGTCGCTGGTTCAGCTTGCCGGACAACTGGATGCGCAGGCGGCCGCCTGACGCAATTGCACACCAACGCAGAAAAAGGGGAATGAAATGAAAGCCTGGATTACCACTCTCGTTGCAGCCGTCTGCCTTGCAAGCACCGCACATGCCGACGTTTCCATCCGCATTGGCGGCGCAGGTTCCGATGCCAGCCCCGACACGAAGGCGATGGAAGTCTTTTCCGAAAAGCTGAAAGGCCGCCTTGGC
The DNA here is from genome assembly GCA_019635795.1 of Rhizobiaceae bacterium. Lineage (GTDB taxonomy): Bacteria > Pseudomonadota > Alphaproteobacteria > Rhizobiales > Rhizobiaceae > Mesorhizobium_G. Next base: position 77,511 of record JAHBYV010000015.1, read on the forward strand.
GATGCCGTTTCGGTCGAGCTTTTCCCCAATTCGCACCTTGGCACCGTCGATGAGATGGTCGAGCAGGTGAAGGGCAATGTGCTCGAATGCATGTATGAAAGCGTTGGCGTGCTCGGCTCGTTCCACCCCGCCGCAAACATTGAAGGCGTGGCCTACATCTACAAGGATGAGGATCACTTCTTCCGCATCTGGCGCAGCGCCGTCGGCCAGGAAGTTCTGGACGACATCGCCAAGCAGGCCGGCATTCGCGTTGTTGGCCCCGCATTCCACGGCTTCCGCCACATGCTGACCAACAAGCCGATCAACAAGGTGGAAGATCTGGAAGGCATGAAGATCCGCGCGCCCGGCATTCCGGCCTACATCGAATCCATCCGCGCCATGGGTGCGAACCCGGCCACGGTTGCCTTCGAGGAAGTCTATGCCGCGCTGCAAAGCCATGTCGTTGACGGCGTTGAGCAGCCGCTGACCGCAATCAAGGACAAGCGCTTCCATGAGGTTGACAAGAACCTCGCGCTGACCAGCCACATGGCTGAAACAATGGGCTTCATGTGCAATGCCGACTGGTATAACGGTCTTGATGAGGCAACGCGCAAGGCCATCGAGGACTCGGCAACCGAAAGCGCTGACTGGTATCGCGGCTACACCGCCGAGTCGCAGGCAGCCCTGCTGAAGGAGCTGGAAGGCGAGGGCGTTACCGTCACAAAGCCCGACCTGGCTCCCTTCATGGCCAAAACGGCAGATGCAAAGTATGATCCGGCCTTGCAGCCGATCATCGAGAAGTTCCGTTCGGTAGAATAACAATCCTGACATCCACCTGCCCGCAAGGGCGGGTGGATATTTCTGGCCCGCACATATGACACGATTCCTGACCGCAATCGGCAACAGCTTGCGTGCCGTCCTCAAAATCTTTGTAGCAACAGCGCTCTTCCTGATTGTAGCGCTGGTGTTCTTTCAGGTCATCACGCGCTATTTCACAGGCACGGCAACACCCGGCCTTGCCGAAATATCGCGCTTCCTCTTCATCTGGCTTGTGTTTTCAGGTTCTGCGTGGCTGGTCAGCCGCAACGAACTGGTCGCCGTTGATTTCTTTTCCAGCCATCTTGGGGCGGTCGCCCGCCGGTGGCTTGGCGTCTTTATTGACCTTTCCACGGCTGCGCTGATGGTTGCCCTGCTTGTCTTTTCCGGCAAGCTGCTCGACGTGGTTGCTATAAAGCACGCACCGGCGACGGGCATTCCTTATGTATGGGTCTATTCGGCACTGCCCCTGTTTGCCTTCTTGAGCCTGATATTCATCCTCGAACGCCTTGTCATAACGCGGCTTGGTCAAATCCCGCCGTCAAACGCAGACGGGAACTGATCTCATGCTTATGCTGCTGACGCTCGCAATCGTTCTGTTTGCCCTGATGTTTCTGGCTGTGCCAATTGCCGTGGCGCTTGGCCTGGCATCGGTCGTGATCATCATCATCTGGGGAACGCCGGGCTTCATTCTGGCGCAAAAGATGGTGAATGGCGTGGATTCCTTCCCGCTGCTGGCCGTTCCGTTCTTCATTCTTGCCGCATCGATCATGAACGCCAGCGGTATCACGCCGCGCGTGGTTGGACTGCTTGGCGCAATGCTTGGAAGGCTGCGGGGCAGCACCGGCACGGTTAATGTTGGAACCAACGTGTTTCTGGCAGGCATTTCCGGTTCGTCCGTTGCAGATGCTTCCGCCACGGGCACATTGCTGATTCCTGAAATGCGCAAGGAAGGCTATTCCGGCGCGTTTGCCGCGGCGCTGACAGCGGGCGCTGCGCTGCTTGGCCCGATCCTGCCGCCATCCATTCCGCTGGTGATTTACGGCGTGATTGCGCAAGTCTCCATCACCAAGCTTTTCGTGGGCGGATATATCCCCGCCTTCATCATTGCCTTTGCGCTGATCGTCTACGTCAACTGGCACGCCAGAAAGCACAATCTGGAGCGCCGCGGCGCGCAGGAATGGTCAACGATCTGGAAGCTTTTCCGCACCTCGATATGGGCGCTCATGATGCCGGTGCTGCTTGTCATCGGCGCGCGTGGCGGCTTCTTCACCATTACCGAAATCGGTGCGGTGCTGGTGGTTTATGCCATGCTTGTGGGGCTGATCGTCTATCGCGAATTCAGGCTGACAAAGCTGCCCTCCATTCTCGTTGATGCGGGAATGCAGACGGCGAACATTCTGCTGGTCGTCTCAACCTCGTCATTCGTCGCCTATCTGATGGTGGTTCACGGTGTGCCGAAAGACCTGATGAACTGGATGCAGGAAGCGCAGCTTTCCCCGATTGCATTCCTGCTGATTATCAATGTCGTGTTGCTGATTGCAGGCGCGTTTCTGGACTCGACGCCTGCAACCATCATCATCGTGCCCATCGTGCTGCCAACCGCAATGGCGCTCGGCATCGATCCGGTTCATTTCGGGCTGGTCGTCGTGCTGAACCTCATGATTGGCCTTATACATCCGCCCATGGGTCTCAACCTGCTTATCACGCAGTCCGTGGCGAAGGTTCCGATGTCGCACGTTGTGCGCGAAAGCCTGCCAATTCTGGCGTTGATGATCGCAATCCTGTTGCTGATAACATTCGTTCCCGCAACGGTGCTGTGGCTTCCCGAACAATTTGGGCTGTAAGCAACGATCCACTATTCTGAACGTTTCTGATTTTCTTGTCGGGGTGGTGACGCCTCGACCGTCTTCAGGATAGAACGCAGCGCCAGCAGGCGGTTTGCGGCAATGTCTGAGACAAGGGAGATCAGGAATGACCCAACTCGTAACATGCCTGTGGTACGATCACGGCGAGGCAAGGAAAGCGGCGGAGTTTTACGCCGCGACATTTCCCGACAGCCATGTTGACAGGGTGAACCGTGCCGCATCGGACTATCCGGGCGGCAAGGAAGGCGACGAGCTTACAGTGGAATTCACCGTTCTGGGCAGATCGTTTGTGGGCCTGAACGGCGGGCCTTACTTCAAGCCAAACGAGGCGGTCAGCTTCATGGTGCTGACCGAAGATCAGGAAGAAACAGACCGCTACTGGAACGCCATCACTGGCAATGGCGGCGCGGAAAGCGAATGCGGCTGGTGCAAGGATCGCTGGGGCCATTCATGGCAGATTACACCGCGCATCCTTCTGGACCTGACCACAAGCAGCGATGCTGACACCGCGCGGCGCGCCATGCAGTCCATGATGACAATGCGCAAGATCGACATTGCCGCGCTCAAGGCTGCGGTTGGCATCTAGGCCGCCGCCGGGAGGGTGTCCAATCGGGCGTGGGCGCGGGACCAGCAACATGGCAGCGCCCATAGCCGACACGCGGCATAGATTTTGCCTTTGTCGGGAGGCATGGTTTTACATGCGAGGCTATATGCAGGAATTCTGATTCTATATATTGGAGAACTGTCTTATCAAGCTGACATCAACCTGAACGGCGATCCGCCAGGCAGGCGCGTTTAACTGCAACGCAAGGAAAAATTCATGACTGCCAAAGCAGGGAAAGCCGGTTCAGGAACCTTCCGCAAGGGATTGCAGGGAAACGCATTTTTCTTGCCGTTTCTTGCACTTGCGGCGGGCCTTGCGCTCACCACGTGTGAGGAGGCCATAGGACATCTATCAATCAGCATTGCGGTGGCATTTTCAGCCGGTGCGCTGGTGCTCGCCTTCGCAACGGTCTTTGCGGCGCTGCGCCACGCCGAAGCAATCGCCCATCATGTAGGCGAGCCATTCGGAACGCTGGTTCTGACCGTTTGCGTTACAGCGATAGAGGTTTCGGTGATCGTGGCGGTCATGCTCAGCGGCAAGGAAAACCCGACGCTGGTGCGCGAGTCGGTGTTCTCAACCGTCATTATTGTGTGCGGCGGGGTGCTTGGCATATGCCTCACGCTCGGCGGCCTGCGCCACACCCATCAGGAATTGAAGCGGCAGGGCACAAGCGCGCTGCTGTCCGTTGTCGTGGCGCTGTCGGTGCTCACGCTCATATTGCCGGACTATACGCTGACTTCGGTGTCTGGCACATATTCGCCGCTGCAACTGGTTTTTGTAAGCCTGCTATGCCTGTTGCTTTACGGCAGCTTTGTTTTCGCGCAAATGACGCGGCACCGGGACGATTTTCTGGATGATAGCCTGACGCTGGCGCAAGATGATCACGCCTCGGGCGTTCCGGGGCTTGGCATCAGCATGTTCTTGCTGGGCGTATCGCTGGTTTCAATCGTCATGCTTGCCGAATATGTGGCAACCGGACTGGAGCATGGGCTGGCTGCGCTCCGGATCGGCCAGACAGACGCCATCATCGGCGCGTTCATCGCAATGCTGGTGCTGATGCCCGAAACCCTCGCCGCCATCCGCGCGTCCATGCGCAATGAACTGCAACGCAGCCTCAACATCGCGCTCGGCTCGGCCTGCGCGACCATAGGGCTGACGGTGCCTATCGTGGCTGCGGTGAGCATGTTGACCGGCACCCGGCTCACATTGGGGCTCGAACCCGGCGACACGGTGCTGCTGGTTCTGGTGCTGGGGATCAGTATACTGAGCTTCGCAACGGGGCGAACCAATGTGCTGACCGGCCTCGTCCACCTCGTTGTGTTCGTGGCCTATCTGATGCTGATCGCCATTCCCTGACGGATTGCGACGCTTACCACTTCACCCGCAGACCGGCGGTGCCTTTCACGGCGTAATTGTCACCAAAATCGGCAAGTGAGGTGTTGATCGAGCCTTCACCATAGACCGAATATTTGTCGTCGTCCCAGTTGTAGGAGCCGCCAAAGCCGATGCCGCCCCAGAACTCTTCTGTGCTGCTGGCGAAGTTGACGCCCGACACATTCACATTCGTGTCGCCCATGAACTCATAATAGAGATTGGCGATGCCATAGATATGGCGGCGCGACATGAGCCCGTTTTCAGCCTGCCAGGATGTTTCGCTGTCCACCGAAATACCGACGCGGCCACGCAGGCTTTCTGCATCGGATGGCGAAATGCGCGCCACCGGATTGCCGGCGATGATCTGGTTGAAATCTTCGAAATTGACCGCCGAATATTGAAGCTGGGCCTGTGGTGTCAGCGTCAGGCCATTGTTCAGGTCAATGCGGTGGCCACCTTCGATGGATATGGAATAACCGGTTGCGTTCGGATCGGCGAATGAGCCAATCCCATCTGACCCAAGGCTGGTATCGTATAATGTGACCTGGGCCTGCCCGTCGAGGTAAAAGCCATTATTGGCATACCATGTCAGGGTGCCGCCAAGGCCGAAGCCGTTGGCGTTAATCGAGCCGTCACCGAAATAGGACGATACGTCAGCACTTGCGCGCGCATATTGCAGCGTCACGCCGCCCAGCAGTGTGCCGGTTTCGCGTTCGGAGAGCGGAACGTCGATGCCTGTCTGCATTTTGAAATCATAGGTCGAGTAATCTGTGTCGGTGATGGAATCGTTCGACACGAGCGAGCGGTGCGCAAGCTCGATGCGTCCCCACACGCCACGCCCTTCCACTGCCGGCACGCCCGCAAGCTCCATTGGCGGCTCGCCGACAGCATCCGCGCCTTGTGCCGCAACGCCCGCGCCATTGCCGCTCCAGTAGCGGTTGCCAACGCGCTGTTGCAAGGTGGGCAGGCCGTTCAGGCCGAGCAGGATTTGCGGATAAACCTCAAATACCGGCACGCCTTCCTGATAGTGCGGGTTTCCGGGATTTGGCGGTCCGGGCGGGTCAGTTTCAATAAGGACAGAACGCAGATACCAGTCGCCATCGCCGGGCGTGCTCACGCCATTGCGGTAAAGCCTGTAGGCGTAGGCCCCGCCGACAACTGCCGGGGTGCCGTTGAAGGTGTAATTGCCAAGCAGCGTGAACCTGCCGTCAGACGCCCCGTTTACATCAATGACCTTGATGCCGTTCGCAGTGAGCGCGCCGTTTCCGCCCGCGTTAACGATGCGCAGATTGGATGTGCCGCTGCTTCCCCCGCTCAGGGTCAACAGGTCCGTTGGCGAAGCATCAGCGCCGAGCGCCGTGTCGAGTTCAACCGTTCCACCAGCGCCGGTATAAGGTCCGGCAATCGTGATCCTGTCGCCTGCCGCCACGTCGCGCGAGCTCAGCACGCCCGCATTCGTGACACTGCCGCTGATCGTGTAGACGCCGCTGCCGCCGCCTGTGGCAAGGAAACGTCCACCGGACTGCAAGAACATGTTGCCGGTGAGTGCGAGCGCATTGCCGCCGTCCAGCGTGCCGCCGCTGCGCACGGTCAGGCCGGTGCCTGCATCCGAGCCTGTCGTCAATGCGCCGTCGGTAATGTTGATCCGGCCATTCTCGATGATGATGTTTTCCCAGTTCTGCAACCGCGCGCCAGTCGTGTTGGCCGAAACGCCGGAGAAAGTCAGGGTGTCAATCATTCCATCGGCGGTGGAAACATCGTCGCCGCCATCCAGCAATGTGGTTGGCGATATGTTGGTATTGACGAAACTTGCCCTGTCAGAGCCAGCGCCAAGCCGCAGCGCGCCGCGCAATTGGCCGCCTGTCTGATCATAGGTGTCATTGCCCAGGCTGGTTTGCACATCACCGATCAGCGTTCCCTCGTTCAATATGTACGCTGCTGCCGGTGTCGGTGCGCCGATCATGATGGAATGACCGGTGCTGCTGATCAGTCCCGTATTGTGAATCTCTATTGGAACGCCGCCGATATTGCTCTGAACGAAGATGCCGGAAATCGCGCCGGATACGGAACTGACCGTTATTGTGCCGCTGTTGACCAGCGAAATTTGCGAAAGTGTCGGGCTGGCAACGTTGTCTGTGATCCAGACACCAATGCCGTTTCCGTCAGCGCCCGTGGTGGTGACGTCAATGGTGCCGCTATTATCGACCTCGATGATGCCGGTCCGATATGCCGCAAAAGATGAGTCATAGGTGTAATCGATGCCGGAAGAAAAGCGATTGCCACCGACAACTGCAATGTCGCCGGAGTTGATCTGGATGGAATGGCTGCCTCCGAACGTTGCCATACCAATGCCTGCCCCGGCTGCATTGGTAACCCGCGAGGCGTCGATATAAATGCTGCCGGCATTCTCGGAATAAAGTGTGCCGCTGCGCCCCACATTGCCGATGCCGGCGAAGGTGGAGAGGTTTGTGGCTGCTGTCACACCATAAATGGTGCCATTATTGATATAGCTGCTGCCGCGGCTGAGGCTCTGCATATAAGAGCCGAGCACCGCCATCGTGCGGTTGCCCGCGCCGGCGATGTTGGTGGCAGATGCATTGGTCCAGGTCAGGGAACCATTATTGATAACCTGAAGGCCGGTATAATTGATGCTGGTGTTTTGCGGCCCGATCATGCTGGCATTCAGATTGGATTGCAGATTGCCGGTCTCGGTCCACGTGCCCTCATTGATGATCGTTACGTTCGTTCTGGCGCCGATCGAATAATTCTCCTCGGAGAACGTGCCGGTGCATGTTGTGGTCTGGCCATTCGCGATAGCGCCTGCGGCGATCGTACATGCGGCAAGCGAGGTGGACGGGAACGCAAAACCTGCCAAAGGCGCAGCGAGAACCAGAGCCGATGCGAAATTTTTCAGAAGCTCTGTACGTTTCGAAATGACAGAATCCATGCCCTAACCCATTGCTGAATAATCGTGTGCTCCAGCCTGCAACTTAAACGAGTATGTATTTGATACTCGAAACGAGTGTTAAAAAACAACCCATGCGGAATCGTTATTGAGTTACACACTTTTGGATAGTCATTCGCCACAAGGCGAAACAAGCTTCTGGAATTGCGGCGCAATGGTCGTTGTTTACCTGATCGCCAGACATTATGTGTTCTGACAAATGGACGGTGCGCTACCCACAATTGAGTCGCTCACCTTTGCGCCTGGCGGCGGAGCGATGCGGAACTATGCTGACACGTAAGGGAAAATATGGGCTGAAGGCGATGGTGGACCTTGCGTCCCTGCCTGCCGGGCAACTTGCCTTCATCAATGACATTGCACAGCGCAACAAGATCCCGAAGAAATTTCTGGATGCCATTCTGGTTGAGTTGCGCAATGCGGGGCTTGTGCAAAGCCGCAAGGGCAAGGATGGCGGCTATCGTCTGGCGCGCCCGCCGGAAGAAATTCGCATCGGCCATATTGTGCGCGTGCTCGACGGGCCGCTGGCACCGATCCCCTGCGCAAGCCGCACACGCTATGAGCGCTGCGAGGATTGCGACGAGGACATATGCCATGTGCGGCACGTCATGCTTGATGTGCGCAACGCAATCTCGGAAATTCTCGACAACAAGTCGCTGTCGCAAATGCGCGATGAAGCGCAACGCGCGCCGATGGAAGTCATGAACGACGCGGTGCCGCCAGCGCTCGCAGCGCATTCAGGATAACCGCAATATCGATGGCTTCCTGAAACAGGGCGCCTGCAATCGGCGGCAGATAGCCAAGGGCAGCGGCAACCATGCCGACCCCGGACAGGCCAAGCCCAACGGCGATGCTTTGCCAGGCAATCGAACGGGTGCGGCGCGCAATGTGTATGGCGTCGGCCAATGGCTGAAGCTTGTGGCCAAGAACCACCACATCGGCAGCCTGGCTCGATGCAGTCGCGCCTCTGACGCCCATCGCCACGCCAACGGTTGCGGAAGCAAGGGCAGGGGCGTCGTTGATGCCGTCGCCCACCATCAATGTTGGCGCTTTCTCAGCTTCGGCGTTGATTGTCCTGAGCTTGTCTTCGGGGCTTGCATCGGCAATGACGTTTTCAATTCCGGCAGCTTGCGCAATGCGCTGCGCCGTCGTCGCATCATCGCCTGTCAGCATTATAATGCGCGAAATGCCGGAAGCGCGAAGTTCGGCCAGCACATCCAGCGCATCGCTTCTGAGGGCATCACCGAAGGTAAAGATTGCGGCCAGTTCCCCATCCACCGAGAGAAAGACGCGCAGCACCGACTCGCCTTGATAGCGCTGTTCGCCAGCCTGAGCCCACGCGGGCAAATCCGCCCCTTGCACCATTGCGCGGGAACCGGCGCGCACATGCAAGCCATCCACCGAGCCCTCAAGGCCGGAACCGCGATGTTCCTTCACATTTGCGGGAATAGAAAGCTCATCGCCGCGCTTGCGCGCCTCAGCCACGATAGACTCGGCAAGCACATGGTGCGACGCCTGCTCCAGCGAGGCAAGAAGCCTCAACATTTCGGCAGGCTCACGACCGGGTGCCGCTTCAATCTCCACCAGATTGGTTCCGCCGGTGGTTAATGTGCCGGTCTTGTCGAACACGGCGGTATGAATATTGGCCAGTGCCTCCAGCGAGGAACTGCCCTTGACCAGCGCGCCGGATCGCGCCGCGCGTGCAACGCCGCTGATGAAAGCAACAGGGGCAGCAAGAATGAGCGGGCAGGGGGTTGCAACCACCAGAACGGCCAGAGCGCGAACCGGATCGCCTGAGAAATACCATGCCGCGCCTGCCACAAGCAGGGTGATTGGCAACATCCACGCGGCAAACTTGTCAGCGATGCGGATAAAGGGTGCCTTGACCGTTTGCGCGGCGGCAACCATGCGCACTATCCCCGCATAGGTGCTCTGATCGGCAATGGCGGTTGCGCGCATTGCAAAGCTTTCACCCGCATTGATAGTGCCGCTGCGCAATTGCTCGCCAGATTGAATTTTGCGCGCAACCGGCTCGCCAGTAACTGCGGCTTCATCGATAAGCGCCGTTTCGTCGATCAACAGGCCGTCCACCGGCAGCAACTCGCCCGCGCGCACCAGAAGCTCGTCGCCAACCTTGACCTCGCCGACCGGCACGGTTTCGACACGCGAATCCGTTCGACGGTTCGCCGTACGTGGGGAACGGTCGGTCAGGGCTGTCAGGCTGCGTTCGGCGCGCCCGCGCGCAAAATCTTCCAGAACTGTGCCGCCCGCATACATGATTGCGACAACGAGACCGGCAAGCGGCTGGCCCATTGCCAGCGCGGCAGACATGGAAACCAGCGCGATTGCATCGACGCCCACGCGCCCGGCAAACAGATCACGCGCGATGGAAATGGCCAGCGTTGCCAGAATGGGAAGCGTGGCAACAGCCCAGATGAAGGACGGTTGCAGGCCAAACAGATTCAGACCGAGATATTGCCCGGCAAGCCCAGCGGCAAGACCAATAACAGCCACCGCCAGCAAGAACTGACGCAAGAGCGTTTCACTATTAATGGACAAGGCACTACCTCAGATTGACCCGGCCATCTACATAGCGAACCGGTGACGCAACAGGAACCGCAAAAAACGGCGTCAGCCCTATCTGCCAGTTGGACGCAAAGCCGAAACCGCGACAACCAGCCATGCGATTATGAGCGTTGTGCCACCGGTCGGCGCGGCCATCGGAAACAGCTTGACGCCATAGAGCGAGCGCAACGTCAAATCTCCACAGAACAGCACGACGCCGATAAACATAAGCGCGGTTGCGATTAGCAAGAGCATCGGCTGCCGGCGCATGGCCATCGCCAGCATTGCGGGTGCATGGGCGAGGCACACAAGGGCGACTGCACCCATTGCCCGCTCATCGCCCCCATGCGCAGCCACTGCCGAGGCCGCGACGCCCGCCGCACCAAATAGGCCGGCGATTGCCAGATGGAAACGCGACCCGCCACTCATGTCATGCATTATGTAAAACTCCAGGATTCGGGCAGGGTGATACTATGGGGCTGGCGGGGCGTCATGCCTTATTTCATGGGCCACACTTTGCGGGGAGTTGACGGCGCGTTGACGTTTTATTGATTGATTGGTTAATCAAAATCATTGAACGAATCATTATAATCAGTTATGAGTTTAGCGCGGATGTAAGGGCGGGGCAGCTGGGACATCCGCAAAGCCCCGCTAGCCGGGGCTTTTCCTTTTCTGCAACAGCGGCGGTTTGTGCTCACTTGACCTTATCCGGCGGGCTGTCAGGATGACGCGCAAGCCAACCCTGACGCAGTGCGGAAACCATGACAGTTCACACCGAAGGCGAATCCAATACGTCTGCCCAGCGCAGGCAATGGGCCGCGCGCAACGACCATGCAGGCGCGAAAGCCTTGCTGCGGCGCGATGCCGATGCCTTCCTGCACCAAAGCCTTTCAAGCCCGTGTGTTTCCACGATTGTGAAGGCGCAGGGCATCTGGATCGAGGATGTGGCCGGCCGCCGCTACATGGATTTCCACGGCAACAGCGTTCACCACATTGGCTACAGCCATCCGCGCCTTGTTGCTGCAATCAAACGGCAGCTTGACGACCTGACTTTCGCGCCGCGCCGCTTTGCGTGCGAGCCCGCCGTTGAGCTGGCTGAAAAACTGGGTGAGCTTGCGCCCGGCAATCTCGGCAAGGTGCTTTTCACAACGGGCGGCTCGGATGCAAATGAAGTTGCGCTGAAACTGGCCCGCGCGGCCACTGGCCGTTTCAAGACGCTCTCTTTCTGGGACGCGTTTCACGGCGCTGGTTTCGGCGCATCCAGCGTAGGCGGTGAGGCAACTTTCCGCTCCGGCATTGCAGGTCCGCTATTGCCCGGAACCGAGCATGTCGCGCCGTTTCACGGCTATCATTGCCCCTATGGCCAGTCCACGCTGGAAGCCAGCGGCGAGGCTTGTGCGCGCATGATTTCCTATGTGCTGGCGAAGGAAGGCGACTTTGCAGCCGTGATTGCCGAGCCGATGCGCGCAACGCCCGTGCCGCCGCCGCCCGGCTTCTGGAAGCAGGTTCGCGAAGCCTGTAATCGCCACGGCACACTTTTGATCTTCGACGAAATACCTACCGGTCTTGGCAAGACCGGACGCTTTTTCGCCCATGAACATGATGATGTGGTTCCTGATATAGTAGTGCTGGGGAAGGCGTTGGGCGGCGCAATATTGCCGATTGCCGCCGTGATTGCGCGGCGCGACCTCGATGTGGCTGGCGATTATGCAATCGGGCACTACACGCATGAGAAAAACCCTGTCACGGCGCGCGCGGCGCTGACGACGATTGCCATCATTCAGGAAGAGGGCCTCACTGAGCGTGGCGCGCAAATGGGCGCGGCTGCCATGGCGCGGCTCAAGGCATTTGGCGAGAATAATCCGCATGTTGGCGATGTGCGGGGCAGGGGCATGATGTTCGGCGTCGAGATTGTCGATGACAAGGACGCCCGCACGGTAGCGCCCGAACGCGCCGAGCGGATTTATTACCGCTGCCTGGAGCAGGGACTGAGCTTCAAGATTTCGGCGGGCAATGTGCTGACGCTTTCCCCGCCGCTTATCATAGGACAGGCCGAGCTTGACCGCGCGCTGGACATTGTTGAAGCAGCGATAAAGGCCGAAACGGCCTGACTGCAGCGGGAAGAAAGGCGCGCTGTTGCGGCATGTTTGCAATGGTTATGCCACATGCACAGCGCGCCCCCTCCCTGACCGGTTTCATGACATGACAGGGCCGCGAAACCGGTTTGCCCCCGCAGCGGTTTTCAGGTCGAAAGCG
>JAHBYV010000016.1 GCA_019635795.1 Rhizobiaceae bacterium
AGACAGTGCAGCCTGCCTTGGCATTGTGCTGGAATTCTACGGCCACGTCCATTCTGCACTGGATCTGCGGCGCCTTTGCGCGGTTGGCCGCGATGGCGCAAGTGTCGCGCAGATTCAACGTGGCACAGAGGCACTCGGCCACAAATGCAGAATTGTGAAGAAAGGAATTGAAAGCCTGCGCAAGGCGACAATGCCTATCATCCTGCATTGGGATCTTCGACATTTCGTCGTTCTGGAGGGAATGTCAAAGGACCGCGTCTGGATCAACGATCCGGCGGTGGGCCGAAGAAAGTTGACGCGTGCGGAATTCGAGCGCCACTTCACAGGCATATGTTTGGAAATAACCGTCGATGCGGAAGCAGAGGCGAAGGAAAAAGGCCCATCCTGGAGTGCACTTAAGGCCTTGGCTCCGGCTGGAACGCAACATATCAAGACTGCGCTGTCCGTCGGCATTGCCGGCAGTTTCCTGGTGTTCATCGTAGACCTTGTTTTCGGGGGCATACCTCGCGCGTTTTTTGACTATATCGTCGGCTATCAGATTTCGTCATGGGGTTACGCCCTTGGCCTCGTCGGGTTACCGATCCTGCTCATAAGATCCGCGCTTCGCCATTTGCAGTCACTCAGGTTGGAAAGCCAGACGCAGGACTTGTCGCTTCATATGAAGCGCGCTTTTCTGGACCGATTATACGCGCGACCCACTGTATTTTTTGACACACACTTTGCCGGCGAGTTGTTCGGGCGCTTGCGCGATCTTGATCAGAGTTTGCGCGTCTCGCTCAAGGCGCTGCACACGATCATGCCACAAACGGTCACGATTTTGCTGAGCATTGGAACGCTCGTGTTCTTTGCGCCTCTGATGGCTGTGATGCTGGTGGTGCCGCGTATTGCTCTGCTGGGTTGGCTGTTTCTTCTGACGACTCGAACCCGCGAGCTGGAATTGAGATTGCGAGATGAAATGGCGCGCAATCAGGCGTTACAGGCTCAGCGGGCCGGCGGCTTTTTGCGCTTTTTCTCGACCGGTCTGCAGGATCACCTGCTGGCTACCTGTCTTCCGCTGATTGGAAGATGGCAGGCAGCCAAGGCAGCGAAAGAACGACACTTTATCGCATACAATTCCGCCCAGCGTTCATTCGAGACGATTTCCCTGCCGCTGTCGTCGTTTGTCGGGGCATATCTGATGATGGATGCCCAGCTTACTTATGGCGGCTTTATGCTGGCGAGTGCGCTTGCCGTCATTCTCAGTACGCAGATGTCTGAGCTATTCGATACGATTCAGAAACTGCGCGGGCTTCAACCTATTGTTCGCCGGGTGGCTGAAGTGGTGGAAGAAGCGGAGCTGGAAGAGCATCTGGAATCTCAGGAATTCCCGGTAATGCAGAGCGATTCGATGGAGCTCGATTCATCGGTCCACATTTTCCTGAATCGTGTTGGTTTTGGCTACAACAGTATTGATGCCGATCTTTATGCGGATCTCAGTTTTGCGATTAAACGGCATGAGTTTGTCTGCATTCTTGGGCAAAGTGGCGTTGGCAAAAGCACGCTGCTCGATTTGATCGCAGGTTTACGCCGACCTATCGGCGGCGGCGTTTATTTCAATGGTCAATTGCTAAAGGGGCCTGCGCCTTGCGGATTCGTTGTCGCTGACGACGAGTTGATGGTCGGCACCTTGGCGAGCTTTGTGGCTAGCGGAAAGGAGGCGGATCCGGAACGTCTCACCGACGTTCTGCGTGAGGTTGAACTTTGGGACCGTCTCGGGTTCTTCGTTCACGCTGATGGGTCCGAGAAGCTTGAGAAGCAGGGACTGAGCCGTGGCGAGGTGCAACGCCTTATGCTCGCGCAGGCGCTTTACCGAAATCAGGAGTGCTTGCTTTTCGACGAGGCGTTCAACCATCTCTCCCTTGAACAAAGTATGCGTATTTTGACGCGGCTGCGACAGAAGGGCATGACGATCGTCATGGCGACGCACCGGCCTGAAATCCAGCAGCTTTGCGATCGATTTGTAATTCTGAAACCACAAGTCGGTGGGCCGATCCAGGTGAGCACCATGCCCAACCCTGCGGCAAACACAAATGCATTGACGGACGGTACAAGATGATAAATGCAAAGTCTGTCTTATCCGGCAAATTATTTATACCTCTGGCATTTGCTGTGCTCATTACAGTGATGTCGGTTTTGGTTGTAGCTTATGCCAATAGTCTCCCGTCCGGCGCGCGCACAATCATCCTCTACACCTTATCCGCGATCCAGCTGGGGTGCGCAGTCTTGGTGTTTTTGCGAATGGACGGCGTGAGCCTGCGTCGGGAGTTTGGGTTGCGAAGCTCGGTTGCTTCATTCAGGCTGCGAGCAATTCTGGGGGGCACCACATGGTTTCTCGTTATGGGCATGTATTTTGCCCTGACGACCCGATCGGGGCTGTTTCCCTCTGGTATTGGGGCAGTATGGCAGCTGGTTTACTTCATCTTCCTGATTGCGCTGCCAGAAGAACTGATTTTCCGGGGCATAATAATGCGCGCGCTGGCCGGACAGATCAGGATAGCCATGCTAGCGAGCGCGGCTCTATTCTCGCTCCTCCATCTGAACAACGGTCTGCCGATGCTGCCATATTATTTTGCGCTCGGACTTCTTCTTTCAATGCTCAGACGATCTGGCCTGACGATCGCGGAATTGACCATCTGGCACGCAATGTTCAATTTTGTTTCTGTTGTCGCATTGCCCGCAGAAGGGTTTCGCGTTTCGGCCACATCATTCAATGTTGTCGCGCCGATCTTCCTGCTGTTCATGACTTCGTTTGTGGGCTGGATTTCATCGGAAAGCACGGTGCCTGATGAAGATGAACTGGTGGAGCCAGAGAAGCCCGTTCAGCGTGATGGTAAAGCGCTGGCTGCTACCTAGGAATGCATTAGCGCTGGAAGTTATTTCGGATATTTTCGGCGCTGATGTTTTTTGAAGTCGAGTTTGCTGGTGCTGGTAAGTTGCGCATAAGTCTCGATATTGCGCGAGTGCTTGGCAGCAGAGTTCAAATATTGCGTTCATGCGGCGGAATTTGATTGGCTCTTGCTATTTTAGCTGATCAGAGAATTGGCGATTGAATTCGTCTTGAAATGCACACAGAAGCGTGGCCGACTGGTGTGGTTGACCTCACCATGTCTTGTTGGACCGGGAGGATGTTCATGCCCGAAATTACGCCACTACAGTTTCATGTTCCGGAGCCGGAAGTCAGGCCAGGCGGTGCGCCCGACTTTTCGAAAGTGGTTATACCGCAGGCTGGTTCAGTTGAGCGGCCACCAGTTGATGCGGACCCGGAATCGATCCGTAAACTCGCGTTCTCGATCATTCGCGTGCTGAACCGTGAAGGCGAGGCTGTGGGTCCATGGGCAGGTTCGCTGACAGATCAGGAGCTGGTCGAAGGGCTGCGCCACATGATGACACTTCGCGCGTTTGACGCGCGAATGCAAATGGCTCAGCGCCAGGGCAAGACGTCCTTTTATATGCAGCATCTTGGCGAAGAGGCGGTTTCAACTGCATTTCGCAAGGCGCTGGCAAAAGGCGATATGAACTTCCCGACCTACCGGCAAGCCGGTCTGCTGATTGCGGACGACTATCCGATGGTCGACATGATGAACCAGATTTTCTCCAACGAGCGCGATCCGCTGCGCGGTCGACAATTGCCGGTGATGTATTCGTCGAAAGAGCATGGGTTCTTTTCGATTTCTGGCAATCTTGCGACGCAGTTTGTGCAGGCCGTTGGCTGGGCTATGGCATCTGCTATCAGCAATGACACGCGCATCGCGGCGGCGTGGATTGGTGATGGCTCTACCGCGGAATCGGATTTCCATTCTGCGCTCGTGTTTGCCTCTACATATAAGGCACCGATCATCCTGAACGTGGTCAACAACCAGTGGGCAATCTCGACATTTCAGGGGATTGCGCGGGGCGGTTCGGGTACGTTTGCCGCGCGCGGTCTTGGTTTCGGTATCCCGTCATTGCGTGTGGACGGAAATGACTTTCTGGCGGTGCACGCCGTCGCCAAATGGGCGGCGGAACGGGCGCGCAGCAACCTTGGACCGACGCTGATAGAATATGTCACATATCGCGCCGGAGCACATTCCACCTCTGACGATCCGTCAGCCTATCGTCCCAAGACGGAGTCCGACGCGTGGCCCTTGGGTGACCCCATCCTGCGCCTCAAGGGCCATCTTATTCTGCGTGGATTGTGGAACGAGGACCGTCACAAGCAGGCCGAGGCCGAAGTTATGGATAGCGTGATTGCCGCTCAGAAAGAGGCTGAGTCGCACGGCACTCTGCATTCCGGAGGCAAGCCGTCTGTGCGGGATATTTTTGAAGGTCTTTACGAAGAAATGCCGCCGCATCTGCGGCGCCAGCGTCAGCAGGCAGGAGTCTGACCCATGCCGCGCAAAACAATGATTGAAGCCATTCGTGATGGCTTGGACGTGATGATGGGCCGCGATAATCGCGTTGTCGTCTACGGGGAAGATGTAGGATATTTCGGTGGCGTGTTCCGCTGCACGGCGGGCCTGCAAGCCAAGTACGGCAAGGCCCGTTGCTTCGATGCTCCGATTAATGAATCGGGAATTGTCGGAACAGCAATCGGCATGGCCGCTTACGGGCTTCGCCCATGTGTGGAAATCCAGTTTGCGGATTATATGTATCCTGCCTACGACCAGCTTACGCAAGAAGCGTCGCGCCTGCGCTACCGTTCTGCAGGCGATTTTACATGCCCGCTCGTCGTGCGAATGCCTACAGGTGGCGGCATTTTCGGTGGCCAGACGCACAGCCAAAGTCCGGAAGCACTGTTCACTCATGTGTCAGGTCTGAAAACGGTCGTTCCCTCCAATCCGCTTGACGCCAAGGGCTTGCTGATTGCGGCGATCGAAGATCCCGATCCGGTTATCTTCCTTGAGCCAAAGCGCCTTTATAATGGTCCGTTTGATGGTCATCACGACCGGCCCATTACGGCGTGGTCCAAGCACGAGCTGGGCGAAGTGCCTGATGGACATTATGTCGTGCCGTTGGGCAAGGCCGCAATCCGCCGTTCGGGATCCGCTGTCACGGTGCTGGCTTATGGCACGATGGTTCATGTTGCGCTGGCAGCGGTGGAAGATACCGGCGTTGATGCTGAAGTGATTGACCTGCGCACGCTCGTGCCGCTCGATCTCGATACGATTGTCGAATCCGTCAAGAAGACCGGACGCTGTGTGGTTATCCATGAAGCCACAATGACATCCGGTTACGGCGCTGAACTTGTGTCGCTCGTGCAGGAAAGCTGCTTCTACCATCTGGAAGCGCCGGTCGCACGCGTGGCGGGATGGGACACGCCCTATCCTCATGCGCAGGAATGGGACTATTTCCCCGGTCCAGCCCGTGTCGGGCGGGCTCTCATCGAAACCGTGGAGGCTTGAGCGATGGGTGAGTATGTCATCAAGCTCCCCGATGTGGGTGAAGGTGTTGCCGAGGCTGAGCTTGTCGAATGGCAAGTAAAGGTAGGCGATCTCGTGCGTGAAGACGCCGTTTTGGCTGCCGTCATGACGGACAAGGCGACCGTCGAGATTCCCTCGCCAGTGGATGGCACCGTGATTTGGCTGGGGGCGGAAATTGGCGAAACTGTTGCCATTGGCTCTCCAATCGTACGTCTCGAAGTTGCTGGCGAAGGCAATGTGAAGGGCGATGCACAGCCCGCGCCAACACAGGCCAAGCAGGAAGAAAAGCCCGTTCAGGCTGCTCCTGCACCTGTAAAGGAAGAAGAAGTTGCGCCACCGCCCAAGTCGGCCCCCTCGGCGCCTGTGGCAACAAAGGTTGCCGCTATGTCAGGCGCGCCACGCCCTGAAGGTGAAAAGCCACTTGCATCGCCTGCGGTTCGTCAGCGAGCGCGCGAGGCGGGTATCGATCTGCGCCAGGTAGCGGGCTCTGGTCCGGCTGGTCGCATTACCCACGATGATGTTGATGCGTTTATCGCGCGCGGTCCCCAGCCCGTTGGTGGTGGAAGCGGTCTGGTCCGGAATAACGCCGTTGACGACATCAAGGTGGTCGGCCTGCGTCGTAAGATTGCGGAGAAAATGCGGGTTGCGAAAAGCCGTATTCCGCACATCACATATGTCGAAGAAGTGGACGTGACCGCTCTTGAAGAGTTGCGCGCAGCGCTCAACAAGGAAAAGCGCGCTGACAGGCCAAAGCTCACAATCCTGCCATTCCTGATGCGCGCCATGGTGAAGGCGATTGCGGAACAGCCGCAGTTGAACGCCTTGTTCGATGATGATGCGGGGGTAATCCATCAGCATGGCGGCGTTCATATCGGCATGGCAGCTCAAACCCCTAGCGGTCTGGTTGTGCCTGTTGTGCGGCATGCCGAGGCTCGCGATCTGTGGGACTGCGCTGCGGAAGTGAGCCGTCTTGCCGACGCGGCGAAATCTGGAACGGCGACCCGCGAAGAACTCAGCGGCTCGACCATTACGATTACATCGCTGGGGGCAATGGGCGGCATCGCAACCACGCCGGTGATCAACTATCCGGAAGTCGCAATTGTTGGCGTCAACAAGATGATGGTGCGCCCAATGTGGGATGGCTCGCAGTTTGTCCCACGCAAGATGATGAATCTGTCTTCTTCATTCGATCACCGTGTGATCGATGGTTGGGATGCTGCGGTCTTTGTCCAGCGCATCAAGGCGCTGCTCGAAACGCCCGCACTTATCTTCGTGGACCAGGGGGTATCCTGACATGAAAGAAATTACCTGCAAGCTACTGGTTATCGGTGCCGGTCCGGGCGGTTATGTCTGCGCAATCCGCGCGGGTCAGCTCGGTATCGATACGGTGATCGTTGAGGCGAAAAAGCCGGGCGGTACTTGCCTGACGATTGGGTGTATTCCTTCCAAGGCTTTGATTCACGCTGCGGAAGAATTTGAAAAGGCCGTGCATTTTTCGGAAGGCAAAAACTCGATGGGCATCAGCCTGTCCGAGCCGAAAATCGACTTGGCAAAAACGGTCGCCTGGAAAGATAGCATTGTTACCCGTCTGACGGGCGGTGTTTCCGGTCTGCTGAAAAAGAACAAGGTGAAGGTCGTCGAAGGCTGGGCGAGGTTTCGCGACGGAAAGACTGTCGAAGTCGAAACAGAAATCGGCACCCAGATCATCCGCGCCGAGACAGTGGTTATTGCAACAGGATCGGTTCCGGTCGAGCTGCCTTTTCTGCCATTTGGCGGTAATGTTATTTCCTCAACCGAAGCGTTGTCTCTGGACAAGGTTCCGCCACGGCTCGCCGTTGTCGGCGGCGGCTATATAGGCCTTGAGCTCGGTATTGCCTTCGCGAAAATGGGCTCGAAAGTGACGGTGGTTGAGGCGCTGCCACAATTGCTGGCAAGCTATGATGCGGAATTGACCCGCCCTGTATTGAAGCGGCTCGCTGCCCTTGGCGTTACTGTTCTGACAAATGCAAAAGCCAAAGGGCTGTCTGGCAAGGGTGACGCCCTGCTGGTCGAAGTGGAAGGCGAATCCAGGGAAATCGCTGCTGACAAGATATTGGTGACGGTTGGCCGCAAACCGCTTACGGAAGGGTGGGGACTGGATCAGATTGAACTTGATATGGCCGGACGGTTTATTCGCATTGACGATCAATGCAGGACCTCCATGCGCGGCATCTTCGCTATTGGGGACGTCACGGGCGAGCCGATGCTTGCACATCGGGCCATGGCACAAGGTGAGATGGTTGCTGAGATCGTTGCCGGTCACAAGAGGGTCTGGGACAAGCGCTGCATTCCAGCCATCTGCTTCACCGACCCTGAAGTTGTTTCTGTTGGGCTGACTCCCGAGGAAGCCAAGGTACAGGGACTGGAACTCAAAATCGGCATGTTCCCATTCGCAGCCAATGGCCGCGCCATGACGAGACTTGGTGAAGATGGCTTTGTGCGGGTGGTTGCCCGGGCCGACAACCACGTTGTGCTTGGCATTCAGGCTGTCGGGCAGGGCGTTTCAGAGCTGTCAGCCGCATTCGGCCTTGCAATTGAGATGGGTTCGCGGCTTGAGGATATCGCGGGAACAATTCACGCCCACCCCACTCAGGGCGAAGCATTGCAGGAAGCAGCCCTCAAGGCGCTTGGTCACGCGCTACACATTTAGCGTCTTGCAGCGCAGTGACTATCAAGATCAGCCTCCCCATCGGGGAGGCTTTTTTGCATGAACGTGCAGGCAAATAATGAGTGCAAGTTTCTTTATGCTGGCAACAAGCCAGCCTTGATCGCCTCTTCACGCAGGTTCTGCGTTGGCCGCGGCCCGATCTGCTCAATTACAAGACCTGCGGCGAGAGAACCCAGATCGCCGCAAAGCTTGAGGTCAAGACCTTGCGTGTAGCCGAAAAGGAAACCGGCGGCGTAAAGGTCGCCAGCGCCCGTCGTGTCCACAACCTGCCGAACTGCGCGCGGCGCAATCTCATATGTTTCGCTGCCACGCACGATGACCGACCCTTTCTCCGAGCGGGTAACCGCAGCTAGCTTGCAATCCTTGCGGATCAGATCGACAGCAGTCTCAAACGATGAGGTTTCGTAAAGCGACCTGATCTCGTGGCTGTTTGCAAAAACAATATCCACGGTCCCGGAACGCATGAGGTCCAGAAACTCGTCGCGATAGCGCCCCACGCAGAACGAATCCGAAAGGGTCATGGAGACTTCCCGTCCCGCGGAATGCGCGAATTCGGCTGTGCGACGGATAGCATCTTTGGCGCGCGGCGGATCCCAGAGATAGCCTTCGAAATAGGTGACCTGTGCGTTGCGCGCCTTGTCTTCTTCCACATCATCCGGCCCAAGCTCAACGCAGGCGCCAAGATAGGTGTTCATGGAGCGCTCGCCGTCTGGGGTAACAAAAATCATTGAGCGCGCTGTGGGAGGCGGGCCAGCAAGCGGAGGGGTGTCGAAAGCAACGCCCTGCGCCCTGATGTCGTGCGTATAAATTTCGCCGAGTTGGTCACGCGCGACCTTCCCGAAAAAGGCGGTGCGTCCGCCAAAACTTGCAATGCCAGCGGCGGTGTTTCCAGCGCTTCCGCCGGATGCTTCAATGGCAGGGCCCATGCGACTGTAGAGGAGTTCAGCACGGTCTGCATCGATGAGGTTCATCGCGCCTTTAATGATGCCGTTCTCGACCAGAAAAGCTTCGTCGCTGTGTGAAATGATGTCGACAATAGCATTGCCGATACAAAGAACGTCAAATTTGGTCATGCGTGTCTCAATTGTGATCCGGGCGGGGTCTATGATGTTTCTCACGCAAAAGAAAGCGCGCTTTTCAGCGCAAGAAGAACCCGTATCGGTCAGCTTCAACCACGCGTAGTTTGGGGGTCAGCCGGTTCCGGTCGACCCAAATCCGCCGGTCGAGCGTTCAGTTGCTGCGGTCTGGTTGCGCTCGCTAAGCGTTGCGCGCACTACCGGGGCAAAGACTATCTGGGCGATACGCATTCCGCGGCTGATGGTGAAATCATCCTCGCCCAGATTTATGAGCAGCACCTTCACCTCGCCGCGATAATCGCTGTCAATCGTACCGGGTGTATTCAGGCAAGTGATCCCGTGCTTGAGCGCAAGCCCGGAGCGTGGCCGCACCTGCCCTTCAAAGCCATCCGGTATTTCCATAACGAGACCGGTGGGCACCAGCGCGCGGCGGCCCGGCAAAATGACGAGTGGACGATCTTCGGGAACGGCGGCACGTAAATCCATGCCCGCCGCGCCGCCCGTCTCATAAGCAGGCAACTCCACATCCTGCCCGTGAGGCAGGCGAACAGTACCAATTTCAGGCTGAGTTTCGTGCACCGGTTTCATGGCCGCAGATATTGAGGTCAGTGGGATGCGGGTCAATCGCAAATGTCGAAACGGTAGCCGATTTCCACCGCAACAACCGCTTAACCACGCGGATGCCATATTCTGCCTGTTGAAGCGGACAATATTACCGGGGGAATCAGGAAATGTGTCGCTGGGCAGCCTATATTGGTGAGCAGGTATTTCTGGAGCAGATCGTAACCGCTCCGTGCCATTCACTGATTGCGCAAAGCCACCACGCGCTGGAAGCCAAGACGCCGACAAATGGCGACGGTTTCGGGGTTGCCTGGTATGGGGAACGGCCGCAGCCTGGCCTCTATCGGGATATTCTTCCCGCGTGGTCCGATCCCAACCTCAAGAGCATTTGCAAGCAAATCAGGTCGGGGTTGTTTCTTGCCCATGTGCGCGCCTCCACGGGCGGGGCGACAAGCAGAGCCAATTGCCACCCCTTCGTGTTTGACCGCTGGAGCTTCATGCACAATGGTCAGATTGGCGAATTTGAACGCTTGCGGCGCAAGCTGGAAGCATCGATTTCCGACACACTTTACGAGCACCTTGAAGGCACAACGGATTCCGAATTGCTGTTCCTGATGATGATTCAGGAAGGGCTTGATGAAGACCCGCGAGGAGCCGCGCAAAGAGCCGTTGGCCGCGTGCTGGCGGAGGCGCGCAATGCGGGCATTAATCCGCACCTGCGGATGACTGCCGCGTTTTCAGATGGCGAGCGGCTTTATGCTGTTCGCTATACCAGCGACGCAATTGCGCCCACGCTTTATCTCGCGCACACCTCTCGCAATGGTCATTGCCTTGTGTCAGAGCCGCTTGACCGCGAAGTGCAGCGCTGGGAAACGGTTTCGCCCGGTAGTTTTGTAACTGCTACCGCTGATGACGTTACGGTTGCGCCGTTTGAAATCCGGATGCCGCAGACCGTCGCGGCCTGATAGCTGCTTCCTCGACATGTGCCTTCGGGGTGGCTATATGCCGTCCGACTGAACGGAATCCTTATAATGGCCGAGCCAATCGAGAAGGCGGTCGCCCGCCGCAGAACATTTGCGATTATCGCGCACCCGGATGCGGGCAAAACCACGCTGACCGAAAAGCTGTTGCTGTTCGGCGGCGCGATTCAGCTTGCAGGAGAGGTCAAGGCCAAGAAGGACCGCATGAACACGCGCTCCGACTGGATGAAGATCGAGCGCGAGCGCGGCATTTCGGTCGTCACCTCGGTGATGACGTTCGAGTATGGCGACAATGTTTTCAACCTGCTCGACACGCCGGGTCACGAGGACTTCGCCGACGACACCTATCGCACACTCTCGGCGGTCGATAGCGCCGTCATGGTGATAGACGCAGCCAAGGGCATCGAGCCCCGCACGCTGAAACTGTTTGAAGTGTGCCGCTTGCGCGACATTCCGATTGTGACCTTTGTGAACAAGATGGACCGGGAAAGCCGCGATCCATTCGAAATTCTGGACGAGATCGAACAGAAGCTCGCTTTGGATACTGCCCCGGTGACGTGGCCTATTGGCAGCGGTAAGACCTTCGCCGGAACGTATCACCTTTCTGAAAATGCGGTGCGGCGCAGCGACGATGAAGTTGAGCGGCAGAAGGTTAATGGGCCGGATTCCAATCGCGCCTCCGGTCTGTTGCCGGAAAACGCACGCGAAGCGTTCATTGAAGAACTGGAGCTGGCGCGCGAGGCCTGCCGCCCGTTTGATCGGACAGCGTTTCTGGAAGGGCATCTCACCCCGGTTTTCTTCGGGTCGGCGTTGCGCAATTTTGGTGTGCGAGATTTGATCGAGGCGCTGGGTGCCTGGGCGCCGCCGCCTCGCGATCAGGAGGCGGATACCCGCGTCGTTCACGCGAGCGAGAAAAAGATGACCTCGTTCGTGTTCAAAATTCAGGCGAATATGGACCCGAACCATCGCGACCGTATTGCGTTTGTCCGGGTTTGTTCAGGAACACTTGAGCGCGGCATGAAGGCAAAGCTGGTGCGTACCGGCAAACAGTTGAGCCTGACAGCGCCACAATTCTTTTTTGCCCGCAGCCGCGTAACTGCCGATGAGGCGTATCCTGGTGATGTGGTCGGCATTCCAAACCACGGAACGTTGCGTATTGGCGACACGCTGACCGAAGGGGAAGACGTAATTTTCCGCGGCGTACCAAACTTCGCGCCCGAGATCCTGCGCCGCGTCCGGCTTGGTGATGCGATGAAGGCCAAGAAGCTGAAAGAAGCCTTGCAGCAGATGGCGGAAGAGGGCGTCGTGCAGCTTTTCCAGCCGGAAGATGGCTCGCCTGCCATAGTGGGGGTCGTGGGCGCGCTGCAGCTTGACGTTCTGAAGGAACGGCTTGCAGCCGAGTACGGTCTGCCGGTTGATTTCGAAGTGTCGCGCTTTTCAGTATGCCGCTGGATTGACGCTGATGACCGCGCCGAGGTTCACCGCTTTATTGAGTCGCATCGCGGCGACATCGCCCGCGATCTCGATGGGGATGCCGTGTTTTTGGCGCAGCACACCTTCTCGTTGAACTATGAGGCGGAGCGCTGGAAGGCGATCAGGTTCACGGATGTGAAGGATTATCAGGTTCGTGCGGATGCAGCCTGACCCTTTCGGCTTCAAGCGAAACGTTCTATAGCAGCCGCCGGTTGAAATTTGTGGGCACGAATGGCCGAACTCGATTTCCCCCGCGCCAGTAACACGCTTCGCGAGCGACTAGCCGCACTGACAGCGCCATTGCAGGGCGATGGCTCCAGCGTCGGAACGCGCTTGGAAGTGCTCAACACTTTGAAGGAAGAGCTTCGCGCTGGCAGGCAAGAGGCCGAAGCACAACTGATCCGCACCGGGGACGGAACACGGTGCGCGCAGTGGCTCTGCCAATCTATGGATGAGCTGATCCGCGCTCTTTATGACTTCGCTGTCGAGCATGTGTACCGGTCGCGCAATCCTTCCACAGCTGAGCGAATGGCGATTGTCGCTGTTGGCGGATATGGACGGGGCCTGCTGGCACCCGGTTCAGATATCGATCTGCTGTTTTTGCTGCCCTACAAGCAAACGCCCTGGGGCGAGCAGATCGTTGAGTACATACTGTATATGCTGTGGGATATGGGGCTGAAAGTCGGCCACGCGTCCCGCAACGTTGATGAATGCCTGCGACAGTCCGAAGCGGATATGACGATCCGCACATCAATTCTTGAGGCGCGCTTCGTCTGGGGCGAGAAGTCGCTCTACGAGGATCTGGTCCGTCGGTTTGATGATGAAATCGTACGCAATACCGGTGCCGAGTTCGCACAGGCGAAGTTGGCCGAGCGTGATGCACGGCACGCGAAGGGCGGTGAAAGCCGCTATCTGGTCGAGCCGAATGTGAAAGACGGCAAGGGCGGCTTGCGCGACCTGCATACGCTGTTCTGGATCGGCAAATATTTTTATCGCGTTCGCGATGCGGAAGAGCTGGTCGAGAAAGGCGTCTTCAACCGGCAGGAATATCTGCAATTCAAAAAGGCGGAAGATTTTCTGTGGGCCGTGCGTTGTCACATGCATTTTTTCGCGGGAAAGGCAGAGGAACGTCTACACTTTGACCTGCAGCGCGAGATTGCCGAGCGGCTTGGCTATACGGACCATCCGGGCCTGTCAGCCGTCGAGCGCTTCATGAAGCACTACTTTCTTGTTGCCAAGGATGTGGGCGACCTTACGCGCATATTCTGCTCTGCGCTTGAGGAGGAGCAGGCCAATCACGTTCCGGGGTTCAACCGGATTTTTGCAACCTTCTCGCGTCGCAGGCGCAAGATCGCCGGAACGTCGGATTTTATCGTCGACAACCATCGCATCAATGTGGCGGGCGATGATGTGTTCAACCGCGACCCGGTCAATATGCTGCGGCTGTTCTGGTTCGCTGACCGGCACGGTTTCGAATTCCATCCCGACGCGCTCAAACTGCTCACAAGATCGCTGAATCTTGTTGATCGCAACCTTCGCCGGAACAAGGAAGCGAACCGCCTGTTCCTGGACATACTGACATCTGACCGTAACCCCGAGCTGAACTTGCGGCGCATGAACGAGGCGGGACTGCTGAGCAAGCTGATACCGGATTTCGGCAAGATCGTCGCGATGATGCAATTTTCGATGTACCACCATTACACGGTGGACGAGCATCTTATCCGCTGCATTGGTGTGCTATCCGAAATTGAACATGGCGAAGGCGCAAGTATTCACCCGCTTTCACACACCTTGATGCCCGGCCTGCGGCGCTATCGCGAGGCGTTGTACGTGGCTGTCCTGCTGCATGACATCGCCAAGGGCAGGCCCGAAGATCATTCGGATGAAGGTGCGCGCATCGCGCGGCGAATCTGTCCGCATATGGGGCTGTCGCCTGCGGATACGGAGCTTATTGCCTGGTTGGTGCAGAACCATCTCGTAATGTCGATGACCGCGCAAACGCGTGATCTCAATGACCGCAAGACGATCGATGATTTTGCCACCATTGTGCAGTCAGTTGACCGGCTGAAACTGCTTCTGATCCTGACTGTGTGCGATATTCGCGGCGTGGGTCCGGGCGTCTGGAATGGCTGGAAAGGGCAGTTGCTGCGTACCCTTTACTATGAAACCGAACTGTTGCTGACAGGCGGTTTTTCCGAGGTGTCACGCTCGGAGCGTACGCAATCGTCGCGTGGTGAACTGGAGGCAGCATTGGCAGGCTGGCCCGAAGGGCTGGGCGCCAAATACGCAGGCCTGCACTACGAGAATTATCTTCTGACCGTCGATCTCGCCGATCAGGTGCGTCATGCGCAGTTTATACGCGACGCGGACCAGCACGGTCGCAAGGTCGCGACCATGGTGAAAATTCATAATTTCGAGGCGGTTACGGAAATCACCGTCCTCGCGCAGGATCACCCGCGTCTCCTGTCTATCATTGCCGGGGCTTGCGCCGCTGCTGGCGGCAATATTGTGGACGCTCAGGTGTTCACCACATCCGACGGGCGGGCGCTTGATACTATCCTTATTGCCCGCGAGTTCGACCGCGACGAAGATGAATTGCGCCGGGGCGAACGTGTGGGAAAGTTGATAGAAGACGCGTTGAGCGGCAAAAGCTGGTTGCCGGACATAATTGAAAAGCGCAGCAAATCGCGTCGCGGTGCCAAGGCTTTTGTGATCGAGCCACGCGCTGCGGTGCGAAATGCCCTTTCCAACAAGTTCTCGGTAATCGAGGTGGAGGGGCTGGATCGGCCAGGCCTTCTATCTGAAATTACGCGGGCGCTGTCTGATCTTTCGCTCGACATTGCCTCAGCGCACATCACGACTTTCGGGGAAAAGGTGATCGATACTTTCTATGTCACCGATCTGACGGGCCAGAAAATCGAGAACCCCTCTCGCCAGAAAACCATTCAAACAAGGCTGCTGGAAACATTGGCAGGCAACCGCGACAAGCCGGGCGACAAGTTGCGCGGTTCTGTGGCGGCAAAGTAAAGGCGGCGGCTTTCCCATGAGTCTTGTGAAGAAATTCGCCACTGTTGCTTCCGGCACGCTGATGAGCCGCATCCTTGGCTTCACGCGCGAGATGTTTATGGCCGCGGCGCTGGGTACAGGCCCGATTGCGGATGCCTTTAACGCTGCTTTTCAGTTTCCGAACACGTTTCGTCGCCTGTTTGCTGAGGGCGCCTTCAACTCCGCCTTTGTGCCACTGTTTGCGAAGGAGATTGAAGCAAACGGTACCGACGGCGCGAAGCGGTTTTCTGAAGAAGTTTTCGGCGTTCTTTTCACGACGTTGCTGACGCTCACGATCGTGATGGAACTCTCCATGCCGTTCATCGTGCGCTATGCGGTAGCGCCTGGATTTTCGGACCAGCCGGAAAAGTTTGAAATGACGGTGCGTCTGGCCACGATCATGTTTCCATACCTGATCTGCATGTCGCTGGCGGCAATGATGAGCGGAATGCTGAATTCGCTGCGCCGCTATTTCGCGGCAGCCGTAGCTCCGGTTTTCCTGAACATCATATTGATCGCGGTACTTGGATACGCCTGGTATTACGGGATGACCGATATTGATATCGGTTACGCGCTTTCCTGGGGTGTGCTGGCGGCGGGGCTGGTGCAGTTGGCCATTGTCTGGGGAGCGGTCCGTCACGCGGGGATTTCCATCGGGTTCAGGCGTCCGAAACTGACGAAGAACGTCAAGCGTCTGCTGCTGCTCGCGCTGCCAGCGGCCGTGACCGGTGGCATTACGCAGATCAACACACTGGTTGGCACGGCGATAGCCTCGGGAGTGAGCAGTGCGGTATCTTCGCTAGCCTACGCTGATCGCATCTATCAATTGCCGCTGGGCGTTGTGGGAATTGCGGTTGCAATCGTACTCCTGCCGGAGCTTGCGCGCGCGCTGAAGGCGGAAAATCTGGCAGAGGCGGAAAACCTGCAAAACCGTTCCGTGGAATTTACGCTCTTCCTGACACTTCCCGCGGCTGCCGCGCTGGTCGTCATTTCGGAGCCCATTGTGCGTGTGCTTTACGAGCGCGGGCAGTTTCTTGCCACAAACAGCACACCTACTGTATCTGCAATTCTTGCCATTTTCGGCTTGGGCCTTCCCGCCTTTGTGCTCATCAAGGCCTTTACGCCCGGCTATTTTGCTCGCGAGGATACGCGCACGCCAATGATATTCGCGGCCATTTCCGTGGCGGTGAATCTTGCGCTGGCAATAGCTTTGTTGCCTCGCATGGGCGCACCGGGAATTGCGGTCGCGGCCGTTGTTTCAGGCTGGCTGAACGCGATCATGTTGCTCTTTACGCTTGTGCGGCGCGGCCATTGGGGCACCGATAAGGCACTGCTGAAGCGCATACCAAGACTGCTGCTGGCGTCGGGAGTAATGGGGCTGGCGCTTTGGTATGCAAATGATTGGCTTGCCCCCTGGCTCGTCACCGGCTCGCCACTGCTCACAAAGGCTGCTGCGCTCGGTGTCATGACCGGCGGCGGTGCCCTCGTTTACTTTGCAGTCGCCTTTGGCATTGGCGGCGCGGATATAGGCATGGTCCGCCGCAATATTCGGCGCGGCAAGGAACAGCCTGATATCCAGAACGCAGAGCTTGATTGAAAACGATGGTTGCGCGATAAGCCCGCACGCGAATTTCGCCGCGCGCGAAACGGCCCTCCACAAGCCACAAGGATTTTCGGGAATGTCTGCCTTCAAACCCCTCGTTTTTTCAGGTGTTCAGCCCACGGGCAATCTGCATCTGGGCAATTATCTGGGCGCTATCCGGCGCTTCGTGGCCTTGCAGGAAAGCCATGACTGCATTTATTGCGTCGTCGATCTGCATTCGCTGACCGCCCAGTTGGTGCATGAGGATTTGGGAGAGCAGACGCGCTCAATCACCGCGGCGTTTCTGGCATCCGGCATCGACCCGAAAAAGCATATTGTGTTCAACCAGAGCCGTGTCATGCAGCACTCCGAGCTTGCGTGGATATTCAACTGCGTCGCGCGGATCGGTTGGATGAACCGCATGACGCAGTTCAAGGACAAGGCAGGGAAGGACCGCGAGAACGCGTCTCTGGGCCTGCTGGCCTATCCAAGCCTCATGGCTGCCGACATACTGCTTTACCGCGCAACGCATGTTCCTGTGGGTGAGGACCAGAAGCAGCATCTGGAGCTGACCCGCGACATCGCGCAAAAGTTCAACAACGACTTTTCCGAACGGATCGCCGCTCGTGGCCTGGGTGTTGAAATGCAGGTCGGGGACGAAACTGTGAACGGCTATTTCCCGATTACAGAGCCTGTCATTGGTGGGCCGGCTGCCCGGATCATGTCGCTGCGCGATGGCTCCAAGAAAATGTCCAAATCTGATCCGTCAGACCTTTCGCGCATCAACCTTACTGATGACGCTGATACGATCGCCAAGAAAATCAAGAAGGCAAAAACCGACCCTGACGCTTTGCCAAGCGAAGTGGACGGTCTCGCTGGAAGGCCGGAAGCTGAAAATCTGGTCGGCATCTACGCTGGCCTTGCAGACATATCCAGGGAACAGGTTCTGAAAGAATTTGGCGGCCAGCAATTCTCGGCGTTCAAGCCGGCACTGGCTGAGTTGGCAGTCGTGACAATGGCGCCAATTGCCGATGAAATGCGTCGCATCAGCGCCGATCCCGCTTATGTGGACAGTGTTCTGCGTGATGGAGGCGACAGGGCGCGCGCACTGGCAGAGGCGACTATGCGGGATGTACGCGACATTATCGGATTATTGCAGGACTAATAACCAGACTGGTGACCTGCTTGCAGGCGGGCCGCCCAGATGGCAGATTGCCTGACCATAGCTATAACGGACCCGATTCATGGTATCCAAGCGATTGAGCCGGGAAGCCGGCCACCGGCGAAAATTCCTCGTTATTATTGACGATACGCCGGAATGTGAGCGCGCCGTTGCCTATGCAGCGCGCCGCGCGGTCAACACCAATGGCGTGGTGGTGCTTCTCTACGTTATTGATCCGACGGATTTCCAGCAATGGCTTGGGGTTGAGCGCATCATGCGCGACGAAGCAACAGCTGCGGCTAAAGCAGCGCTGGATTCCGCAGCCTCCAAAATCCGCACCTCACTTGGCACAGAGCCTGAACTGGTCGTGCGGGAAGGCAAGGCTACTGATGAAATCCATGCCTTGATTGAGGAAGATCAGGACATCGCAATTCTTGTTCTTGCGGCAGGCGGGAATAAGGAAGGCCCCGGACCTCTCGTCGCGTCAATAGCCGGTAAGGCAGCGGCCTTCCCGATCCCCGTCACGGTTGTTCCGATGAACCTGACAGACGAAGATATTGACAGCCTGACCTGACGCGTCGATCAAAAAAAGTGTATGCTGGATCTCAGGCTTGAAACGCCACTGAATTAGGATTACTTAGAATTATTCTAAGAAGCGAGTTGGCTCGCGCGGAGATTGCGATGTTCATCCAGACCGAAGCCACGCCGAACCCGGCGACCTTGAAGTTTTTGCCCGGCAGGGAAGTCCTGACCGATGGCACGGCGGATTTTCGCGATGCGGAAAGCGCTGCGGCTGGATCGCCGCTTGCGGCTCGCCTGTTTGAGATTCCCGGTGTGACCGGGGTGTTCTTCGGCTATGATTTCATCACCGTCACTAAAGATGGGCCTGAATGGCAACATCTGAAACCCGCTATACTTGGCTCGATCATGGAGCATTTCATGACCGGTGCGCCGGTTATGGCGACGGGCGGGCAAAAGCAGGCTGAAGTCGATGAGGCCGGCGAGTTTTACGACAAGGCCGACGAAGAAATCGTCCTTACAATCAAGGAATTGCTGGACACGCGCGTTCGCCCGGCGGTTGCGCAGGACGGCGGCGATATAACCTTCCGTGGTTATGAGAACGGCACCGTGTTCCTGAACATGAAAGGGGCGTGTGCGGGGTGTCCGTCATCGACTGCCACGCTCAAGCACGGCATTCAGAACTTGCTACGGCATTTCGTGCCGGAAGTTCAGCAGGTCGAACAAGTCAGCTGAAAATCAAAAAAGCCGGGCATTGCCCGGCTTTTTAGTACGCTAGGTTCCGTTGTTGCCGGACGGTTCGCCTACTTCACAATCACTTTCGCACCAACGCTGGCGCGATCATACAAGTCTATAATGTCCTGATTCATCAAGCGGATGCAGCCGGAGGACATGGCTTTGCCAATCGACCACCATTCCGGCGTGCCGTGTAACCGGTAACCGGTGTCACCGCCCTTGTTGAACAGGTAGAGGGCGCGGGCACCGAGTGGATTTTGCAATCCGCCCGGCTGTCCGCCCGCCCACTTCGCCAATTCCGGCTGGCGACGGATCATCGCAGCCGGAGGCGTCCACGTCGGCCATTCGCGCTTGAGCGCGACACGAGCCGTTCCGTTCCATTCAAACCCTTCACGGCCCACCCCAATGCCGTAACGCACGGCCTTTCCGTCAGGGAGAATGAAATAGAGATACTTGCTGCCGGTATCGACAATAATGGTTCCGGGCGCTTCTTTCGTATCGTAACGCACGATCTGGCGACGGTACTGTGCCGGAACCTTGTAGATAGGGATGGCGGGGAGCGAGTAGCCCAAATCCCGCTGCGCGCCATAGTTAGCGGTTATCAGGGTAGGCACGCCATCGAAGCTGCATCCCGCCAAGGCAGCAGACATCGCAATAGCCAGCCAAGCAAATTTCCGCTTCATCCGCACTCCGCCCGTTCCGAACTGATTCGGCCTTATCTCCGCCACAATTGATATGCGGCTTGCCGATTGATTGCCAAGGCACACCACACCAACTTTATAGTCATTTTGTACTACGGATGGTTGGCTATGGCATTTTGGCAACAACCGGACGTTGCGGGCAAAAATCTGCTCGCGAACTTGTGATAATTTACGGCCTGCATTGAACTTCTGGTAACGCGGTCGTGAGGAGTGAAGCAATGAATGTGGGGCGCGCTTCCGAGATTTCCGGCCTTCCGGCTAAAACCATCCGCTACTACGAGGATATCGGTCTCATTAGTCCCCAACGCGCAGGAAATGGCTATCGTGACTACTCGCAGGATGACATTGATCGACTGGCGTTCTTGCGGCGGGCGCGCAGTCTCGGCTTCTCAATCGAGAATTGTCGGCAGTTGATGGAGCTTTATCGTGATGGCGACCGTGCAAGCCAGGATGTGCGCGCAGTCGCCCTGGCGCACATGGAAGAGGTCGAACACAAAATCGCAGAGCTTGAGGCTATGCGGACCAATTTGCAGAAACTGGTCCGCGCCTGCCATGGGGATACCCGTTCGGACTGCGCGATTCTAAATGATATCGCAGGCAAGAAGCCGGCAAAATAACCCTAATTCTGTTGTTTGTCCGGCACTATGATGTCGCCAGGCTGTTCGCCGGCAATATATCTGTTGTAAGCGAGCTGTAATCCGGCCTCAAAGTTGCTCGTATAGCGGCGCGTGTCGAACAAGGGTGCCTTGCGGCGCGCCTGAGCAAGCTTTTTGCTGATTTGTGAAAGCTTGCCTGGATCACTGGCGAGTTCGAGGATCAGGTTTTCGTATTCCTGTGCCGAATTGGCGACAAGTTCCGGTAGCCCTGCGGCGTTCAACAGACTTGCTCCAACGCGCGCGGAGAACTGACGACCGGGCCGCGTTACGAGCGGCAAGCCCATCCACAGTGCATCGCTACCAGTGGTGTGGGCATTATAATTGAACGTGTCGAGGAACAGGTCAGCATGTTTGTGCCGCTCAAGATGCTCTGCGTAATCCACTTTCGGCGCGAAGATCAGGCGGTCTGCCGAGACCCCGCGCTGCTCTGCTGCCTTCCTTAGATTATCCTTCGCCCATTGGTTGGAATCGATCAGCCACAACACGCTGCCTTCGACCTTATTCAGGACGCGCATCCAGATTTCGAATTCCTCAAGGCCGATCTTGTAGGAGCTGTTGAAACAGCAGAACACGAACCCCTTGTTAGGCAACCCGACCGAGGCTCTTTTCGTCGACGTCGTGGCCGCCTTGCGTTGGCTGTCGTTCGGTTGGTAGCTGTTCGGCAGATAAATCACGCTCTCGCTGTAGCAATCACGCACTTCATCTGGGATCACAGTGTTGTCGGCGATTATGTAATCCATCGCGTCTGTGCCCAAGGTTCCCGGATACCCCAGAAAACTCATCTGGATCGGCGCAAGCCGGAAGCCGAACAATTCGCACCGCGTTTCAGACGTAAAGCCCTTGAGATCGATAGCGATGTCGAGTTGATGTGACCGTGCAAGCTGGGCTATGGCCGCATCCGGTGCAGATTGTACGTCGTGGAAATGAAGATCGCCCTTCACCACAGCCTCGCGCAGTGGTCCTGTCTTTCCCAGCCCATAGCTGTAGATGAACAGTTCGAACCGGGAACGATCATGTTCCCGAATCAAACCCGACATAAGCCTCAGTGTGGCGTGCTCGTGAAAATCCGCCGAAAAGTAGCCTATGCGGATACGTTCAGGCCTGTCCTTCGGCGCTGCGGGCAAGGGCACAGGTCTGATAGCGCCTGCGCGCCGGTTCCAGTGAAACTTCGCGCGATCAAGATGGCGCTTTGGATTGTCTTCAAGCGCAAACATCGCGAAAGGCGACGTTCTGGTGCCAACCCTCTCGACAATCGACGGATCTGCTTCCGGGAAATCGCAAATTTTGGCTTTTGCGTACAGCTTTTGAGCAAGTGCGCTGCTCGCGTTCTGATCAAGCGAATATGCTTGTTCGAATGCCGCTATAGCTTCAGGCAGTTCCTGTTTTGCTGCCAGCACTATGCCAAGATTCTCGTGTGCGATAGCAAGTCCAGGCATATGCTCGATGGCGCTGCGAAAGCATGTCAACGCGGCATCAATGGCCGACAGTCGCAAAAAAATGGTCCCAAGATCATTGTGTGCCTGGGCAAAGCCCGGGTTGCAGCGAATGGCATTTGAGTAAGCCGATACCGCTTCCCCCAGATTTCCGACCGTGGCGAGCAGATTGCCGCGGTAATAATGTGCTGATGCGAAATCGGGCTGCAATTCAACTACCCGGTCAAAAGCCGCGCCGGCAATCTGGATATTTCCCGCCCGGTAGTGGATCAGGCCACGATGGTGGTGCGCCATGACCATTTTGGGATCAAGCTCTGCGGCGCGATCAAAGCATTGAAGCGCTTCGTCAAGCTTTCCCATAGAGCGAAGCACGAGTCCTAGATTGAGGTGACCGGGTGCTAATTGCGGCGCGAGAGCAACCGCGCGCCGGGCCAGCGTTTCCGCGTCCGCATGTCGTCCCATTTGCCCGAAAATCGAAACGCCTAGTGACAGCAACACGAGCGAGTCTGGGAACTGTGGCAATAGCTGGCCAAGCTCAGCGGATGCTCTCTCGAATTGCTGGCTGTTGGATAATTCGAGCAGAAAGGCGAGTTGCTGCGGGGATGGCTCGCGGACATTTCCGTCTTCAACCAGGGTGTTGCTTGTCAAGGAACGCGCTCCAATTCACAATATCAATTAGATATTAGGAACATATGATTTGAATTTCAATTCCGGCACGTCTTTTTCCTCAATGAAAAAGGTTCAAAACGTGAACAAAAGCTGGCATGGTGAGACATGCCTATTGTAACTTCCTTCTCCGCAAACCCGTTGGTCGATGGCCGCCAGTCAGAGCGGGCGATGCTTGTCAGGCGAGGCGTCCAGCGCTTGCTTGTCGATATGGGAATGCATGTTTTGCCCGAGATTTCCCTGTCCACGGGGCGCCGTGCCGATCTCGTTGCGCTCACGCGTCAAGGAGACATCTGGATCATCGAGATAAAGTCGTCAGTGGAAGATTTTCGAGTGGATCGAAAATGGCCCGAATACAGGCTGCATTCTGACCGCTTTTTCTTCGCAACCCATCCGGAGGTTCCAGCAGGGATATTTCCTGCCGAATGCGGGTTCATCCTGTCCGACGGTTACGGAGCGGAAATTATGCGAGAGGCACCGGAGCATCGGATTTCCGCGGCGGCGCGAAAAGCGTTGATGCTGCGTTTGGCGCGGGCAGGTGCAGCGCGCTTGCTGGCCGCAGAACTTGCAGGTGTGCAAGTGCAGGCGCTCGAAAACGAATCTGACTAGCGCGGTGCGCGCTTGGCCAGAATACGCTGCAAGGTGCGGCGATGCATGTTGAGACGGCGCGCGGTTTCGGAAACATTCCGGTCGCACATTTCGAATACGCGTTGAATATGCTCCCAACGCACACGATCAGCCGACATCGGGTTTTCCGGCGGGGCAGCACGCTGTTCGCCGCTATTGGTTAGAGCCGCGAAAATATCGTCTGCATCTGCTGGCTTGGATAGATAGTCGATAGCGCCAAGCTTTACCGCAGTAACAGCGGTCGCAATGTTTCCATAACCTGTCAGAATGACAGCGCGCGCATCGGCCCGTTTTTCGCGTATGGCGGCCACCACATCCAGACCATTGCCATCGCCAAGGCGCATATCGACCACCGCATAGGCGGGGGGATTTGCCTTCGCCTTGGCAACCGCTTCCGCTACGCTTTCGGCAGTGTCGACAACAAAGCCACGTGTCTCCATCGCCCGTGCGAGACGCGTCACGAAGGGCTTGTCATCGTCGACCAACAGTAGGGATGTGTCTTCGCCCGTGACCTGAGGCGCGTTTCCGTCAATGCTCATTTTCGACCATTATTGCCTTTTTCTTGTCTACCTATAGCCAGTTTGTTCGGTACGTTCCAACAATACCTTCAAACATTCATGCAATTTCTGTTGTAGCGGCAGCTTCAATGTCGCCGCCGAGGAACGCACGTCTTTGCCACACAATCTCCACAAGCGCACCTTCGCCGTGGCCTGCTGAATTTCCAAAACTCAGATCTGCACCCGAACGTTCCAATAAGGTTTTGGCGATGAAGAGGCCAAGGCCCAGCCCGCCGCCACCGGAATCCGGGTTGCCTTGTCGGGTTGAGACGTAAGGTTCGCCGATCCGGTCAATAATTTCAGCCGGAAACCCCGGCCCATCATCCAGCACCGAAATGCGAACGCTTGAGCTGTCCCAGCTCCATTTCACCGTCACCTTCTTGTGTGCAAAATCCACGGCATTCTCGACCAGATTACCGAGGCCATAGATCACACCCGGATTGCGCTGCCCGACAGGTTCAGGGCCGACACAAGCCTCTGGAACCATCTGGATTTCAATGCCGAAATCACGGTGAGGTGCGGTTATTTCTTCGATAAGCGACGTTAGGGGAAGGCGTGCCAGATGCGCCTCGCTCTCGCTCGACAGGCTGGTCAGGCGCTTGAGTATCTGCCTGCAACGCTCGCCCTGTGTTCGCAACAAGGTGACATCTTCCTTGAAACGGCTATCTTCGCCCAGCGCGCGTTCCATTTCCCGCGCAACGAGCGTGATGGTGGCAAGCGGTGTTCCAAGTTCATGGGCAGCCGCAGCCGCAAGGCCGTCCAGCGCGGAAAGATGCTGCTCGCGCATCAGGACAAGCTCGGTGGCAGTCAGCGCGTCCGCAAGCTGGCGCGCTTCGTCAGCAACGCGGAACGCATAAAGGCCGGTGAATGAAATACAGGAAAACACTGCCATCCACATGCCCGCGACATAAACGAATGGAATCTGCAGCGCCTGTCCACTGGTCCAGGGCAGGGGCAGGTGGAAGAAAACCAGAATAGTCGCCGCAGCCATCACGAACCCGCCAAGTATCGCGGTCAGCCGCATGGGCAAGGATGTGGCCGAGATGACAACGGGCACGGTCAGCAACAGCGCAAACGGATTCGTCAGCCCGCCGGTCATGTAAAGCAGACCCGCCAATTGCAGACTGTCAAACATCAATATGCCGAACGCGGCGTGAGGCTTCAGCCGGTGCGCTGCCGGATATCGGAAAGCCAGAAAAAGGTTGAGCCAGGCCGAGCAGGCAATCAGCGCAAAGCAAAGGCTGACGGGCAAAGGATAGTTCAGCCAATAGGCCACAGTCAAAACAGTGACGCTCTGGCCGACTATTGCCAGCCAGCGCAAGCGGATCAGCGTGTTGAGCCGCAGCCGGTTGGATTGCGCAGGGTCGGAAAATCCGTAGCTCTTCATCGAACCCTTATGCCCTTGCAATTGACCATGAGCAAATCATTTGCCGCGCGGTTTGGCGCGGCTGGTTGCCTGAGCGGTTGCCGGGTCTTCCGGCCAGACATGCTTTGGATAGCGCCCGCGCATCTCGGCGCGAACATCCGCCCACGAGCCACGCCAGAAACCGGGCAGATCACTTGTAAGCTGAATGGGGCGGTGGGCGGGGGAAAGCAGTTCGAGCGTAAGCGGAACCGCGCCGCCGGCAATTGCCGGGTGGCTGCCAAGGCCAAAGAGTTCCTGCACACGTATAGAAAGCGTGGGGTTCTCGCGCTCATAATCGATTGGAACATTGTTTCCCGAAGGTGCAGCAAAGTGCGTCGGTGCGAGTGCGTCCAGCCGACGTTGCAGATCGTGGGGAACCAGCGATAGTAAGCCCATGCGCAATGCAGATGGTTCGAGGCGTTTCAGATCAGCCTCACCAGTCAGGAATGGCTCCAGCCATTCGCCAAGATGCTCGATAAGAAATTCGTCAGACATATCCGGCCAGGGATCGCCAAGGCCACGATGCAGCCACATCAGGCGCCGGTGCATCTGCAAGGCATCTTTCGGCCAGGGCAATATGCCAAGGCCATGATCCCGCACGGCTGACAGCACGGCCTGATTTGCTGCGTCGCCCGTTGGCGGGGGCAACATGCGTTCGCCAAGTGTAATAGCTCCGAGCCGAACAGTCTCACAAACGCGAACCGCGCCGCGCGCCGGGTCGAACTCGACCTTTGTAGATTTCTCGATCCTGTCGCCAAGCGCACCACGAATTTCGGGCTCTTCAATGGAACACGCAGCCGCGATGCGCGCCGATTGCGCCTTGCCTTGCAGGTCTGCAACGACAAGAAATGGCTGTGCTGCCAGCCGATCAGTTTCGGGCAAGGAGGCACCGCGTCCATTTGCCAGAACGAAGCTTCCACTTGCGCCACGCGCTTTGGCTACGCGGTCGGGCCAGGCGTGAATAAGCAGATTTCCAATGTGCCCGGAGGCACCATCGTGCACTGCAGGCCCGGTTTGACGCGCAAGTCGTTCAGCAAGCTGCCGGGCCGTCACTGCGCGTGTGGAACGATCAGATTTGAAGCGCGCAAGGCGGTTCTCCAGATCGATCGAATCGCCACCGAGTCCACGCTCTGTGAGGAGGACTGCCAAAAGCGCAGCTTCCAGCGCGTCACCGGTTTCGGCGGCTTTAGCGACCATATGTGCGAGCCGAACTGGCAAAGCCAGCTTTCGCATGGCCGCTCCTGTTTGCGTTAACCTGCCGGATGCGTCGAGCGCGCCGAGTTGTTCCAGAAGCGCGCGGGCTTCCGCCAATGCGGCCTTGGGCGGCGGATCGAGAAAGGATAGCTGGGCTGGATCGGAAACGCCGAAGGCAGCGCTGTCCAGCAACAGGCCGGAAAGGTCCGCCTCAAGTATTTCCGGTGGCGTGAAAGCCGGCAGGGCTGTGGTCTGCTCGGCGCGCCACAGCCGCAGCGCAATGCCCGGCTGGGTACGACCAGCGCGACCGGCACGCTGGTCCGCGGAAGCGCGGGAGACGCGCACTGTTTCAAGCCGTGTCAAACCTGTTGCAGGTTCAAAGCGTGGCAGGCGCGAAAGCCCCGAGTCTATGACGACCCGCACGCCATCGATGGTTATCGAGGTTTCAGCGATTGCGGTTGCGAGAACGACCTTGCGATGGCCGGATGGAGCAGGGCGAATGGCGCGATCCTGCGCCTTGCCATCCATCATGCCGTATAGGGCAACGAGATCAACATTGGCTGGCACCCGCCCTTCCAGACGTTCGATGGTGCGCTCAATCTCGCGTTGACCCGGCAGAAACGCCAGAACACTGCCCGGTTCGCTGGCCAATACCTCGCGGACAGCTCGCGCCATGGCGTCCTCGATAGCCTCTCCCGCGGGACGCTCGGAATATCTGACATCGACTGGAAAGCTGCGGCCTTCGCTTTGAATGACGGGGGCATCACCCAGCAGGGAAGCAACTCTGGCCCCGTCTATGGTCGCCGACATGACCAGCAACCGCAAATCCGGCCGCAATGCGCCTTGCACGTCGAGCGCCAAAGCAAGTCCGAAGTCTCCGTCCAGAGAGCGTTCATGGAACTCGTCAAACAGAACGGCGCTAACACCGGCAAGCTCAGGATCATCAAGGATCATGCGCGACAAAACGCTTTCGGTGACCACAAGAATGCGCGTCGCCGCAGAGGTGCGGGTTTCCATCCGCATGGCATAACCGACCGTTTTGCCAACATCCTCGCCAAGAAGTTCAGCCATGCGCCGTGCCGCCGCGCGCGCCGCAAGCCTGCGCGGTTCGAGCAGGATGATCTTGCCGTTCGCGGACCAAGGCTGTTCCAGCAGCGCAAGCGGAACCAGGGTCGTTTTGCCAGCGCCGGGAGGAGCGACCAATACCGCATTACTGGTGGCGGAAAGTGCATCAAGCAGCGAGGGTATCGCTGCGCGAACGGGCAGGTCCAAATCTATCTGGTCAAAACGCTTTGCCATGCGGTCCGGTTATCAGCTTGCTCATGCGGTTTCCAGACACGGCTTGCGCTGCCCGGGGCGAACGTGCTTGTTTCGCGCCATTCGCTTTGTCGTGCAGCCAGTTTCGGAGAGAAAGTATGAGCGTTCAATCTTACAAAGGGGGATGCCAGTGCGGTGCCGTTCGCTACGAGGTCGAGGCTGACCTTGATCATACAGTGACCTGCAATTGCTCCCGGTGCGGACGCCTGGGTTCGATCCTGACATTTGCGCCCAAAGGTTCATTCCGTTTGGTATCCGGCGAAGGCGCGACGACGGAATATCTTTTCAACAAAAAGGCGATCCATCACCTGTTTTGCAGCACTTGCGGCATTGAATCCTACGCCGTTGGCAAGGGCCCGGATGGCTCGGAAATGGTGGCGGTGAACGTGCGCTGTCTGGATGGTGTTGAGGCGGGCAGCCTGACACCCAAAAAAGTAGACGGGCGATCGTTCTAGAGACGGATTCGCAGCAGGTGGTTGTCCCACACATAGTCGGGTTCGGTTACCGACGTTGAGTCTGGTGCCACGATCTCGCCCGTGCCAGTGCTTGCCAAAAAGCCGGCATCGTCAGGGGCGAGACCGCAGACTTCTGTTAGGGTGGTAGCCGACAAGACAGCGCCGCTAGTGGCATCAAGCACCGCATAGGCGTTGCCCTGCGGCGAAGACACGGCAATGGTTCCGGCATCGCGATTGGCGGCGACGGAGCCGATATAGTTGCGGAAGCCGCCGAGTATTTCGGCGGGCATATCGACAAGCCCGAAAGCTTTGCCGCGTTCGGCCTTGCCAATGAGCAGAGGTCGCTCGGATGCGGGGCCTTCATGCTGACAGCCGAACCAGATCGTCCCGCGATGGTCAATGTCCATATGGCGAATGGAAAGCTTGTGAAGGGCGGATGGCAGCTCGTGCTTCTCCAGCAATTCGCCGGTTTCGCGATCAATGAAAACGAAGGATGGTTTCATGGTGGCCAGATTGAGCTTGGCCCTGCCGAAATCCGGATGCGTTTCGATACCGCCATTGCAGATCGCGAGACTGTGGCCGTCGCCAAGAAGCACCAGCTCATGCGGCCCCACGCCATAGGTAGGGAATTCTCCGATGCGGCGAAACCCGTCGCTTGCATCATAAACGCCAACCATGCCTGCGGCATTGTCGAAATCGTTCTCGGTCGCATACAGGAGCTTGCCGTCTGGAGAGAACGCGCCGTGTCCATAAAAGTGCCGGCCTTCAACACTGTTGATCGTCAGCGGTTCGGCTTTTCCGCCAGGGTCGAACACCACGGCAAATGTTCCGGGCTGTCGGGCAAATACGACGGAGCGGCGCGAGATGGGGTCATATGCAACATCGTGGCCACGTTCCGGCAGGGCAATCGAGTGAACCAGCTTTCCGCGCTCGGTCAGAATGGCCGCGCCATAGCTTCCATCCCGGCGCTGGAACGCGGTGGCGAAAACGGCATCCGCTTCTGCCGCCATCGCAATCCCGCGTGGCGTGAGGGA
Source organism: Rhizobiaceae bacterium (assembly GCA_019635795.1). Lineage (GTDB taxonomy): Bacteria > Pseudomonadota > Alphaproteobacteria > Rhizobiales > Rhizobiaceae > Mesorhizobium_G. The sequence goes on from JAHBYV010000016.1 coordinate 29,324, forward strand.
CGCAAGAAAGCCCACGCCAGCGGCCTTGAGGAATGCACGGCGGTCTATCAGTTTGCTCACCACTCAATCTCCGTCGAGTGAAGAAAATCCCGCAGTCAGGTCGAGCGCCCCGGACAAGCGCGTTCCAAACAATTCGGAAAGGCTTGACGTGACCGTTCGGAAATAATCCAGCTTCTGGCGCTGGTCGGGATCGCGTAGCACCGCGTCAATTGGCTTACCCTTCACGGCAGCAAGGGCATTTTGAGCATTGCCAAATTCGAAACCGATTGAATTGCCAAGGTACGCATTGTCCCCTGTGGCAAGGTCTGCCATGCGGGAGGCTTCAAACAATTTGTTCAAGCCTTCAATATTGGCGCCGAGCGAAAGCGCGGTTCCGTTGGATCGCCAGTAAATTGCCTGCTTCGCCTTGTCGCCTTCAGGCTTTTCGCCAAGGAAGCCGTTTGTGCGAACGTCGCGCACAAGTTCAATTCCTTGTACGAAGATTTCTATCAGATCGGTGAGTGCTTCGGTGTCGCTGCGGTAAAGGTTGTTCTGCGGCGAAGGGTTCTCCCACGTCTTGGCGAAACCCTCCGGCGCGTCCCATTCTTTTGAAATGTCGCTGGACATGGAGGAAATATTGTCCGCAACCGCCTGCGCATAGTGGCAGCGAAATGTTTCGCGCCACGCTGCTACATCATCGGAACCGGTGCCGAAAAGCAGGAATTCCAGCGCACCGAAACCTTGCATGGCTACACTCTTTTGCGCCAGCCTCTCTGCGTCGATTGCTGTTAGATCCTTTTGCGCAAGGGCGGCCTGTACCTGCTTCAAGCCGATGCCTTTGCGGTCAGGCCAATGCAGGATGCGGTCGAGCCTGTTTTGCTCGGTCACCGGGCCCAGCCTTATGATCTCCACCTCGCTCCATGCCAAGGCTGCATTGGTGAAGGCTGCGCGCGCGGCCTCAAGCGCCGATGCGTCACCCGATTTGCAAAGCTTGTCGAGGGTTGGAACAAGCCGTTCGGTTTCGGTCGCGAGATTGCGATATGCGGGACGCACAAAGCCATCGACTGCGTTCGCAATTGTCTGGTTCCTGGCGCTCGCGGCAACAATCGAGCAGCCGAGGATAGCTAATGTCGTAGCGAGCGTTTTCATGGAAAAATGCATTATAGCGACTCCAGAAAATCGATCAGCTTTTGGCGATCAGCAGCCGACAAATTCGCGAATGCGTCACGTGCCGATTGAGCCTCGCCGCCGTGCCAAAGAATGGCTTCAGGAAGGTTTCGCGCCCTCCCGTCATGCAGGAAGAAGGTATGCCCGTTGACGCGCTTGGTCAGGCCGATGCCCCACAATGGTGGTGTCCGCCACTCCGTACCAGATGCCTCGCCAACCCGTTGGCCATCCGCCAGACCTTCGCCCATGTCATGCAGCAGAAAATCCGAGTAAGGCCATATGAGCTGGAAGCTGTGTGCCTTGTTCGGGGCGTCCTTGCGCGTGACGAATTTAGGGGTGTGGCAGGAAATGCATCCGCTTTCATAGAACAGTTTCTTGCCGGCTAGGACATTCGGCTTGTTCAAGCCGCGTCGGGCAGGAACGGCGAGATGTTGCGAGTAGAAAGTTACGAGGTCCATCACTGGATCAGGCGCCTCCACCGGTCCGAGACGTTCCTGAACCCCAACGGGCATGGCAAGGCACGGAGCCTGCTTTTCAGTGCAATCACCCCAACTCCTGGGAACGTCAGGCGTTGATATTCCAATGTCGCCGGCAAACGCATCAGCCGATTGTTGGCGAATGCTCGGTGTCTGCGCCTTCCACCCAAACCGCCCCAGCGTCAGTTCACCGGTCTTGTGGTCACGCATGAGGTTGGGCCTGCCCGATATGCCGTCCGCATTTTTGTCATCCGGATCAGCGTTGGCAAGAATGTCAGCCGGGTGGATTTGTTCGACAAGCCCAAGGCCGATCATTTGCGGTGTTACGCGGGGCGACAGTGTTGTGTGCTTGTCCAGCGCCCCATAGCCGGGGTCTTCCACCGAATATGTTGGCTTGCGCAAGGAAAGCTGAGTGCCGTCACCCAGCGTCACCGGCATTTCCTCATATGTGATTTTCATTCGCCCTTCGCCGGAAAGTCCGGGGACTGCAAGGTCTTGCAATTGTGCGCCGTAGATAGGGTCTGGGAAATTCAGTGCCCGATGTTCAGCCTGCGCACGACGTTCGTCATCGGTCTGAGCCTCGCGAGCCAGACGCAAAAACATCGACGTGCTGTCACTCGCGCCTTCAGGCGGATGACCGCGCCCATCTTTCAAATGGCAGCTCTGACACGCACGGGCGTTGAAAAGTGGCCCCAACCCATCCGACGCCTGAGTGGAAGATGGCGAGGACACCCAGACTTTGCGAAACAGGCCATTACCCAGCTTGAATGTTGCTTCTTCCTCAAACGTTATGTTGGCGGAAGATTGCGAAAACGCATCCTGATTGGGCCGCTTCTTTGAAGTCCCGGCGCCGCCCTGCATAAGTTCGAAGTTCTCGGGTCTGGAAAAATCTTTTGTGGGCGCTGTCACTGCTTGCACACGCGCCAGACCCTCTGCATTTAAATCATGACGCGAGGCACCAAGACCCGGCGGTTCGTCGGCAATAGCGCCACCTGCGGCAAGACACAGAACGAGCAAAATCGTCGCGCGGACGGTTCCGCGCGTGTTCAAATTTGTAAAATTATTCATGATCGTTAGAGGGCGAATGCGGCGCACCTGAATGTTACGCCGCATTGCTTTTCCTTAGTGAGCGTCCTCGGCTTCGTTGGCCGGGGCGGCGTTAAGTTGGCCATATTTGGCCTCGCCAATGGTTTCAAGAAGCTGGAGTTGTGTTTCGAGGAAGTCGATGTGGCCTTCTTCGTCGATCAGCAATTCCTCAAACAGTTTCATGGTGACGTAGTCACCCTTCTCGTTACAAATCTCACGTGATTTCTTGTACGAGGTCCGCGCGTCATACTCGCCGGCAAGGTCGCTTTCCAGAACTTCCTTTACGCTCTGCCCGATGCGCAGCGGCGCAACTGACTGAAGGTTGGGGTGGCCTTCCAGGAAGATGATGCGGGCCACGAGCTTGTCAGCGTGCTGCATCTCTTCGATTGATTCCGCGCGTTCCTTTTTCGCGAGGTTCATGAAACCCCAGTCCTCAAGCAATCTGTAGTGCAACCAGTACTGGTTGACCGCGCCAAGCTCGAGATAGAGGGCTTCGTTAAGCCGCTCGATGATTTCCTTGTCGCCCTTCATAGGTCCTGCTCCCAAATTGGACACGTAGTTCTCTAACTCGGTCCAGGTGTGAAACGACATCTGTTGCGCTCGCCTCCGAACGCGCATGATAGGCTTCGGTTACCCGGATGATTGTTTCGACCACATTTGGGAAGCAGCCGCAACAACGACCGCGCATACGGAGCCTGTGATAAACTTTCGCAGGAACGATCAATTGCCAGGCATCTTCGTCCAGAAGTTCGAGAATCGTTGCTTCGATCTCTTTCTCTGTGATGAGGTTGCAGTGACAAATCAGCATGATTTTCTCTGTGGCTAACGGGTAACCGTCTGGCTGGCTTAGGATTACTGGAAAACCTTGTCCGGTGAATCCAGACTGTCGGACCCTTCAAAAGCGATAGAGTCGAGCTTCAGCGCCGTGACTGCGCGTTCAATAGACCTTGTTTGATCAACAAGCGCATCGATCGCGGCCTGCACGGTGGCATTGCCTTCGGCGTTGCCTTCCCCGATTTGCTGGTCATAGGCTTCACCATCCATGGCGCGCTTTTCAATCGCTTCCATTTTGGCGACCGTTGCATCAAGTTTGCCGCCGAGCTCGGCATCCACCGCCGGATCGGACTCTTTTACGAGGTCAGAGACCGAGGGGCCGGAAACTTCCGTGCCGTCTATGCGCTTGTAGCTGCCGCGATAGACATTGCGGATGCCTACTGCATCGTAGAGGTGCGAGATGTAAGTGTTGTCTGAAAAGCAATCATGCTCTTCTTCAGGATCGTGCAGCAAAAGGCCAAGTTTCATGCGCTCTCCAGCCAACTCGCCGTAGGACAATGAACCCATGCCGGTAAAAACGGTTGAAATTCCCTGTTGAACGTCGCCATCTTCAAGATTCTTGCGAGCAGCGCCGCCATCCTTCCAATTGTCTACCATCTCCTGAAGATCGTTGACGAGAAGGGTGCTTGCAGATTTCAGATAATCGGCGCGCCGGTCGCAATTGCCTCCGGTGCAGTTTGCCGTATCGTAATCGGTGTAAGGGCGATTTCCCGCCCCCGGTCCGGTACCGTTGAGGTCCTGACCCCAAAGAAGAAACTCGATTGCATGGTATCCGGTTGCAACATTCGCCTCGATATCACCTGCTTCCTGCAAGGTTTGCGATAGCAACTCCGGAGTAATCTTTGAGACATCGACTTTTTGTCCGTCGATCTCGATCTCCGTGTTGGCAATTACATTGGCGGTATAAAGCGAATTCTCGTCAGACTCCGAACCGTAAGAGCTGTCTACATAGTCGATCAGGCCTTCGTCCAATGGCCATGCATTCACCCGGCCTTCCCAATCGTCCACAATGGCATTGCCGAAACGAAAGACTTCAGATTGCTGATAGGGGATGCGCGCTGCTTTCCATGCCTCGCGAGCCGCTTCCAGCGATTGCGCGGATGGATTTGCAATAAGGGCGTCAATTGCCGTGTTGAGGGATTTTGCTGTGGTGAGCGAGTCCTCGAATACCGCCAGCGCAATGTCAGAGTATGTTTTGATAATTTCTTTCGGCGCGGTTTCTGCCTTGGCCGGAAGCACAAACACCGCTGCGGTGAGTGCTGCCGTTGCCGCGATAGCCGCAAAACGTCTATGACGCTTCGTCACGAGCGAATTCCTCATCAAAAACTCCCTGAAAAATTGGATAGAAGCGATATCGACGCCGGCGAGCACGTGCCAGCGCGCACAAACATGCGCAGCAAATTGGGATTGAGACAGCAATGGGAACGCCCGCGAAAGGGCGCGTAACAGATCATTTTCACCATTTCCTCCAATCGATTGGGTTCAAGGCCCAAACATCAAAGGTTCGTCGGCCATAAAGCCGAATCTATAGCCCGTGTCAATAAAATATGTCGCAAAACCCTTATATTTCAATATCTTAGAATTATTCTAAACTAGAAATGTCCAGTTTAATGCGCGGGAAAGTACAGGTGGATTGTCTGTTTGAAAAAGGATGGAACGGCGAACCAGCAATCAGTCAAGATCAAGTCGCGAGAAGCTCGCTCAGATCGAATTGCCTATAGGCATAATCATATCTATGAATAGTCGGGATTATAGGAAATCATACCCACGAATTCGATTGGAATACTCTTGGAAATACTATTCTGCTTCACGACCTACTCATGCTGCGACGCAAAAATTGCCTTTGAATGGTCAAATTGTCGTCACGACATCTGCACGTTTGGTTTCTAGGCGGCTCGCAACGTTAATAGCTTAGGAACTACCTGATGATGGGAATGAAGCGGCCCGTGGTGGCCGGTCTTGTCGCAGCAGCATTGATTTCTCTTGCAGGAACATCGGTTGCAAATGCCCAATGCGGCAAAGCTTCGTGGTACGGACCAGGGTTTCATGGACGCTCGACCGCAAACGGAGAACGCTTCAATCAATCAGGAATGACCGCCGCGCATAAGCATCTGCCTTTTGGCACAAAACTGCGTGTTACCAACAAGCGCAACGGCAAGAGCGTTGTGGTGCGCATCAATGATCGTGGGCCTTTTATTCGCGGTCGCGTGCTTGATCTTTCCAAAGGTGCGGCAAAGCAAATCGGGATGCTGCGTTCCGGCTCCGCACCGGTGTGCATGGCTAAAGTCTGACGCTAGAATGCTACGGGCGGATCAAACCGCCCGTTCACCTCAACATTGAGTAGAAATGTGCGTCCTGCCTCGGGATCAGCAGCCTTTTCGGCTTCGCCAAGGCCCTTCCATGCGGAAGTCACGGCCATGTGCTGTGCATTCTTGCCGATAAATACCGGGCAGGATGGTTGTCGCGCTGGTACGGGAACAGTCCTGACCAGCGTGCCGTCCGGAGCATAGGCATCGACGCAACTGCCGCCCCATCGCGCATTCCATAAAATGCCGTCAGCATCCATGACCGAACCGTCGAGCCCACCATCACCGCGGTGCGCGTAGAAAAGTTGCGGCTCACCGGTGGGCAGTCCAGTCAGCGGATCGCAGGTCACGCGCTTCAGCATGTTGGTTTGCGTGTCGGTAAAGTAAGCGCAGGAACCATCCGGTGCAAAGCAGATTGAATTCGGAATCGTGATGGACGGAAAAAGCAGCCGCACCTCGCCGTGTCGGTACCAGTAAATGGCGCCCGCTCCGCTGCGTTCATCCTTCGCCATTGTGCTGAACCACAGCGAGCCGCCCGGATGCACACGAGCGTCATTCGAGCGTGTTATTTCATTGTTGTCCTCAACACCCACGTGCAGGGTCAGTTTTCCTGTAGCTTTTTCGCGAACATAAAGGCCGTGTTCCGTCACCAGCAACTGGCGCGCAGGATCAATCACCGCAAGCGCACTTGCCATGAATGGCAAGTCATGAACGACGAGCTCGCCATCCGGCATTCGCTTTTCCAGCAGCTTTGATTCAACGATATCGAACCAGTAAAGCGTCCCGGTAGCCGGATCATATGCCGGACCTTCACCAAGCTCTGCCCTGTAGTCCGCAATCGGCTTTGTTTCCGTCACGACTGCCTCCCGAAAACTGAGTCATAGGCTGCCACAGCAGCTTTGGCACGCTCTGCAACATCTGAAACGGTCAGGGAAGGTGTGAACAGGCTTGAGCCAAGACCAAACGCTTTCACACCAACTTGAGCATATTCGGCAAAGTCTTTTTCCGAGACACCACCGACCGCCCCGACAATGGCATCGGCAGGCAGCACAGCCTTGATCGCCGATATGCCTTTTGCGCCGAGGGCGATTGCTGGAAAGAACTTCAACGCCGAAGCCCCCAGCGCCAGTGCCTGAAGCGCTTCTGTTGGCGTAAAAACGCCGGGCATGGTCACCATACGGTGCTCCGCTGCACGACTCATGACGCTGGCATCAATATTCGGGCTGACCAGCAATGTGCCCCCAGCCTCGTGAAGCCGGTCCACCTGAGCTGGGGTCAGAACGGTTCCTGCGCCCAGCAATGCTGATTTTGGCAAAGCCGCTACGAGCCGTTCTATGGAAAGAAACGGATCGGGCGAATTGAGGGGGACTTCAATTGCTTCAATGCCGGCATCGAACAGGGCCTTGCCATATTCGACGGCTGCATCGGGCGACAGGCCGCGCAATATTGCGATGATATTACGTTCCAGTTTGGGAAAAGCGGCGGATTTCATTTTTTACCCCACCATGCCGCACCGCTTTGCAGCAGCAAACAGTCCGCGGCGCACGGCCACTTCCGCATCGGCTCGCTCCGCTTCAATGCCGGCGACTTCAAAGGCGCGTTCATAAAGCTTGTACATCAGGCCGGAGCCAACGAGAACAACGGGTCCGGTGGCAGGGTAGCGCCGCTCTGCAGCGCCTATTTCTGCGCCGATAAGAAGACCTGACAGACGCGCTGCCGCATCTTCCGGGCCAAGCCCGAGCAGCAGCCCGCCAGCGCGAATGCCGAAAAGATGTGATGTAAGATCGGCGCGGTCCGACAGTCCTGCCTCAACACCTGAAGCGAATGCGGGTGAGGCAGCAAGCACACCGGCCGAACCTTCGCCCACAGAATGTTTCAGAACCGATTGCTGCGTGAGGAGCGAGTACAACTCTCCCGTCATCCACGTACCGAAACCAGATACGCGTCCATCTTCAATGGTAACCCACTTTGAATGCGTTCCGGGCAGACAGGCAACGTGACTTCCCGCGCGGCGGAGGACGTCGACGCCAGCAAGCTGCGTTTCCTCACCCCGCATCACATCAGGCGCGTCGGCCTTGCGCTGTGAAAGGCCGGGAATTATGCGCACGTCCCTATCATTGCCGGGAACCGGGATCGCGGCACCCAGTACAGCATCCAGATAAGCGGGCGTTTCGATGTAAGGCGCTTCGATCCATCCCTGTCGCGCGCCTGCCATACCGCAAATTATGACTGGCAAGTTCGGTGCCGCGCTCAATTCAGCAAGATTTCGTTCCAGTACTGTTTTGAAGCCTGCTCCGGCAGAAAAGAGCATTCCTTCCTCGCTCCGACGTTCAGCAAGGCTGTTGCCTTGCTCGTCCAGAAGCCAGACACGAAGGCGGCTGGTTCCCCAGTCGACTGCTGCGACGACGGCGCTCAAAGTGAGCCTCCATCAACGATCAACATTTGCGCGGTGATCATTCGAGATCCGTTCGACGCCAGAAAAAGCACCGGTCCAACCATATCGTGTGGCAGCATGATGTCCTTTATGCATTGTCTTGCAACGTGCGCCGCAAGGGCTTCCTCAGTAACCCAGAGCTGGCGCTGGCGCTCGGTTATGACCCAACCCGGAGCGATAGCATTGACCCTGATGCGGTCTTTGCCGAGCAGGCCGGCCAAGCCTTTCGTAAGCCCGACAATGCCTGCCTTCGCGGCTGTGTAGGAAGGCATCTCAGGATGATTGATAAGAAAGGATGTGGAGGTGAAATTGATGATCGAGCCGCCGCCTGCCGCCTTCATACCGGGGGCAACGGCCTTTGCGCTGAATGCGTGTGGGCGCAAATTGATAGCCTGATTGTTTTCCCAATACTCGACCGTCATATCTTCAAGCGCATGGCGCTCGTCGGTCGCCGCATTGTTGACCAGAACGGTGATAGGTCCGTGCGCTTTCGCGGCTGTGGCGATTGATGCTTCGAGCGCAGGTATGTCGCGCACATCGGTTTTTATGAATAGCGGACGATTGCCGGTTGAGGTTTCAAGGCTATCGCAAAGCGCAATGCTCGGCTCATCGGCAATGTCGAGAAAGGCAACCTTGCTGCCTTGACGCACGAAGCCCTCGGTCAACGCTGCGCCAATACCGGAACCGCCACCGGTAATGAGTACCGATGCGCCACCAAGCTCAGGATAATGAACTCCGGAACGCACTACGCCGAAACTCCTCCCAACCGTCTGTGGTTGGTTGTACGCTGCCACATCGTCATCTAGCAAGCACTGGAACTGATTGGCAGATATGCAGCAACGCTGTAGATGGTTGTCGCACAGTCGAAAATTGGAGTTGCCATGTCGCTCAAAGTAGCCGTCCAGATGGATCACGTCTCGACCATTAATATTGCGGGGGACACCAGTTTCGCGCTCTCGCTGGAAGCACAACGTCGTGGCCATCAACTGTTTCATTACACGCCCGACCGGTTATCCATGCAGAACGGGAAGGTCGTAGCGCGCATTGAGGAAATGGAGGTTCGTGACACGAAAGGTGATCACTTCATGCTTGGCGAGCCGGTGCGCACTGACCTGTCAGAAATGGATGTGATATTGCTGCGGCAAGACCCTCCCTTCGACATGAATTACATCACAACCACGCATCTCCTGGAGCGGATTCATCCCGAGACGCTGGTCGTCAATGATCCGGCATGGGTGCGCAACAGCCCGGAAAAGATATTTGTCACCGAGTTTCCCGACCTGATGCCGGAAACGCTGATCACGAAAGACCCGCAGGAAGTCGCTGCATTCCGCAAGGAGTTTGGCGATGTGATTGTAAAGCCGCTTTACGGCAATGGCGGCGCTGGCATTTTCCATATGGCGGAAGCTGACCGCAATCTTGCATCATTGCTTGAAATGTTTGGCCAGCTTTTCCGTGAGCCTTACATCGTTCAGCGCTACCTCAAGGATGTGCGCAAGGGAGACAAGCGCATCATCCTTATTGATGGCGAGCCGGTCGGCGCAATCAATCGCGTTCCTGCCGAGCATGATTCAAGGTCCAATATGCATGTTGGCGGCAGGGCCGAGAAAACAGAGCTCACTGCACGCGAGCGCGAAATCTGTGAACGGATCGGGCCTTCCTTGCGGGAACGCGGTTTCATCCTCGTCGGTATCGACGTGATCGGCGATTACATGACCGAAATCAATGTGACGTCACCAACAGGCATTCGCGAGATCAAGCGCTTTGGTGGTGCTGATGTGGCGGCAATATTCTGGGACGCGGTGGAAGCGAAGCGTTGACGCTATTCGAAATTCACCGGAATGGTGAAAGGATGGCTGGTAATCCCGGAATCTTTCGGCGGGGCAGGCACACGGGCTCCCCGCACCATGCCAAGAGCAGCATTGTCCAACTTCGGATTGCCTGACGAACGGGCAATTCCGGATGAGGTCACGGCCCCCGACTGGTTAACCACAAACCGTACACTAACCCTTCCGGCCGCGCCGATGCTGCGCGGCTTGCGGCGCGCAATCGCTGCCTGAACCTGCGCGTACCAGCGACTCGGATTGATCACCTGCGCGCGCGGCGCTGCCGAACCAGCAACTGATTGCCTTGACTGCGTTGGCCTTTTCTCGGCTTCAACAACCGGTTTCTTTTCAGCCTTGCGTGGCTTGATCTTCTTCGGCTCCGGCTTCGGCTTTTCAACCTCAACCGTTTCCTCAGCGATTTCCGGTCGGGGCTGTGGAAGCGCGGCTACAGTTTGCGGCGTCTCGATGGGATCCGCCTCAACAACCTCCTCCATCTCCTCAGCCTTCGCTACCTCGACAGGCTTTGCCTCTTCAGGCTCTTCCATCTCGGCTTCGGGAGTTTCCTCAACGTGCTCCTCCTCCACGACCTCCTCAACCCTTGTTGGAAGGTCTGGCAATTCCGCGAGTTGTTCGGGCAGTTCTTCAGCCGCCGCGTTCTCGACGACCGGTTCTGCTGTGCTGACGAGCAAAGGCGTCAGCTCGATGTTCATGGCCTGCTCAACGGCTATGGGCGAAGGCTTTGGAGCAAGCACAATCACACTATAGGCAGCGGCAGCATGTGCCATGCCAACGACGATTGCCGCAGCGCCCCAGCGTATGGCTTCACGCTTCCATGGCGTCCGATGAATCTCGATTTCGTGGTGATCCTGGATGCTCATTTTGCCGTTGCCTGACCAGCCTCCAGACCAACCAGCGCGATCTTGAGATAGCCGCTTGCCCGCAAGAGGTTCATCACCTCGGCCAAATCGCCATAAGGAACGGATTTATCGGCGCGCAAGAATATGCGCGTCTCCTTGTCGCCGCCGGTCAATGTATCCATTCTCGTTCCGAATGCTTCCCGCGACACCGCATCGTTGCCAAGCATTATGGATAGGTCCTGCTTCACCGTCATAAATACAGGCTTCTCCGGCCTTGGCGATGCAGGGGCTGTGGAACCGGGAAGATCAACATTCACATCAACGGTTGCGAGCGGTGCGGCCACCATGAAGATGATCAGCAGTACCAGCATCACGTCGATGAATGGCGTGACGTTGATCTCGTGCGTTTCTTCCAGATCGTCTGACCCTTCCCGGATGCGCGACGCCATTTTCTACTCCGCTGCAATGCGGTGGCGCGGCGTGGCGCGGCGGTCGAGGTCGCGGCTCACGAGTCGTTCGACACCTGCCGAAACATCGCCCAGCAATTGCTTGTAGGCCGAGATTGAGCGCGCGAACACGTTGTAAATGATAACGGCGGGGATCGCAGCAACAAGGCCAATAGCTGTGGCAAGCAAAGCTTCGGCGATACCGGGCGCAACGACGGCCAGATTGGTCGTCTGCGACTGCGATATGCCTATGAATGCGTTCATGATTCCCCAAACCGTGCCAAACAGACCAACGAAGGGAGCGGTCGCGCCAATCGTGGCGATGATTCCCGTTCCACGCGTCATCTTTCGACCGGCGCGGGCCTCAATGCGCGAAAGCCGGGATGACACGCGTTCCTTCACGCCTTCACCGCCCGCATGGTCAACGACAGGACCGGAGAGTTCCATTTCTTCGCTTGCCGCGCGAACGAGCAAAGCGGGAATATCGCCGCGCTTTCCCACCAACCGGGTAAGCTGAACGAGGCTTTGTGAGTGGACAACTTCGACCAATCCCTTTTCAGCGTTTCTTTTGGCAGAGAAAAGTTCCAGCGTTTTGTAAAGCCAGATCGTCCAGGTGATGAGGGAGGCAAATGCAAGGCCGACCATCACCGCCTTCACGACGATGTCGGCATCCATGAACATGCCCCAAGGTGACAGATTGACCGGCAAGTGGGTCGCCGGGGGGCTTTGCAACTGCGCAAAGGCCGCTGTCGTGCCGTAGGCCGTCAGACAGATGGCGGCTACAGGCGACAGGAATTTCCCCCGATAAGCACCGGGGAAAACATACCTGGCCTTTCGATGGTTCGTGCTCAATTTCTTGTCCAATCTTCGTGCCGCAGGCAGGCCCGCCTCACGTCCCAAATTCGATGCCAGCCCTTGACGTTGTCCGTAGCTGACGTGAGCAATCGTCGGGCGCAACTCCATCACCATTGCACTCCGTGACGGAATTGATAAGCACGCGCCCGATATTAGCACAATCAACATCCGCCAGATCGAAGCGTGAGACTTTCGTTTTCCCGCCAGTCAGTTCCTTGAAACCGACAGCGGTGATGCGATCGACGACTCCCGCCTTGTCAAAGAGCACAAGTTCGAAAGACGCCGCCTTCAATGTGCCTGCAAGGCCATTATTCACCACAAAAGTGAGGCGGCAGCCCTTCTCCGAAGGCTGGGCCGCGTTCAACTCCAGCGATAGAACGCCTTCCTTCTGCGCGGCTTCAGACTGTGCGAATGCTGAGGCGGTGGCTGCAATATACAGCCCCGCACCAACCATGATCGTTGCTTTCGTCAAGTTTTTCACGTCAGAACTTCTGCGTTACTGCCAGTCGGAACGTCGTGCCAGGCTCTGAGTACCGATCGTAAACATCCGGGCTCGTGCCGTCCGGGACATCAAGTGCGTTCCAGTACTTCTTGTTGAACAGATTGTACACACCTGCCTGAACGCGAAGGCCCTTCACCTGTTCCGGTTCCCAATATCCCGTCACGTCAACTATGCCGTATCCCGGAGCCGCAAAGCCGGTTCCGCTAACCTTGTCGCGAGCGGCCGCCAATGTGGTGGATACATCAATGCCCCATGTTTCCTGCTCATAGCCGAGGCCGAGTATAGCACGCAAAGGTGGGATCGAGTTGATATATTCATCCGTCTCCGTGTTCTTGCCATGTGAGTAGGCGAAAGAACCCCAAGCCTTCCAATTGCTGTTGAAACGCTTGTAGCCGCGAACTTCAGCACCGTAGATCTGCACGCGCGCCAGATTTTGAGATGAGAATATCATCGGAAAATCAGCCGTCGGAGCCAGCGTCACTTCTTCGATGAAATTGCGGTAGTAATTATTGAAGATATTGGCCGAGAAACCAAAATCCGGTGTTTCATAAGCGGCACCAAACTCAAAGCCGTTGCTTGTTTCAGGCTTCAGATCGGGATTGCCGATGCGTGCATACTGACCCGCATTTGCGAAGTTTTCATAGAGTTCCTGTGCGCTGGGTGCGCGGAAACCCTGTGCCCATTGGGCGAAAACGGTGACTTCCGGAGTTGCCTTGTACGCAACACGCAGCTTGGGAGAAATCCGCGAATCGCTGTTGTCGACCAGATAGGCAGGGTCGTAATTCGGGCTGGCTTGATATTCCGGCGTGGACTTGGGCCGATGCTGATACCAGTCGAAGCGCAAGCCTGGCGTTACGGTGAGCCGACCATCCATAAACTGGATGTCGTCTTCAAGGAATGCGCCGAAGAATGTGCTGTCAACTTCCGGCATGTCGGCAGTGTTGGAATGCAGGAACCGGCAGCTTTGCGGTCCGTATGGAGACGGGATCGTTGACCAGTCAACATCCGGGCAATTGTCTTCACCATAGGAAAACTGGGTTGTTTTCTGGGTGTAAAGCTCGCCGCCAAAGCGCAGGGTGTTCACATGGCCGCCGAGGTCAAGCTCCTTGGAGGCATCGCCGTTGAAGCCGTAGCTTGTCTGCTTGATCCAGTTGTCGCGAATGTATGGACCGGCTGGATACCCGTACAGAAGATCTGCGCCGCTGGGGAAACCGGCGAAAAACGGCGGGGCAGCCGGGATAGCCGGAATGAAGGAGCGCGCATCTGGCAGCCGGATGGCGTCGGTCGTCGCGCTGAGCTTCTGATCTGTCCAGAACAGATTGAGATTCGCGGTATCCACAATGTCCGACTTGTCTGGCGACTCGAACTTGTACTCACCGGAGACACGTTTACGGTCAATCTTGTTACCAGACATGAATGACCCCTCTTCATAACTCGAGGTCATCCCGCTCATGTTCTCATATTCGAAATCGCGACCGGAAAACTCGCCGGTCAGGCCGAATCTGTGGCCGCCCTCAACATACTGATGCAGCTTCGCGAGAATGTTGCGCTGGGTGTAGTCACCGGGGTTAGGCTCGGTGCGAAGATTACCGTAGCCATCAACATCACCCATGTTTTCGGTTTCGTGTCCCTTGCGGTATCCGCCCTGCACAAGCAGCCATGTATCGTTTGCGCGCCCCGCAATTGCGGCATTGCCGCGCCAGCTTCGGTCAGCGCTGTCATAGCCGGTTTTCAGGATTGCGCCGAAACGCTTACCGTCCTCGATGAGGTCCTCGGGATCAAGCGTGCGGAGTTGAACAACGCCCCCGAGAGAGCCGGAGCCGTAGCGGCTCGAATCGCCGCCTCTTACGATATCGAGTTCGGAAAGGGAGTCGAAATCGAAAGCGTTCAGGCCACCCTTTGCGCTATCGCGTGGATCGACGAGCCAGGGCACACGCACACCGTCAACAGTGGTCAATACCCGGTCGTCCTGGAGCCCGCGCAGATTTATGCTTGTGTTGCGCTCGTTGAAATTGACGCCGGCATCGACCCGGCGACCAATGTCACTGAAATCTTCCACCATGCGCTTCTGGATGGCGGGGCGCTCGATCTTTGTTTCCGTTGCGGCCTGAATCGGCTGATCGGTAGGTAGTTGTGCACCCTCCACAACAACCGGCGCCAGCTCTACCTCGCTTCCACCTTGCGCTTGCGCCCTGGAATTCACCAGGACGATGCTTGCAGCGACGCTGCAAGCCAGCAGCAGCGTACTCTGCCGAAAAATCCCCATAACCCACTCCTGTTCGCGTTGCCTGTGCTGGCTCGCGGATACGCTTGCTTGCACTCAATCCGTGTGTTTAGAACTTGACTATTGCAGTCATGTAATGCACTGCTATTAAAGCTGACAATTAGAGTCAAGATAGATCGTACGCTTTCGCAAGCTCAGCTTGTGGATGCGGCGGAAAGGCAACGGAGAGGGCAAGAATGAGCAAGGCGGCACGACCGAACGCAGCGGAAATCCGAAAGGCACGGCAAGAAAATCCAAAGCTGAGAGAGCGTGACCTGGCGCAGAATCTGGGCATTTCCGAAGGCGAGCTGGTTGCTGCACACTGCGGGGAGGGCGTCACCCGAATTCGGCCGCAAGTCGTGGAAATCCTTCGTGGGCTGGAAGCTGTGGGCGAGGTCATGGCGCTGACCAGAAACGAGAGCGCGGTTCATGAAAAGATTGGCGTTTTTGAAAAGGTTGTGCCGGGCGATCATGCCGTGCTCACACTTGGTGAGCACATCGACCAGCGCATATTCCCCAATGTCTGGAAGCACGGATTTGCTGTTGAAAAGCGCGATGGCGATGAAGTGCGGCGTTCCTTGCAGTTCTTCGACTCTGCGGGGGAAGCGGTTCACAAGGTTCATCTGCGTCCGGCATCGGACCTGAAAGCTTACGAGGCGCTGGTCGCGGCACACGTTTCCGATGATCAGGCACAGGGCCTGCACGTTGAGGCGGTTGCGCCAGAAACTGTTGAGGAGTCCCAGGCGTCGGCTGAGGAACTGCGCGACAAGTGGAGCAAGATGACTGACGTACATCAGTTCTTCGGGCTTCTGCGTTCGCTCAAGCTTTCACGCCGTCAGGCAATGCGCATGGTCGGCCAGGATTTCGCCTGGAGCCTTGATCCACAGGCCGTCGGAGCGATGATGGAAGGTGCGGCTGCGTCCGGGCAGCCAATCATGTGCTTTGTCGGCAATCGCGGCTGCATTCAGATTCATACCGGCCCCATCTCATCCATAAAGACGATGGGCCCATGGCTGAACATTCTGGACGAGACGTTCCATCTTCATCTGCGCACCGACCATATTCGGGAGGTGTGGGGCGTTCGCAAGCCGACGAAGGACGGACATGTGACTTCGGTTGAAGCGTATGACGCACAAGGCCAGATGATTATTCAGTTTTTCGGCAAGCGTCATGAAGGTGAGGGTGAGCGGGAAGACTGGCGTGGTCTTGTTGCTGGCCTGCCTCGCATTGCTACCCAGAGTGCAGCTTAAGGTGCAGAGAATGATAAAGCCCAACTTTGTGGTGGCCCTGCTGTTGGGCTTTGCGCTGACGGCAAGTGCTGGTGCTGAAGAGACGACGAGCCTGAATGACACGTCTCGCGTGGTAGCCATCGGTGGTTCGATCACCGAGATAGTCTATGCGCTTGGCGCCCAGAACAAGCTGGTAGCGCGTGATTCCACCAGCGTTTACCCGGAAGCGGCCAGTCAACTCCCTGATGTGGGTTACGTTCGGCAGCTTTCGCCGGAGGGCGTACTGTCAGTGAATCCCAGCGGCATTATCGCGATTGAAGGCTCTGGCCCGAAGGAAGCGGTAGATGTCCTGAAAAAGGCCAGCATTCCCTATGTTGAGGTTCCTGAAACCTTCGACCACAAGGGAATTATCGACAAGATCAGGATAGTCGGAAATGCCCTGGGGGAGAAGGAAAAGACCGAAGCGCTTTCCCGTCAGGTCGATGCCGATCTAAGCGCGGCAGAAGCACTTACCAGCAATATCAAGGAACGCCGGCGCGTGCTTTTCGTTCTGTCCATGCAGGGCGGAAAAATCCTTGCCGCAGGTAGCGGGACGGCTGCACAAGGCATGATCGATCTGGCCGGCGCGACAAATGCAGTTGAGGGCTTTTCAGGCTACAAGCAACTGACCGATGAAGCAGTGATAAAGGCCAAACCAGATGCTGTTCTGGTCATGGAGCGGGCGAGGGCTTCAATCGCTGACGAGCAAATTCTCGGTCACCCCGCCATCGCATCTACACCTGTCGGCCAGAACAAGACTATCGTTCGTATGGACGGCTCGTATTTGCTTGGCTTTGGCCCCCGAACCGCAAGCGCCATCCGGGAGCTTGCCGCAGCGCTCTACGGCCCTGCTGTCGCAAACTGATCGGTTAGTAACGTGGCGATTGAAACAATGAGCGCTGGCGCGCCGGTCGAGACAAACCGCACTGCCGCAGGCGACAGGACTAGGCGCGCGCGCCTGGCGATTCTTCTTCTTGCGATCCTTCTGCTGGCAACAATGCTGCTTAGCCTTGCATCCGGGGCCTCTGGTGCTTCAGCGCTGGTCATTCTGCGTGACCTGTTCGGCCAGGCTGATGCCGAAGCCTTGCGTGACCGAATTATCATTTATGACATTCGTCTCCCGCGGCTGCTGCTTGGCGCGTTGGTGGGCGCAGCGCTTGCTGTTTCGGGAGCC
The DNA here is from genome assembly GCA_019635795.1 of Rhizobiaceae bacterium. GTDB lineage: Bacteria > Pseudomonadota > Alphaproteobacteria > Rhizobiales > Rhizobiaceae > Mesorhizobium_G. The sequence goes on from JAHBYV010000016.1 coordinate 46,797, forward strand.
GTGATGCAGGGATTGTTCCGCAATCCGCTCGCCGACCCTGGGCTCGTTGGCGTTTCGTCCGGTGCCAGCCTCGGGGCTGTCGCAATGATCGTGCTTGGGCCGACAATGTTCGGTTCCTTCAACGCGACATTGGGGCCGCTTGCATTGCCGGTCATGGCATTTTTGGGCGGCTTGATAACTACCTTTGTGCTGTATCAGGTTGCCACAAGACAGGGGCGCACCTCCGTCGCCACAATGCTGCTGGCAGGAATTGCGCTCGGCGCACTTGCCATGGCGGTTACAGGCGTCATGATCTTCATAGCCGATGACCGGCAGCTTAGAGACCTGACATTCTGGTCCCTTGGATCACTTGCTGGCGCAACCTGGTCAAAGATTTATGTGGTTGGCCCGATAATTCTGGCTTCGCTCGCCATAAGCCCGTTTTTGGCACGGGGGCTGAATGCTCTGGCGTTGGGCGAACCGACGGCTCATCACATGGGGATTCCGGTTCAGAAGCTGAAATATGCGGCAATCGTTTCTGTCGCGGCGGCAGTAGGCGCGGCGGTGGCGGTCAGCGGCGGCATCGGCTTCGTCGGTATCGTCGTGGCGCATATGCTGCGGCTGGCCATTGGGCCGGACAACCGGTATTTGCTGCCAGCTTCGGCTCTTTTGGGCGCAAGCCTGCTATTGCTCGCTGATGCTATTGCTCGCACCATAGTCGCGCCCGCCGAATTGCCAATCGGCATTGTGACAGCGCTGGCCGGCGCGCCATTCTTCCTCTGGATATTGCTGCGCAAGCGCGGCTTGCTGGATTTGTGACAATGATCAGGCTTGATGATGTCTCGGTTGCTATCGGCAAGCGAACCATTCTTGGCGGTGTGACCTTTGAAGCAGCGCCGCGAGGTCTGACGGTAATCGTTGGCCCGAATGGTTCTGGCAAAACAACATTGATGAAGGCGATGTCTGGTGAAATGGCCTATGGCGGCTCCATCACCATGAACGGCTATGAAGTCTCAAAAGCCGAGTCTGCCAGACAGGCGCTCATGCGCGCGGTCCTGCCTCAGGCCACTGCGCTTTCATTTCCCTTCACCGTGCGCGAGATCGTCAATCTCGGCGTGCTTTCAGGACGCAGTGGTGTCAGGGGCGGGTTTGGCTTTGATCTTGTCGAACAAGCGCTGGCCGCCGTCGATCTGCAAGGCTTTTCGGGAAGGTTCTATCAGGAACTGTCCGGCGGCGAGCAGCAGCGTGTTCAGCTTGCGCGTGTCCTGTGTCAGGTATGGGAGCCGGTTCTGGACGGGCAGCCTCGCTATCTGTTTCTGGATGAGCCAGTGTCCAGCCTCGACATCAAGCACCAGCTTGCGATCATGGAAACGGCACGAGGCTTCGCCGACCGTGGCGGCGGTGTTATCGCAATATTGCACGATCTCAACCTCGCTGCGATGTATGCTGACAATATCATAGTTCTCGCGCGCGGGCGCATGGTTGCGGCTGGATCGCCACGGCAGGTTATCCGCGATAGCGTGATTGCCACCGCGTTTGAATGCAACCTTGGGGTTGGGAAAACGCCGAGCGGAGGAGCACCTTTCGTTCTGCCGCAATCTTTTTCCCCTTGAGCGGCGCGCGCATTCGGCCCACAAAGTTGGTATGCGCAAGACAATTGAATTTATCGAAGGAGACACGGAAGGCGTCTCCTATTCCTTTCCGGTCTACGTTTTCGAAGGCGGACCGACCGGCCCCACCGCTTATCTGCAAGCCGCGCTGCATGGCGGTGAACTTCCCGGGGTGGTCGCTCTCGATGCGTTGATGCCGCTATTGCGGCAGGCAGATATTGAAGGCCGCATTCGTGGGAAGATCACGGTGGTTCCTTCGGCTAACCCCATAGCGCGGGCGCAATATCAGGCGCATGAGTTGATGGGACGATTCCATTTCCGGACACTGACGAATTTCAATCGGGATTTTCCGCTGTTGTCGTCACCCGGCGACGACCCATATGCATTGCTTGAAGAAAACAGCGCGGACCAGCGCCTCAAGGCCAGACTTCTCGCCCTGTCCATGGGGCACGACATCGTTCTCGATCTGCACTGCGATGATGAAAGCTTGCCTTATCTTTATGTTCCAAAGGTATTGTGGCCGTTCATGCGCGATTGTGCTGGCGCGATGAATATGGACGCTGTCCTTCTGTGGGACGGTGATTGCGGCGCTGCATTCGATCAGGCGTCAATTGATCCTTATCTTGGTGCACCCGCAAGCTTGGCACGCTTCAATAAGCGGATTGTTTCCACGGTGGAATATCGTGGTTTGGCGGATGTGGATGCAAATATCGCACAGCATGATGCGAGAGGGCTTTATCGCGTTCTGGTTATGCGCGGCGTAATTGAAGATGAGAAATTGCCGCCGCCAAACCAGTTCAGCGGCCTCGCTGCACCGGTCGAGAATGTTGAAATGGTGCGCGCGCCGTGCGCTGGAGCCTTGCTCTATCACGTCAAGCCCGGTGACCGGGTGGAAGAAGGGCAGAGACTCGTTACGATTGTTCAGATGCCAGGTGAGATGGATGGGCGAACAGAGGTCTTTGCGCCGCAGTCGGGCCTGATCCTTACCCGTCGCCACCACCGTGCGACGACCAAAGGCGATGACTTGCTGAAACTTGTGGGTGCGCACCCCAGCGCGACCCATAAGCCGGGTGCGTTAGAGGACTGAGAAGCCAGCTTTCAGGCGACCGCTCGGTCTGTGAGAAATTGTTGCAGAGCAATGCAATCGCGGCTATGGAAGCAAGCATGAATATGAAGTCGATCGCAACTGCGTGGTGGTGGGGCTGTTAAAGCGGCCTGCGATGACGCGCGTGCGTGAATATGTGGTGGCCGCAACGGATAATCCGGGCGGCCATTTGCTTTATTGGTAGCCAGGGTTCCTTGCCTGATTGTTGGAGACAGGAATGACATTGGAAATTCTGGACAACGGCGCGGAGCGATTTCGAACCGAAGGCGGCGTGTCCATCACGCGCAAGCGACGCACCACGCCTTATGAAGGTGCAATCGAAGCTTATGTTGATGGGCTGAACAGCCGTCGCGGCGCGGTGTTTTCCTCAAATTACGAATATCCGGGTCGCTATACGCGCTGGGACACGGCCATCATTGATCCGCCGCTGGTGGTGACGGCGCGTGGCCGCGTCATGCATATTGAGGCGCTGAACAATCGTGGCCGGCCGTTGCTGGAGATCGTTCACAAGGCGCTTTCCGGGCTGACGCAAGCAAAGGTGGCTCGGCGCGGCGATAGCGTGATCCGCATAGATATTGCCGAGCCGGGCAGGGTATATACGGAAGAGGAGCGTTCACGCGCGCCGTCTGTATTCACGGTCCTTCGCGCGATCACGGCACTTTTCCGCACGCAGGACGATGCCACATTGGGCCTTTATGGCGCGTTCGGGTACGATCTGGCATTCCAGTTCGACCCGGTTGAGTTGCATCTGGAGCGCCCTGAAGATCAGCGTGATCTGGTGCTGTTTTTGCCCGATGAAGTGCTGGTGGTAGATCACTACTCAACCAGAGCCTGGATCGACAGCTATGATTTTGCCTTCGCGGGCGCTTCCACCGAAGGTTTGTCGCGCGATACACAAGAGCAGCCGTTCAAAGTGTCTGACAGGATTCCGCCGAGGGGCGATCATGAGCCGGGAGAATATGCCGCGCTTGTGCGCGACGCGATGGACAGTTTCAAGCGGGGCGACCTGTTTGAGGTTGTTCCGGGGCAGATGTTCTATGAGCGTTGCGAAACCCAGCCCTCGGAAATTTCGCGCAAGCTGAAATCCATCAACCCATCCCCATATTCCTTTTTCATAAATCTGGGGGATGGCGAGTATCTGATCGGCGCATCGCCGGAAATGTTTGTGAGGGTCAATGGCCGCCGCGTCGAAACCTGCCCGATTTCCGGCACGATCAAGCGCGGTGATGACGCCATCTCCGATTCCGAACAGATTCTGAAGCTTCTCAACTCCAAGAAGGATGAGTCGGAACTGACGATGTGTTCCGACGTTGACCGCAACGATAAAAGCCGTGTTTGTGAGCCGGGTTCCGTGCGCGTGATTGGCCGCCGCCAGATCGAGATGTATTCCAGGCTGATCCACACAGTCGATCATATTGAAGGTCGTCTGCGCGAAGGAATGGATGCTTTCGATGCCTTCCTGTCTCATGCGTGGGCGGTGACCGTCACTGGCGCACCGAAGCTCTGGGCCATGCGGTTCATCGAGAAGCATGAAAAAAGCCCGCGCGCCTGGTATGGCGGGGCGGTCGGCATGGTCAACTTCAATGGCGACATGAACACCGGCCTGACCTTGCGAACCATACGCATCAAGGACGGGATTGCCGAGGTGCGGGCAGGAGCAACGCTGCTGTTTGATTCCAATCCTGAGGAAGAAGAAGCTGAAACCGAACTGAAGGCCTCTGCCATGCTTTCCGCAATACGCGAAGCCAAGACAGCAAATGCCAGCAATGCGGAGCGTCAGACCGCCCGGGTCGGCGAGGGCGTGAACATCCTGCTCGTCGATCACGAAGATTCCTTCGTTCACACGCTGGCGAACTACTTCCGCCAGACAGGCGCAAATGTTTCGACGGTCCGCTCGCCGGTGCCGGAGGAGATATTTGACAGGTTGCAACCCGACCTTGTTGTGTTGTCACCGGGACCGGGTTCACCAAAGGATTTTGATTGCGCTGCAACGATCAGCAAGGCCCGTAAGCGCGATCTGCCGATCTTCGGCGTTTGCCTTGGATTGCAAGCTTTGGCGGAAGCCTATGGTGGCGAACTGCGACACCTGCATGTGCCGATGCACGGCAAGCCCTCGCGCATAAGGGTTTCAAAACCCGGCGTAATTTTCTCCGGTTTGCCGAAGGAGGTGACGGTCGGGCGCTATCATTCGATCTTTGCCGACCCAGTTCGGTTACCCGACGAGTTCGTTGTGACCGCCGAGACCGAAGACGGCATTATAATGGCGTTTGAACACAAGAAAGAGCGTGTCGCGGCCGTGCAATTCCATCCCGAATCGATCATGACCCTCGGACAAAATGCGGGAATGCGCATGATCGAGAACGTGGTCGCGCATCTGCCGCGCAAGGCAAAGGAAAAGGCCGCCTGAGGCGGCTTACTCCAATTATATTGCGTACCGGAGAGTAATATGGCTGCCAGCTCCAAAGTGACAGCTTTGGCAATGTGGACGATACCCATTGCGGTGTTGGTGTTCGCCCTGAAGCTTGGGGCGTGGTGGCTCACAGGGTCCGTTGCACTTTACTCGGATGCACTTGAATCAATCGTGAACGTCATTGCAGCCGGCGCCGCATTTTGGGCCATTCGGGTGAGCCATAAGCCGGCGGACAGGGATCATCAGCACGGGCACCACAAGGCGGAGTATTTCTCGGCAGTTCTCGAAGGCGTGCTGATCGTCGTGGCGGCGCTGCTCATTCTCAATGAGGTCTGGAATGTCTGGCGTCAGCCGCATCCGTTGGAGGAGCCCGGAATAGGTCTGGGAGTGAACATAGCTGCTTCTGTGGTCAATGTTATCTGGGCATCCATATTGGTTTCTGTTGGCAGAAAAGAGCGCTCACCCGCGCTTGTTGCCGACGGCAAACACATAATGACCGACGTGATTACCTCGGTTGGTGTGGTAATCGGCTTGCTCGGCGCTATCGCAACCGGCTGGTATTGGCTCGACCCGGCATTGGCGGCAATTGTCGCTGTCAACATTCTCTATCAAGGCTGGCAGGTAATCAGCTCGTCGCTGGGCGGCCTGATGGACAGGGCCGTAGAGCCGGACGAGGCAATGCAAATCCGTGACATTATCTCGGCCAATTCCAAAGGTGCGCTTGAGGTGCACGATCTCAAGACGCGCATTGCTGGCCGCGCGACGTTCATTGAATTTCATCTGGTCGTGGAAGCACGCATGTCTGTCGGCGAAAGTCATGTGATTTGTGATCGTATAGAGGAAGCGCTGAAAGCGGAGATTCCAAGTGTGCGCGTGACAATTCACGTTGAGCCGGAGGATGAGGCCAAGCTGCCGAAGGGAACCGTTGCGGTCCCGTTTGCATAAGTTTTGCAATTGCTCTTGTTAAGCAGCGCTGTCTCGGTTATGACGCTGCCCATGTCATATATCGATGCAAAGAACCAGTCGCGCCCAGCCGCATTCGCGGTTGAGACCGTGCGCGCTCTTGCATCCGCATTGCTTCTCCTCGGCCTTAGCGGCGATCGCCGGGCTCGTTGAAGGAGCGCCCGGCGGTCGATTTTCCGCCCTGTGCGCCAGCTCCTTGTCAGCACCTGTTTTAAACCTGATTTAATTTGGCGTTAGCGAGCCGGTCGTGTACTACCTCCGCGCGCCGGGAGAAGTTGAAATGAACGCACCTCAAACCATTCGCGCCACTGCGACTGTCGTCAAAGGCATGCCCAGTGCAGCGCGCAAATATGAACCTTATCCGCAGGTGGGATTGAAAGATCGCACATGGCCCGACAAGCGCATTGAAAAAGCGCCTGTGTGGTGCTCCGTGGATTTGCGTGACGGCAATCAGGCGCTGGTTGACCCAATGGGGCAGGAGCGCAAGGCGCGCATGTTCCAGTTGCTGCTGGACATGGGCTTTCGCGAAATTGAGATAGGGTTTCCTTCAGCCTCGCAGACGGACTTCGACTTTGCCCGCTGGTGTATCGAGGAAGGCAATGTCCCGGACCACGTGGACTTGCAGGTTCTGGTGCAGTGCCGCCCTGAATTGATTACGCGCACTTTCGAGGCACTTGAGGGTGCAAAGACGCCGATCGTCCATTTTTACAATTCGACCAGCGAATTGCAGCGCCGCGTGGTGTTCGAAAAGGATGTACGCGGGATCAAGGCGATTGCTACAGACGCTGCAAAAATGATTACTGACATGGCGGCCAAGGCTGGCGGTGGCTACCGGCTACAATATTCCCCTGAGAGCTTTACGGGCACTGAACTCGAAGTTGCATTGGAAATCTGCAATGCGGTCTCTGAAATTGTGAAGCCGACGCCCGAAAACAAGCTGATCATCAATTTGCCCGCCACAGTCGAGATGTCGACCCCGAACATTTATGCAGACCAGATAGAATGGATGTGTCGCCAGATTGATAATCGGGAAAACATCATCATTTCCTTGCATCCGCATAATGACCGCGGAACCGGTGTCGCCGCAACAGAACTGGGCTTGATGGCTGGTGCGGACCGCGTTGAAGGCACGCTGTTCGGAAATGGTGAGCGCACGGGCAATGTGGATATAGTCAATCTGGCGCTGAACATGTTCACGCAAGGCGTCGATCCTGAGCTGGATTGCTCGGATATCCCGCGCATGAAGGCGGTTTACGAATATTCCAACCAGTTGCGCATTCCTGAGCGTCACCCGTATGTGGGCGAGCTGGTCTACACAGCTTTCTCAGGCTCGCACCAGGATGCCATTAATAAGGGCATGAAAGCGCTGGCCAAGGCGAACAAGGAATTGTGGGAAGTCCCATATTTGCCCATCGACCCGCAAGACGTTGGACGGACCTATGAAGCGATCATTCGTATCAATTCGCAGTCCGGGAAGGGCGGCATAGCCTATGTTCTGCAAGCCGATTATGGTCTCAACCTGCCGCGCAACTTGCAGATCGAATTCTCCAAAGACATTCAGCACATCACCGATGTTGAGGGGAAAGAGGTTTCTTCAAAGCGGATCCACGAGCGGTTTATGGAAGTCTATGTGGACCAGCCCGGCGCGCGGTTGAAGTTCGTCGATCACACCACTTTCCCTGATCCTGCGGTGAAGGGAAGGCGCAATCTGGAAGCAACGGTGATCGACAACGGCAAGGAGGTCACGATCGCGGGGTCGGGAACCGGCCCGATTGACGGCTTCATTGATGCGCTTTCGCGCCATATCGGCATACCCATGTCGGTGCTTGATTACTCGGAGCACTCCATGCAGCAGGGCTCAAACGCTGCCGCAATCAGCTATGTGGAAGTCGAGCATGATAGCAAGCGCACCTTCGGCGTGGGCGTGAACACCAACATCGTTGCCGCCTCTCTGGAAGCGATCGTATCGGCTGCAAATCGCATATTGGCCGCTGCATGAGCGGGCTTGGTGCGGAAATCAGAACCGGCAGCGGGACGCCAATCGTCCTGCTGCACGGCTTTGGTTCTTCAAACCAGACCTGGCTGCCAATCATTGAGAAGCTGATTGGCCGACCAATTGTCGCCTATGATCTGCCCGGACATGCGGGCTCACTGCAATACCCCAACGCTGGTTCGCCGGGAACGGCCGCAAAGGCAATCATCGCGGATTTGAACGAACGCGGAATCGAAAAGGCGCATATTGCCGGGCATTCGATGGGCGGGGCAATTGCAACGCTTATTGCACTCATGAATCCGGGGCTTGTGGCAAGCCTCACGCTTCTTTCGCCCGGTGGCTATGGCGAGCAGATCAACGCCCCGTTGCTCCGTCGATACGCAAGCGCAGTCCAGGCCGAAGATATAGCTGACTGTCTGAAGAGTATGTCCGGGCCTGATGCTGCCATCGACCCTTCTGTTGCCGAGGAAATGGCCCGGATGCGGCAGGCACAGGGTCAGATCGAAATGCTTGAGAAGATCGTTGGGATTATAGCCCGCGATGGCAAGCAGGGCGTTATACCAGCTGATGGCATTGCAGGAATAAACGTGCCCGTCGCGGTGCTGTGGGGCACGCACGATACAGTTCTGCCGGTGGAGCAGATGGCTTCGATGCCGTCCGGGTGGAAGAAGATTTCCATCGAGCGGGCCGGTCATATGCTTGTTGACGAGGTGCCTGAAGCTGTGACTAACCGGCTGTTGGCGCTAGCCCAATAGACTCAGGTGCATTTCACCAGAAGCTATGTTAACGTTTTGTTCACTATAGCATCGGTGGCCGAGTGCGTTGAATGAGTGACACAAGTGACAAGGTGAGACTTCTCGATCCTTCCCGCTCGTTGGCGGAGGCGGTTCGTTCAGTGAAGAATGCGGAGGCTGACCGCGATGATGTGGTGATCGAGATGCGGGACGCGGAGCGTATGCGTCTCGAAATACTCGCCGCTGAATTGGGGCCCGTAATTGCTGAAGTCCCGAAAGACCTTGATATTTTCGATTTCGCTCTCTCTGCAGGGCTGAGACCGAGGTTCTGGGTCGATACCGTAAGTCATGTGAGCATGGGGCGCGACAAGCGGACCTACCGCTTCCTGAAGGATACGCGCAACGGACGTATCGTTCTGGCGGAATCGACCGATCCAAAGCCGATTGCCAACCAAGTAACGCGCTACATCGCGGAACGGATCGTTGAGCGTGAACGTGCGGTGGAAAGCGGCACCCCTTTTACCTATCGCAGCGTGGCCCTGGCGGCGCCGGAAAGCGCGCGAAATGTGCCGCAGGATCAGCCGGCCCAGATCGCATTTCCGGCACAGCAACAGCCACAATCGCATGTGGTGCAGCAATCGGCTCCTCCAGGCGGGATCAAGGCCTTGGTGTGGGGAGTTGCGATATTTCTGCTGGGCGTGATTTTCGGTCTGGCCTTGCTGTCAAATTACTGGTGGGAAGTAATCGCGCGAAGCTAGTCTTGTTCGGTCGCGGTTTCGACCATAGCGGCGGGCGTGCGGAAAAGGTCGATAGTCTCAATTTCAGACGGCGGCGTCGAAAGGCCGGTTAGCCCGCGTCGCGTCAAATTCAGCGCCCAGTTGCCCTGGTTGCCCTTAATCTCGAACATGTTCCATTGCGCGGCAGGCTTCTTGCCGCCCGGCGCTTGTCCCGTTGCCGCAACACCGACCACAGGAACCGGCGAGCGCGGCCCCTGAATATGGAACAGTGACGGCAGGTGCGAATGGCCGTGAATTACCAGTTCTGCGCCATGATTTTTGATAACGCGCTGGAAGCGGCCTATGCCCAAAAGCCGTTTGTGCTGGGAGACCGCAGCGCGAACGGGTGGATGATGAATCATGACGATGCGAAACAGCCCTTCGTCGCGCGTCATGTCCAGCAAACGTCGCAGGCGGCTGGCCTGTGCGCTCTTGAAGTATCCGGTAGCCATAAATGGCGCGGAAGCACGTGCGGAGGTAACACCTATCAGCGCAACCTTGCCCCGAACGCGCAGATAAGGAAATGTATCGCGGCTGACTGCACGCTGCTCTCCGTCTCCAGTCATCCAAGGCTGCCAGATACGGCAGCTTTTTCCGAAAGCACCGGGAACGTAAGCATCGTGGTTGCCCGGAACTACCGACACGTCTTGCGGGTCGCCGAGCGTTTCCAGCCACTGCCGTGCCATCTCAAGTTCCGCATCAAGCGCGAGATTGACGAGATCACCTGTAATGGTGAGGTGATCGGCGGCGTGCGCCTTGATGTCTGAAACGATAGTATCGACTATGCCATCATGCATGGAATGACGGCGGTTTCGCTGCCAGTTCACATAGCCCACCACCCGCTTGGAAGCGAGTTCGCGATAGGATATGTCGGGCAAAGGGCCGAGATGGACGTCTGAGATATGCGCAAGCCTGAACATGTCCCGCATTTAGGCCAGTGCGCACGGCCTTGTCACCTTGGGAATCGCGTCTGATGGACAATGAGGAAACACGATTTCGGCAGACAGGCTGGCCGGGCTTGCGTGCGCGCCTGTTTCATACGTTCTTTTTGCTTCGCCGGCCTATGACGCTCGGTGTTCGCGGGTTGGTTTATGACAGGCCGTCCGGCTCGGTTTTTCTTATCCGGCACACATACGTTCCGGGTTGGCAATTGCCCGGCGGCGGTGTGGAAACAGGCGAAACCATGCTTCATGCATTGGAGCGCGAGCTTGAGGAAGAAGGCAACATTGAAATAACGGCTCCTCCACTGTTGCTGAGCCTGCATTTTAACCGGCAGGCGAGCAGGCGTGACCATGTGGCTATGTACCTGATAGAATCCTTCCGGCAGGCAGCACCAAAATTGCCTGACCGTGAAATTGCAGATGCAGGGTTCTTTTCGCTCGACGCATTGCCCGCCGACACAACTCCGGCGACACGTCGCAGGGTAGCCGAAGCATTTCACGGCAATTCAGCCTCGCCTTATTGGTAAGCGTGCGCTGGACGCGAGGCAAATTTGATGCTAGCGGGTCAGCCATGCAGATTGTGTCAAAGCAGATCAGAATTGACCGACGACGACCGGCGATCGCTTGAGCGACAGCCCTTCGCGCCGCTTTTTCGCGGCTACTTCTGCACAAATGAGTGACACAATGCTTCCCCTGGATGTTCTTTACCTGCCGGAAGAGCCGGCCCACAACGCTGAGATTGAGGAAATCAATGCAGAGGCGTTCGGTCCCGGACGCTTTGCGAAGGCCGCTTACAAAATTCGTGAAGGCGGTCCGCACGATTTGAAGCTTTCCTTCGTTGCGGTGCGAAACGGTTCTGTTGTTGGATCGGTTCGAATGACGCCGGTCTCTGCCGGAGAGGGCCGGGCTGTTTTGCTCGGACCTTTGGCCGTTCGCCCCGCACACAAAAATCTCGGCATCGGGCGCAAGCTTGTCGCGATTGCGCAGAAAGCAGCGGAAGATCATGGTCACGGTGCAGTGGTTCTGGTCGGCGATGAACCGTATTACGGCCCGCTGGGTTTTAAAATGATCCCCCCGGGGCAGGTCAGGATGCCGCGCCCGGTCGATCCGCGCCGTCTCCTGTCATATGAAATCGTGCCGGGAACGACTGCCGCCCTGAAAGGCGAGATGAACCACGCCGCTGTGCCCGGACGTTGAGCGGGCGCAGTTGCATTGCGCGCCAAGGCGACCTAGAGCATACCCTTCGTGTTTGAATTATTTAGGAGACCCGCATGAACGCGGAAGGTCAGATCGCAATCGTAACCGGCGCAGGTTCCGGTCTTGGCGAGGCAACGGCTCGGGCGCTTGCCGCAAAGGGCGTCAAGGTTGCTGTGCTTGATCTTAATCTGGAGCGTGCCGAACAGGTGGCGGCTTCGATTGGCGGACTGGCAATCAAGTGTGACGTTTCCGATGGAGCGAGCGCCGAAGCGGCGGTCGCCGAGGCTGTCTCAAAGCTTGGCGCGCCACGCATTCTGGTAAATTGCGCTGGCATCGTTATCGGCATGAGGACCTTGGGCAAGGAAGGCGCACATCCGCTGGATTCCTTCCGTAAGGTCATTGAGGTCAATCTCATCGGAACTTTCAATATGATCCGTCTCTTTGCAGATCAGGCCTCCAGGCTTGAACCTCTGGCAGGCGGAGAGCGTGGCGTTATCATCAACACCGCCTCGGTGGCTGCATATGATGGACAGATCGGGCAGGCGGCATATTCTGCATCAAAGGGTGGCGTCGTTGGCATGACCCTGCCGATTGCCCGCGACCTTTCGCGCGCAGGTATACGCGTCATGACAATAGCGCCCGGCATCTTCAAAACCCCAATGATGGCTGGAATGCCTCAGGAAGTTCAGGATTCACTAGGGGCTGCGGTGCCTTTCCCGCCGCGTCTTGGCGAACCGGCTGAATATGGCGCACTTGCAGTCCACATTGTTGAGAACCAGATGCTCAATGGCGAGACAATCCGTCTCGACGGCGCAATTCGTCTGGCTCCGAAATAATCCCGCGCTCGCAAAGCTGAACAGACATTGCGGGGCCTGATAAGGTCCCGCATATATTCGATCGCGTCTACAAGCCGATTTTTGACGTTAAATTGCACGCAATTGCGGCGCAAACGCCGTTGAATATTGGCGTATCCGTTATCTCAGCTTAATAGCATCCGATTTGGGGCCGCACTGCATGTGCGAACCAGCGTATCGGAGAGCAATCGGATGAATGAAAAGAAAGACGTGATCCGCCCGACAGATGCGGAAGCAATCAGCCTTTCAAAGAAGTTGGTGCGCACGGCGCATTTTGGTGCATTGGCTGTGCTTGACCCGCAGGACGGCTCTCCCTTCGTCAGTCGCGCGGGTGTCGCGACATTGATGGACGGCACGCCAATAATACTGGTTTCACTACTTTCCCAACACACGCAGGCAATTCTGGCAGATGCTCGTTGCTCCCTGCTTTTGGGAGAACCCGGAAAGGGCGATCCGCTTGCATACCCGCGGTTGTCCCTCGTGTGCCGTGCGCAGAAAATCGAGCGCGACACTCCAGCCTACGAGACTGCGCGCCGGCGCTATCTCAACCGGCACCAAAAGGCGAAACTCTATGTAGGGCTCGGGGATTTCAATTTCTTTGCGCTGCAGATCTCCCATGCGAGCCTGAACGGTGGGTTTGGCAAGGCATACCGCCTGACTGCCGATGACTTGCTCACAATTGGGCCAGCGAGCGAACTTGATGAGGTCGAGCAGGCGACCCTCGATGCAATAAATGAACAACATCCGGTTGAAGTTGAACGCTTTGCCCGTGCAGCCGGCGCAAAGGGCGAACGCTTCCGTCTCGTAGGCATTGGTGCCGACGGGATAGATATCGCCTCAGAAAGAGGCTTCTATCGCTTAGAATATTCGAATTATCTAAAGAATGCAAAAGACCTTTTACGGAATCTTGTTATTACTTGTGAGTATAGGGGTTGCTAATTCTACTTTCTGCTAATACAGGTATTGGTGCATGACCGGAAATGGCGATTCCGACTTGCCGACGGTCACTTGTACAGTGGTTGAGTCTTGTGTGCGGAGTAATAGCGCGACGAGGTTTTGAAATGTAATGGCAGGGTTGTGCGGACGACCCTTGCAAAACTAATTGGCGGATTAGAATGCTCAAACAACCGAAAACTGATGTAACCGGCGATGCTGCAAAGTTTTTGACAGCATTGGGGAACCGTAAGAGGCTGGCTATTGTTGGCCATCTTCTTGATGAAGAAATGTCGGTCAATGAAATTGCGGAGCAGGTCTCTTTGAGCCAATCCGCATTGTCCCAGCACCTTGCAAAGCTTCGGGGTCTTAACCTCGTTCAGACGCGCCGGGACCGGCAGATGATCTATTACTCCTGCAAGTCAGAAGAAGTTCGCAAGCTCTACAATACGCTGAATGACATTTTTGGTGAAATGTAGTTTTTGTTTCTGATGCTGGACCGGCTCAATGAGCCGGTCTATCAGCACGCGGATGATACCGGTCAAGATTTCAGACGCAGACGATCCGCGAATTGCGCATTATCGCAATATTCGTGAGCGCGACCTTGTTGGAAGGCAGTCCCGCTTTGTTGCTGAAGGCAAGGTTGTTCTCGAACACCTTCTGCGATCCAGCCATTTCCAGACGGAGTCGCTGCTTCTGCTGGAGCGGCGCTTGCCATTGGTGGCCGACCTTATTGCATCACGTCCCGATGTGCCTGTTTTCGTGGTTAGCGATCAGGTCATGGAGGAAATCGCGGGGTTCAATGTCCATCGTGGTATTCTCGCGATTGGCAGACGAGAACAACCCCTGGAGCCAGGGAAGCTTGCCGCCGGGCTTCCCGAACACGCCACTGTTGTCGTATGCGTGGGCATATCAAATCACGACAACATAGGCTCGATTTTCCGCAACGCTGCCGCCTTCGGGGCCGGCGCGGTTCTGATCGACAAAACCTGTTGTGATCCGCTTTACCGCAAGGCCTTGCGCGTGTCCGTTGGTGCCGTGCTGAAGGTTCCATATGCGCAGTTCGACGATGCGGTGGAGCTGGCGGAACTGCTGGATTCGATGAATTTCCGGCAGTTCGGGCTTTCACCTTCGGGACGTCAAACGATTGGGGAGGTCGCGCCGGGTGGCCGAGTTGCGCTCTATGTCGGGGCGGAGGGGCCGGGTTTGCCGCCGTCAATTCTGGAGCGCATCACCAGTGTGCGCATTCCGATCCGCCAGGATTTCGATAGCCTGAATGCCGCGGCGGCGACAGCAATCGCATTGCATCATTTTCCGGTGCTATGACGACTTCGCAATCTCTCTGCTAACCTTGCGAATGCGTTCTTCAAGGCTGGGTGGAGGCTCGCTGGTACGATCCGGGAAACGCGGCGATTGCGTATCAAGCGCGCGCAAGATGGGTTCCCGCTGCCCTTCGCGCGAAGCGGTCAGAACGACAACGCGGGCAGCAAGATCGTGCATCGTTTCGCGCAATTGCGCATCGCTTTCCTCGACCTTTGATTGCAGCGTTTCCAACTCCTCAGCAAGCTGCGTGTTCTCGTGTTGCACTTCCGCCAACTTTACATCATCCGAAACGACTTCGCGCGTCCGGGCTTTCAGCCTCTCGATTTCACGTTCGCGGCGCGCGATCTTGTCGTCTCGGTCGCTCAAATCTGCGATTGCCCTGTCAAGTTTCTCCTGCAATTCGCGGATACGCTTGCGTTCATAATCGATACTGTCTGTCACGGATTTGTCCGATAATTCAATGGTTTCCAGCTTGCGCACGGCTCTTGTGCGCTCGCGTCGCAGTTTCGCCGTCTCGCGTTCGAGCCGGTCAATTTCAGTCTCGTTCGCCAAAAGCTCGACGTGGCGCGCAGTCGATGTCAGCTTTGCCTCTTCGTAAAGCTCTCCGAGCTTCGTGAGCTCTTCTATGCGGGCAGCGAGTGCGTTTTCCACCTCTTCGGCTTTGCTCGCAAACTGTTTGATATTTTCATCCCGCGCCCGGATTTCTTTCTGGAAGGAATCCTTCAATGATTCCAGCTCGCTGACGCGCAGACGCATTTGTTCGCGTTCCGTAGACCAGCGGTCCAGCTTGCGCTTCTGCCTGCTTGCTTCAACCTTTTGCGCCAGAAGTCTTTCCTTCGCGTCGTACAGTTGCATCTCAACACGTCGCAACGCCATCGCATATTCGGCGCGCTGCTGGTCACGTGAAGCAAGCAATTCTTCGCGAGAAATGGGGAGCGATGCCTCAATGCCCCGTTTGGTCAGGCGCACCGCCCGCCGCCAAATGGCAGGCAAGGCAAGTAAGGCCACAAACGAGGCGCAGAAAAAGCCAAGAAGGAAGATCAAGATTGATTGGATCACAAACCTGATTCCGTTTCACAATGCCAGTATTTGGCACCGATGGGCAGCGATTCCAATCTTTGTCGGGTTAAAATGGGTTCCAGGTCGGCTGATCTGTCACTTTCAGATAGCCGACATTGACGCCAAGTCGCGCTCCGACGCCCGTGCGGATGGGAACAAGCAGCACATCGCCGTGCTTCATGACATTGAACCCGATACCCGCGACCACATAGGCCGACCCTGCGACGCCGCCAAAGCGATTATAAAGGTTGCTTGTGTCGGTCATGTTGTAAACCAACATCATTGTACGTGAACCCTGACCGCCAAAGTCGATGCCGATTGAAGGGCCTTGCCAGTAGAGCCGATGATCGCCCGCGTTCTTGGTGTAAAGCATTCCCTCGCCATAGGTGAGCCCGCCGATCCAGGCACCAGAGCCTTCCTCGCCAAGCACATAGCCATTCGGCAAACCGTAAGACGCAAAGGCCTTTTCTATAACGCTCGCCAAGCCGCCTGAGGTCGCACCGAAGAATCTGTGCCCTGAATCAACGATTTCCTGCATGGAATATTCGTTGGCAGCGAGCGCTGGCGAGGCCATGGACACAAGCCCGGCGGCCGAAAGAATGAGCGCTGAACGTCGTGTGATCTTGCTGTTATGCATCTTGCAATCTCCGTTCCGGAGCGGTTCCATCAGAATCAAAGGGAAAATTAACGCGAAAATCTTTTCCAATTGTTAACCCTGAATCTCCTGACCTTCCAATGCAGCCAATTGATTCCACGCAGGTATGATTTCGCACTTTTCTTGAATGGATGCTGAACGGTGTGTACCAGATTATACTTTGAAACGCTTGATTCGGTACTTGCCGTATCGAATCAAGTAATCCCTGATGTCTGGAGAACATAACGCCGATGGCAGACCTGTTTACTTTGTCGGCAGCCGATCTGGCTGCGCTTTTGTGCAGCCGCGTTTGCCATGACATCATATCTCCGGTCGGTGCAATTAATAATGGTCTCGAATTGCTTGACGAAGGCGGGGCCGACGAAGACGCAATGAATCTCATTCGCGCCAGCGCGCGCAATGCGTCGGCCCGGTTGCAATTTGCCCGGATTGCCTTTGGTGCAGCCGGTTCGGCCGGAATGCTCATAGATACCGGCGATGCCGAATCGGTCGCGCATTCCTTCATGAAGGGCGAGAAGCCGGAGTTTATCTGGAACGGCAAACGCGCCTTGTTGCCTAAGAACAAGGTCAAGCTACTCTTGAACCTTATTCTGGTGGCAAACGCAGCTATCCCGCGCGGCGGCAAAATCGTTGTGACGTTGGAAGATCTCGAAACGCATCCGCGCTTCCGCCTTGCTTCGAGCGGCCCGATGTTGCGCGTGCCGGCCAAGTTCCTTGAGCTTCACTCCGGAGCAAAGCCCGAAGAGGCGATTGATGCTCATGCTGTGCAGCCGTATTACACACTGCTTCTTGCGCGGGAGGCAGGCATGACCGTTTCGATTCACGCAACGCCCGAAGAAGTGGCGTTGAGCGCCGAGTGATCGGACACAACGAACCGCATAAACAAAAAGGCCGCCCCTGGAAGGCGGCCTTTTTCATATCTCGTATTCGATCAGGCGCTTTCGCGCATGTCGTCCGGCTCGCGCAGAACGTAACCGCGTCCCCAGACAGTCTCGATATAGTTCTGTCCGTCAGATGCAGCGTCCAGCTTCTTGCGCAGCTTGCAGATAAAGACGTCGATGATCTTGAGTTCCGGTTCGTCCATGCCGCCATAAAGGTGGTTGAGGAACATTTCCTTCGTAAGGGTCGTGCCCTTGCGGAGCGAAAGCAGCTCCAGCATCTGGTATTCCTTGCCGGTGAGGTGGACGCGCTGGCCACCGACCTCGACCGTCTTGGCATCAAGGTTCACAACAAGGTCGCCTGTGGCGATAACCGATTGAGCGTGACCCTTCGAGCGACGCACGATTGCGTGAATGCGGGCAACAAGTTCGTCCTTGTGGAACGGCTTGGTCATGTAGTCGTCAGCGCCGAAGCCAAGGCCGCGAACCTTGTCTTCAATGCCGGCCATACCGGAAAGAATCAGGATCGGGGTCTTAACCTTGGAAAGGCGCAGCGTGCGAAGCACTTCGTACCCGGACATATCGGGCAGGTTAAGATCAAGGAGAATAATGTCGTAGTCGTATAGCTTTCCAAGATCCACGCCTTCTTCACCGAGATCGGTGGTATAGACGTTGAAGCTTTCCGATTTAAGCATCAACTCGATGCTTTGTGCGGTTGCACTGTCATCTTCAATCAGCAGAACGCGCATCTATATCCCCTTCTTCCGCTCGTTGCCCCTCATTGCATCCCTTGAGGGTGAGCAGCCGTTGTCAAAGCCAAAGCTGCCACGAAATGGTTAACAAAACCTAATTGCTTACGCAACGCACATTGGGCATTCTGAAAAAATTGAACCATCCCATTGATTTAGATGGTTAAAATTTGTTCAGACTTTTGCCTGATCACTTCAAGATTGCCGCGTAAGCGATTCAATCGACTCCGAACTTTGTGCCTCATGGTAACCAATATTTTTACGGTGCCTTAAGGGCTTTCCCATAAGATTAACCATGCCTGTAAACGAATGGTTACCGGCGCGGTGATTGTGAAAGATTTTGTTTGTAAAATGCCCCTGATTGCGTGGCGGAGGGACAATGTGCCCGCCAGGAGGCAAAACCGGCGTATTTCGGAGTTGGAAACATGAAGTCCTCACGTGAAAATCTGGTCAGGCTGAAGCGATTTCAGGTGGAGGAAAAGCGGCGGCAGCTGCTCCAACTCGACCAGATGATTGCAGAATTCGACCGGATGGCGAACGAACTGGAGATGCAGGTGTTGGCTGAGGAGAAAAAGGCAGGGATCACCGATGTGAATCATTTTGCCTACCCAACATTTGCAAAGGCGGCTCGCTTGCGTCGCGACAATCTCAAGACCTCGCAAGCCGGCTTGATTGAGCAGCGCAGAACGGCTGAACATTTGCTATCGGAAGCGGAAGCTGACCTCAGCAAGGCTGAGTTACTCGAATCTCGCGATAGCCGTGGACGCGACAGCGATCACGATCTGCGCAACGCAGTTTAAAATTCTACAGATCGGATTTAAGCGGCCGGCAAATGCCGGTCGTTTTTGTTTGCCCAAAGCGAAGGTAAACGCAGGGCCAAAGCGAATAAAACGCGGGAAAGCCGCGCGACAATGTCGCGCGGCCACCATGCGAATGGATTTTCTGATTAATCAGTGCCGATATTGCTGAATGCGCGTTGTGCGCAGTCCAGCCAGTCCAAACTCGTCGATCGACGCTTGCCATGACAAGAATTCTTCGGTCGTCAGCTTATAGCGCTGACAAGCCTCCTCAAGGCTGAGCAGACCGCCACGGACAGCCGCAACGACTTCAGCCTTGCGGCGAATCACCCATCGACGGGTGTTGGACGGTGGAAGGTCCGCTACGGTAAGCGGGCTCCCATCAGGTCCGATAACATACTTCACACGCGGTCTAACCAGATCGGTCATGCTACTCTCAACACAAAACACAAAAGAACCAATCGAGAGCCAAGCTAAACAAACAGCTTTAAAAATTGCCTAAGTGCTTGGTAAGTGACTGATAAGATTTGTTAAGGAAAAGTTAGGCCCTGTGGCGAGGTTGTGATGGCCCGAAATTTGGTCGAAACCTCACGGTTTGTGACGAAAACCTGTTGTTATTGACCGAATGCATGGCTTGAGTTCGCTGTGGCTGACCGTTATGTCTCCGGCCAAATTTACTGGTGAGGCGAATGAAGCCACGCATTGCTGTTCTTGGTTGCGGTTATTGGGGTTCGAATCACATTCGCACTCTGGCGTCGCTTGGTTCCCTCTATGCAGTTTCTGATCTGAACATGGCCCGAGCCGAGGGTTTTGCGAGCGATCAGGAAGTTGAGGCCATCGCGCCCGACGAGCTATTCACGCGGGACGACGTTGATGCCATCGTAATGGCCTTGCCACCGCAATTTCATGCCGAGGCTGCGATCAAGACAGTTGAGAACGGCAAGGATGTGCTGGTTGAAAAGCCGATAGCTCTCACGGTCGCAGATGGGGAGCGGGTTGTTGCCGCTGCCCATGCCAACAATCGTATATTGATGGTAGGTCACGTCCTGCGTTTCCATCCGGCTTTTGAAAAGCTCAAGGCTTTGATTGATGCCGGTGAGTTGGGCGAGGTCCGCTACATTCATTCCCACCGGCTTGGACTTGGAAAATTCCACACTGAAAATGACGCTTTGTGGGACCTTGCCCCGCATGACCTGTCAATGATTCTGGCAATTACAGGTATGCCGCCGGTGGAAGTGCGCGGCGAAGGTGCTGCGCTTCTCGATCATTTGAGCGACTTCGCGCATTTGCACATGCGCTTTCCGAACGGCCTTCGCAGTCACCTCTTCACGTCACGCCTCAATCCATACCGCGAGCGCCGCCTGACAGTCGTAGGCAACAAGGCAATGGCAGTGTTCGACGATGTTGAGCCGTGGGAGCGCAAGCTGGCCGTTTACAGGCACGCGGTTTGGCAGGATAGCGGCCACTGGGCTTTCACGCATAATGAACCGGCCTATGTTCAGATCGAGCAGGGGATGCCGTTAACGCGCGAATTGCAGCATTTTCTGCATTGCATTCGCACGCGCGAAGCGCCGCGCACCAGCGGCGAAGAGGCGGTAGATGTTCTGAAAATTTTGACCGCAGGCACAGTCGGCCACGATGGCCCGAAAGGCTGATTAAGCCGCGTTGCCCTGAAGCGTATCCGCCCGCAGCTTTGCCAGCATCGTTTCTGCTTCGCTGCTGCGCTCCGATCGCTCGATGAAGCCGCCACCGAAAACGCGAGCCTCATTGCTGTCATCGCTGTAGAGCACGCAAGCCTGCCCCGGAGCGACACCAGCTTCACCCGCTGTCAGATCAACCCATGCCGCGCCGTCCGCATAATGCAGCCGCGCAGGCCGAGGCGGTCGGGTCGAGCGCACCTTGGCGAAAATTTCAACGCCTTCTGGCGGCAATTCTTCAAGAGCAAGGTCGCCCAGCCAGTTCACATTTCGCAGATAGATGCGATGCGTTTCCAACGCTTCGCGGGGGCCCACAACCACGCGTGCGCGTTCAGCATCCAGATGAATAACGTAAAGCGGTTCACCAGAAGCAATGCCAAGCCCGCGCCGCTGACCGATTGTGTAGTGCAAAATGCCTTCGTGACGCCCGAGCTTGCGGCCATCAATGTGCACGACGTCACCCGGCGTCGCGGCGGCTGGCTTCAGCTTGGCGATTATGTCGTAATACTTGCCCTGCGGAACGAAGCAAATGTCCTGGCTGTCGGGCTTTGCGGCGACCACCAGTCCCATTTCTTCGGCCATCTGACGGACGGCAGGCTTTGGCAGTCCTCCAAGCGGGAAACGCAAATAGTCAATCTGATCTTGCGTGGTGGCAAACAGAAAATAGCTCTGGTCGCGGTCTGTATCGACAGGGCGATACATTGCGCGATGCGCGCCGTTCGCCTTGCTGCGAATGTAATGGCCGGTCGCAAGTGCATCTGCGCCAAGATCCCGCGCAGTCTGCAACAGGTCTGCAAACTTGACCGTCTGGTTACAGGACACGCACGGTATCGGCGTTTCGCCCGCGACATAGCTTTCCGCAAACGGGTCGATGACCGCTTCGCGGAAGCGCGCCTCATAGTTGAGCACATAGTGCGGAATGCCAAGCGTTTCGGCCACGCGCTTGGCGTCGGCAATGTCCTGACCGGCACAGCAGGAGCCTGTGCGATGCACCGCAGCCCCGTGATCGTAAAGCTGGAGGGTCACGCCAACCACGTCATAGCCCTCGCGGTGCAGCAAACCTGCGACCACGGAGGAATCAACCCCGCCCGACATTGCAACCACAATGCGGGTGTCCTTGGGGCTACCGGGAAGATCCAGACTGTTCATGCGCTCACATTCCGCTCGTCGGCGGCTTATTTGCTTCTATTGCAATATAGGTCAACCCCGACGTGAACGCCACCTCCGCTCACATAAGCAAATGAGAGCGGCTATCAGACGCTCAAAACCGCTCAAACGGAAATCGTGCGCAACCGTTCAGCGATCAAAGCCGCGAGGCGTTCTGACGTTTCTTCCTTGCTAAGCTCAGGCCAGACATCGACGCCGCGTTTTGAAACGATGCTCACGCGGTTGCGGTCTCCGCCCATGACGCCGCCTTCGGCACTGACATCATTTGCAACGATGAAATCAGCGCCCTTTTTTGCAAGCTTAGCCTCGGCGTTCTTGACCAGATCATTGGTTTCCGCCGCAAAACCCACCACCAGATAGGGCCGGTTCTTATGATGGCCGATACCTGCCAGAATGTCGGGGTTCTCGACCATCTGGAGCGAGGGAGCGCCTTCGCCAGCCTTTTTCTTGATCTTTTGCCCCGATTCCGATTGTGTGCGCCAATCTGCAACCGCAGCCACGAAGACAGCCGCATCAGCGGGTAAAAGATTTTCCACGGCGGACTGCATTTCCCGTGCTGTTTGCACGTGAGTTGTGGAAACGCCTTTGGGGTCAGGAATATTGACCGGTCCTGACACGAGCTCGACCTCAGCGCCTAGCCTGGCGAGTGCGGCTGCAAGGGAATGGCCCTGTTTGCCTGATGAACGATTTGCTATGTATCGCACGGGGTCAATCGGCTCATGTGTGGGGCCGGATGTAACAATGATCTTGCGGCCACGCAGCGGCCCATCATTCGGCGAAACCAGATTTTCGACTGCCGACACTATTTCCAGCGGTTCCGACATTCGGCCTTGCCCGGCTTCGCCGCTTTCGGCCATTTCGCCTCTTGCAGGTCCAACAAAGCTGATGCCATCGCGCTCAAGGGTTTCGCGGTTCCGCTTTGTTGCAGGATGGCTCCACATTCTGGGGTTCATTGCGGGCGCCATCAAGACCTGCTTGTCCGTGGCGAGCAGTACGGTTGAGGCAAGATCGTTTGCGTGGCCGTTTGCCAGCTTGGCCATCAAATCGGCGGTTGCGGGTGCCGCGACGATAAGATCGCATTCGCGAGCAAGGCGAATGTGGCCGACATCCTGTTCGTCCTGTCGCTCAAACAGATCGGTAAACACGTGGTCAGCCGATAGGGCCCCAACTGAAAGCGGGGTGATAAATTCCTGAGCCGCGGCGGTCATTATGCAGCGCACAGACGCTCCACGCTCCCTGAGACGGCGAATGAGGTCCAGGCATTTGTAGGCCGCAATGCCGCCGCCAATTATGAGAAGTATGCGCTTGTTCGAGAGGGTCATCGCCTGCCTGCTGCTCGATTTTTTTGCGTTTATATCAGCTTACGATCCACGCAAGGTAAACGCCAACACCTGCGATAACCCAAAGCGCTATTCGTCCGGAACGCGTGGCGCGCGCCTCCGCCTTGCCGATTGCGCGGGTGGTTTGTGCATCAAGCCGCAACCCGTGCTCTGCCATGTCATCGATCTCGCGCGTCAGCCGTTCCGTGCGCGCAGCAAGTTCGGGTGCTTGCCGCATCAGCGAAACAAGCGCTGAAACACCTTCGCGTGCATCCTCCATGATTCCGCGCGGTCCGAGGTTGTTCCTGATCCAGTCGCCGACAACAGGCTCGGAGGTCTTCCACATGTTGAAAGCAGGATCGAGCGTGCGGGCAACACCTTCCACGACGACCATGGTTTTTTGCAGCATCAGAAGTTCGGGCCGCGTTTCCATGTCGAACAGTTCTGTGACCTCGAAAAGCAGGGTCAGGAGGCGCGCCATGGAGATGGTTTCGGCGGATTGGCCATGGATCGGCTCGCCGATCGCACGGATGGCCTGCGCAAACGCATCAACGCTGTGTGTACGTGGCACGTAACCGGCTTCGTAGTGCACTTCCGCCGTGCGGTGATAATCGCGGGTTATGAAGCCGTAGAGTATCTCGGCAAGGAACCGCCGCTCCTTCTTTCCCAGCCGTCCTGTAATGCCAAGGTCTACGCCGACAATCGTCCCGTCGGATTCGACGAACAGATTGCCCGGATGCATGTCGGCATGAAAGAAACCGTCGCGCAGGGTGTGGCGCAGGAAAGACTGGACGAGATTGGTTGCCAGCTTCGGCAGGTCGTGGCCAGCCGCGCACAACCCTTCAATGTCGTTCATTTTGATCCCGTCGATCCATTCCATGGTCAGGACGTCGCGACCGGTTCGCTCCCAATCGACATATGGAACGCGGAATCCGGGATCATTCAGCGTGTTTTGCGCAAGTTCGGAAAGAGCAGCCGCTTCCAGCCGCAAATCCATTTCAACCCGCGTGGTCTGGGCCAGCGTTCGCGCAACCTCGACGGGCCGCAGCCGCCGTGTTGCCGGAATGAGTCGCTCAATGGTCCCGGCAGCGAGGAAATAGCTTTCAAGGTCGCGCAAGAACTGGTGGCGCACGCCGGGCCGAATAACTTTCACAGCCACGCGCCGGTCGTCGCCCAGCCTTGCAGGATGAACCTGCGCAATAGACGCCGCGGCGACGGGTTCGCCGAATTCGGAGTAAAGTGCAGTGATGGGAAGGCCGAGCGATCCTTCGATCTGCTTGACAGCCTGGGTCGTTGGAAATGTCGCCATACGATCCTGCAACTTGGCAAGGTCGCGTGAAATTTCGCTGCCAACAACATCGGGTCGCGTAGCCAGAAACTGGCCGAGCTTCACATATGAAGGCCCAAGTCGCGCAACCGCGTCCGAAAGTCTCTCGCCACGGTCGCGTCCACGAACCCGCCAGCGCGTCAAAATTCTGGAGATCCGCCAGCCCAATTTCGGCAGGCCGACAAGCTCTTCTCCCGGAAGGGCGGCAAAGACGCCTTCGCGGGCCATGATCCAGCCCGCCCGAATAAGCCGCAGCGCGGCCCCAAAGCTACTCATTGTGCTCGCCCCGTCACAGTTTCCAGCCGGAATGCAGGGCAGCTATACCCCCGGAAAAATTTCGGAACGTGACACGCTCGAAGCCTGCGCGACGGATCATGGCGGCAAAATTGGATTGATTGGGAAATTTGCGAATCGACTCCACAAGATAAGCGTAAGAATCCCGGTCGCCGGTTACCAGCTTGCCAATTTCTGGAATTGCGTTGAAGGACCATGCTTCATAAGCCTTGTCGAGCAGGGGCATGTCCACTTCCGAAAATTCGAGACAAAGGAAACGGCCACCCGGCTTCAGCACCCGAAACGCCTCGCGCAATGCCAGATTGATGTCAGGCACGTTGCGAATGCCGAATGCGATCGTATATGCGTCAAAGCTGTTATCCGCAAAGGGCAGGGCCTCAGCGCTTGCTTCCACGAAGTCCAGATTTCCGGAAAGCCCTTTGGCTTCGGCGCGCTCGCGTCCCACACCCAGCATTGAGCCATTTATGTCCAGAATGGTCGCGTGGGCCTTTCTTTGCGAAGCTTCAATGATGCGGAAGGCAATGTCACCCGTGCCGCCCGCAACATCCAGCGCGCGCCAGTCCTCGCGGGGCCTCGGGTTGAGCCAGGCAACCATCGCGTCTTTCCAAAGTCGGTGCAGGCCGGCTGACATCAAATCATTCATCAGGTCATAGCGCTTGGCCACGCGATGAAAAACCTCGTTGACGAGAGGTTGCTTCTCGCCAGGAGCGACATTGCGGAACCCGAAGGATGTCTCCATCCCGCCGCTTGCGGTAGTTCTTTGCTCTGTCATATCAATCCACGTAAATTTGGCCGGACAATAACCGATCGATCTCAACCACGCCATTGCCTAAGACGCGGTGAACGGACGCGGGCATAAAATTGTGGTGTGAATGGTTCGGGGCTTTCCTGTGCCGCGTGGACCGTTAGAATGGCCGCACTGTTTTGGAGATTGCCGTGAAGAACGTTACCGTAGTTGACCACCCGCTGGTGCAGCACAAACTGAGCATCATGCGCAAGAAAGAGACTTCGACGGCGGGCTTCCGCCGATTGCTGCGCGAAATCTCGCTCTTGCTGGGCTATGAGGTCACGCGCAATCTCGAACTCACCACGATGGAGATCGAGACTCCGCTGGAAACCATGGAAGCGCCAACACTTGAGGGCAAGAAGCTGGTGTTTGCTTCCGTCCTGCGTGCAGGCAATGGTTTGCTTGAAGGTTTGCTTGATCTGGTTCCGGCGGCGCGTGTCGCACATATTGGCCTTTACCGTGACCATGAAACGCTGGAAGCGGTCGAATATTTCTTCAAGGCACCGAGCGATCTTGCAGACCGTCTCATTATCGTGGTTGACCCTATGCTGGCCACGGCGAACTCCGCCATCGCGGCGGTGGACAAGCTGAAAGAGCGCGGTGCTACGCAAATCCGGTTCCTGTGCCTGCTTGCTGCCCCGGAAGGTATTGAACGTTTCACCACCGCTCACCCGGATGTGCCCGTTTTCACGGCTTCGATAGACCGGCAGCTCAATGAGAAGGGATATATACTTCCCGGTCTCGGCGATGCAGGCGACCGCATGTACGGCACGAAGTAGCCGGTTAAGGAAACGTAACGGCAAACGCGCAAATCCAATCTATCCCTTTAGCCTCTTCGCCACCAGTTTTGTGTAGAAAAAGGTGGGTAAGGAGGGGGTTTATGCTGCGATTGGCAATCACCTTTGCGGGGTTGGTACTATTCATTTCGTGGGTTTCGGCGGGCCGTGAAGATGGAGCCCGACTGCACGAATTTGCCCGCTGGGCTACGAGCCCCGCAGCCGACAGCGAAGTTGCCTCGACGGTTAGCACGGTTGAAGCGGTGCGGGCAGAACAGGCGCCGCTTGGCCGAAAGGTCATCATTCCCGCCGGCTCAAATGGCCAGTTCGAGAGCCAGTTCCGCCTGAACAATCGCTATGTGACTGCGCTGGTTGATACAGGCGCTACGCTTGTCGCCATTAATATGAGCACTGCCGTGCGAGCCGGAATAAAGTTGAAGCATTCTGATTTTCAGCACGAGGTGCAGACAGCTAACGGACCAACCCTTGCGGCTACGGCAATAATCGATAGCATCGATATTGGCCGCATTCATATCAAGGATGTCGAAGCGCTGGTGCTGCATGATTCAGCGCTGCAAACCACGCTGGTTGGTATGAGCTTCCTCAGGCGGCTGGAAAGCTTTCAGGTTCAGGACCACACACTTTTGCTGGTTCAGTAGCGCACCGCTATCCGCCGCTGAATAGTCCGCGCCGGCGCCGGTCGCGCATCTGCTATAACATAAGCATTGCGAATAACCGCCGCAGCGCGGTTGAAATCGTCGTCGGTTCGCGCGTGAATTACTGCAAGTGCATCACCCGAAAGAACTTCCGCTCCCACGGGCAAAAGCTCAGAAAGGCCCACGGCGTGATCCACGTCGTCCTGCGGGCGCGTTCGCCCGCCACCAAGGTCCACCACGGCGATGCCTATATCTCGCGTGGAAATCTCGCGCACAAACCCGCTTTGCTCGGCCGGAACTGCCCGTTTGATAGGGGCTGAGGGAAGGTGGCTTTCTGGCTTGTCGAGGAAATCAGCCGGACCACCAAGTTGACTGACCATGCGCCCGAAGCAATCCGCAGCCCGTCCGCTTTCAAGGGCGTCCAGCGCCAGCCGCATGGCCTGCTGGTTGGTAGAAGCCAGGCCCGCCGAGAGGATCATTTCTGCCGCGAGCGCAAGTGTCACGGTAAAGAGACGTGGATCGCGGCGGCGTCCGGTCAAAAAGTCCACGGCGTTCAGAACTTCGACTGCATTGCCTGCCGCCGAAGCAAGGGGCTCGTTCATATTTGTAATCAGCGCAGTCGTTTTAAGACCGGCACCATTGGCAACCTCAACGAGACTTGTTGCCAGTGCAGACGCATCCCGCGCCCGCTGCATGAATGCGCCGTTACCAACCTTCACGTCGAGCACAAGCGACTGGAGACCCGCCGCAAGCTTCTTGGACAATATGGAGGCCGTAATGAGCGGCACGGATTCGACGGTCGCAGTCACGTCGCGAATTGAATAAAAGCGCTTGTCTGCTGGTGCCAGATTCGCCGTTTGGCCAATGATCGCGCAGCCCGTCTCCATGACTGTCTTGCGAAACAATTCATTGCCCGGCTGGCTAGTATAGCCCGGAATGGAATCCATTTTGTCCAGCGTGCCGCCCGTGTGGCCAAGCCCCCGGCCGGAGATCATCGGCACATAAGCGCCGCAGCTTGCAACAATTGGTGCCAGCATCAGCGAGACATTGTCGCCCACTCCACCCGTTGAATGCTTGTCGGTCACCGGCCCCGGCAAATCGCTCCAGTCGAGCACATCGCCTGAATCGCGCATTGCCAGTGTCAGCGCGACAGCCTCATCGCGGCTCATGCCGTTGAAGAACACGGCCATGGCCAGTGCGGAGATCTGCCCTTCGCTCACGGAGCCGGACGTAATGCCTAGCACGAACTGGCGGATTTCTTCCGGTGCGAGGGGTTTGCCATCGCGCTTTTTGCGTATGATTTCCTGAGGAAGCATCATGCCTGTTTCAGCACTACACCAGAGAATCCGAAGGGTAGCATCTCGCCCATAGTCACAGTCTGGACGATACCGGTCTCATCGCAAAGATAAAGTTTGGTATCCGGCGTTGAAAACTCGGCAAGACGCTGACGACACCCGCCACACGGTGTGATGCGGGCCATACGTTCAGCAACCACCGCGATTTCGGTGATCTTGCCACCACCGCCCATGATGTAGTGACCGAGTGCGGTTGTTTCGGCGCACCAGCCTTCCGGATATGACGCAACTTCGATGTTGCAGCCTGCGAAAATGCGACCGTCCTGCGTGCGCAAGGCTGCGCCGACGGGGAACTTCGAGTAGGGCGCATAAGCCTTGGACATAGCCGCACTTGCAGCCTCAAACAGGTCATGACTCATATGCTTAGCGTTCCTTGACGTAGGGCACGCCGCCCGCACGCGGCGGTATGGCTTTGCCGATGAAACCCGCCAGAAGAATGACGGTCAGGATATAGGGCAGGGCTTGCATAAGCTGCACCGGCACACGAACACCCATGATCGGCGTCCCTTGCAGGCGGATCGAAAGAGCATCCAGAAAGCCGAAGAGCAGACAGGCAAACATGGCGTTCACCGGCTTCCATTTGGCAAAGATCAAGGCTGCGAGAGCGATGAATCCTTTGCCTGCGGTCATGTCTTTAACAAATCCCGCATTTTGAACCATCGAGAGATAGCAGCCTGCGATGCCCGTCAAGATGCCAGTGCAGATCACCGCGCGATAGCGCAGCCATGTAACCGAAACGCCAGCGGTATCGACTGCGGCAGGGTTTTCACCCACCGCGCGTAGCCGCAAGCCGAAACGTGTGCGGTAAAGCACCCACCACGTAAACGGCACCATCGCGAATGCCAGATAGGCAATCAGCGAATGCCCTGAAAGAAGTTCGGAATAAATCTGCCCGACCACCGGAACATCGCGTAGCGCCGCGGCTCCCGGCAGTTCTATTGCTTCAAAGCGCTGCCCCGCGCCCAGGGCGGGTGTGCGCCCGCCTTGCTGGAACCAGGCCTGACCAAGAATGATCGTGGACCCCGCGGCAATGAAGTTTATAGCAACGCCCGAGACGATCTGGTTTCCACGATGGGTGATGGAAGCAAAGCCATGCACCAGCGCCAAACCAACTGAAACCAATATGCCGCACAGAAGGCCGAGCCAGGCAGAGCCGAGCACCGCCGCGCCTGCCGCGCCTGCAAATGCGCCCGCAAGCATCTTGCCCTCAAGGCCAATGTCGAACACGCCCGCGCGCTCGGAATAAAGACCCGCCAGACAGGCAAGCAGCAGCGGCACGCTCAGGCGAATTGTCGAGTCCAGAATAAGGGTGAGGGTGTTGAAGAAATCCATCACACACTCCCCTTTCCGGCAGACCCAAGCCCGACCGAGCTTGGGCTGAAACTCGCGAACAGCGCCTGTATGGATGGCCGGAACATGTGCTCAAGCGCGCCGGCGAACAGGATAACCAGACCTTGAATGATAACGATCATGTCACGCGAGATATTCGGCATTTCAAATGCCAGTTCAGCACCGCCCTGATAGAGTGCACCAAACAGGATTGCGGCCGGGATAATGCCGGCCGGATGCGAGCGGCCCATCAAGGCCACGGCAATTCCCACAAAACCGGCTTGAGAGACAAAATCCAGCGACACATTGTGCTGGTCGCCCATTGTCGGGTTAAGTGCCATCATGCCAGCAAGAGCGCCAGAAATCAGCATCGTGATAATGACAATGCGTGATTGCGAGATGCCAGCGTAGCGCGCGGCTTTCGGGCTGAAACCCAATGTGCGAATTTCATATCCGAGCTTCGTGCGCCAGATCAGCAACCACACGAGCCATGCCATGATCAACGCGAGGATGAACGACAGATTGAGCGGCGCTGACCGGATTTTTGCGCCAAACAACTCAATGATCCAGTTCAGTTTCGGCAATTGTGCGCCTGCATCGAAAGTGCGGGTCTGCGGTGCCATCGAGCCCAAAGGCTTTATGACATCCACCAGCATGTAAACCATGAGGCTGCCGGCAATGTAGTTGAACATGATGGTCGTGATAACGATGTGGGAGTCGCGCTTGGCCTGCAAATAGGCCGGGATCAGTGCCCACAGCGCGCCGAAGCCTGCCGCAGCGACAATCGCAATCGGGAAGGTGAGATACCAGGGCAATATGCGGTCGAATGTGAGCGCCACAATCGCAACGCCCAGTCCGGCAATATAGGCTTGGCCCTCGCCGCCTATGTTGAACAGGCCCGCATGGAAAGCCACCGCGACCGCAAGGCCAGTGAAGATGAAGTTGGTCGCGTAATAGAGTGTGTAGGCGATGTTCTGGCCGCGACCGAAAGCCCCTTCAACCAGTATCATTGCCGCACGGAACGGGTTCTCGCCCACCAGCATGACGACGAAGCCAGCCACAATGAAAGCGACAAGCAGGTTGACCAGCGGAATCAGGCCATAATCTGCCCAGCGCGGAAGTTTTGCGAATGGCGCACTCATTGCGCGGCCTCCTGCTGTTCAACGCCTGCCATCAACAAACCCAGTTCCCCTTCGGTAGCCTCTGGACCGCGCTCTCCAACGATCCTGCCAGCGAACATCACCAGAATGCGGTCAGACAGGGAGCGTATCTCATCCAGCTCCACGGAAATGACCAACACGGCCTTTCCCGCGTCGCGCATGGCTATCAGTCGCTTGTGTATGAACTCGATTGCGCCGACATCAACGCCGCGCGTTGGCTGGCCAACGATCAACACGCCGGGGTCCTGTTCCATCTCGCGCGCAAGCACAATCTTCTGTTGATTGCCGCCGGAAAAATTTGCGGTTTTCAGATGCGGGTTGCCGGGGCGGATATCGTAGGCTTCGATCTTGGCCTTCGCATCTTCCTCAATGACAGCAAGATCAAGAAACGGCCCGTTCAGGAAGCGAGGCTTGTCGTGATACCCAAGAATTGAATTCTCGCGTTCCTCAAAGGCCAACACCAGACCCACATGATGCCGGTCCTCAGGCACATGCGCCAGACCGCGATCACGCAATTCGCCAGGGTCGACCGTACCGGTTACGTCGATCGGCTTCCCGTCGAGCGTGACCGTGCCTGAGACTGCCCGACGCGTTCCCGCAATAGCCTCGATCAATTCTGATTGGCCGTTTCCCGCAACACCCGCAATGCCCACAATCTCGCCAGCGCGAATGTCGAACGAAACATTGTCCACCATCGTGACATTGCGTGAGTCCTTGACGGTCAGGTTGCGCACGGAAAGCTTGACATCACCGGGCGTCGACTCGCCTTTCTGAACGCGCAGCAAAACGCGGCGGCCGACCATAAGCTCGGCCAATTCTTCGACGGTTGTGTCTCTCGTTCGCCGCGTGGCAACCATAGTGCCTTGCCGCATGACCGAAACATTGTCCGTAATAGCCATTATCTCCCGCAGCTTGTGGGTAATCAGGATCACGGTTTTACCCTGTTCCTTGAGTTGCCCAAGAATGCGGAAAAGATGGTCGGCCTCTGCTGGCGTAAGCACGCCGGTGGGCTCGTCCAGTATGAGAATATCTGCGCCGCGATACAGCGCCTTCAATATTTCGACGCGCTGTTGCAGGCCAACTGGCAATTCCTCAATCAGGGCGTCGGGGTCAACCTCCAGCCCGTATTCGCGCTCCAGCCGGGCAAGTTCTGACCGCGCCTTGCTTATGGATTTGTTGAGAAGCGGCTCGCCTTCCGCGCCCAGAATGATGTTTTCCAGAACGGTGAAGTTCTCGACGAGCATGAAGTGCTGGTGCACCATGCCGATGCCGGCAGCAATCGCGTCGTTCGGAGTTTTGATGCTGACCCGCTTCCCGTTGACTGAAATCTCCCCGCTATCGGCCTGATAGAAACCGTAGAGAATTGACATCAGCGTGGATTTGCCTGCGCCGTTCTCGCCAATGATGCCGTGGATCGATCCGCGTGGGACGTCGAGATTGATGTCGCGATTTGCATGAACGGGACCGAAGCTCTTGTTTATGCCGTTAAGCGCAATTGCGAGCTCGGCCATATGTTACTCCCGGGTTCAACGCCGCAGCAGTCTCGCCTGAAAATTGACACTGCGCGATATAGTTTCGTCATTTCCATATACGCTTGTCAATTTGGCAGGAAGATTCACGCCAATTGCATGTGACGAAACACACAGGCTACATCCTCGAAACGAGAAAAGGAGGCTGAGCATATGGTGCCGGAGCCAAGAGTTGTAATCCTTGAAGTGCGCGTGGCCGAGCAGGAAAAGACAATAGAGGAACTGTCCGATCAGATTGCGGAACAGTGGAAGGTGATAGACCGGATGCAGAAGAAGCTTGATGCGCTGTCGGAACGCTTTCTTGCTCTTGAAGAACAGACTGCGCCCGGCCATGAAATCACCAAGCCTCCACATTGGTAGCGCTGAATCAAAAAAGGCCGCCGGATAGCGGCGGCCCTTCTTGCGTCTCATAACAAAATCAGTACGGGCACTGATTGTCCGTCATATAGTCGTGCACCTTCACAGTGCCCGCAATGATGTCGGCCTTCGCCTTATCGACCGCTGCAGTCATTTCCGGCGTTACCAGCGGCTTGTTGTTGTCGTCCATTGCAACGCCAACGCCATCTTCCTTGAGACCGAGCACGTTGATGCCGGACTCGAACTTGCCTTCCTTTGCCGAACTGAAAGCGTCATAAACAGCGACGTCCACGCGCTTTACCATCGAGGTAAGGATCTTGCCGGGGAGCAGGCCGTTCTGGTTGGAGTCAACGCCGATGCCAAGCTTGCCAGCATCAGCCGCCGCTTGCAGCACGCCAACGCCGGTGCCGCCTGCTGCGGCATAAATCACATCTGCGCCCTGATCGATCTGTGACTTGGCGATTTCGCCGCCCTTTGTCGGATCGTTCCACGCAGCAGGCGTATCGCCGGTCATGTTCTGAATGACTTCCGTTGCGCCGGCAGCTTTCGCGCCACCCACATATCCGCAACCGAATTTACGGATCAGCGGAATATCCATACCGCCAACAAACGCGACTTTCTTGGAGGTTGAGGCCATGCCTGCCATCACGCCAGCCAGATAAGAACCTTCTTCTTCCTTGAATACGACAGAGCGCACATTCGGCTTGTCGACGACCATATCCACGATAGCGAACTTTGTTTCCGGAAACTCGTCAGCGATTTTCGCCAGCGCATCAGCCCAGGAGAAGCCCACCATAACCACCGGGTTGCGGCCGTCTTCAGCAAAGCGACGCAAAGCCTGTTCGCGCTGCGAGGCATTCGATACCTCGAACTCAACGTAGGAGATCCCGCTCTCTGACTTGAACTTTTCCGCGCCATTGTAAGCGGCTTCATTGAACGACTTGTCGAACTTGCCGCCGAGATCGAAAAGCAACGCTGGCTGAATGTCTTCCGCAAAAGCCGAGGTGGCCATTGCGGTGGCAGCCAGAAGACCCAATACAAAACGTCTCATGTGATCCACACCCTGTAGGTTGTTCTTTATTGCCCACCGCGTTTGACGCGCCAGGCATTCGCGGAATGCTCGCAAAAGCAACCGCTTGGCGGCACATTGGCACGCGGCAAGGCAAATTTCACGCTAAATCTTGGATTTCCAGCGGAATGTGAACCGGGCGCTTTGCACCCGGTTCCATTTCTCAGCTCACCGCCTTCGCGGGCATAGGGCACGAAACGCCCGTGCCTTTGAGGCCGCAATAGCCATAAGGATTCTTGGCCAGATATTGCTGATGTTCCGTTTCTGCAAAATAGAACTCGGGTACTGGTGCAATTTCCGTCGTAATTTTGCTCATCCCCGCTTTTTGGAGCAAAGCCTGATAGGCATCACGCGAAGCGGTGGCGGCTTTATGCTGCTCATCGCTATAGGTGTAGATCGCCGACCTGTATGTGGTGCCCACATCATTGCCCTGGCGCATTCCTTGCGTGGGATCGTGTGCTTCCCAGAAGATTTTCAACAGTGTTTCATAGGACACGATGGCCGGATCAAACACAACAAGCACCACCTCGGCGTGCCCCGTCAGCCCGGTACAGGTTTCCTGATATGTCGGATTGGGTGTGAACCCGCCTGCATAACCGACGGCTGTCACCCATACGCCTTCAGTTTGCCAGAACAGCCTTTCCGCGCCCCAGAAACAGCCGAGCCCGAACAGGGCAATCTGCATTCCTTCAGGGTAGGGGCCCTTTAACGGGCGCTTCGAAACGAAGTGTTTCGTTGCGGTTGGCAGGGGCTGCGCGCGTCCGGGCAATGCCTGTTCGGCGGTGGGCAACTGTAGCTTCTTGTTCAGCATATCGCTTAGAAAGAACATGCTTCTTCCTTCCTGTGGTTCTGAACAACAGTCCGCATGAGGCGGACCGGTGTTGAGCTTCACGCCCAATCTTCACGCAGATGCTCCGGCCTGTGACCTGCGGCGTAAAAGAGAAACGCAAAGATGGCCAGAATTGCAAAGCCGGGCAGCTTCAATAATGTGGTGATTGCCGGGTCCCATAACCAGAGGGCTTGAGCTTCTAGAAAGCTTTGCAGGGCAATAAGCGAAGTGGGGAAGGTCGCGTGCCAGCTTTCGCCCAAAGGCGTCATGACCAGCGCGCCGTTAGCCACTGTGCGGGTAGCGTCCAGCACCGCCATGATGACAGCAGCCGCGAGAGTCAAAGTCGCCAGCAGACGGAAGATCAATCGGATCATTTTTCCCTTCCAGTTTAGCCAAGAATAGTGTCGGCAATGCTGAACCGCAACGCGCTGCACTGAATGAAGCACACAAATGTGTTTTAGAGGCTTGGCATTCACGCAAGGATCGACTAGGAGAGCCGCGCTGCTTCATTTTTGCAGCGCGATAGGACAGGTGGCCGAGTGGTTGAAGGCGCACGCCTGGAACGCGTGTATAGGGGAAACTCTATCGAGGGTTCGAATCCCTCTCTGTCCGCCATAAATAATTGATTTTGTTTTATTTTGTGGATTAAGCATAAGCCTAGACATAAGATTGACGTTTGGAAGCCAACTTATGCTTATCGCCTTCCCTGCAAGGGGCCTGCGCCTAAGTCGAGCGCTGATATCCTATGAAACCCTTGCCGCTTTCCGGGCGTCGATAATCCTCAACAGGTGGTTGGCGAGCAATACAATCTCCATAGCCTCAACGGGGTCTTTTAGATCAATGTCATGGTGGGAGTGGGGATTGCGGTAGGAGCCATACGACCCCACCATATGGGACGCCAACGCTTTTCGTTCTCCTATCGGCGCGTCAGGGTCCGTCAGGGGGCCGGTTGCCACATTGAAAGCGCGGCCAATCATATCCGTTCCATAATCGCCCGCGCCATAGCCCGCTGCTTCTCGGATGGACGTTTCTACTGTCTTCATCGCCTGAAAGACCGCCACTTCATATTCGCCGCGAAGGAACGCAGCCCAAACTTTGGTGGCAATCTTCGGGTGCAGAAATTCGCGCTTCAGGAACCTTTCTGCTTGGAATTTGGTGAAATCATCTTCGCTTTCAAAGCTCGCCGCACGTCTACTAAGCACTCGCCAGCCGTTCTGTCCGTTTGTTCCGGGGGCGGGAATTAGAAGCCCTTGGGCTTCGAGCCACACCCATGCTTCGGTGACAGCGGTTTCGATATCGCCGCGAAGTGTGCCGCCAAAAGGAAGGCCCCCGTCATTGCCGCGAATGGTCAACTCACTGAGCCAATTGTGGAGAATGACATTTCGGCTAGGGGTACTCGAAATACGACGTTTAATAACAAGAATGAGCTTTGCCGCTAGCTCTTCAGGCTCCATGCTGACCAGCAATTCAGCATTGGGAATTACTCTTTCCAGATCACGCATTCACTCATTCTTTATCAACTCTAGGGGCAAACGATGAAGTTCCCTTGACCCCTGAAGTCCAACCACGCCTCAGGGTTTTTGCAGACCGTGCGACCGTTCTTCTGCACGATGTAGCCTTTCAGCACGCCGTTGGTATCCACAGTCGCGTAGACTTGTGCGACCGCTGCCACTGTGCCGGTTAGCGTCGCTCCAACAATTGCCCCTATCAGAAATCCCCTATTCATTGTCTTGTACCCATCAATAGGAATTGCACGTGACGCTGTTGCCAAAGCGATTGCATGTAGTAGTCGATACCGTCGGCATGACATATTGCGGCCCCCGGAACGGGAAAGATGGCATTCGGCCATCAGACGGCCCGCACTGGTAGGTCATGCGATACCACGTGAAGGGTCCAGGCAGCACGTCCGCCACTGCACCGCCCGCATTGCTGGAACTGTCGATTACCTGATATGGCCCGCTGCACGTCGCTGCCGCTTTTTTAAGACAGACATTGGGCGAGCCGTTGCATTTTGCCTCCTGTATAGTTGCGCCGCTTGGCCCTTGGATTGTATCTCCTTGCGACACGCAACCGGCAAGGGCGAGCGCAAGTGTTAGGCTCGCGTGCCTGAATTTCAGCAATGGCATTCCTTCCCTCCCCTTCGTCGTGCATCCCGACACGGCGTAACAGCTATTAGCAGGATTATCAGAAACCCCGCCAGCCCCTTGCCTGTCAGGCAATGTCAGCAATTGGATTCATGTTCATCCTGTGTTTGTAACAGCACTGCGAAATGTTTCGGCGCTGTTCGCCGCAATCTACCTCTTTCGAGGTATCAACCGCCGTGAGCGCACCGTGTGCGAGCGTTTGCGCCATTCCCGCTCCGAGCCGAAAGCGCCGACCACAATCCGCCGCAACCAGCAGAAGCGCATCGCGGCAAGAACAAACGCAAGGCCAATGGCAGCTACGGTGAGCAAAGCGGGCAAGCCCCATCCTTGCCGCCTGCGGGGATGCCAGATACCGAAGCCCGTGGGGCGGTAATAAGTGCGGTCGCTTTCGCTTCCAAAGTCGTTGCGTGAGCGCCTGCGTCGGGCGTTGGCAGGGCCAACGACACACGTGCCTGCTGCGCCAAAGGCGACAACACCCTTTATGAACACCCTTCGATTGATGCTCCGCCTTGTCATTTCACGATGCTACTTGCAGAAATGGAAAAGGAGCGTTGGCACGGACGTTACAATTTAAGCATTTGGGGGTGTTATGAAGTTTATCTTTGATGTTTGGCTTAGCGCTGTTGTCTTGCTGTTCACAGCGGCATTGGCACCCTCCGTGCCCGATGCCGAAGCACAAGGTAGGCGTGCGGAATGTCTGTTGTTTATTGACGGACGCGACGTTATTCGTGGAACCTGTATGTTCTCGCCAATTGGCCGCGACGGGTCGTTTCAGATCATGTCATTAAACGGCAGTAGTTTCGCACAGGTGCAAGTCGAACGCCCCGGCGTCGCACAAGGGTACTGGAACGGCGGGGCGTATCAGGGACATGCCCATGATAATCTAGGCACTCTCACACGTAAGGAAGCGTGCTGGTCAAACGACAGCGCATCTGTCTGTGCTTGGTGACGGTTTCATGATGAGCGAATCAATGATCGTTCATGACATGGGGAACCAATACGCTTGGATGGAGATTGACGTGCCCTTGGTCTGCCTTTTGGTGATCGCAGTTTTCTGGTGGTTCTGGCGTGCGCGTCAGTTGTCGCAAACCGAAGATTTTCCAGCCGCGACCGCTTGCCGATGCATGGAGCCTTAAAGGCAACGTCAATTGGACGGCACCGCGCGTCCTTGCGCTTTCCTTCACACCAATACTCGCAGTGGCGGTACTGTTCGCTGTGTCATCGCGGACAGGCGGGGACGCTTTTGCGCTCGCTGTTATTGGCATTGTCTTTGTCGCAGCGCATCTCCTGCATATCTGGCTTATCGACAGGCAGAAATAGCAATACCCCGCCGCGATGGGCGGGGTTCTGGGCTTGTCGGCGCACGGGGGGGTTGGTTCTTGATTATGGTTGTGCGCGCCTTGCTGTCACGCCGCTAGCGACTTTAAGACTTGCTCCCTGTCAGCGGCTGTCAGAGCTTCGCCGGAAGCATAGGCGGCTTTCGCGCGAACCTCGTCCAGCGTGGTTGGTCGGTGCTGGATGAACGCACGGGCGATAGCGCGTTCGGTCCTGACAGCTTCCGTGCTGGCGAAATCTTCGCCGTTGATCGCGGCACAGGCGACTTTATGGGCTTCAATGAGATTTGCGAGGGTCATTCTGGTTGCTCCTGTTTGCGTGATTATGGCGCGGAGCATGATTCACGCACTGGGATGCGTCAATTTAGACTTTCACAAGCCGTTGTTTTCAAAACAAGTTTTTGGGTTAAACTGCTGGAAATTTTGAATGATTTTTTCCGCGCAGGTGGTGATTATTATTACTGCCCCCGTGGGGGGTGGTGGCGGGGGGGTATTCGATACGAAATGATACGCGTAGTAATTGGAAGGACTATTGAATGAACAAAGGGAGGTTTGTATTTCAAAAGATCGCCCACTACGGAGCATCACACCCAGCTTTCGCCCGAACAATGATGCAATTTCTTGAGTTGCAACCGGGGTTGTTGGGCAGGAACGAGAAACTTTCAGAATGCATAATGGAATGTGCACAAGTCGTGGTGCATTGCGGTCAACATGTAGAAGCTGCGAAAGAAAGCGTAGCGCAAAGCATCGAACGCTTCATTGCTGAAAGGCGCAACGGTGTAGCTGCCCTACCTTGGGCAATCGGAATTGAGGGGCACGCAGAACAGTTTCTTTTTTCCGCTAAGCATTGCTTTCATTCTGTAGCCAAGGTTTTAGCCACCTTTTTCCACACAGACCAATTCCCACTCGACGCAAAGGCTCTTTGGCCTAACAATGATAAAGCTGCTGCTACCGCTTGGGCGGTTTCTAGATACGGTGCGAACTCTCCTATTGCTACAACTCTTCAGTTTGGAGAAACGCAGATCGGAGAAATCCTAAAATGGCGAAACGCGGCAGAACACAAGAACGACCCCAAATCCAAATCGGGCGTGCTGAAAATCCGCAACTTCGTCATTGTTAATGGCAAGGTTGAAGAACCAAAATGGCAACGAACAAAGGAAGGCGATGAACCCTTCATTCCAATCATTGCGACACTAGAACAATGGCAAGGCTTCATTCTCGACTACGCGGAGCAAATTATAGTCGTATCGTGTCATCACAATCTTCACCCCTCCGCACAAATTCAGCTTCTCCCCGACACGAAAATCAACCCAGACAGCCCCTTCCGCTACAGGCTGAACTTTGGCGATTTCACAAACGCGCACTAAGGGCAAGGGCGTCCTTTGGGGTATACCTTTGCGGACAGACAAAAGACTGCACAAAATATTGTCCGTAAGGGTTGACTTCGATCAACGGACAATATTTTATACGGACATTACCCATTCGGACACTTGGAGGGTTACATGTCTGTCATTCTCTATGCACGAGTTTCGACGCTAGACCAGAACGCCGCGCATCAACGCACGCAAGCCGAAGCGATGGGCTTCATGATTGATGAAGTGGTTTGCGACGAAGGCGTGTCAGGTGTCAGCACTCGCCTACAGGACCGCCCGCAAGGAAAGCGGCTTTACGACAAGCTCCGGCGTGGCGATACGCTTGTTGTGCGCTGGGTGGATAGGCTGGGGCGTAACTATCAAGATGTGACGGACACGATTAGGCATTTCATGCGGCAAGGGGTCATAGTTCGCACAGTCATAAACAATATGACGTTTGACGGTGCGACCAGAGACCCTGTGCAGCAAGCCGTGAGGGATGCGTTGATAGCTTTTATGGCGGCGACTGCGGAAGCACAGGCGGAAGCGACGAAGGCCGCGCAACGGGCGGGAATTGAAGCGAGGCGCGGAGATGAAATGCGGTATCGTGGTAAGAAACCAAGCTACAATAGAGAAACTTTTGAAATGGTTGTTGGCATGCTTGGCAACGGCGCTGGCGCGTCGGCGGTAGCCAAGACAACAGGACTTTCACGCCAAACGGTAATACGTATTCGCGACGATAGGGTTGCCGCAGAAAAAGCACTAGCGAAATGGGAGGCTATCTAGAACACCTCTATTTGACACATAGAAGCTCACAGGGATCGTCCTGTGTCGCAAGAATAGGTTCACTTGCTATTGCCTCATAGTTGGATGGCGAAACCGTATTCGCCTGCACCGTTGCACGCCATTTCTGGAATTCCCGTCTTTGTGTCGCGGGAACTGTCCCGACAAGGCGCGTCCTGTCACCGTAAAGGCTTAGAACCGGGGGAATTGCGTTACTTAAGCGAGTAAGGCATTATTCAACTATGAGAACTTGGCCACGCGTTGTACTCGTTGTTTGGTTAGCGTTGCTTGGAAGTCCGGTAGCGGCTCAGAACAATGAAGTTGTTTTCTATAAGGAGGTTGCCGGCTGGTATATCTATTCCGATAGAACCAACGGAAATGCTTGCTTTGCGACGACATTCTTTGACGAAGGTACGTATATTCGCATTGGGTTTAATGCCAAGAACTCTGCGGCCGCAGCGTATGTTGCTTTTGGCAACGAAAAATGGCGCTCTATTGAGCAAGGAAAAGATTATGACATCATTATACAGATGGATCAAGAGAAGCCTTGGAACGCGACGGCAACTGGGGGCAAGATCGGTGGTATACCCTACCTTTTTGCAGGTACGAACGCTGCGGTGTTCTTCACGGAGTTTATGAGGAAGCACAGGATCTCGGTGACATACAACAACAATGAAATTGCCAGATTGTCTCTAAAGGGGTCAGCTTCTGCCGGCGGCGCAGTGGTTGAGTGCCAAAAGCTCGTGGTCGGGCCGTCGAATACCGACCCTCCTGTTACTAAAAACGATCCTTTTGATGGGACGGCACCGCGTAACGCAAAGGATGATCCTTTCGCACTATGACCTGCCCACTTCTAGTGGTAACGGCACGCACCTGTTCTCTTGAAAACTATACCAACTGATTGTTGTGGTCGCCGTTCTTTACGGCAACGTTTACTGGCAATGGACTGACAACTGGTTTGCCGCCAGCGTTGGAGCGGGAATTCTTGCTTGGCACACCTGTTTGAGCGCCTATTGATCTCTGCAGAGGCGCGCGAGCAACAGCGAGCCTGCGGGCTTGGTTCTGAGTGTTCACGATAGATTTGTAGGCCTCCTGCCCGCCCTTAAGGCGACATGAGCTTGCTTGCCGC
Source organism: Rhizobiaceae bacterium (assembly GCA_019635795.1). Classification (GTDB taxonomy): domain Bacteria; phylum Pseudomonadota; class Alphaproteobacteria; order Rhizobiales; family Rhizobiaceae; genus Mesorhizobium_G. Next base: position 88,146 of record JAHBYV010000016.1, read on the forward strand.
CATACTCCCGGTGAGAGCGCCCACTATCCGGTCGTATGGTTCCACGCAGTGTCTTCTGTCAGTTGACCTGCCGTCTAAGAGGCAATCGGGGGAACAACCGCCTGAACGCCCTTCTGAATAGCCTTCCCGGCCCAAGACCGCCGAAGGAGCGAATTCCCCGATAGTCCGGGCATACTCACCCGCTGTTGTCTGAGGCAGATAGTCGGAACCGCCAACCCCCAAGTAGGACAGGCCCCGGTTCCAAGAGCCTTGTCGGCA